>NZ_JBVHDR010000001.1:80870-548549 GCF_055563295.1 Streptomyces sp. NPDC002868 | reverse complement strand
TGACCCCCTCGGGGTTTTTACAAAAACCGCCGCCGGGTTTTTTTTTGCCGCGGGTCGGCCTGAAGTATCAGGCCGACCGGCGGAAACTCAAGTCCGCCCGGGCGAAAATCCAGCCCCGCCGGCGATTGAGGCGCGAGGTCCGGGACAGAGCCCCAAATCCAGCCCCGCCGGCGATTGAGGCGCCGGGTCCGGGGCGGAGCCCCAGTTCAGGGAAACGGGCGGGGTGGGGGAAAGCACCCCCCGGGTCAGCCGCCCAGCTCCTGGTGACGCGCCGCCAGGCGACCCGCCCCCTCCTCCGTCAGAGAACCAAAGACCCGCAGCCGCGAAATGCCACCATCCGGATAGATGTCCACCCTGACATGCGTCCCCACCGCCACCGCGCCCAGCACAAAGCGATGATTCGTGTCCGGCTGCAGACGCGTCCGCGGCAGAAGCTCCGCCCACTCCCCCTTCTCACCATCGCGGAGCGAAACCGCCGCCCACCCCGCGCTGTTGCCCTTCAGATACGCCGTATCGATCTCCACCGCGCGGATCTCGGACTGCTCCACCAACTGGTAGCGGATCCAGTCGTTGCCCTTGTCGCGGCGGCGGCGGGTCTCCCAGCCGTCGTCCATCTTGCGGGAGCGGCCCGGCTGGATGGTGTTGGTGGCCGGGGAGTAGAAGCGGTCGGAGGCGTCCTCGACCTGGCCGCCGTTCTCCAGCGCGACGAGGTCGAAAGTGCCGAGGGCGGCGAGCCACGCCGGGTCGGGCGCGACCTCGCCGTAGACCCGCAGGCGGGCGATGCCGCCGTCGGGGTGCTGGTTGACGCGCAGATGCGTGAAGCGCTGCGCGGCGTCGACCGCGAAGCCGTTCGCCGCGTGGCCGCCGATGGCCGTACGGGGGACGAGCGTCGTCCACTTCACGTCGCCGCCGAGCAGGTCCTCGGGCGACGGGGACCCCGGCACCGATGCCGCCTCGACCGACACCGCCTGCGGGTAGTTGCCGCGGAAGTGCGCGGTGTCGACGACGATGCCGCGTACGACACCGGGCGCGCCGAGCCGTACAAGCGCCCAGTCGTGGTCGTCCTCGGTCGGGTGCGGCTGCGCGGCGCTCACACCGCGGCGCCGGCGGGTCTCCCAGCCGTCCATGATCTTGCCCTTGTGGCCGAAGTGCTCCGGGTCGAACTCCGCGGCCTCGGGCTTCAGCATGTTCTCGCGCTCGGCGAAGAACTCGTCGTTGGCGGCGATGACGCCCGCGCCGAGCCGCCGGTCGGCGAGGTCGGCGTAGTGGACGAACGGAAAGTCGGCCGTGCGGTAGTCGGCGTACGGGTCGCCGCCGCCGAACGGGCTGGCGTCACCGGTGAAGGAAGGGATGGACACGATCAGTTGTTCCTTTCGAGCAGCCGGCCGGTCGGCTCGGCCAGGGTGCCGTTCTCCACGATGCGTTCGCCGCGCAGCCACGTCGACCTGACGACTCCGTGCAGGGTCTTGCCCGCATACGCCGTCACCTGGTTGCGGTGGTGGAGTTCGGCCGGGTCGACGGTGAAGGTCTCGTCGGGCGCGAGGACCGCGAAGTCGGCGTCGCGGCCGGCTTCGATGGCGCCCTTCTGGTCCAGTCCGGCGAGCTGCGCGGGGGCCGCGGACATCCAGCGGACGACGTCTTCGAGGGTGCGGCCGCGCTTGCGGGCCTCGGTCCAGATCGCGGGCAGGCCCAGCTGGAGGGAGGAGATGCCGCCCCAGGCGGAGGCGAAGTCGGGGGTTTTCAGGTCGGTGGTGCAGGGCGAGTGGTCGGAGACGATGCAGTCGATTGTGCCGTCGGCGAGGCCTTCCCAGAGGGCGTCCTGGTTCTCGGCCTCGCGGATCGGCGGGCAGCACTTGAACTCCGTTGCCCCGTCCGGGACTTCCTCGGCCGTGAGGGTGAGGAAATGCGGACAGGACTCAACAGTGATCTCGACGCCCTCGCGCTTGGCGGCCGCGATCAGCGGCAGCGCGTCGGAGGAGGACAGATGCAGTACGTGCACACGGGCGCCCCGGCGCCTGGCGTGCGCGATCAGACCTTCGATCGCGGTGTTCTCGGCATCGCGCGGCCGGGACGCGAGGAAGTCGGCGTACTTCGGTCCTGACTCCTGGGGCGCCGCGGCCAGGTGGTGCGGGTCCTCGGCGTGCACGATCAGCAGTCCGCCGAAGCCGGCGATCTCGGCCATAGACCGGGCCAGTTGGTCCTGGTCGAGCTCGGGGAACTCCTCGACGCCGGACGGCGAGAGGAAGCACTTGAAGCCGAAGACTCCGGCGTCGTACAACGGCCGAAGGTCCTTCACATTGGACGGGATCGCGCCGCCCCAGAAGCCGGTGTCGACGTGCGCCTTGGGCCGCGCCACGTCCTGTTTGGTACGGAGGTTGCCGACCGTGGTGGTCGGCGGGAGGGAGTTGAGGGGCATGTCGAGCAGAGTGGTGATGCCCCCGGCCGCGGCCGCGCGGGTGGCGGTCCAAAAGCCCTCCCACTCGGTGCGACCGGGGTCGTTCACATGGACATGAGTGTCGACGAGTCCGGGGAGTACGACATCGTCCCCGAAGTCCTCGAGCCGGGCACCGGCCGGCACCTCGGCGTCGTACGGCAGCACCGCCGTGATCTTCCCGGCGGCGACGGCGACGGATGCGGCGCGCGTCCCCTCCGGAGTGATCACGCGCGTCGAGCGCAGTACCAGGTTCACGTCCACATCGGACACCCGTGCCCCTCACTTCCGTTCCGTACACGGATTCACACAGCAAAATTCAACGAACTGTTGAAGAAGTCTTCACTCCGGAGTCCGGCCCGTCAAGCCCCCTCCCGGGCGGCCACCCCTGATGATCCCGCTTGGATATTTCCACAAAGTGAAACTGGAATTTCGTGAGGCAGAAGGTAGCTTTGGACAAGGACGCCGTCGAGAGACCGTCGAAGGTGACCGCCGGCACACGGACAAACGCCCCCTGACCGGCAAAGACGCCTTTGACGGGAGCGATGTGCCGCCCGCAGCCGCCCGGTAGGCTGCTGACTTGCCTGCCTGCCCGAAAGGACCCGCCCACGTGCCGACGTCCAGCGCCAACGCCACCGACGCCGCCAAGACCGCTCCCAGCGGTGGCGTGCAGTCCCTGGAGCGCGCCTTCGACCTGCTCGAAAGAATGGCCGACGCCGGTGGCGAGGTCGGGCTGAGCGAGCTCTCCGCCAGCAGCGGCCTGCCGCTGCCCACGATCCACCGGCTGATGCGCACGCTCGTGGCCTGCGGTTACGTACGCCAGCAACCCAATCGCCGCTATGCGCTCGGCCCCCGGCTGATCCGCCTGGGCGAGTCCGCGTCCCGGCTGCTCGGCACCTGGGCCCGGCCCTACCTCGCCCGGCTGGTCGAGGAGACCGGCGAGACGGCGAACATGGCGCTGCTCGACGGCGACGAGATCGTGTACGTCGCGCAGGTGCCGTCCAAGCACTCCATGCGGATGTTCACCGAGGTCGGCCGGCGGGTGCTGCCGCACTCCACGGGCGTGGGCAAGGCGCTGCTCGCACACACCCCGCCGGACGAGGTGCGGGCGCTGCTCGCCAGGACCGGCATGCCCGCCGCCACCGAAAAGACGATCACGACGCCCGAGGGCTTCCTCGATGCGCTCGAACAGGTGCGGCGCACCGGCTACGCGGTGGACGACAACGAGCAGGAGATCGGGGTTCGCTGCCTCGCCGTCTCGGTGCCCAACTCCCCCACGGCAGCGGCGGTTTCGATCTCCGGCCCGGCGGGCCGGGTCACCGAGGCAGCCACCGAGAAGATCGTCCCGATCCTCCAGGAGGTCGCCCAGGACCTCTCGGCGGCGCTGGCGAGCACGTCCGCTCAGGGCTGACGCCTCAGAACAGCAGACCGCGCCGGCGACCCGAGGTCGCCGGCGCGAGTGCGTTCAGAGCGGGGCGCCCTGCGAGCGATCCGCTTCCAGCAGCGTGCGCGCCGCCTCCCGGGCCCGCCCCGCCGTCGCACTGTTCCCGGAGATCGCGGCCGTCACCGTCGCACCTTCCACGAGCAGCAGGAGCGGCTCCGCCAGCCCGGCGGAGTGGCCCGCCGAAGCCACCAGGCCCGCCAGATACCGCCGCAGCGCATCGACGTGATCGCGGGCCGCGGTCGCGACCCCTTCCGATGTGGCCCCCAGCTCCCCGAAGGAGTTGACGAACGCACAGCCACGGAAGCCGGGCTCCTCGAACCACGACTCCAGCCAGTCGAAGACCGCAAGGATCTTGTTCTCCTCGGCGGGCCGGGCGTCGACATAGCTCGCCAGCGATGCCCGCCAGCGCGCGTCGCGGCGGCGCAGATAGGCCTCCACCAGGCGCTCCTTGGAGGGGAAGAGCTGGTAGAGGCGCTTGAGTGACACCCCCGACTCGTTCCGGATCTCGTCCATGCCGACCGTCTGCAGTCCCCGCCCGTAGAGGAGCGACTCGGCTGCGTCGAGGACGCGGACCTCCAGTGCTGCGGCTTCCATTCCAACCCTCGCCTTGCGTGAGAATCACCGTTCTCCTACGCTACTGCACACCGGGGAGAACGCACGTTCTCCCGTTGTCGATGGGAGAGTCATGACCGCCACGAGGCCGCCCTTCCCGCCCTTCACCGCCGAGACCGCGCTACAGAAAGTCAGGGCGGCAGAGGACGCCTGGAACAGCCGGGACCCCGAGCGGGTCGCCCTCGGCTACACCGAGGACTCCGAGTGGCGCAACCGCGACGTGTTCCTCTGTGGGCGCGCGGAAATCGTGGAGTTCCTGCGTGAGAAGTGGCGGTACGAGCTGGACTACCGTCTGCGCAAGGAACTGTGGGCCTTCACCGACAACCGCATCGCCGTCCGCTTCGAATACGAGTGGCACAACGATGAGGACAGGTGGTTCCGCAGTTACGGCAACGAGAACTGGGAGTTCGACGAGAACGGACTGATGCGACGCCGGTACGCGAGCATCAACGACTTCCCCATCGCCGCGGACGAACGGCGCATCGCACAAAAATAAAGCCCGTTGGGGGTCCCCCCGGACGAAGCCTGGGGGACATTGAGGACGAACGGGCCGCCGGACTGGCGGCCCGTCACCCGGCAGTCAGACCCGGCGCTGCGGCGGCACCTCGCCGAAGAGGTCCACCGCGTTTCGCAGCACCATCAGTGCGGGCCCGAGCGCGCTCACCGAGCCGATCGCGCCCGCGATCAGCAGCAACGAGCGGCGCATCCGCGGGATTTCGGGGTTGCCGCCCGCCACCATCGCCGCCAGCACGGCCAGTTCGTCCTCCGCGATGCCCCGGTCGGGGAACTCCGCCGGGTGACCGGCGAGTTCGCGGCGGAGCCGGGAGACGGCAGCGCGCAGCTCCGTCGCCCTAGGGTCCTCGCCGCTCCCTGTCACCCGCGTCTGCCCCACGCTCCGCAACAAAGCTCTCCCCCTCGCACACCTTTGTGCCAGCTCGAAAACCCGTCGGTCGTCGGTCAGCCGCCCGGGGTCGCGGGCAAGTTAACGCCATCCGATGCGGCAGGCGCCACTCCGTGGACGTAATTCAGGACGACGGCTGTACGGAGTCGATCGCACCGCGCCAGACCGTGACATCAACGGTGATGTAGTGGCTGGGATCCCCTTCGGGTGACCTCCCCTGATAGGTCACCAGGCCCACGTTCCCCGTCTCACTCAGCACACAGAACTTCGCGCCCTTCGACAGGTTCTCGACCTTGAGCGTAGTGGCGAACCGGGTCTCGCTCCGGCAGGTCGCCAGGTCGGCGCTCTGGCCGGTGCGCAGCAGGACCAGCTTCGCGTTCTTGGCATCGATCGAGCCGAGGTAGTACTCGTGCTCGAAGTCGATGGTGTTGGCGCTGTCACCCTCAATCGGCTTGACCGGCTCGTCGCCGAGGCTGATGCCGTAGTCGTCCGTCACGTTCAGGCCGTTGTACGTCTTGGGCGTCGGGTCCGCGACCGGTTCGGCGGGCTTGGAGGACTGGTCGCCGCCCGGGGTGCCGGGGTCCTGCGTACCGTCCCCGCTCGTGTCCGGCGAGCCGTCGGCCTTGCCCTGGCCCTGCGACTGGTTGTCCTTGTCCTTGCCCGACAGGGCGAGGTACACGCCGCCGCCGGCCAGCGCACCGATCACCAGGGTGGCGACGACGGCGATGGCGAGGGTGCTGCCCTTCTTCTTCGGCGCGGCGGGTGCGAGGGGCCCGGAGACCGTTTGGTACGGCTGCGGTTGGTACGGCTGCGGGGGCCGGACGTACTGGGGTGCCGTCTGCGCGTGCGGGGTGGCATGCGCATGCGGGTAACCGTAGGTCGGCGACTGGGCCGGCGGGCCGAAACCGGGCGGCGGGGTCGCCGGGGCGGACGCCGTCGTGGGCGGCGGAACCGGAGCGGGCGACTGCATCTGGGCCTGGCCGGCGGTCTGGGTGGGCGCGTAGTGGGGCGGCTGCTGGACGGGAGTCTGAGCAGCGGCCTGCGTCGGCGGGTGGGCCGGCGGCTGCACCGGCGCCGGGGCCTGCCCGGCGGGCGGGGTCACCGGCGGCGCGGGCGCCGCCGTGCGCGTGGTGATCTCGGCGGCAACGGCGCCCGGCAGCCACTCCTCGGGCCGGCGCAGCACCGTTTCCGCATTGGCGGACTGGCAGATGGCGAGGAGGTCGGCGACCGAAGGCCGGGCCTCGGGGTCCTTCGCCAGGCAGCGGGTCACCAACTCGCTCAGCTGCTCGGGCAGTTCGGTGAGGTCGGGCTCCTCATGCACGATCCGGTAGAGCACGCCGTGCGAAGTGCCTTCACCGAAGGCCGCCTTGCCGGTCGCCGCGTACGCCGCGATCTGGCCGAGCGCGAAGATGTCGGTGGCCGGGGTGACCTGGCTGCCGGCCGCCTGCTCCGGGGCCATGAAGGAAGGGGTGCCGATGGTGACGCCGCTGCTGGTGAGCGAAGTCGCGTCGGCGGCCCGGGCGATACCGAAGTCGATGACGCGCGGCCCGTCCGAGGCGAGCAGGACGTTGGCCGGTTTGAGGTCACGGTGGACGATGCCCGCGCCGTGGATGACGTGCAGCGCCTCGGCGATCCCGGCGACCAGCAGCAGCACGGTCTCCACCGGCAGCTTGCCGTGCTGGATGACGGCGTCGGCGAGGGAGGGCCCGGGGACGTAGGCCGTGGCGAGCCAGGGCTGCTTGGCCTCGGGATCGGCGTCAATGACCGGCGCGGTGTACAGGCCCTGCACGCGCTGTGCGGCCTGCACCTCCTGCGCGAAGCGGCGGCGGAATTCGGCGTCTTGGGCGAAGTCGGGCCTGATCACCTTGATGGCGACCGGGCGGCCGCCGGGCGTGTACGACAGGTACACCTTGCCCATGCCACCGGCGCCGAGCCGAGCGGCCAGCCGGTATCCGGCGACATTCTGCGGATCTTCTTCGCCCAGCGGCTGGAAGACCGCTCCGTCGTGCGCACGCCCACTCATCAACTCTTGTCCCCCATGGCCAACTTCAGTATCAGAGGTGCACCTTATCCAAGCGCACGCCCTGCTCTCCACGTCGGACGAGTGGCGTGACCCGGGCGGTTGCAAGCCCTTGCCGACGGACCGCCACCGGCTCGGCAATTCGACCGCTTATGAGGTAAGGAGTCCTTATGGCACAACCACCGAAGGAACCGATCGTCGCCGGACTGCTGCTCGCGGCGGGCGGCGGGCGACGGCTCGGCGGGCGCCCGAAGGCGCTGCTCCACCACCGGGGCCGGCCGCTGGTCGAGCACGCGGTGCGCGTGCTGCGCGAGGGCGGCTGCGGACCCGTGCATGTGGTGCTGGGCGCGGCAGCCGATCGCGTACGGAAGGAGGCCGACCTCTCCGGTTGCGTGCTGGTCGACAACCCGGAGTGGGAGGAGGGCATGGGCTCCTCGCTGCGAGCGGGCCTGGAGTCGCTCGGCGCCACGGAGGCGGACGCGGCGCTCGTCTCTCTCGTGGACCAGCCGGGGATCGGCGCGGCGGCGGTGGCCCGCATCCGCGCCGCGTACCGCTCCCGGGATTCGCTCGCGGCCGCGGCGTACGAAGGAGAGCGCGGCCATCCGGTCCTCTTCGGCGCGCACCACTGGAAGAACATCGCGGCGAGCGCGGTCGGCGACCGCGGCGCGCGCGCGTATCTGAAGGCGCACGAGTCCTCGCTCGCGCTGATCGAGTGCGGCGACATCGCAGAGGCGTACGACATCGACACGGCAGAGGATCTGACGCACCTTGAGTGAACGGCGTGGCACTCAGCGCCATGGTCTGTCGACTCAGAGAATCTCGATATCAACAAACCATTGAACTTCCACCATGAGGAAACTACTATCCACTGGTCAGAAGCGCCCGACCCCCGGACGGCGCCCGCGACCGTACCTCGGTCATGCGGCACCGAGTGCCGCATCTGTACGCCCGGCGGCCGCCAGGCACCGCCCGCTGAAGGAAGTGACAGCTCATGTCCGCACCAGCGCCGTCCCCGCTGGCCATCGTCGAAGCCGAGCCCCTGCCCCGGCAGGAAGAGGTCCTCACCGGCGCGGCCCTCGCCTTCGTGGCTGAGCTGCACCAGCGGTTCACGCCGCGGCGCGACGAGCTTCTCGCCCGTCGCTCCGAGCGCCGCGCCGAGATCGCCCGTACCTCCTCACTGGACTTCCTCCCGGAGACCGCCGCCATCCGTGCGGACGACTCCTGGAAGGTCGCCCCGGCCCCCGCGGCACTCAACGACCGCCGGGTGGAGATCACCGGTCCGACCGACCGCAAGATGACCATCAACGCGCTGAACTCCGGCGCGAAGGTCTGGCTCGCAGACTTTGAGGACGCGTCCGCTCCCACGTGGGAGAACGTCGTCCTCGGCCAGCTCAATCTGATCGACGCCTACGAGCGGAAGATCGACTTCACCGATCCGAAGTCCGGGAAGTCGTACGCCCTGGGGCCGAACGAGGAACTCGCGACCGTCGTGATGCGCCCGCGCGGCTGGCACCTCGAGGAGCGCCACCTCCAGTTCGACGGCCGCCCGGTCCCGGGCGCGCTGGTCGACTTCGGCCTGTACTTCTTCCACAACGCCAAGCGCCTGATCGACCTCGGCAAGGGCCCGTACTTCTACCTCCCGAAGACGGAGTCGCACCTGGAGGCCCGCCTCTGGAACGAGGTCTTCGTCTTTGCCCAGGACTACGTCGGCATCCCGCAGGGCACCGTCCGCGCGACCGTCCTGATCGAGACGATCACCGCTGCGTACGAGATGGAGGAGATCCTCTACGAGCTCCGCGACCATGCGGCCGGCCTCAACGCGGGCCGCTGGGACTACCTCTTCTCGATCGTCAAGAACTTCCGTGACGGCGGCGAGAAGTTCGTGCTCCCGGACCGCAACGCGGTGACGATGACAGCCCCCTTCATGCGCGCGTACACCGAACTCCTCGTCCGCACGTGCCACAAGCGCGGCGCCCACGCCATCGGCGGCATGGCCGCCTTCATCCCGTCCCGGCGCGACGCCGAGGTCAACAAGGTCGCCTTCGAAAAGGTCAAGGCCGACAAGGACCGCGAGGCGGGCGACGGCTTCGACGGCTCCTGGGTCGCCCACCCGGACCTGGTACCGATCGCGATGGCCTCCTTCGACGCGGTGCTGGGCTCCAAGCCCAACCAGAAGGACCGCCTGCGCGAGGACGTCTCGGTGGCGGCCGGCGACCTCATCGCCATCGACTCACTCCACGCCAAGCCGACGTACGAGGGCCTGCGCAATGCCGTCCAGGTCGGCATCCGCTACATCGAGGCGTGGCTGCGCGGGCTGGGCGCGGTCGCGATCTTCAACCTGATGGAAGACGCCGCCACCGCGGAGATCTCCCGCTCCCAGATCTGGCAGTGGATCAACGCGGGCGTCGTCTTCGAGAACGGCGAGCCGGCCACCGCGGACCTGGCTCGCAAGGTCGCGGCGGAGGAACTGGCCGCGATCCGCGAGGAGATCGGCGAGGAGGCCTTCACGGCGGGCAACTGGCAGCAGGCGCACGACCTGCTGCTGAAGGTGGCGCTGGACGAGAACTACGAGGACTTTCTGACGCTGTCGGCGTACGAGCAACTGCGCGGCTGACCAAGCTGGTTCACTCGCACCGCCCCCGGTACCGCACAGCACCGGGGGCGTCGTGCTGCCGCGAACTGCGCACGCCGCGCCTCTCGCGCGGACGGCAAGGACGTCCTCAATGAGCAGTGCTCCTCCGGGCGAGTGGCGGATGCAGTCACCCGTCTCGGCTCGGGTGCCACCAACTACCAGTGCAGCACACCGGCTTGCAACAAGAGGCCTGTGATCACTGCCTGAGGTTGAGAGACAGCCTGTCACACCGGCATCGCGTACACATGGCGGTTCCCCACGTACTCGCCGAGCCCCCACACCCACCCGCCCCTTCCGGGACGGTCCTCATAGCTCAGGTCTTCCGGCCCACGTGGTACGCGCCACTTCGTCACGGCTGTCCCAACGCCCTCGCGATTGAGCGCCGCGGCACTGAAGTACCCCTCGTTGGCCCCGTCGCTGACGGAAAGGTACAGCGTGTTGCCGATGGCGACCGCTCCCTGAATTCCCGTGCCGCCGGGCAGGCCGCTCCCCCGCTCGACCCGGTAGACCGACGATGACTGAGCTCTCGTGCGGTCGGACACCAGCAGCGACCCGCTGCCGTAGGCGAAGCTCCACCGGCCCACAAGCTGGGGTTTTTTGTCCGGCACCCACTCGTTCACGACGAGCGTGGCTCGCCGGAACGGCCCCTGGAGCGAGGTGCGGTCCACCGAGACCTGCGAGAACTTGAGCCTGGCCTTCGAGTCGTCGTCCGCTTGGTAGGTGCGGCTCAAAGGCATCGCGTACGGGGTGGCGCCGCCGAACCGGAACAGCTCATCGGTGTTGAACACCAGGAGCGCGCCGTTGTTGCTGTCCGTGACGTACAGCCGGTTCCGGTACCACGCCAGGCCTCCGGCGTGCAGTCCGCTGATCGGCTGGGCGGCGTACCCAGAGCCCGACTTAACGGCCTTCACCAGCGCCACGTAGTGGTACCGCGGATCGCTGCCGCTGCGGTCGATGACGGCTATGCGAGCGCCGTTGTCCGCCGATGACTTGTCGTACCAGGAGACCATCATGCGCTTGCGATTGCGGCCCACCGCGTCGTAATAGGTCGTCACGCCTTGGGGATACCACTTGCCCTTCGTGTTGGCGTCCAGGTCGGTCGGGGACCAGCCGAAGGCGAAGGCGGGTTTGGGTGAGCGGGCCGGCCACGAGGGAACCTCGGCCGGGCTCAGCTTGGTGACCCCCCACGCCCGCGCCAGCGAAATCTCCGCAGCGTCGTACTTGCCGAACCTCCGTGTGAGCCACCGGATTCCCCGCACATGGGCGCTGGTCTCAGCCGGGTCGTACTCCAGGGCGAGCGGGGACTCCGCCTGAGCGGCCATCGCCGACTCCGGTACCAGTAGCCCGCCCGCCGCCGCCACGACCGGCGCCGCCGCCATTCCCCGCAGGATCGCTCTCCGTGTTGTGTCCATGGCGAAGTACCGTAAGTCCGGAATCCCCCCTTCCCCCCGGTACGACGTTGTCCCGGACAGTCCCGGACACGTTCCGGACACCCACACCGGCTCCCGTACGAGGATCCATGGGTGGACCCGCACCCATACGCACTCGAGAAGCACTGGTACATGAGGTCGACCATCGAGCCGGGCTTGACCCCACCGACCGCCACGCCCGAGTCGTGGCACAGGGGGCACGGTCCCTCGGCGCCTCGGGTGCGTAACGGCCGGTGCGAGAGTGGTCGGTGAGAATTACGCGGTATTCAATGCGAGTTCCGCCCATACGTTCTTGCCGGGGGCGCCGACACGGGGTGTGACGCCCAGCGGTCGGCGAGCTGGGCGACGAGGTACAGGCCGCGGCCCGACTCTTCGTCGAGGGGTGGCTGTGTCTCGACGGCCTCGGGGGCGGGGTGTCGCTCGGTGCGGGTGTCGGCGACCTCGATACGGAGGGCGGTGGCGGTCGCAGTGAGACCGAGGTGGAAGTCCCGGCCGGGGACGTGTCCGTGGCGTACGGCGTTCGCGGTGAGTTCGGCGGCGATGAGAGTGACCGTCTCGTTGGGGGCGGAGTCGTACGGGTAACCCCAGTCGTGAAGCCGGTGCGAGACGAGTCGGCGGGCGAGGCGGGCGCCGCGTGGTGTGGAGGTGAACTGCATCGAGAACTCGTGGGCGGGGGTGGAGGGTTGCTGGTCTGCCACGTGAGGGGTAATTGCTCGGTTCATGAGGAAAACGCTGGCGGTGCGTGCGTAGCGTTGACCAGGAGAGACTCGCTGACGGGCACGGGCTGTACGCGTCGTGGGGCGGCGGTGTACGCGGCGGGGAGCGTGACCGGCTCAGGGGTGGTGCGTTGGCCGCGCATGTGTGATGCGTGGATGTCTGGGCGGGACGGTACGGGAGGTGCGGGGGTCATGGACGATCAGCAGCAGCCGGAGTACGAGGCGGGATCGGGCATCCTGCACGTCTTCGGGCAGCAGTTGAAACTGTGCCGGGTACGGGCGGGGCTGGAGCGGCCGGAGTTCGGGTCGATGACCGGGTACTCGGCTTCGACGATCGCCTCGTTCGAGCAGGGGCGCCGGATTCCACCGCCGAGGTTCATCGACAAGGCGGACGAGGTGCTGGACGCGGGCGGGTTACTGCGGGCGAGCAAGGAGGAGGTGGCGCGGGCGCAGTACCCGGCGTTCTTCCGGGATGCGGCGAGGTTGGAGGCGCAAGCGGTAGCACTGCACGTGTACGCGACGAAGGCCGTGCCCGGGCTCCTGCAGACAGAGGAATACGCACGGGCGGTGTTCACGATGTGGCGGCCACTGCTCAACGAGGACACCGTCGGTCAACGGGTCACCGCACGACTGGCCCGTCAGGAGATCTTCTCCCGCATGCCGATGCCCACAATCAGCTTCGTCATCGAGGAGTTCATGCTGCGCCGCCCCTTGGGTGGTCGGAGCGTGATGAGGGGCCAGCTGGAGCAGATCCTGCTGCACAGACATCGTCGCAACGTCGAAATCCAAGTGATGCCGATCGAGCGGGAGGAGCATGCTGGACTCGAAGGCCCCTTCACCTTGATCGAGACGAGGGAAGGACAGAGGATCGCGTACGTGGAGGCGTACAAGGACAGCCGCCTCTACACGGATCGGCCGTCGGTCCGGGAGATCGAGGAGCAGTACGGGATCCTCCGGGCGCAGGCGCTCACTCCACGTGAATCGCTGGACCTCGTCGAGAAGTTGCTGGGAGAGGCATGAACGTCGAAGAGCCCGCACAGGCTGTGCCCGAATCAGCCTGGTTCAAGAGCACTTACAGCACGGGATCGGGCGGCGAATGCGTTGAGGTCGCGGCCTGCCCCGGCACCATCCACGTCCGCGACTCAAAGGACAAGGCAGGGCCAACCCTGCGCGTGGCTGCCGAGGGCTGGACGGCCTTCGTGGAGTTCGCCGCGCAGGGCTGAGCCCACACAACGACGGCCCCGCCACCGGAAGCGATCCGGTGACGGGGCGCCTTCTTGTACGCGCCTGTACGTGAGGCTCAGTCGGCTCTCGTCGCCCGGCCGCGCGATAACTCGGAGTAATCGGCAGATCCAGGTGGGGTGCCTATCCTCCGCTGACACGCACTCGGGGCGCGCGGCCGAGCGGGCACCGTCCCGAGCAGGTCCGGATCGACGCTCACGCTCCGGCTCACGCCTTCGGGGTCACCAGAGCGCCGGCCGCGGCCGGCGCCACGCCATGCATCTGGTCGTGGCACGAAGTAGACAGCGACGCAAGCCTGTTGGCCCTCACCCCCGGCAGGGGGTTCGGACAGCAGCGAGTCATGGTGGTACGCGCAGGAGCGGGGGCACGGAAGGCTCTTCGGAAGCTGGGAAGCACCTGGGCGGACCGGATCAGGCGCAGTTGCTGCACTTCACTGCTGTACGACGCAGAAGAGCCCCAGTCTGGCACGCGACTACGAGACCCTCCCGGCCCTCTCCGAAGCCGTGATCCACCTCGCCATGACCGACCTGATGGCCGGCCGCCTCACCGGCGAAGCCACGATCTCCTGGCGTCACCCGGCATCACGGGACCAAACGCTATCTACGGGATGAAACACCGGGAGAAAACGAGCTCTGAAAGTGAAGTCAGGTCGCCCACCTGTTCCTACACGTCGGCTACGAGAAGCCGGTAGCCGACGTCGAGTGTTTCGCGGTCGAGCAGGTCGGCATGGCGTTCGTGCCAGCGGCCGGAAGACAGGTCGTCAGACAGCCGGGCCAAACCCGGACGGAGGACCTCCTCGCCGGTCTGGGCGAGCATCGACATGCCAGCCCGCACCACCGGATCGAGGTAGGCCTCGGGTCGGCGCCAGAAGGCGGCGCCGAATCCATCGGTGCAGTCATGCGGGATCGGGACCGTGTCGATGCGGGCGCCTCCCAACAGTGCGATCAGCCGGTCGACCGCGACGGCCCGTGTGTCGTCGAACGCGGCCGCCTCAGGCAGGTATTCATCCAGCAGCCAGAACCCACGGGTGACGCTCTGGTCCCAGCTGAAGATGACGACGCGCCGTCGGGCGATCCGACGCAGTTCCCCGATACCGGCTTCCAGGTCGGTCCAGTGGTGCACGGTCAGGAGGGCCATCACCGCGTCGGCCGAGTCGTCGGCGAGAGGAATCGACTCCGCGGATGCTTGCATGGCCGGCGCGGATCCGGCCGGACGTTGGGCGATCATCACTGAACTGGGTTCAACAGCCAGCACCGTTTGCGGCGGTTCGTAGGAGCCGGTGCCAGCTCCTACATTGATCACCGTGGCAGCATCGCCGAGCGCCGTGTGGATCTGGACAGCGATCCGGGGATCCGGTCGTCGGGTGCTGCCGTAGGTCGCACCGATGCTGTCGTAAGTCGTCACGGCGGACATTATGCCGCGTCACGAATGTCCACCTACCGCTGCGGTGCTCGTACACAGGTATTGACAATCGCTCTTACCAGCGTGATGAACGCAGTTCACACACCTTCTACTTCCCTGATCCGTGCCTCGACGCGGGGGTCGGCTCTTAGAACAGGCGGCAGATGTGTGTCCCGGAAGATATCGGCTGTCACCAGTTGCTCAACGGTCAACCGACGGGCGGTCGCCAGTTGAGACTCGCTCAGGCATCCTTCAGAACTGCCCTGTACAGGGTCGCGTCCTCCAGATCAGCCTCGCGCATCAGCGTGCTCACCATGTTGCAGTAGCTCCGGTCATGTTCGCGTGCTCGAGGCGGGCCATGGTCAGTTCGGCGTTCTCCAGGCGAGCCCGTTGCAGATCGGCGCCATTCAGATTGGCCATGGTCAAGAAGGCGTGCTCCATGTCGGAACGAGTTGTGACAGTGAATCGGCAATCCGGGCAGCTGTCGCGAACCGTTCTTGATCTTGCTCCGGGAAAGGCTCGTTTGTGAGAATGGGGCTGGCTGTGATCCCGGGGGCAGCCAGCCCCATTCATCGTTCCCTTCAGACGCTGAAGCGCTCGACGAGCATCTTCATGGTGTCGAAGGCGGGCTTGGGAACGTAGTCATCGGTGGTGAGCCCGAATTGGTGGAACAGTCCTGACTTCGCGCTGGCGGCGTCTCGCAGCGCGAAATGTGTGTAACCGCTCAGGTGGAGTTGCTTCGATTGGGCGGCGATCACCCCTACCACGGTCTCGACGACGTCAGCCTGCCGTTGCGGGGGCCGGTCGGGTCCGGTAGGCCAACCGTGCTCGGTGATGTGCAGCGGTAGGTGCCCCAAGTCGGCGGGTGCCAGCACCGAGTCACGGTGATGACGTAGCAGCCCCTCAACGGCGTGCGCGAGGTCGGATGCTGCAACGGGTTGGAAGACGTCGGGGAAGAAATCCAGGCCCACGTAGTCCAGATCGGTGATGAAGTCTTCCCCGCCGCGGTTGGTCAGGTGCGTGACGAAGGAGGTAGCCGGCCCGAAGAGGGGAGTGGTGTTGAATCCCACCTGTAGGTGCGTGTGTCCGAGTTCGCGTGCTCGCGCTTTGACGACGGACACCCCACGGACGATGGCCTCGTGCACCGCCGGGTAGTAGCCGTCCAGCGTCGGGTTCGACGTGATGTTGGGCTCTTCCGTCACTTGCAACGTGCTCGTGACCGCGCCGTACTGCTCAACCAGCTCGCGCAGGAAGTCGCAGTAGCCGTCGACGTCTCCGGAGGTGGACTGGTATTGCGCCACCAGGTCCAGTCGGCGCCCCCGGATGGCGTACTGGGCTGCGGTGGCCGGCGTCGCGGTCGCGTGTGGCTCGCCGAGGAGGGTGGCGTCGTCGAAGCCTATGTAGGCGCGTACCAGGAATGGGCGGCCTGGTCGGCCCTGGAGGCGGTCGAGTGCGCTCGACACGAGGGCCGGGTCATCGGGCAGGCCGCTGGCCAGGCCCCCGGTGTCATCACCGGTGACTCCGCCCGGGTAGATCCCGAAGAGCATGCCGTCATGCGCTGTCAGCGTCACGCGTTCGATTCCTCTCGGTTCAGCGTTCCAGGGGGTGTGTGGAAGTTGTCGCCGCATCGGCCGGCCACGCCAGTGAGCCGGTGCGGAGGTCGTCGATGACCGAGTCGATCCATGCCATCTCGGCGCGAGCGAGGCACAACGCGTATTCAGCTTCGATGACGTGCAGGCGGGGTACGCCGACCGCCAGGGCGTCCGCGAGGCGTCCCTCATCGGCGGCTGTGCGCTGCTGGAGGCGTCGGGCACGCTCGGCCAACGCCTCCACCGCGCCGCTCGGCCCGAGGGCCCCGAGGTAGGTGACTGCGCCCAAGAACTGTGAGAACTCCCGCTCCGGATTGCGGATCTGGGAATCCAGCCGTCGTACGAGTTCGTCGCGGCCCGCTTGCGTGAGGGCGTAGACGGTCCTCTCCGGACGGTTTCCCAAGCGCTGCTGTCCTTGCGAGGCAAGCCATCCCGCTTCGGTCAGGGCGGCAACGGTGTTGTAGAGCGTGCCTCGCGTGATCGCGGCCGCGTGGTTGTCGCTGCGTTTTCGCAGTTCGGCAAGCATCTGGTGCGGGTGCGAGGACTGTTCAAGCAGGAGGCCCAGCACTGCCAGAACGATCGGGTTGTCGAGAGTGCGACGTGGCATAGTCGAACCCTACCAGTCTAAATAGACTATTGGGCTCCAGGCCCAGGACGCCAGCCTTGTTCCGCTACTCCTCTTCTTCCTTGTCGCGACCCGTTCTTCCTTGTCGCGACCCGCGGAGACTGGACTCGCGTAGGGGCCGCAGCCTTGCCCGGCCCGGCCCGGCCCAGCCCTCGAGCTCGAACCGGCCGTAGGGGTTCACCATGTCCAGAAGGGCGGGGACAGCGCCCGCCGGTCCGCGTCCGTGAGTTGGTCTGCCCATGCACAGCCCGTCCTCGAGCGCCGGGCCGACCAGGAAGATGCGGCACGCGCACTCGCCGCAGGAGCCGCGCGGCGGGCCCTCCGGCTCCCTCGGAGCCGGAACCGCAGCTGCGCCGCCCCCATCGCCCGCTGACGCTCGCAGTCGGTGCACGCTCCGGACGGCCCGGGGCGGCTGCCAAGGTCAGGGCACAGCCCCTGTTGTTGGGCACGCTGGCGCGCGCCGAACTTGACGGCGACCACTTCGGCGCACACGTCGCAGCGGCGGCCGGTTCGACCACATCACCCCCGCCTCGCAGTCAGGTGTCCGCAGCGCCAGCGCGGCAGCGCCACCCCGAGCAGCCAGCGGCCCGGGTCCCGGATCTCCGAGACCAGCGTGCCGGCGAGCCGGGCGGTGAGCCGGTGGCGCAGCCGCTCAGCCTCCATCCCGCCCGCCAACTGGCGGCCGACCTCCCGGGCGATCTGCCGCTCCACGAACGGGTTGCTCACCCGCTCCAGCAGCCAGCGCACCGGCTCCACACCGAGGCGCTCAGCGCCTATGGAGTCAGCGTTTACTGACACCCGACCGGCGCAGCAGGCAGCAGTCGAGCCCCCGTCCTTATGAAGGACGGGGGCTCGACGTATGAGGGTTGATGGCGGCGGATCTCGCTCCACGCCAGACGGGCGGCCGCAGCGGCCGACAACACCCCTGCCACATCAAGGGAGTCGGCGAGCGAGAAGGTACGCAGCAACGCGAAGAACAGGGCCAGCAGCGTGAGCAATCCGATCGAGACCGACCAGAGCATGGTGACCCGGCAATAGGTCTCGGCGCTCCGGTGGTACCAGTTGCGCTGCTCGATCAGCCGGTCCGCTGCGGAGCGGTTGAGTTGCCAATGCGACTTTGCTTGCCGACTCTACGCCCTGAAACGGGCCCCCAATTACCCGCTTCACGCCGGGAAACCCGGTCATGCGCCCCCCTGCCTGCAGTTTTGTCTTCACTCTTTAGGCGGAATGGCTTGTTCCGTACCCTGCTGCGAGAATGTCATCTCACTGGCCACGCCGAAGCTGCGACGGTTGCCGCCGTCGCCGCCGGTGCCGTCGCCGGTGCCAAGGTGACAGTGAACATCCGCCGGTGACCCAAGGGTTCGGATGCACTCGACGCCTCCGAACCCTTCACGGCAGAACACCGACATTGATGAGGCATAGGCAGCGCCTCCGGTCTCTTGCCCGGAGGCGCTGCCTTCTTCCTTCTTCTCTGTTCCGGACCCTGTCTCACCGATTCCTAATGCCGTCTGTCAAGCCGCGAGAGCGATGGGTGGCGTGGGCTCGTAGCACCGTCCATCGCGGAGGAGGGCCCAGAGGACGTTGACGCGACGGTGGAACATCAGCCAGCCGAGCGTTCGTTCCACCGACCACCGTTTCGGGATCGGGGTGAAACCCCTGGCCCGTGGGGTGCGCCCAACGATTTCCATGTCGATGCCCAGGCGGGCGGCGTGCTCGACGAGGTGCTGGCGGTAGCCACCGCCGACCCAGACCTTACGGATGCCGGGGTGGCCGACGGCGACCTGGTCGAGCAGCGGGTGCCGGCGACCGAATCCTGCACGCCGGCGGCGGTGACCAGCACGGCGAGCAGGAGGCCGAGCGTGTCGATCACGATGCTCCTCTTCCTTCGTACTGGCTCTTCCTCCTTGGCCGTCCGACGAAGCGCTGCCGGCATCCGAACGTGGACTGTCTCTCCGGTGGGTCCCGGACCGCATACTGCTGTGACGCAGATGCCGCCGACGGCGGGTCACCGAGGAGCGAGAGCCGTGACCATGTCGGCGGCAGCGAGCAGGCGCACCCGCGCAGCGTCCTGGCCCAGCGGATACAGGGCGAACACCTCGCTTCCGTCGGGCTGTTCCAGGTCGCCTCGGAGCAGGTAGGCCAGCCGCGGTGCCGCCGACGGCCCGTCACCGTCGACGCCGCTCTCCACGGGAGCGTCCGTGTCGGGCGAGCCGATCCGGGCGGCGAAGCCGGCCACGTCCTCGCCGTCCCGCCGCCGGTACACGCTCCGCGAACCGTCCGTGTGGCGTACGACGACCGTGGCCGCCCGGGCCGCGGCCTGCCACACCGCCAGCTCGCCCAGGCCGACGCGCGAGCCCGAGGCGAACAGGTCCGTCAGCCGGTGGGCGAGGGTGGCCAGCGCGTCCGCGTGCCGCCACACGGCGTGGTGCGTACCGGTGACCCCCTTGATGACGTCGAGCCAGCGCATGGTGCGCGCCTGCACGTCGATAAGCAGCGGGACGCAGGCGCGGCTGCTCCCGGTGAGGTCGAAGCGCTGCTCGACGGAGCGCGGGTCGAACACCGGCCCCCGGTTCCCGGGTTGGTCCCGCAGCATGAGCCCGGCGAAGGCTTCCGCCAGGTCGCCGAAGGGGACGTTGTTGTACGAGTAGACGACCGCGACGACGTATCGGACCCCGGCTGCGCCGAGCCGCTCCAGGTCGAGGTCCACGAACTCGCTCGCGCCGAGCGGAGGCGGCGCGTCCTGGAGGTCTCCGGAGTGGACCGCGGCCTGGCTCGCGAACCGCAGGCTGGTGTAGTCGCACACCCCGACCTGCCGCCAGTCCGCGTCGAACATCGCGGCCGACAGGTCCAGGTCGGTCCTTCCCGAGGTGGGGCTCTCCATCCAGTGCAGGAACAGGCGCAGCGTCCTGCCGTCCGGTACGGCGAGTTCGCTGCCGCGCGGAAGGGTCACCAGGGCTCGGGACGCGGTCCGTTCGGTGAACGGCGCGACGACACCGTCCAGCGCGGCGTCGACGACCGCGACCTCTACGGATGCCGCGTTCCCTGCCCGGCGCAGCATCTCCGCCGTCAGCACGTCGACCACGGTCCGCACGAGGGCGGCGGGCAGCGTCGGCCTCTCATCGTCGATCACATGGGTCTTCGCCGCCGCGCCCTTGGGGAAGAACACCCGTGCCACGCGCTCCCGGGTCCGGGTGCGGATGGCCCCGAGAGCGGACAGCAGGACGGCCGGCGCCACCCGCGGAACCACCCGCTCCAGCGCGGAGACGACGGCGCGGGCGCCGCCCTCGTCCTCCTCGCCGACCAGGCGCAGCAAGTGGTCGAGGCGGCGGACGAGTTCGCCCGGCCGCCGTTCGAGCAGCGTGAGCGCCTCGGCGATGTCGCGGGCCGCGAGGGCGGCCTCGACCTGGCCGCTCCAGCTGTGCGCCGTGACGGTCGGGCCGGTGACGTCGATGTGATCGACGGTCTCCGCGGCCGTGCGCAGGGCTGCGGACAAGGCGTCGCCGCCGAGCCGGGTGCCGCGCAGCGCGGCGAAGGCGAGCGCCGCGCGCGGGAACCGGTCCGTGTGCTCGAAGGGGTGCAGGAGTTCCGCCGCGTGGATCCAGGCCCGCCGGTGCCGCCGCATGTCCTGGGCCGCCTGTGCCGGGTCGAGTGTGTCGAGGACGGACAGCAGGGCGCGGCGCAGGGGCCGGGGCACGGGGGCGAAACGCGGGATCTCGACGAGTCCGGCGTCTCCGCCGGAGCGGACCGCGAGCACGCGCAGCACATCGGTGGCGGTGTCGATGAGCCGGGCCACGACGGGAAGGGTGGTCGGCGGGGCCGCGGGGTCGGCGAGCAGCCAGGCGACGAGGCGGGCCTTCGCCTCCCGGCCCGGCACGGTGGTCGGCAGTCTGTCGAGGTCGTCGCGGGTCCTGGCAGCCAGCAGCGCTTCCAGGTCATCGGTGTCCTGGGGGCTGAGGGCGCCCGTGCGGGAGAGCAGGGTGTCCAGTTCGCGGGCCGCGTCGATCTGACGAGCCGTCAGGTCACCGCCGTGCGACAGCAGGCGCAGCCGATCGGGCGGCGCGGCACGGCGGAACAGCTGTCGGTGCGGGCGCTTGGGGCGCAGGAACGGATCGGACGGGTCGATGCGGCGCTCGCACACGGGGCACGCCGAGAAATCCGCGCCGTCGAAGCAGGCGCCGCACACCAGGTGGGCGCACGGCGAGACGGGCACGACGGATTCCACCGTGCCGCAGAGCACGCACGGCTGCTCGGGGCGCTGGAACAGCACGGTGAGCACGCGGTCGACGTAGTGCGCGTATGTGTCATGCGGTGTGCTGTCGGGGAAACCGCGCAGCAGGGGCACGTGCGGGCGGTCGGCGCCGAGGGCGCTGTCGATGTCGCCGAGCAGTTCTCGGCCCACCGCGCCGAGGGTGGGTGCGTCGAGTGCGGCGAACGCGGCGCGCAGCGGCGGTGCCAGCAGGTAGCCGCGGTCGACGAGGTCGGCTTCGAGCAGGGCTACGTCGCCGCCGGCCGGGATTGCGGCGGCTGCCGGAGCGGGCGGGTAGAGGGCGCCGCGGCGCGACAGAAGCACGGCGGCGAGGCTGCGCGGGCGGGGGACGGTACGGGTGGTGACCGTGGTGCTGGACAAGTCTCTTTCTCCCCCTCCCGGATGACCGGGTGTCGCGCGGGGCGGGAAGTGAGCACGCTGATTCATTAGAAGAAATGAGAAGGAAGCACACTCGGGAGCCGCCCCGCGCCCCGCGAACCTAACAGCCGTCGGGCCTGGGGCTCATCCTGTTTTCCGGGCGCGCGTCGACGCCTGCGCGAAAGCCTCCCGTGACCACGGGTGCCCTGGCATGGCTCGGAACCGGACGGCCCGCGGCGCCGGCGGTCCCGCCGCGGGCGGCCGGCCCGCGTCAGAGGATCCGTGTGCCCGTCCCCGTCACCCGCACCCGCGGGTCGCCCTCGCGCAGCTCCACGGTCAGCACCCCCGGACGCCCCATGTCCTCGCCCTGGTGGAGGGTGAGCACCGCCGCCTCGGGGACCAGGTCCAGTTCGCGGGCGTACGCGCCGAACGCGCCAGCCGCCGCGCCCGTCGCCGGGTCCTCCACCACGCCGCCCACCGGGAACGGGTCGCGCACGTGGAAGACGCTCTCCGACTCCCGCCATACCAACTGCACCGTGGTCAGATCGAGGCGGTGCATCAGGGCTTCGAGGCGTTCGAAGTCGTACGCCAGATCCGCCAGCCGCTCACGGGTCGCGGCCGCGAGCACCAGATGCCGCGCGCCGGCGAAGGCGATACGGGGCGGCAGCGCGGGATCCAGATCGGCGGCCGGCCAGGCGAGCGCGGCCAGCGCCTCGGCGAGGTCGGCCTCCGCGATGTCCTCGCTGTGCGGCTCGACCGTGGTGAGTGTGGCCCTCAGCACCCCGTCCTCTTCGCTCACCGTCACCGGCACCGTCCCCGCACGCGTCGCGAACACCAGGTCGCCGGTCCCGATGCGCTCGCCGAGGGCAATTGCGGTGGCAACCGTGGCGTGGCCGCAGAACGGCACCTCCGCCTTGGGGCTGAAGTACCGGATGGTGAACGCCCGTCCGGGCTCTCCGCCGAGCCCTGCGGGCGGCGCGGACAGGAAGGCGGACTCGCTGTACCCGAGGTCGGCGGCGATGTAGAGCATGTCGGCGTCGCCGAGTCCTGAGGCATCGAGGACGACCCCGGCGGGGTTGCCTCCCTCGGGGTCGCCGGAGAAGGCGGTGTAGCGCAGGACCTCGTGCTTGGTCGTCATGACCTGCGGAACTACGGACCGATGTGGTTTGTTCCCGAACAGGGTCAGGGGGTGCGGTGTGCCGCCGCGTGGCAGCCGGGGGCGCGGTCCCCGGCGGCTTGGGCCTCCGTGAACACTCGCACCGGACTGACACTCACCGCCCGCCGACTACCACCGTGCGCTGCGCTGAGAAGTCGCCCCACTTCCCGTCGGGCAGTTTCGCCCGGAGTTTGACGCTGTAACGGGTGCCGGGCTTGTCCGTGACCATGAAGGTGTACGCCGCGGTCCCGGCGGGAGGCGCGGCGCCCCAGACGATCGTGGTGGCCAACTTCCCGTTCAGGAACAGCTGATGCTCCTTGACCGGCGTGCCAGTCTGCGGCGGCGTCCAGGTCAGGTCGACGTTTCCCTTGCGGGCCGTCGCTTTGAGATCGGTCGGCGCGGTGCTGGGCCCCTTCCCCGGTGCCGAAGCCGTCGTGAGATCCACGGAGTTGCTGTCCGGCGAGGAGTTCTCGGCGGCGTCGCGCGCCCGCACGGTGAAGGTGTAGACGGTGCCCGGCCGCAGGCCGGTGACGCGGGCCCTGGTCTCAGTGCCCCGCACGCTGTGGATACGGGAGTCCTCCTGGTAGATGTCGTACGAGGTGACCCCGATGTTGTCGGCGGCCTTCCCCCAGCTGAGGGTGACCGCCCGGCCTCCGTCGACCTTGCCCTGCAGCTTGGCCGGCGCCGTGGGCGCCTTCCTGTCCTCCGGCGTGGGGGCCGGGGTGGTGACGGCTGTCGCGGGGCTGGGCTTCGAGAGGTTCCCGGCGGAGTCGCGCGCGCGGACGGTGAAGGTGTAGGCCGTCGACGGCGACAGCCGGTCGATGTCGACCATGTGCTTGTTGCCCGGCAGCGTCTTGACCTTGGCGCCCTGCTGGAACACCTCGTACCCGGTAACCGCCTTGTTGTCGGTGGCCTGCTCCCACATGACATGCACGGAGGTGGCACTGCCTGCCTGGGCCGTCACGCCGGCGGGGGGCGACGGGTTCTCAGTGTCTTTGTCCTCGCCTCCGCAGGCGGTCAGCAGGAGAGCAGTGGCGCAGGCCAACGCAGGCAGTGTGGGGGGACGTTGCACGGTCGGACCTCCGCGGCGGACGGCAATGGTCCAGACCTGTATGCCACAGGCTGTGTCATCCCACAAGGGGTGCACCCGCACATGGCCCCGCGGCCTGCCCGGCGTACCTTGCCGGAGCCTGATGGCTTTCTTATGGCTTCTTGAAGAAGCGCTTCCTCGGGGTCTTTCGACGCATGGACCGGCTTACGCTCTCGTCAACCCCCCACCGTGATCCCGGTGGGCGCGGCTGCGTCTGCCGGGATCTCGCTTGCTCAGCCGTCTTCCTTCCGAGGTGTTGCACGTATGGGTTCCCGACGAGCCGCTGGCCCGAACTCCCGTTCTCACGCCCGTCCCAAGGGCGGGCTGCGGGCACGCAGCGCCGTGCTGGCCCTGGGCGTGATCACCGTCACCGCGGGTGTCGGAGCCACCCTCGCCACAGTCGGCGGGAACGATGGCGGAACGGCCGGCCGGGTGGAGACGAACGCCGCCGGTGACGCGGCCGGGCCGGGCGAGGACGATGCCGCGGCGGGCAGCGCGTCGCCGCTTGTTTCCCCTTCGGGGAGCCCGAAGGCGACGGCATCGACGAGCCCGTCCGCTTCCCTCTCCGCCTCCGCCAAGCCGAAGCGGACGGTGAGTCCGAAGGCCGCGCCGAAGCCCAGGGTCACGACGAAGAGCGGTTCGGGCGGGTCCGAAGGTGGTGGTGGATCCGCCTCGTCCTCCGGCGGTTCGGGATCCGGTTCCGGTTCCGGCTCGGGGTCCTCGAACGGCGCCGAGGCCCAGGTCCTCTCGCTCGTCAACAAGGAGCGCGCGTCCGCCGGTTGCTCGCCGCTCACCTCGAACGCGAAGCTGACCGAGGCCGCGGACGACTACAGCGATGTCATGGCCCGCAGTGGCGTGATGTCCCACACCGGGCCCGACGGGTCCACGATGAGCAGCCGCGTCGACGCCGCCGGGTATCTCTGGTCCACGCTGGGCGAGAACATAGCCCGCGGGCAGTCCGATGCGGCCGCCGTCATGGATGCCTGGATGAAGAGTCCCGGCCACCGCGCCAACATCCTCAACTGCTCCTTCAAGGAGATAGGCATCGGCGTGCACTTCGGGGACGGCGGCCCCTGGTGGACGCAGAACTTCGGCGCCGGCCGGTAGAACCCGCTACCGCTCGTCGCCCGCCAGCCCGAACGACACCCGCACCCGAGCCCCGCCCATCGGCGCGCCGGTGATCTCCAGCTCCCCGCCCGCCGCGCGGGCCGCACGCGCCACGATGTCCAGGCCGAGGCCCGTGGAGCCGCCGACGCTGACACCCCGGGTGAGCGCGGCGTCCGGGTCGGCAACGCCGGGACCCGCGTCCTCCACCGTCAGCAGCACATGGCGGTCGGTGCGCTCCACGCGTACGGCGAAGGCAGTGCCCTGCGGAGTGTGCCGGAAGACGTTCCCGATCAGCGCGTCCACGACCGCGGCGAGGTCGTCCTCGGGGAACCGTACGGGCGTCGGGCGCGGCGTGAAAGAGCGTTCGCACAGCCGGTCCTGCTGGGTGGCGAGCACCGACCAGAAGTCGAGCCGCATCGCCACCACTTCGGTCACCTCGCTCGGGCGTGCCGGAATCGTCCCGTTCGCCGGGCCGGCGGCCAGCGGGGTGCGGGCGGCGGTGATGATCGAGTCCAGTTCGCTCTCCAGCTGCGCGACGGCCTCCGTGATCCGCCGGGCGCCCGGTGAACCGCCCAGC
Organism: Streptomyces sp. NPDC002868; assembly: GCF_055563295.1. Taxonomy (NCBI): domain Bacteria; kingdom Bacillati; phylum Actinomycetota; class Actinomycetes; order Kitasatosporales; family Streptomycetaceae; genus Streptomyces; species Streptomyces sp. NPDC002868. Next base: position 522,952 of record NZ_JBVHDR010000001.1, on the reverse strand, counting down.
AGGTCCGCCTCCAGGTACAGCGCGGTCAGCGGGGTCCTGAGCCGGTGCGAGAGGTCCGCGACCATCTCCCGCTCGATGGCGAGCAGCTCCACGACCCGGTCGGCCATGGTGTTGAACGCGGCCCCTGCCTCCTGCAACTCCGGCGGACCGTCCGGTTCCACCCGTACGTCGAGGTCCCCCGACCCCAGGGCCAGGGAGGCACGCTTCAGGGTCCTGGAGGAGCGGACGACCCGGGCGCCCAGCCGGTCGGCGACCAGCACCGAGCCGCCCACCAGGCCGAGCGCGAGCAGCGACATGACGCCCCACGAGGCCCACACGCCCCGGGTCAAATACCCGGCGGGTACGTATGCCTCGACGACCGCCACCCGGTTCCGGTCCAGAACGACGGGCTGGAGATAGATCCATCCCTCGGCGGTGTCGAGCGCCAGCGTCTCCCGTTTGCGCACCGCGCGGTCCAGCGCCTCCGGCGGCGCATGCAGAGTGCCGACGAGCCGGCCGTCCGGGAGCCGTACGGCGAGCTGGTCGTCCGAGCCCAGGCCCGCGACGGCCTGCTGTACATCGGCGGGTCTGGTGGTCAGGGCAAGTACCGGCGCGAGGGCGGCCGCACGCTGTTCGGCGGCGGTGGTCACCCGGTCCCGGGCCTGTTCGCGTACGAGCAGGGCGAGCGGGATGAGGAAGGACAGCGCGATCATCAGCGTCGCGGCGAGGGAGATTCCGGCGAGGGCGCGTCTCATGACGGCGAGGCGACCAGCTTGATCCCGATACCGCGCACAGTGTGCAGATAGCGCGGATCCGCGGCCTTTTCACCCAGCTTCCTGCGCAGTGCCGAGAGGTGGACATCGACCGTCTGGTCCTCGAGATACGGCTGCTGCCAGACCTCGGCGAGTATGCGCTGCCGGGATATGACCTGGTCGGCGTTGCGCGCAAGGTACGCGAGCAGATCGAACTCCCGCCGGGTCAGGGAGAGTTCGCCGCCGTCGAGGTGCGCGGTCCGGGCGAGCGGGTCGATCCTGAGACCGGCGACCTGGAGGACCGGCTGCCGGTCGCCGTCGTCCCCGCCGGGCCCGGACCGCCGCAGTACGGCCGCGATCCGGGCGGCGAGCTGGCCGCCCGAGAAGGGCTTGACCATGTAGTCGTCGGCTCCTGCGTTGAGGAGCCTGATGATCTCCGTGTCGTCGTCGCGGGCCGTGGCGACCAGTACGGGTACGCGCGAGATGCCCCGGATCATCCGCAGCACGTCGAGACCGTCCAGGTCGGGCAGTCCGAGGTCGAGCACGACGATGTCGGGCGGGCCCTGGGTGATCTGCCGCAGCGCCTCGAAACCCTGGTGAGCGGTCTTCACCGCGTATCCGTGTCCGGTGAGGACCTCGATCAGCGCGGCCCGGATGACTGGGTCGTCCTCGACGACAAGTACGGAGGCCATGAGCAGGCACGTTAGCGGGTCCGCCAAGATGGTGTCGTGTCCCGGTACCTGCGCTACGTGCTCATCTGGCTGTCCTGCACGGCGGCCAGCGTTACGGCCGTCATGATCACGGTCCATTTTGTGGTGGGCTCGACCAGGCCGACGGCGCCGGTCGCGCAGTCGACGCCGAGGGATTTCGCCGCCGCCTCGCCGCAGGCCTCGGTGACACCGCGCCCGAGCGCCTCCCCGAGCCCCGAGCCCACCCCGAGCCCGTCCACGCCCGGGCCGACGCCGCCCCGGAAGACCGACAAACCCCGTACGGCGTCGCCAACCCCCGCGGCCCGCACGACTCCGCGGCCTCCCCAGGAGCCGTCCGGAGCGAACTCGGGTGGCGAGGGCTGCGAACAGGGCGGTTCGGGTGTGCACACCATCTCGTCCCAGGGCGGGAAGGCGACCGTGCGTTACGGAAGCGGCGGGGTGTGCCTCATCTCGGCGGTGCCGAGCCAGGGCTTCACTGCCAGCACCACACAGAGCGCGCCCGACACCCTGACGGTGACTTTCGCGGGTGACCGGCACCGCTCGGAGATCACGGCGACGACCGTTCCCTCCGACCGGGCCAGTGTGCGGGAGACGTCGTTCTGAGAGTGTCCCGACGTCGGCAGCGCGGCTGCGACCCTCAACTTCACTCCTCCGACGAGGAGTCGGGCCGCGGCATGGCCCTCGTCGACGCACTGGCCACTCAGTGGCATCGTTCAATCAACGGCGTCGTGCAGCAGATCCCTCAACTTCAGTGCCGCCGGCAGCGGGTCGGCGGGCAGTGCGACATGTACGGTCCGGCGCAGGGCGAGGTCGCCGAGTCGGCAAAGGACGAGTTCGGCCGGGACCGCCCAGGCGGCAAGCGAGGGGACAAGCGCCACCCCCAGCCCGGCGGCTGCATAGCCGAACTTCCCGGTCCACTCCGCGATCTTGATGATCTTCTTCGGCCTGAAGCCCGCCCGGGCGCAAGCATCGGTGAGCAGCGTGGGAGAACCCCCCGCAGGCGCGTCCTGGAGCCAGGCCTCGTCGCGCAGTTCGCGCATGTCGATCGTCCCGGCTCCGGCCAGGGGATGCTCGCGCTGGAGGGCGACGAACAACTCGTCCTCCAGCAGAACGGCCGTTGTGACACCGTCGGCCGAGGGTAGACCGGACGGATAGTCGCTGACCACGGCGAGGTCGAGCGCCCCATCCGCAAGGCGCTGCATCAACGTGCCGCTCCGGCCCTCGACCGCGATGACCTCGACATCCGGCCTGGCCTGCTTGAACGCCCGCAAGGCAGCGGGCACCAAGGAGACATTCGCGGTCCCGAACGCCCCTACGCGCAGTGTCCCGCCGTGACCCGCGTGGATCACGGCCAGCTCCTGCTCTGCCCTCGACAGACGCTCGAGCACGTCCACGGCGTGACGATGCAGCGCATGACCAGCGGGATTCAGCCGTACGCCCCGGGGGAGCCGTTCGAACAGCGGCCCACCCGCCTGCTGCTCCAGCGAGGCAATCCGCCGAGACACCGCCGACTGCGTGTAGTTGAGCTGAACCGCCGCTTTGGTGAACGACCCGGTGTCGGCCACGGTCACCAGCAGGCGCAGCGCGTCGGTGTCAAACACATTCCTCCAAGGCATGGCTCCGATGCAATCCAGTCGCTGGTGGAATGTCTTGTCGGCTCCTAACGTCGCACACATGGTCCGAGGAAGAAATCCGAGGAGGAGATGTGCCGGCCTTACGGCAGGTTGAGAGGGGGCGGGGCCGGTGACCGCGGGAGCCACGATCGCGTTGCCGGCGATGCTGGCCGATCTGGAGGAACTCGTGGTCTGTGAGTCCTTCTCGGCCGACCACGCGGCATTGGCCCGCAGCGCCGAGGTTGTCGGCGCCCTCGGCGCGAGACTTCTGGGCGCCGTGCCGGAGACGATCGTGATCGACGGTGTGACCCACCTGCGGTGGACCTTCGGCACACCGCGTGTGCTGCTGGTGGGACACCACGACACGGTGTGGCCCGTGGGCTCGTTGGAGACCCACCCCTGGTCGGTGGCCGACGGGATCGCCCGGGGCCCCGGGGTCCTGGACATGAAGGCGGGGCTGGTGCAGATGTTCCACGCGCTGGCCTCCCTGCCCACCCCGGACGGCGTGTGCGTGCTGATCAACGGGGATGAGGAGGTCGGCTCGCCGACCTCACGGGAGCTGATCGAGGAGTCCGCGCGCGATTGCGCGGCCGCCTTCGTATTGGAGGCGGCCGCGAACGAAGAGGGCGCACTCAAGACCGCCCGTAAGGGGACCTCACGGTATGAGGTCGTGGTGTACGGCAAGGCCGCCCACGCGGGTCTGGAGCCGGAGAAGGGGGTCAACGCCGCGATCGAGGCCGCTCACCAGGTCCTGGCCATCGCCGGTCTCGCAGCCTCGATGGGTATCACCGGTGCGACTGGTGCCACCGGTAGCACCGATACCACCGTTACTGCCTGCTCCGCCCTGGGAGCCCCGACCATCACGCCCACCCTGCTGTCGGCGGGCAGCACTCTCAACACAGTGCCCGCGCTGGCGAAAGTATCGGTGGACGTGCGCGTGCCGACCCTGGCGGCGCAGGACCGGATAGACGATCTCATGCGGGGGCTTACCGCCCGGACGCACGGAGCCCGGCTGAAGGTACTGGGCGGCAAGCAACGGCCGCCAATGGAACCGGAGTCCTCCGCCGAACTGTTCGGCCTCGCCTGCCAAATCGCCTCGGAGCTGGGCCAGGAGCCGCCGCGGGGGGCCGCCGTCGGCGGCGCCTCGGACGGCAACTACACCGCGGGCGCAGGCTGTCCAACGCTGGACGGCCTAGGTGCCGTCGGCAGCGGCGCCCACGCAGATACTGAGCACGTCGAGGTCGCACAGATGACACCCCGCACCCACCTGCTCGCTCAACTGATCACGCAGACACGAGCGATGACCTGACCGACCTGCGCGAACTCCAGCGCCCCGAACGGTCCGACACCCCTCACTCCAGCGCGAAGCAGAGGCTGCTCATGACAGCAACGACATCCCTGTCGCCCGAGGCCGCCGAACTGGCCGCCCGTCACCGCCTCGGCGCACTTGAGGGCACGTTCGCCCCCAAGCGTCTAGGCAAACTGATCTTCGCCCTCTACATCTTCACGCTCGTCAATCTGTTGGTGGCCTTCGTGATCCCCGCTCTGGTGTTCTTCTGGTGGCTGCGCCGGACCCCGAACTTCAGCCGGAAGCAGGCCGCCAAGCGTCTCTACCTGTTCGAGAACGGAATGATCGTGCACCCGCAGTTCGGCGACGGAATGATCGCCGTCCGCTGGGATTCCATAAGGCTCCACCAGGAGATCACCCAGGTGATCATCAATGATGCCCCCGGCCCCGTCAAATACGCCTACTCAGTCGTCGCCCCGGGCGTCACCGGCACAACGATCACGGAATTCTACGATCGTCCCGAGACCTGGGGACCCTGGATGCAGGAGGCCGTCGTCCGCGCCCAGGGCCCGGCGGTCCTGGAATCGATCCTTGAGGGTCAGACGACCAACTTCGGTGGCTTCAAGGTCTCCCGCACCGGCATGGCCACCACCAGGAACGGCCACCTCGCCTGGCCCGACGTCCAGGAGATCCACGTCAAGGCAGGCAGGGTCTACGTCATGAAGACCGGCGAGTCCAGCCCCTGGTTCAGTGCCGCGGTCGGCGACATCGCGAACTTCTACGTCTTCCTGACCATCGCCACGAACCTCTGCCGGCAATAACGGACAGTGCCGTTCAGGCGCCTTCCGACGGCCAGGTCTTCAGAACCTGGTCCAGGCGGTGGTAGGCATCGTCGAACCAGGCGTCGGCCAGAGCGACAGTGACCGTCACGGTCGTAAGCGACATCGAACGGTCCGCGATGGTGACGTGGGCCCGCTCACCGTCCGGGTCGCGGCTGATGAGCACCTCGGTCGTGCGCTTGTCCTCACGCCATACGACGTCCGCCCCGCAATCGAGCGCGTCCAGGGCTTCCTGCCACTCCGTCAGGTCCTCCGGGAAGATCCATGTCGCGATGCTTCCGCGTACGAAAGCGGTGTCGACGAGGATTTCTCCGACCAGCGCATCGGTGCGGGGCGGGTCCTGGGCGGACTGCCTCCCGGTGATCCGTACGATCAGGCTGTTGCCCTCGCCCTCCAGACTGATCAGGTCGATCGGACCCTCGGACGCCATCGCCACTCCCGCCCTCCCCGGTGCTTGTGCCCGGCACCATAGCCGACGGCGCTCACCCCACCTCAGCGGGGGCTTGAGTCACCCGTAGGGGGAGATGTGAGGGTGGGTGCATGGACGGCGACACGCTCTATTCGATCGGCGATCTGGCCCGGCGGACCGGGCTGACGGTCAAGACCATTCGGTTCTACTCCGACTCGGGGATCGTGGCGCCGACCGGCCGCAGCCCGGCCGGCTATCGCCTGTACGACATCGACGCCGTCGCACGTCTGGACCTTGTACGGACCCTGCGCGGCCTGGGACTTGACCTCGCCACGATCCGCAAGGTCGTGGACCGGGAGCTCTCGCTTCCAGACCCGTGTGCCGGTCACTCCGTCGGGTGCCGGTAGACCGCGATCGCCGACGCGACCGACTGGTGACAGTCCGCCGCCCCCAGCAACGCGTCAAGGCGTGGTGAGCGGCGGCCCATCGGGTCGTGGCTGCGGATGAGCTCGACCATGACCAGCCGGTTCGCCGGCACCCAGGCGGAGCAGTGCTCTGTCAGCCGGTCCAGGGCCGCCGTTCCGGACTCGATCCAGCGGCCGAACGCTTCACGGGCGAAGGTGTGCGCGTCCTGGACACGGGACAGATCGGCACGGCACATCAGGTCCGACAGCCATCCGCGTCGGCGGCCTCAGGTAACTCCTGAGAGGTGATCACGGGCCTGTCCAGCACCGGCACTGCGGTTGAGGCGGCTGCGTTCCCCGTATCGGCCGGGCCGCCGGTGCCCGCATCCTCACCGGCCCCTGCGTCACCGGCCCGTACGACCGGGAACGGATCGAGCGGTACATGCTCGACGCCCCCCGTGTGCGCCGGACGGCGCAGATGCAGGCGCTCGTCGACGCGGCCCGGGCGTCGGCCCCGGACACCGCCCTCGACCCGGCGCACCTGCGCGAGTTCTTCGAGAGCGGCGGCGAAGGGCGGCGGATCTACGCTCTCGCTCTCATGCAAGGCGATCCCGGCCTGGCGGACCTCGACATCGTCCTGGAGGCGATCGAGCGGTCCCGTTCCGCCTTCGAGCAGTATCAGGCACTGGTCCTGGCCGAACTCGTCGCCCCCGGGCTGACTGCAGCCGACCGAGACCGGCTGTGCGCCACCCTGGCGAGCCAGCTGGCGTCCGGCGGCCGGCTGACCCGGCCCTCCAGCCGCCGGCAGGTGGCGGAGCGCGTCCTCGGGCTGCTCCAGGACCGGTCGGACAGCGGCGGGGGAACTGCGTAAGCCCGATGCCGAAGACTCCCGCCATCAGCGAGAACCCTGTGCATGAGGGCTCAGGGCTTCGCCTTCGCCGCCTTCGCCGTGCGGGACGCCAGTGCTGCCACCCGGGGGTCCGGGTGGCCGTCGCCCAGTTGCTCCAGCACCCTGACCGATGTGGGGGGATGGGCTTCCGCGAGAGCCGGGATGAGGGAGAGTGCTCCGCCCGGCCAGGTCGACGCGGCCGCGTCGAAGGCGTCGGGGAGGGACCAGGGTACGGCGGTCAGGTCCGGTTCTTCCTCCTCCGTCATGGCGCGCGCGTACATACGCAGATCCTCGGCCCAGCGAGCCTCCAGTTCTTCGAGGATCAGCACCGCACGGGCGCTCGGCGGGACGCGTTCGGCGTCCGAGGGAGCGGCCTCGCCGCGGCTGTGCAGCAAGCGATGTGCGTATGCGCCGGTCACGGGGTGGGTGAGGACGGAACGGAGGGCCTCGGCGGGGACGGCGGCGAGGTCGAGGTACGTGAAGAGGGTCGATGTGCGGATGTCGGTGAAGTCCGTGCGCTTCGCGATGTCGAGGGCGTTCAGCAGGTCGCTCCAGGATCCGCCGCCGTGGCCGGCCGTCCACTGCTCGAGTGTGCGGGCCGCTGTCTGCGGCGGCCAGTTCTGGACGGCCGTGATGACCTCGGCGGCATCCCACGCGGCGACGGTTTCCTCGTCGGGCGCGGCGACCTGGCCCGCGGCCAGTACGTGACGCAGGACAGCGTTGCCGAGCGGGGTGAGGCCATAGGAGTCACCGGCGCGGAAGACACAGCCCGTCTCGGCCAGTTGGTCGACCACGTCCGCCAGTGCGTGGGCAGGGCTGTCGAGTTCGGCCCGTTCCTCCTCGCCCAGGCCGGGGATGCCGAGCAGGGCGGACAGCTCGTCCGGTGACGGCGTTACGTAGCCGGCGGGGGCGGCAGTGTCGGGGACCGGTACGGGCGCGTCCTCGAGCGACGGGTCGACCTGCCAGGAGCCGTGTTCGGCGGCCTTCCGCGCCACGGAGTCGGCGGTGCCGCCGCGCTCGTACAGCGAGTAGAGCAGATGCGCCGCGTCCAGGGCGTAGTCCTGGAGGTCGTCGCGGGCGTCGTGGTGGGCATCGTCGCGGGCGGGCTCCTCGTCCGTGGCAGGCGCGGCGGCCGCGATGCGCTCCACGACCGCCGTCAGGATGTCCGCGCCCAGTTCGGTCAGCTCTTGCGGGGTGCCCCGGGTCCAGACATCGGTGGCGGGCCCGGGGAATCCGCACCGTTCGGCGAGTTCGCGCAGGTCGTCGGAGCCTGCCGCGAGAGCCGCCGGGAGCGGGGCGCGATGCAGCAGTCCACGGATGTCCTCTGGCGCGGGGAGGGCGCGCGGCGGTGGCAGCGGGGTGCCCGAATCGCCGTAGTAGTCGAGGTGTTCGTCGAGCAGGCGGTCAGCGAGGGCAACGTGCGGCAGCGACTCCGGCCCGGGCGCGAGGCCGGCGTACGGTCCTGCCAGTGCGTCGCTCAGGCCCGCGGCCGTCCAGCGGTCGATCAGCGCGCCCGCGATCCGCTCCAGCTCCTCCCCCAGCGCCTCGTCCGGGCGGTCGGCGTCCAGCGGCGGAGGGGGCAGGAGCGGTCCGGCCGGTGAGGGACCTTCGACGTCGTGAGCGAAAGCAGCGAGCAGTGTCTCGGTGAGCTGGACGCGGACGGCGAAGGTGCGGGCCGCGACGTCGGATCGATGCAGTGGCGCGGGGAGGGCCGGCCAGTCGGCATGGGGTGCGCGTTCATGGGCGGCGAGCCATGCCCGTACGGCGGCGGGGTCGTCGGGGTCGACACCGTCGGCGCGCAGCAGCGACGCGTACCAGCCCGACCAGGTGAGGTTCCGGGGATCGGCGATCGCCCGCCGGAACTCCGGCATGGCGTCGTCGATCGCGGCGACCAGACGCGTGTGGCGCTTGGCGTTCAGTCTTCCCGCGGCCCGGACGCAGTCGGCGAGAGCGGTGAGTACGCCGGGCACTGCGGCGAGTTCCGTCGGGGTGGCGCTGAGTAGTGGGGGCAGGTCCTCGTGCAGTACGCGGCGCAGGAGCTGCGGGGTCGGCTCGGGCACGCCCGCCCTGCGGTCCGCGCCGCGCACGGCCAGAAGCGTCAGTACGGCGTCCGCGACGCGCACGGGCACCGGGGCCCCGCGCTCTTTTTCTGCCCAGGCGAGGAAGTCGTCAAGTCCGGTGTTCAGCTCAGTGGTACGGGTCACTCGGGGAGCGTATGGGCCCCGGGGCGGGTCGGGCGGTCCGGCCGCGTTCGGATGCCCCGATCAGGCGATCATTCCTGTGTCTGGGCGCGGAGCGATGAGTTTCGGCTGCCGGTCCGGTCCTGTGTGTATGGACTCCACTACGCAGACCTCCTCCCCCGACCTGCACCCCGCCGCCCGCGCCGTGGCGCGGCTGCTCGACGCCATCGGCGACGAACGGCTCGCGGACCCGACGCCCTGCCCGGAGTACGCCGTACAGGAGCTGCTGGGCCACCTCGTCGGGCTGTCCACCGCGTTCCGGGACGCCGCGCGGAAGGACTTCGGGCCGAGTACCAGTACCGACCCGGGGTCGGTGCTGCCGGTCCTCGACGACGACTGGCGTGCTGTGCTTCCGCAGCGGCTGAACGAGCTGGCGGATGCCTGGCAGAAGCCCGGGGCGTGGGACGGCGACACCCAGGCGGGCGGCATCACCTTCCCGGCCGCGATCGCCGGACGGGTCGCCCTGAACGAACTCGTGATCCACGGCTGGGATCTGGCCCGGGCGACGGGGCAGGAGTACGCCCCTGGTGACGCGAGCCTGCGGGTGTCGTACGAACTGCTGAAGCCGGCCGGTGACGACCCGAGCCGGGACGGGATGTTCGGCCCGGTGGTGAAGGTGGCAGAGGACGCGCCGCTGATTGACCGGGTGGTGGGCTTGAGCGGGCGCCGGCCCGACTGGCAGCGGGGGGACTGAACCCACTGAGACCAATGAGGCCCCGGCCTCCGCCCCTGCAGCCGCCCAGCCGGACCGGGCGTGAGCGGACCGCTCATCAAAATCCGGATGTGCCGGGGGCAGCGCCGATGCGATGCTCCCGGCATGGCACGTCGTGTGAAATCCAGCCTCTACATCTCCGTCGACATCGAGGCCGACGGCCCGATCCCCGGCCCCTACTCGATGATCAGCTTCGGCGCGGCGGTGGCCGGTCGCCAGAATGCGGACGGCTATGCGCCGGCCGACCCCGAGGCGTACACCTTCTACCGTGAACTGCAGCCCATCAGCGAGGACTTCGTGCCCGAGGCGCTGGCCGTCAGCGGACTCGACCGGGACAGGCTGACCGCGGAGGGCAGTGAACCGGCTGCCGCGATGGCGGAATTCAGCACCTGGGTGCGCGAGGTGAGCGCGGGCGCCCAGCCGGTGATGTGCGGCTACCCGGCCTCGTACGACTGGACCTTCCTTTACTGGTATCTGATCCGGTTCACCGGGGCGAGCCCCTTCGGGCACTCCGGATGCCTGGATATGAAGACGTTGTACGCGACGAAGGCGCGGCTCCCGCTCCGCGCGGTCGCCAAGGGCACGATGCCGCGGGAGCTGCTCTCCAGGCGGCGGCACACCCACCACGCCCTGGACGACGCGATCGAGCAGGCGGAGCTGTTCAGCAACCTCATGGCGTTGGACCCCACGCCGTCGGCGTAGCGGCAGCCGGAGCACCGGGCGCAGCGGCGGCTCGAAGCCGAGCGCGGTGGTAGGCATCCCACCGTGGGGACCGTCACAGGCAGTTATGTTGTGCACAACTTAATAGCGGGCTACTTTTCTCCTAGGACACAGCCACGCAGGACGCGGCAGAGGAGAACCCCGCCATGGATTTCGTCAGGTACGAGACATACACCCCCGTCGAGCGGCCCACCTACCAGCAGGAGCTGGACGAGGTCGTCGGTAATGTCGGCCGGCGCACCCGGGATTCCGTCGAGCGGCAGGGGGTCGGGCGCTCGGTCAGGACGGCGCACGGCAAGACGTACGGACTGGTCAAGGCCACGGTTACGGTCGGTGAGGTGCCGGAGCCCTACGACCAGGGGATCTTCGCCGGGCCCGGCACCTACGACGCGGTCGTCCGGTACTCCAACGGACTCGGCCATCTGCGGGCCGACTCGCTGCTCGGCGCGGCCTGCGGCATGGGGATCAAGATGTTCGGGGTGCCCGGCGACTCCCTGCTCACCGACGAGGCCACGGAGACGACCTTCGACCTCAACCTGATCAACAACCGGGTCTTCTTCGCCAACACGGCCTACGACTACATGGTCATCGAGGAGCTGTTCAGCGAGCTGCCCGACGCGCTGGTGAACCCGGCGCGGCGGAAGTCCTGGATGGGTGAATTCCTCACCAGGCGGGGGACCTTGAAGACCTCGGACGAGTGGCTGTGGGACGAGCTTTTCGCGATGCTGTCCTTCACTCAGGTCCCGCGGCAGAACCTCTTCTCGTACACGTACAACAGCATGGGCGCCTTCCGGTACGGCGACCACATCGCGAAGGTGCGCACAGTGCCCACCTCCCCCGTCACGCATCTGGCCGTCAACGTGCGGGCGGACGGCGAGGCGTTCCGCAACACGCTGGTGGCGGAGGCCGCCGAGCGGGACCACGTCTTCGAGCTGCAGGTGCAGCTCAATGCCGATCTGGCACGGATGCCGGTGGACAACACCTCGGTGGAGTGGCCGGAGCCGCTGTCTCCGTGGGTGACGGTTGCGACGATAGCCATCCCGCGGCAGGACATCGGCGGCGAGGAGAACCTGGCCGCCGCCGACGGCACGTCGATCACGCCCTGGCGCACCCGTGAGGAGCACCGGCCGATCGGCGAGATCCAGCGGGTCCGCGAGGAGGTGTACCGCCGCTCGTCCATCGAGCGGCACCGTCTCAACGGGCAGCCGCGCGTCGAGCCGGCGAGCAGCGCGGAACTCCTGGGCTGAGACACGCGTCGCAGGAGCGGGCCCGAACTCCGGTATGGAGAAGGGGTGTACGTCTCCCTGGCACTCTGATAGGAAAGCTTCCTAACAGAACACCGGAACGTCGAACTCCCCCTGGAGGCCAGGTGCCCACCCCCCATGCACGCACCACACGACCGCTGCAGTTCCTTCCCCGTGTCCTGCTCGGCGTGACCCTGCTCGCGGTACCGGCCACCGCCGTCGCAGCCACATCCTCCGAGTCCACCGGCCGGGCCCCGGCCGCCGCGGCACCCGCCCCGGCACCTGCCCCGGCCGCCATCGGCCTTGACGACCCGGCGAAGAAGGAGATCGCCATGAAGCTCGTGTCCAGCGCGGAGAACTCCTCGCTGGACTGGAAGGCGCAGTACAAGTACATCGAGGACATCGGCGACGGCCGCGGCTACACCGCCGGCATCATCGGTTTCTGTTCCGGCACCGGCGACATGCTGGATCTGGTCGAGCTCTACACCCAGCGCAAGCCCGGCAACGTACTCGCCAAGTACCTGCCCGCGCTGCGAAACGTCGACGGCAGCGACTCGCACGCGGGCCTTGACCCGAACTTCACCAAGGACTGGAAGAAGGCGGCCCAGGACGCGGAGTTCAAGAAGGCGCAGAACGACGAGCGCGACCGGGTCTACTTCAACCCGGCGGTCAAGCGCGGCAAGAGCGACGGCATAGGTGTCCTCGGCCAGTTCATCTACTACGACGCCATCGTGATGCACGGCGACGGCGGCGACTCGACCAGCTTCAGCAACATCCGCAAGAAGGCCCTCGCCAAGGCGAAGACGCCGGCGCAGGGCGGCGACGAGAAGACGTATCTCAATGCCTTCCTCGACGCCCGGGTCTGGGCGATGAAGCAGGAAGAGGCGCACGAGGACACCAGCCGGGTCGACACCGCCCAGCGGGTCTTCGTCAAGAAGAAAAACTTCAACCTCAACACGCCGCTGGACTGGAAGGTCTACGGCGAGAGCTTCCACATCGACTGAGCAGGCCGACACAGCGCACAGCCCACGGCCCGGAGGGCCGGGTGTTCCCGCAGCCGCGGACACCCGGCCCTCCACCGCTGTTCAGATGCTGCGCATGCCGCAGGAGGCGGCGCCGATGCGCCCGGATCAGTGGACCGCGATCGTCTCCGAGCCGGTCGCGGTGACCACAGAAGGCTCCGAACTCCGCTTCTTTCCCAGGTGGTTGAAGGCCAGGTTGAGGACGATCGCCACGATGCAGCCGGTGGAGATGCCCGAGTCGAGGACGACGAGCGCGTCCTTCGGGAAGGCGTGGTAGAACTCCGGCGCGGCGATCGGGATCAGCCCGATGCCGACGGCGGCCGCGACGATCAGCGCGTTCTCGCCCTTCTCCAGGGCGGCGGTGGCCAGCGTCTGGATGCCGCTGGCGGCGACCGAACCGAAGAGCACGATGCCCGCGCCGCCGAGGACCGGCAGCGGTACGAGTGCGATCACCGAGGCGGCGACCGGACACAGCCCCAGCAGGATCAGGATGCCGCCGCCCGCGGCGACGACGAACCGGCTGCGCACCTTCGTCATCGCGACCAGGCCGATGTTCTGGGCGAAGGCGCTGCACATGAAGCCGTTGAAGAGCGGACTGATCGCGCTGCCGAGGGTGTCGGCGCGCAGACCGCCCTCGATGATCCGCCGGTCCGCGGGCCGGTCCACGATCCTGCCGAGCGCCAGCATGTCGGCGGTGGACTCGGTCATGCAGACCAGCATCACGATGCACATCGAGACGATCGCGGCGATCTCGAACTGCGGGGCGCCGAAGTGGAAGGGCGTCGGGAAGCCGACCACGTCGGCGTTCTTCATGGCGTCGAAGCTGGTCATCCCCATCGGGACGGCGATGACGGTGCCGACGACGAGACCGAGCAGGATCGCGATCTGCTGGAGGAAGCCGCGCAGCAGTTTGCGCAGGGCGAGCACGATCACAAGGGTGAGGGCCGCCATGCCGATGTTCTTCATCGAACCGTAGTCGGCGGCGGCGGAGTTGCCGCCCTGCGACCAGTTGAAGGCGACCGGCAGCAGCGAGAGGCCGATCAGCGTGATGACGGTGCCGGTGACGACGGGCGGGAAGAAGCGGACGAGTTTCGAGAAATACGGCGTGAGGACAAAGCCCAGCACGCTGGCGACGATGATCGCGCCGAAGATGACGGTGATGCCGTCGGCTCCGCGGTCCTTGCCGATGGCGATCATCGGGGTCACACCGGCGAAGGAGACTCCGTTGACGAATGGGAGGCGGGCGCCGACCTTCCAGAAGCCGAGGGTCTGCAGCAGGGTGGCTATGCCGGCCGTGAAGAGGCTCGCCCCCATCAGGAAGGCGGTCTCCTTAACGCTCAGGCCCACAGCGGGACCCACGATCATGGGCGGGGCCACCACGCCCGCGTACATCGCGGCCACATGCTGAAGACCGCTGGTGAACATCTTGACGGGCGGAAGCGTCTCGTCGACCGGGTGCTTCCGGTCGGGTGCGGCGCCTGCATCATTGTGAAACCTGGGCTGTGCGGCCACTGCGGTTCCTCCGGTCGGTTACACGTCGGCGGTGACGCGGGTGTCAAAGAGGTGGTGCGAACGCGAAGTGTGCAGGCCTTCTGGGGTGGTGAAGACACGAGTCACCGTCCCGGGGAGTGCGCACCGATGTGCGGTGCGCACCCCGCCGGGCACGGCTGCCATGGACCCCGCTCGGGTCCACGGCCGCCGGTCGAGGGCCGTCCCCCTCGACCGGACTTCCTTCGGGTCAGGCCTGCGCGGCGATGCGCGCGAGGCGCTGTGCCTCGTCCCGCGCGGAGCGGGCGATGGCGTCCTCGTCCACCGTGGTGAGGTGGCCCGCCTCGACGACGGTCTTGCCGTTGACGAGGGAGAGCGTGACGGGCGCGGCCGCGCCGAAGACGAGCGCGATCACCGGGTCGGCGATGGAGGAGTGGGCGAGCGTGTCCATCTTCCAGAGCACCAGGTCGGCGAGCTTGCCGGCCTCGATGGAGCCGATCTGGCCGGCGCGGCCGAGGACTTGGGCGCCGCCGTACGTACCGAGGCGCAGCGCCTGCCGTGCGTTCAGGGCGGCTTCGCGGTGCGCCCCGAGCCGGTTGATGAGGAGCGCGTTGCGCAGCTCGGTGTGCAGCTCGCCCGACTCGTTGGAGGCGGTGCCGTCGACGCCGAGGCCGACCGGGACGCCCGCCTTCAGCATGTCGGGGACCCGGGCGATACCGGCGGCGAGGCGGGCGTTGGACGACGGGCAGTGCGCGACGCCCGTGCCCGTACGGGCGAAGGCGGCGATGTCCGAGTCGTTCATGTGGACGCAGTGGGCCATCCACACGTCCTGGCCGAGCCAGCCGGTCGACTCGAAGTAGTCGGTCGGACCCATCCCGAAGAGCTCCTTGCAGAACTCCTCCTCCTCGACGGTCTCCGAGCCGTGGGTGTGCAGCCGGACGCCCTTGCGGCGGGCCAGCTCGGCGCCCTGGCGCAGCAGTTCGGTGGAGACGGAGAAGGGCGAGCAGGGCGCGACGGCGATCTGGGTCATCGCGTCGAAGGAGGCGTCGTGGTGCTTGTCGATGGTCGCCTCGGTGGCGGCCAGCGCGCCTTCGAGGGACTCGACGGCGAAGTCCGGCGGCAGGCCGCCGTCCGACTTGCCGCGGTCCATGGAGCCGCGGGCGAGGGTGAAGCGGACCCCCATCTCGCTCGCCGCGCCGATGATCGCGCCGGACAGGTCGCCGGAGCCCTGCGGGTAGACGTAGTGGTGATCCATCGCGGTGGTGACACCGCCGCGGGCCATCATCGCGAGGGAGCCCCGTGCCGCCGCGCGCGCCATCGGCTCGTCGATGCGCGCCCACGTCGGGTAGAGCGCGACCAGCCAGTTGAAGAGGTTGTGGTCGGTGGCCAGACCCCGGGTGATCCACTGGTAGAAGTGGTGGTGGGTGTTGACCAGGCCGGGCGTGACGAGGTGCCCGGTGCCGTCGATGCGGCGGGCCACGTTCTCCAGGTCTGCGGGAGCCTTGCCCCCTCCCACCGATTCGATCCGGTTGTCCGCGACGACGACGTAGCCGGAGGCGTACTCGGTGTCGTTCGCGTCCACGGTCGCGATGGCACAGTTTTCGATGACGATGCGCGAAGCCGCCATGGCGGGTCCTCGTTCTTCCCATTGGTGGAACGGACCCGGGGGTCGAGCGGGGTGACGACCGGGTCCGCGGTGCTGTTGTTGCGCAGATGCCCCCGCTCTCCCCCTGGGACCTGACGCCGGCGCACGCGTCGGGGATACAGCAGGACTACTACAGGTTGGTCATGTCGCCCGGGATCTGCGGTTCGACGCCGTCCCGCAGGATGGTGGCCTCGATCAGGCCGTAGGGGCGGTCCGCCGCGAAGTACACCTCGTTGTCGTTCTTGAGGCCGAACGGCTCGAGGTCGACCAGGAAGTGATGCTTGTTCGGCAGCGAGAAGCGGATCTCGTCGATCTCGCTGCGGCTGTTGATGATGCGCGAACCCATTTGGTACAGGGTCTGCTGGAGCGAGAGGGAGTACGTCTCGGCGAAGGCCTGGAGCATGTGCTTCTTGGCCTGCTCGTAGGACTTCTCCCAGTTCGGCATCCGCTCCTCGTCGGACGACCAGCTGTAGCGCCACTTGGCGGACACCTCGGTCGCGAGGATGCGGTCGTACGCCTCTTGGAGCGTCGTGTACTTGTCCTTGACGTAGCCCCAGAACTCGGAGTTCGTCGAGTTCATCACGGTGAGGTCCTTGAGACCGGAGATGACCTGCCACTTCTCACCGTCGAAGGTGATCTGGGTGACGCGGGTCTCCTGGCCCTTGCGTACGAAGGAGTGCTTGACCTCGTCCGCTCCGATGAACTTGGAGTTGTTGTCCGAAGTCTCGATGCGCTCCCAGGCGTACTCCTCGATGCGGATGCGCGCCTGGTGGATCGGCTCCTGGCTGGTCACGAAGTGACGGGCCAGGTGGATGCCGAACTGCTCGGCGGACTCGATGCCGTACTCCTTGGCGAACGCGTACACCGTGTTCTTGGTGGTGTCGGTCGGCAGGACGTTGGCGTTGGAGCCGGAGTAGTGGACGTCGTCCATGTCGCCGGAGAGGGCGACCGAGACGTTCAGGTCCTTGATGTGGTGGGTGTCGCCGTCCCGCGTGATCTTGACGACGCGGTTCTCTGCTTTGCCGTACTGGTTCTGGCCGAGAATCGTGGGCATGTCTGCTAGCTCCCTCGGTAAACGGAGTAGCCGAACGGGTTGAGCAGCAGCGGTACGTGGTAGTGCTCGCCCGGCCTGACGGCGAAAGTGATCGCCACCTCCGGGAAGAACGCACCGCTGTCCCTTACGCGGGGGGCGTCCTGCTGCGCCTCGGCTTGCTTGGTGGGCTGGTTGGCGAAGTACGCCTCGGTCTCGAAGTCGAGACGTACGTGGGTCGTTGTCTCCGGCAGCGCCGGCAGGTCCTTGCAGCGCCCGTCCGCGTCGGTCTTCGATCCGCCGAGCGCCACCCACTCCGCGTCGAGGCCGCTGCGGGCCGCGAGGGAGATGGCGACGCCCTCGGCGGGGCGTCCGACGCTGGTGTCCAGGATGTGCGTGGACACCGACGCGGTGGTCTCGGTGCTCAAGACGTCACTCTCCTTCTGCTACGAGGCGGGTCAGCCGGATGCGGTTGATCTTGCCCAGCTCGGTGCGGACGATTTCCCGCTCCTGCTCGGGCGAGTTACTTATCCGCTCCCGGACCGCGTCACGCATCTGCTCACCGGTGCGGCCGGTGGCACAGATAAGAAAGACATGTCCGAACCTCTCCTGGTAGGCGAGGTTCAGTTCGAGCATTTCGGCCTTGAGCTCCTCAGCGGCCCCGGCCATCCCGCTCTGTTCGCGGGACGAGGTGGGGTCCCCGGGCTTCGGCCGGCCGATCGGCGGGTGCCCCGCCATCGCCTCGGCCAGGTCCTCGCCACTCAGCTCGGCCATGGCGGCGTCGCTTGCGTCGAAGAGGGCCTCCACGGTGGCGTACGGGCGTTGGGCGAGCAGCTTGCTCCCCCACGCCGAACTGGCGCACACCTCGTGCAGGGCGGCCAGGGCCGCGCTGTCCTGTGAGGTGTTGAACCGGGCGAGACCCGGCAGCGGACTCGAAGTCACGGGAGCCTCCGTGGCTGTTTTTCGCTGTGCATAGAAGGACTGCGGACAGCTAACGCCCTCGGGCAACATAACGTCAACACTTTGTTGAAAACTCGGCAACGCGGAGGCCGCCGTCCGGACATCCGGACGGCGGCTCACGACTGCGGCCTCTCAGCCGTTCTTCGCGGCGTTTTCCCTGTTCAGGTAGTTGTAGACGGTGAAGCGGCTGACGCCTAGGGCGCCCGCCACCGTCTCCACGCCGTGCCGTACGGAGAAGGCGCCGCGCGCCTCCAGTGTCCGTACGACCAGCTGCTTCGTCTTCCGGTCCAGCTCGGACAGCGGCATGCCGTGCCGGCGCTCCATGGCGGCCAGGATGTGGTCGAGCGAGTCCGACAGCTGCGGCAGCCGCACGGCGAGCACATCCTCGCCCTCCCAGGCGAGCACCACATCATCGGGACTCGCCTGCTCGGGGCTCAATATCTCGGCGCCCATCGCGTCGACGAGCGGCTTCACGGCGCTGAAGAGGGGGTGATCTCCCGGCTGGGTCACTTCTCCCCCTCCCCGATCACATTGATCTGCAACGAGACACGAGTGGCGCCGGCCTCCAGAGCCCGGCGCAGCAGCGCGTCGACCGCGCTCAGCACCTCGTCGGCGCCGCCCTCGGCCGTATTGCCGAACGGGCCGACGTCCACGGCGTCCAGTTCGGCCGCCTGGATGACCTCGCGGGCGACCACCGCATGGGCCGGCGCTTCATCGAGGTCGAAGGGTTCGGTGGTGAACTCCACCCGCAATCGCTCCATGCGCCCACGTTAGCGGTGCCCTCCCACGCCGTCGGCGCCGTCCCGAACCAGGAAGGCCCCGTCCCGACCGGGAAAAGGCGCAGCTGTCCGCGACGGACCCGCTATGTCCCCGCGTAGAGCAGGTGACGGAAGCCGCGCCGGCCCTCATCTCCGGCTCGGCGGCACTGGGAGGGGTCTGCATGATGACTGGGCGCAAGATGGCCGGGCGCAAGCGCAGGGGTGTCAGGGCAACAGCGGTCGCGACGGCGGCCATGGCGGCGCTGACCGCCTCACGGGGGCCGGGGCCGGCGGCACACGCCGCGGCCCCGGCTCAGCGTCCGACGCCCCCGCCGGGGCAGAGCGTGACCGGCGACACCCCGTACCGCACCGAGCTTCCGCCGCTGCGGGCCCGCAAGACCGGACGGGACACGGACGACTCCGCCGCACCGGTCGGCGGCGCACTGCCGGCCACGGTCCTGGCCGCATACCGGCAGGCCGAGTCGGACCTCGCGCGCAGCGCGCCCGGCTGCCGTCTGCGCTGGCAGCTGCTGGCCGCGATCGGTCAGGTGGAGTCCGGGCAGGCGCGCGGCGGCCGGGTGACCGCGGACGGCACGACCGTCGCACCGATCCTCGGCCCGCGGCTGGACGGCAACGGGTTCGCCCTCATCAGGGACACCGACGGCGGGGTGCACGACGGGGACACGGCGTACGACCGCGCCGTCGGTCCGATGCAGTTCATCCCCTCCACGTGGGCCACCTGGGGCTCCGACGGCAACGGCGACGGGCGCAGCGATCCGGGCAACGTCTACGACGCGGCCCTCGCGGCCGGCCGCTACCTGTGCGCGGGCGGGCGGGATCTCTCCGACCCGCACGACCTGGACCTCGCGATCCTCGGCTACAACCACTCCGCCGAGTATCTGCGCACGGTCAAGGCATGGTTCGGGTACTTCCTCGAAGGGCACCGGATGGTGCCGGACCTCGGCGGATCCGCCACCCGCCCGGCCCCGGAGCCGTCCCGTCCGGCGCGGCCGCGGCCGTCGGCCTCCACGGCTCCCGCACGCCCGGCCGCCCCGCATGACGCCTCCCCCGGGCCGTCCTCGCCCACGCCCTCACCCTCACCGTCGAAGACCGCGCCGGGCGGTGGCCCCAAGCCCGCGGAGCCCGTGATTCCCGTCCCCACAAGCGGTGTCGAGCTGCCCGGCGACGGTGTCCTGCCCGGCGCAGGTTCGCTGGCCGGCAACGGACAGGTTGGCTGACCAGCAACGGTAAGGACTCGATGAGCGCCACCCCCTCCCCAACTCCGGATACCCGGCGGTAATGTCGCCATCCGCCGGACAGCACCGAACCGGCGGTGAGCGCAAAGGGGCCCTCATGGCGACGGACATGCCTGCGTACTCGGGCGGGCCGGCGGACACGGCTGCCCACGAGCGGTGGCAGCGCGCGTGGAGCCACCGCGAGCAGCTGCTCAAGGTGGCCCGCCGCCGCTCCATGAGCATGGAGGACGCCGAGGACGCGGTACACGAGGCCATGCTGCGCGCTGCCGAGAACCCGCATCTGGACGACGAGCGGCTCGGCGCGTGGCTGACGACAGTGACCATGCGGCTGTGCGTCGACCGTTACCGGCAGGTCAACCGCGAGGCAGAGGTGCGCGGCAGCGCGACTCTCGTACCGACGGGCCCGGTGCCCGTCGACGAGGCGGTCTGTGACCGGGCCGAGGCCAAGTGGCTCGCCGTGCGCACCGACGAACTGCCCGCCCGGCAGGCGCAGGCGATCCGGCTGAAGTCCGAGGACCTCGACGTCGGCCAGGTCGCCCACGAGATGGGGCTGAGCTACCGGACGGTCGAGTCGCTGCTGGCGCGAGCCCGGCGGACGCTGCGCAATACGCTGGCCGGCACGCTGGCGCTGGCCCTGTGGCTGTGCGGTCGAAACCGGCCCCGGACGGGCGTGAACGCGCAGGCGGTGGCAGTGGCCTCGACGGCGGCGACGCTGGTCGTCGCCGGGTTCATCCTGCCGTACGCCCACGACTGGGACGGGCCTGGTGCCGGGCCCGCCCCGTCGAAGGCCTCGGACGTACGGACACCGGACCACAGCCGAGCGGAGCCGTCGGCCGCCGGCACCCCCGCAGAGACGGCGTCGGGGACCGCCACGAGCGGGACGGACGCGCCCGGAGTCCGACTGCCCGCGCTGCCGTCCCTGCCGGAGGTCACCTTGCCACCGCTGCCGCCGCTCTCCACCCCGGACGTCCCTGAAGTGCCGAACGTCCCCGACATACCTGACGTCCCCGAAGTGCCGAACGTGCTCGAAGCGCCGGACGTGCCCCTAATGACGGTCGCGCCCGAGGTGACCGTGCCCTCCGTGCCGGAGGTGCCCGTGACCACGCCGTCGGCCTCGGTGCCCCTGGCCACGCCGTCCGCCCCGGTGTCCCTGCCACGCCCGTAGCTGCCCGCAGCCACCTGGCACGCCGAAGTTCACCCCTGATTTCGCGCCCGTAAAAAATTTCGTGCTTCGGCGCGACGGACGGGCCGCCCTTCCCCGTAGAGCAGATGTCGGAGCTGCTCCACTGCTGAAGGGTGAACCGGATGGGTGTCGAGATCTGTGTGGAAGGGCTGACCAAGTCCTTCGGCCACCAGGTCATCTGGCAGGACGTTTCGCTGACGCTGCCCGCCGGCGAGGTTTCGGTCATGCTCGGTCCTTCGGGCACGGGCAAGTCCGTGTTCCTCAAGACGCTGGTCGGCCTGCTGAAGCCGGAGGCGGGCTCGATCCGGATCGCGGGCACGGACATCACCAAGCTGCGTGAACACGACCTGTACGAGGTGCGGAAGCAGTTCGGCGTGCTGTTCCAGGACGGCGCGCTGTTCGGGTCGATGAACCTCTACGACAACATCGCCTTCCCGCTGCGTGAACACACCCGCAAGACGGAGAGCGCGATCCGGCAGATCGTGCTCGAGAAGATGGACATGGTCGGACTGATCGGCGCCGAGGAGAAGCTGCCCGGCGAGATATCCGGCGGCATGCGCAAACGGGCCGGGCTGGCGCGGGCCCTGGTGCTCGATCCGGAGATCATCCTCTTCGACGAGCCGGACTCGGGTCTCGACCCGGTTCGCGTGGCGTATCTCAATCAGCTGATCGTCGATCTCAACGCGCAGATCGACGCGACCTTCCTGATCGTCACGCACGACATCGCATCGGCCCGGCAGGTCCCGGACAACATCGGACTGCTCTTCCGTCGCGAGCTGGTGATGTTCGGCCCCCGGGAACAGCTGCTGACCAGCGACCAGCCGGTTGTACGGCAGTTCCTGAACGGCCGGATGCAGGGGCCGATCGGCATGGCGGAGGAGAAGGACGCCGCCCAGGTCGAGCAGGAGCTCGCGCGGCTCGGCGACGGGGACCTGCGCGCTCCCAAGGGCGCCGACGAGATGACGCCTCGCCTGCTGCCGAGCCCCGGGATCACCCGGCCGCCCCGCTGGGAGGCGATCGCCCGGCGTGAGGCGGCGCTGCACAAGGTGGAGGTGGCGGACGCATGAGCCTTTCCCCCACAGGCGCGCTGCGACATTCCGGCAGCCTGTTCGCGATGGCCCTGGACGTCGTACGGACCTTCCCCAGGCGTCCGTTCCAAGTGCGGGAGTTCATCCAGCAGGCCTGGTTCATCGCGAGCGTCACCATCCTGCCAACCGCTCTGGTCTCCATCCCCTTCGGGGCGGTCATCGCCCTGCAGATCGGCAGTCTGACCCGCCAGCTCGGCGCCCAGTCTTTCTCGGGCGCGGCCTCGGTGCTGGCGGTGCTGCGGGAGGCCTCGCCGATCGTCACCGCGCTGCTGATCGCGGGAGCGGGCGGCACCGCGATCTGCGCGGACCTCGGGGCGCGCAAGATCCGCGAGGAGATCGACGCGATGCAAGTGCTGGGCATCGACCCGATCCACCGCCTGGTCGTGCCTCGGGTGCTGGCCTCGATGGTGGTGGCCGTGCTGCTCAACGGCCTTGTGTCGGTGGTCGGAGTGGCCGGTGGCTACTTCTTCAACGTGATCCTGCAAAACGGTACGCCCGGCGCGTATCTCGCCTCCTTCACCACCCTCGCCCAACTGTCCGACCTATGGGCGGCCGAGCTGAAAGCCCTGGTGTTCGGCGCCATCGCGGCGATCGTCGCCTCGTACAAGGGACTGACCGCGAAGGGCGGGTCGAAGGGCGTGGGCGACGCCGTGAACCAGTCGGTGGTGATCACTTTCATGCTGCTTTTCGTGACGAACTTCGTGATGACCGCGGTGTACTTCCAGGTCGTTCCGCAGAGGGGTTGACCGATGCCGCTGATGAATCGTCTGCTGCTGGACCGGCTCGAGGAGCTGGGCGGCCAACTGTCCTTCTACGGACGCTCGCTGGCCTGGACCGGCCGCACCCTGCGCCGCTACAAGAAGGAGACCCTGCGTCTGCTCGCCGAGGTGAGCTTCGGTCGCGGGGCGCTGGCAGTCGTCGGCGGAACGGTCGGCGTCATCGCCTTCCTGTCCTTCTTCACCGGCACCGAGGTCGGCCTGCAGGGCTACGCCGCGCTCAACCAGCTGGGCACCTCCAACTTCGTGGCGTTCCTGTCCGCGTACTTCAACACTCGTGAGATCGCCCCGCTGGTGGCCGGTCTCGCCCTGTCGGCGACGGTCGGGGCCGGGTTCACCGCCCAGCTCGGGGCCATGCGGATCAGCGAGGAGACCGACGCGCTGGAGGTGATGGGCGTCCCCTCGCTGCCGTTCCTGGTGACCACGCGCATGATCGCCGGCTTTGTCGCCGTCATCCCGCTGTATGTGATCGGGCTGCTGTCCTCGTACTTCGCAGCACGCACCATCACGACCGGCTACTACGGGCAGTCCGCGGGCACCTACGACCACTACTTCCAGCAGTATCTACCGCCGGTCGACGTCCTCTGGTCCTTCGGCAAGGTGATCGTCTTCGCCGTCGTGATCATTCTCGTCCACTGCTACTACGGCTACTACGCGAGCGGCGGCCCGGCCGGCGTCGGCGTCGCGGTCGGCCGTGCCGTGCGGACCTCCATCGTCGCCATCAACATCCTGGACTTCTTCCTCAGCCTGGCGATCTGGGGCGCCAACACGACCGTACGGATAGCGGGGTAGAAGATCCATGCGCATTCCCATTCCCGTCCCGACACGCGGCGCACGACTGCGGCTGTACGGCATCGTCTTCATCACGGTCATCGCGCTGCTGCTGTCGCTGTCGGTCGCCGTCTACCAGCAGATGTTCGTCTCCGTCGTACGGATCACGCTGGAGGCCGACACCCTGGGCAACCAGCTGGACCCGCGGGCCGACGTCAAGCTGCGCGGGCTGCTGGTCGGCGAGGTACGCGAGGTCCGGGCCGACGGCGAGAAGGCGACGCTCGACATCGCTCTCAAGCCGGAGCACGTCTCCCGCATCCCGGCCGATGTGCACGCCCTGCTGCTGCCCAAGACGCTGTTCGGCGAGAAGTACGTCGATCTGGTCGCCCCGCGCGGCTCCGCCGGGCGGCACATCCGCGCCGGGGACGTCATCACCCAGGACCGCACCGAGGCCGGCATCGAGCTCCAGCATCTGATGAACGACCTGCTGCCGCTGCTGCGGACCGTGCGGCCCGCCGAACTCAACGCCACGCTGTCGGCGTTCGCCACCGCGCTCGACGGGCGCGGCGACCGGATCGGCGCCAACCTCACCCGTTTCGAGCGCTATCTGAGCCGGCTCAACCCGCACATGCCGTCCATCAAGGAAAACATCTCGCGGTTCGCGGATGTGGCCGCGGTGTACGGGGACGCGGCGCCCGATCTGCTGAGGATCCTGCGGAACACCGTCACCACCAGCCGCACCGTCGTCGAGCAGCGGGACCAGCTGGCCTCCGCGCTCACCGCGACCGCCGACGCCGCAGACACCACGGACGGGTTCTTCACCGAGAACGAAGGACGGCTGATCACCCTCGGCCGCGTCTCGCGCCCCACGCTGAACCTGTTCGCCCGCTACGCGCCGGTCTACCCCTGCCTCCTGGACGGCCTGGTGAAGCAGGACGCGGCGGCCGAAGAGACCTTCAGGGGCGGAGAGATGCGCATCACCCTCGAATTCGTCCGCCCTCGGCCCGCGTACAAACCCGGTGAGGAACCGCGCTATGCAGAACGTTCAGGACCCGACTGCAGGGGGCTGCCCAACCCCCGGGTGCCCGCACCGGACACAAAGCTCAATGACGGTACGTCGGCGCACGGCTCGGGAGGCGGTACCCATAGTGCTGTGTCCGCCACCGAGGCCGAGCAGCGTGCGGTCGGCTCACTCGTGGCGCCCGTCTTGGGAGTTCCGGCCGACCGGGTGCCGGCCGTCGCGACGCTGCTCTTCGGCCCGATGGCCCGCGGAACGGCGGTGAGCGTCGCATGACGAAGTCAGGAGCCATCCAGACCACGGCCCCGCTGATCAAGTTCATTCTCTTCGCCGTGGTGACGGTGCTGGTGACGGCGATGCTCGCGGCCACCATCGTCAACCTCTCCTTCACCCCGCAGGAGACGTACCGCGCGGTGTTCAGCGACGTCACCAGCCTGGAGGAGGGCGACGACATCAGGGTCGCCGGAGTGCGGGTCGGTGAGGTCGAGGACATCAGGATCAAGGGCGGCAGCATCAAGGACCGCACGCTGGCGGAAGTCACCTTCACGGTCGACCAGAACCGTCCGCTGTTCTCCAGCACCGGCGCCGTCATCCGCTACCGGAATCTGGTCGGACAGCGGTACATCGCGCTGACGGAGGGCGCCGGTAACGGCACGCCGCTGCCGCCCGGCGCCCGGATCCCGCTGACCAGGACCCAGCCGGCGCTCGATCTCAACGCGCTGCTGAACGGATTCAAGCCGCTCTTCGCCGCACTGAGCCCCGACGACATGAACCAGCTCGCCACCGAGATCATCAAGACCCTGCAGGGAGAGGGCGGGACGGTGAAGAGCCTGCTCGCCCACACCGCCTCCCTGACCACCACACTCGCCGACCGCGACAAGCTCGTCGGCTCCGTGATCGACAACCTCAACGAGGTGCTGAAGACGCTGGACAAGCGCGGCGCCCGCTTCTCCGGACTGCTCAAGCAGTTGCAGCGGCTGATCTCCGGGCTGTCCGCCGACCGCAAGCCCATCGGCGAGTCGCTGACCAGCATCGGCCAGCTGACCGAGGCAACTTCGGGCCTGATCGAGGACGCCCGCCCGCCGCTGAAGGACGACATCGCCGAGCTGACCGACCTCACCGGAACGCTGAACAAGAACGAGAAGACCGTGGAGGGCGTGCTGAAACGGCTGCCGAACAAGCTGAACAAGTTGACGGGGACGGCGTCGTACGGCTCCTGGTTCAACTTCTACCTCTGTGACTTCGACGGCCGGATCGTGCTGCCGAAGACCAGGCAGGTGCTCACCCCTGAGCTCCATGTCGCGAGGGCGAGGTGCGGCCAGTGATCCCCTTCCGTGAGCGCAACCCCGTGGTGATCGGGGCGGTCGGCATCTCCACGCTCGCGCTGCTGGCCGTCGCGGCGTTCAACGCCGACAGCCTCCCGCTGATCGGCAACGGCGAGACGTACAGCGCGGCGTTCTCAGAAGCGGGCGGCCTCAAACCCGGCGACGAGGTGCGCATCGCCGGGGTCAAGGTCGGCAAGGTCGACGAGGTCGATCTGGACGGCGACCATGTGAAGGTGACCTTCAAGGTCAAGGGGGACCCGGAGTTCGGCACGAGGACCGGCGCGGCCATCCGGATCAAGACGATCCTGGGCTCCAAGTACCTCGCGCTGCAGCCGAAGGGGGCAGGGCAGCTACCGCCGGGCAGCGAGATCCCGCTGAACCGTACGGTTCCGGCGTACGACGTCGTGACGGCGTTCAGTGATCTGACCACCACGACGGAGAAGGTCGACATGGACCAGCTGGCGAAGGCCATGGACACCATCTCCGCCACCTTCAAGGACTCGCCGGCCGACGTGCAGGCATCCATCAAGGGACTTTCGAGGATCTCCCGTACGGTGGCGTCCCGCGACGAGGCCCTGCGTGAACTTCTCAAGCACGCCAACGGGGTCACGGGTGTTCTCTCCGAACGTTCCGGCGACTTCTCCCGGGTGGTCAAGGACGGCGACAAGCTGTTCCGGGAGATCACCAGGCGGCGTGCGGCGATCCATACGCTGCTCAAGAGTTCGGCCGCGATGGGCATCCAGCTCTCCGGCCTCGTCGAGGACAACCGCAAGGAGATCGGCCCGGCGCTCAAGGGCCTGAACACGGTGGTCACCATGCTCGAACGCAATCAGGCCTCCCTCGACCGCAGTGTCAAGCTGCTCGCCCCCTATGTACGGGTGTTCACCAACACTCTCGGCAACGGCCGCTGGTTCGACAGCTACATCCAGAACATGGTCGCCGCTCCGGTGGTTCCGCGGACGGGAGGCTCGCAATGATGGGGAAGTTCCCGATGAAACGACGACTGGCTCTGGTCACCGCGCTGGTGCTCGTCGCCACCGGGGCGATCGTGTTCTGGCCGCGCTCGTCGCCGGTCAAGGTCACGGCGTACTTCCCGCGCACGGTGGGCATCTACCCCGGCTCGGACGTACGCGTCCTCGGTGTCCGGATCGGCGAGGTCAAGAAGATCACGCCGAGCGGCAACCGGGTGCGGGTGGAGCTGGAGTACGAGGCCGGGCGCAAGGTCCCCGCCGACGCCAAGGCCGCGATCATCAACTCCTCGGTGGTCAGCGACCGTTACGTACAGCTGCTGCCGGTGTACCGGAGCGGGCCGGCGCTGAAGGACGGTGCCGTCATCCCCGAGGACCGGACGGCCGTCCCGGTCGAGCTGGACCGCGTCTTCGACAGCCTCCACACGACGGCCGAGGCGCTCGGTCCGCGCGGGGCCAACACGGACGGTTCGCTGTCCCGGCTCCTCGGGGTGAGCGCGGACAACCTCCAGGGCCAGGGGAAGCAGATGCACCAGACGGTGGAGGATCTGTCGCTGGCGGTCGGCACGCTGTCCGACGGCCGGAAGGACCTGTTCGGCACCGTACGGAATCTGCAGGTGTTCACGGCTGTTCTGGCGGCCGACGACGACAGTGTCCGTTCCTTCAACGACAGCCTCGCCAAGGTGGCCGACCAGCTGGCCGGGGAGCGCAAGGACCTGGCGGCGGCGCTGCGGCATCTGGGAGTGGCGCTGCGCGATGTGACGGAGTTCGTCAAGGCGAACAAGAAGTCGCTGACGGCCGATGTGAAGGGCCTGAGCAAGGTCACCAAGGTGCTGGTCACCCAGCGGGCGGCGCTGGCCGAGCTGTTGGAGGTCGCCCCCACCGGGCTGTCCAACCTGCAGAACGCCTACAACCCGTCCTCCGGCACCCTCGACACCCGTAATAACCCGGACCACCCCCAGGACCCGGCCGCGCTGCTGTGCTCGGTCCTGAAGACGACCGGCGACTCCGGTGGGAAGAACCCCGACTGCCGGGATCTGGAGAAGCTGTTCGACTCCCTTCCGAAGCTGTCGCCGAACGTGCCGACCGCGGGCACGGGACCGGTGGACAAGACCCTCGGCGGAATCCTGGAGGCCCGTGCATGAGCGCGCTGCGCAAGGGGAGGGCAGCCGCCTGGGCGGCCGTCGGCTCGCTGTTGATTTCCGGCTGCGACATCAACGGGTGGTACGACGTCGACCTGCCCGGCGGCGCCGCCTCGGACGGCAATGCCTTCAAGGTCACCGTGGAGTTCAGGGACGTCCTCGACCTGGTTCCGCAGTCGTCCGTGAAGGTCAACAACGTCACCGTGGGCGCCGTCGAGAAGGTGGAGCTGACCGGCTGGCACGCCCGGGTGCGGCTGCGGGTGGCCGATTCGGTGAAACTGCCCGCCAACGCGGTGGCCGAGCTGCGCCAGACCAGCATGCTCGGTGAGAAGTACGTGGCGCTGTCCGCCCCGCCGGGTACCGCACCCGTCGGCAAGCTCACCGACGGCGCCCGGATCCCGCTGTCCCGCAGCGGCCGCAACCCGGAGATCGAAGAGGTGCTGGCCGCGTTGTCGGCTCTGCTCAACGGCGGCGGAGTGGCGCAGCTCAAGACCATCACCGTGGAGCTGAACGAGGCCCTGGCGGGCCGGGAGAACCGGGTCAAGTCCCTGCTCACCGAGCTGGACACCTTCCTCGGCGGTCTCGACAGCCAGCGCGCGGAGATCATCCGCGCGCTGAACGGCATCGACCGGCTGTCCAAGCGACTCGCCAAGGAGAAGACGACGGTCGCCCAGGCCGTCGACACCATGCCGCCCGCACTGAAGGTGCTGGCCGACCAGCGCAAGAACCTGACACGGATGCTCACGTCCTTGTCGAAGCTGGGCACGACGGGCACCCGGGTGATCAAGGCCTCGCGGGACGATGTGGTCGCGAATCTGACGAGCCTGCGGCCGATCCTGGAGCAGTTGAACAAGGCGGGCAACGATCTACCCAACGCCCTGGAGCTCATGACGACGTATCCGTTCCCGCGCAGTGCGACGAATGCCATCAAGGGCGACTACGTCAATCTCAAGATCACCGCCGATCTGGATCTCGCGAGCATTTACGGCAACCTCGGCGACGGGAACGGGAAGCCCAAACCCCCGGCGAAGCCTGGAGTTCCGGAAGTGCCGGGCGCCCCGGAGATCCCCGAGGTGCCAGGAGTTCCCGGCCTGCCCCGACCCTCCACACCGACGTCCGGGCCAGGTGTTCCGGGCACTCCGAACGACCCGCCGGCCCCCGGCGATCCGCTGTGCCCACCGGTGTGCACCAGCGGCTACGCCTCGTACGGCGAACCCACCGAAAACACCGAAAACGCCGACGGCTACCCGCCCGGAGTCGATTTCGCTCTCGCGGAGCTCATGCTGAAGGGGATGCAGCCGTGATCACACGCAGCGTCAAGGCGCAGTTGGTCGCCTTCGCCGTCGTCACCGCCGTCGGCGTGTCCTACGTCGGCGCCCAGTACACGGGGCTGTCCGAAGCGGTCCTCGACCGCGGGTACACCGTGCGGGCCGACTTCGCCGCGTCCGGCGGCATCTTCAAGGGTGCCGAGGTCACCTATCGCGGAGTGCCGGTGGGCCGGGTCGGCGAGCTGCGGCTGACCGGCTCGGAGGGGGTGTCGGTGGCGCTGGACATCGAGGATGGACAGCGGATACCGGCGGACACCCTGGCCGTGGTGGCGCACCGTTCAGCTGTCGGCGAGCAGTACGTCGATCTGCAGCCACGCGTTTCCAGCGGCCCCTATCTGAAGGACGGCAGCATGATCGCCCGCGGTGACACGCGGGTGCCTCTGCCGTCCACGGACCTGGTCATGAGTGTGGACCGCCTGGTGAAATCCGTCGGCAAGGAGGATCTGCGGATCACGGTCGACGAGCTGGGCAAGGCCTTCGCTGGCACCGGCCCGCACCTGAGCCGGCTGGTGGACTCGGGCAACCGGCTGATCGAGTCGGCGTCCGACTCGCTCCCGCAGACCATCACGCTGATCGAGGACTCGCGCGTGGCCCTCAAGACGCAGTCCGACAAGGGCTCGGCCATCAAGTCGTTCTCCCGCGACCTGGCGGACCTCACCGCCGAGTTGAAGTCCAGTGACGGTGACATCCGCAGGCTGACCGGCGCGGGCGCGCCCGCGGCGAACGAGCTGAACTCGCTGCTGAAGGCCAACCGGACGCATCTTCCGGTGCTGTTGGGCAATCTCATCAGCGGCGGCCAGATCACGGTGGCGCGGCTGCCGGGCGTCGAGCAGTCGCTCGTCACCTTTCCCGTGGTGGTCGCGGGCAGCTTCACCGTGATCCCGGGCGACGGCACCACCCACTTCGGCATGGTCGTCAATGCCGACGAGCCGCCGGCGTGCCGGCAGGGCTACGGGACGCAGCGCCGCGACCCCGCGGACACGAGCGAGCGTCCGGCGAACACCGCCGCACGCTGCACGGCCCCGCGCGGCGGCAAGACCTCGGTCCGCGGCGCCCAGAACGCGCCCGGAGCCTCGGGTTCCGGCGGGGCCGGCCCGGCCGCGTTCATCACCCCCTACGACCCGGAGACCGGCGCCGCAGCCGGCCCGGACGGATCGTTCGTCGAGATCGGCTCGACGGGCGGAGAACAGAATGTGTTCGGAAAGGACTCGTGGCAATGGCTGCTCGTCGGACCGATGGCATGACCGGCGGTCGCGTCGCGCACGCGACACGGCGGCTGCGCGAACTGGGTATCAGACTGGTCGAGGCCGCACGGCGCGGGAGGGCACTGCCCGCGACGCTCGCCGTGGCGACGGCCGTGACGACGGTGCTGAGCGTGTGGCTGGCTGTCCAGGTGTACGAGCAGCGCGCGCAGGAGCAGCGGCATCAGGCCATTCTGGCCGCGGCACGCCAGTCGGCGCTGAACTTCACCTCGCTCGACTACCGGCACTACGCACGGGACAGCGAGACCGTGCTGAAGGGCTCCGCAGGCGACTTCAAGGAACAGTTCGCGGCGCAGACCGCGGAGCTCACGAAGCTGGTGGCCGCGAACAAGTCGGTCTCCGAGGGCCAGGTGCTCGAAGCGGGCATCACCCGGGCCGACGAGAAAACCGCCCGGGTCCTGGTGGTCGCCGACAGCAAGGTGACCAACACCGCCGCCCCGCAGGGGCAGGCCCGCACCTACCGGCTGCAGCTCGACCTTGTGCTCGAGAACGGTCGCTGGCTGACGTCCAACGTCGAGTTCGTCGGCTGACCGCGTCGCCCGGACACACCCCGTACCACCAGTGAGGAGAGACACCGTGGCGAACCCCAGCACGCGGAGCCGCCGCGCCGGCTCACCCGGAAGCCGGTCCTTGGCCGCGGCCGCCCGTGCCGCAGCCAGACGCGCCGAGCGCACCGGCCCCGACTCCGGTCCCGACTCCGGTCTCGACGACATGCAGGTCCCGGCCCTGGTGGGCGTCGGACGGGTCCTGCATACGGAGGACCCCGTTGAGAAACCCGCTGGGGGGCGGCGCGGACTCATAACCGCTGTGCTCGCCGTCCTGGTCGTGGCGGGGCTGGTCGCGGTCACGGTGCTCGGGTGGAAGTACGGGGACGCCCGGCAGACGGACCGGGCGCGGGCACAGGCGCTGACAACCGCGCAGAAGGCGGCTCCCGTGATCCTGTCGTACGACTACCGGCATCTGGACCGGGATTTCGACGCGGCGCGCGGCCACCTCACGGGTTCCTTCCGTGACGAGTACCGGCGGACGACCACGAAAGTGGTGGCCCCGACCGCCATGAAGTACAAGGGCGTGGTCAAAGCGACGGTCGTGAAGCCTGCGGGCGGTGGCGCGCCGGCGGCATCGGTGGTGTCGGCCTCACCGGACCGGGCCGTCGTCCTGCTCTTCGTCAACCAGGTCACCAGCAGCACCCAGATTTCCGGCCCCCGCGTGGACCTGAACCGGGTACGGATGACCCTCACGCTCACCTCCGGGGGCTGGAAGGTGAGCGCGGTCGACGCCCTGTAGCGCCCGTACGGGCCCCGCCGCGCGGGCCGTACCCACCCGAGACCCACCAAGTGCCTCCCGAGCCGGGACGGCGGAAGCCTGAACAGGCCTTCCGCCCCCGCTCGGGGGGCTCTTTTTGTGGGCCCGCCCTTGACAGCACTCCCGCCCGCCAGGCAATCTTCCGTTAAGCAGAAACTGACTTCCGCAATACGGAAGGAGCGCACCCCTTATGGGATACACGGACCAGCGCTTCGATGTGAACCTTTCGATCCTCTTCACGGAACTCCCGCTCCTGGAGCGCCCGGCGGCCGCGGCCGCCGCCGGCTTCACCGCGGTCGAGCTGTGGTGGCCCTGGATCGAGACCCCCACCCCACCGCAGGCCGAGCTCGACGCCCTCAAGAAGGCGCTCGACGACGCAGGCACCCAGCTGGTGGGCCTGAACTTCTACGCCGGGCAGCTGCCGGGCCCCGATCGCGGCGCGCTCTCCGTGCCCGGCAAGGAGTCCGACCGCTTCCGCGCCAACATCGACGTCGCCGCGGACTTCGCCGCCTCGGCCGGCTGCAAGGCCCTCAACGCGCTGTACGGCAACCGCGTCGAGGGCATCGACCCGCAGATCCAGGACGCCTTCGCCCTGGAGAACCTGGTGCTCGCCGCCCGCGCCGCCGACCGGGTCGGCGCGATCCTGCTGGTCGAGACCTTGAACAAGCCCGAGTCCCCGCTCTACCCGCTGGTGAGCGCCCCGGCCGCGATCGAGGTCGTCGACAAGGTGAACGTGGCGACGGGCCTCGGCAACGCGAAGTTCCTCCTCGACATCTACCACCTGTCGATGAATGGCGAGGACGTCAGCCGGGTCATCACGGCGTACGCCGACAAGACCGGCCACGTCCAGATCGCGGACAGCCCGGGCCGCGGTGCGCCGGGCAGCGGCTCGCTGCCGCTGGAGCAGCTGCTCGACGAGCTGACGAAGGCCGGTTACGACGGCTGGATCGGCCTGGAGTACAAGGCCGGCGACCGCCCGAGCACGGAGTCCTTCGACTGGCTCCCGGCCGAGGCCCGAGCGGCCCGCTGAACTCGCTGACGTACCAAAGCTGTTAGGAAGGCACCCTCATGAGCACTCTCGCTGATTCCTCCCGCCCGGCCCGCCCCGCGATTGCCTGGATCGGCCTCGGCATCATGGGCTCCCCCATGTCCGAGAACCTCCTGAAGGCGGGTTACGACGTCACCGGCTTCACGCTGGAGCAGGACAAGCTGGACCGGCTGGCCGCGGCCGGCGGCACCGCCGCGTCCTCCATCGCCGAGGCCGTCAAGAACGCCGACGTCGTCATCACGATGGTGCCCGCGTCCCCGCACGTCGAGGCAATCGCGTACGGCCCCGACGGCATCCTGGAGAACGCGAAGCCGGGCGCGCTGCTGATCGACATGTCCTCGATCACCCCGCAGACCTCGGTGGACCTGGGCAAGGCCGGCGCGCAGAAGGGCATCCGCGTGCTGGACGCCCCGGTGTCCGGCGGCGAGGCCGGCGCGATCGAGGCCGTACTGTCGATCATGGTCGGCGGCGAGCAGGCCGACTTCGACAGCGCCAGGCCGATTCTCGAGGCCCTCGGCAAGACCATCGTCCTGTGCGGCCCGCACGGCTCCGGCCAGACGGTGAAGGCCGCCAACCAGCTGATCGTCGCGGTCAACATCCAGGCCTGCGCCGAGGCCGTGGTCTTCCTCGAGAAGTCCGGCGTGAACCTCCAGGCGGCCCTGGACGTCCTCAACGGCGGTCTGGCCGGCTCGACGGTGCTGACCCGCAAGAAGGACAACTTCCTCAACCGGGACTTCAAGCCCGGCTTCCGGATCGAGCTGCACCACAAGGACATGGGCATCGTCACCGACGCCGCCCGCAATGTCGGCGCCGCGCTGCCCGTCGGCGCGGTCGTCGCCCAGCTGGTCGCCTCGCTGCGCGCCCAGGGCGACGGCGGCCTCGACCACTCCGCCCTGCTGCGCTCCGTCGAGCGTCTCTCCGGCCAGCAGGTCTGACTCCCAGATTTCCGGGCGGCGTTGGCGCTGACACCTGTCCTGTCGCGCCCAGGCGCCGGCGCCGTCCGGAACACCATCCTTCGTTTTCAACAAACTGTTGACGTGATGTTCGAGTCGAATTTACGCTCCTCGCACCGCCAGCAGCTCCAGCACGGAAGGTCAATCCCGCCACCATGACGCAGCGTGTGCTTACGACCGAGTCAGGCGCCCCGGTCGCCGACAACCAGAACTCCGCCACCGCCGGCGTCGGTGGCCCGCTCCTCCTCCAGGACCAGCACCTGCTGGAGAAGCTCGCCCGCTTCAACCGGGAGCGCATCCCGGAGCGCGTCGTGCACGCCCGCGGCTCCGGCGCGTACGGCTACTTCGAGGTGACGGACGACGTCACCGGCTTCACCAAGGCGGACTTCCTGTCCGAGGTCGGCAAGCGCACGGAGACGTTCATCCGCTTCTCCACCGTCGCCGATTCGCTCGGTGGCGCGGACGCGGTCCGTGACCCTCGCGGCTTCGCGCTCAAGTTCTACACCGAGGACGGGAATTACGACCTCGTCGGCAACAACACCCCGGTGTTCTTCATCAAGGACCCCATCAAGTTCCCGGACTTCATCCACTCGCAAAAGCGCGACCCGTTCACGGGCAAGCAGGAGCCGGACAACGTCTGGGACTTCTGGGCGCACGCCCCCGAGGCGACGCACCAGGTGACCTGGCTGATGGGCGACCGCGGCATCCCCGCCTCGTACCGCCACATGAACGGCTACGGCTCGCACACCTACCAGTGGACCAACGCCGCCGGCGAGGCCTTCTTCGTCAAGTACCACTTCAAGACGAACCAGGGCATCCGCTGCCTGTCGTCCGAGCAGGCCGCGGACACCGCGGGCAAGGACGGCAACAGCCACCAGACGGACCTGCTGCAGGCGATCGAGCGCGGCGTGAACCCGTCCTGGACCCTGTACGTCCAGCTCATGCCGGCCGCCGAGGCGGCGGACTACCGCTTCAACCCGTTCGACCTCACCAAGGTGTGGCCGCACAGCGACTACCCGCTGCAGCGCGTGGGCCGCCTGGTCCTCGACCGCAACCCCGACAACGTCTTCGCCGAGGTCGAGCAGGCCGCGTTCTCGCCGAACAACTTCGTGCCCGGCATCGGTCCTTCGCCGGACAGGATGCTCCAGGGCCGTCTGTTCGCCTATGCGGACGCGCACCGCTACCGCCTGGGCGTCAACCACACCCAGCTGGCGGTGAACGCGCCGAAGGCTGTGTCTGGGGGGTCTGCCGAGAACTACGGCCGCGACGGTCTGATGGCCACGCGCAACGGCTCGCGCCACGACAAGAACTACGAGCCCAACTCGTACGCCGGTCCCGCGCAGACGGACGCCGCCCTGTCGGCCCCGCTCGCCGTCCAGGGCTGGACGGGCACCCACGCGACCCCGATCCACGTCAAGGACGACGACTTCTTCCAGGCGGGCGAGCTGTACCGGCTGATGTCCGAGGAGGAGAAGTCCCGCCTGATCGCCAACATCGCGGGCGGTCTGTCGCAGGTCACCCGCGACGACGTGATCGAGAAGAACCTCGCCCACTTCCACGCCGCCGACGCCGACTACGGCAAGCGCGTCGAGGAGGCGGTCCGCGCGCTGCGCGAGGACTGAGCGAACGGCAACACCCGGGCTGCGTCCGGGACATGACGGGAGGTCATGCCCGGGCGCGAGCCCGCGCCGCGGACCCGGATGAGGGGTGGTCACGCGGAGCGGGCGGAGGCGAGGACCGCGGCGGCAGGCGATGCCAGTGCGGTGGTGAAGGTCCGCGGGTTCTCTTTCTGACCTGAAGGAAGGGAGCCCGGGGAGCAATCTCCGCCGCCGCGGTCCCAGCCCGAAGCGCCCCACGCAGACCATTTCCAGGTGCCGCCCTCGCACCGCTCGGCCCCTGGGGGCCTCTCGCCATGCGGCGAAGCCGCTCATGTCACAGCGAGCGGCTGCGCCGGGCTCCGTCCGTCGTGACGCAATTCCGCCACGCAGTCTCCGCCCGGCCGTGCGAACGACCTGTCGCGGCAGCCTCGCACCGTCGGGCGGCTACAACTCCTCCCCCAAGGCCTGACCTTCACACTGAGGGTCAGGCCTTGAGCGTTTTCCCCGCCTCCAGCAGGGCGGTCACACTCGTACGCAGCGTCCCACGGGCCGGGCATGCGAAACGGCCCCCGCCCCGACACACAGTCGGGACGGGGGCCGTTCACCCCCCCGGCGGCAGGTACGTCAGACCTTCAGCGGCTTGATCGCCGTCGGCGCGTGGCCCGGCTCCGTGGCCAGTTCCTCGAACTCGACGACATTGCTGATGTCCGCCGTCGTGCTCATCGAGATGTTGGTGATCCGCTCCAGGATCGCCTCCACGACGACCGGCACCCGGAACTCCGCGGCCAGCTTCTTGGCCTCCTCGAAGGCCGGCAGCAGCTGGTCCGGCTCGGTGACCCGGATCGCCTTGCAGCCCAGGCCCTCGACGACCTTGACATGGTCGACGCCGTAGACACCCAGCTCCGGGGCGTTGATGTTCTCGAACTCCAGGTTGACCTGGAAGTTGATGTCCAGGCCGATCTGCGCCTGCCGGATCAGGCCCAGGTAGGAGTTGTTCACCAGGACATGGACGTACGGGATCCGGTGCTGCGCGCCGACTGCCAGCTCTTCGATCATGAACTGGAAGTCGTAGTCGCCGGACAGGGCGACGACCGGCGACTCCGGGTCCGCGGTGGCGACTCCGAGCGCGGCCGGGATCGTCCAGCCGAGCGGGCCCGCCTGGCCGCAGTTGATCCAGTGGCGCGGCTTGTAGACGTGCAGCATCTGCGCGCCGGCGATCTGGGAGAGGCCGATGGTGGTGACGTACCGGGTCTCCGGACCGAAGGCCCTGTTCATCTCCTCGTACACGCGCTGCGGCTTCAGCGGCACGTTGTCGAAGTGCGTACGGCGGTGCAGCGTGGCCTTGCGCTCCTGCGTGGAGGCGACCCACTCGGCGCGGTCGGGGAGCTTGCCCGCGGCCTTCAGCTCGCGAGCCACCTCGACGAAGAGCTCCAGCGCGGCCTTGGCGTCGGAGGCGATCCCGTAGTCCGGGGCGAAGATCCTGCCGATCTGGGTGGGCTCGATGTCCACATGGACGAATGTGCGGCCCTTGGTGTAGACGTCAAGCTTGTAGCCGGTGTGGCGGTTGGCCCAGCGGTTGCCGATGCCCAGGACGAAGTCGGACTCCAGGAAGTTCGCGTTGCCGTAGCGGTGCGAGGTCTGCAGGCCGACCATGCCGGCGTTGAGCTCGTGGTCGTCCGGGATGGTGCCCCAGCCCATCAGGGTCGGGATGACCGGCGTGCCGGTGAGCTCGGCGAACTCGACCAGCAGGTCGGAGGCGTCGGCGTTGATGATGCCGCCGCCGGCGACGATCAGCGGGCGCTCCGACTCCAGGAGGAAGGAGATCGCCTTCTCGATCTGGGCGCGGGTGGCGGACGGCTTGTAGACGGGCAGCGGCTCGTACGTCTCCGGGTCGAACTCGATCTCGGTCAGCTGGACGTCGATGGGCAGGTCGATGAGGACCGGTCCCGGACGGCCCGAGCGCATCAGGTGGAAGGCCTGCTGGAAGACGCCGGGGACCTGTGCGGCCTCCAGGACTGTCGTCGCGGCCTTGGTGACCGGCCCCGCGATCGAGGCGATGTCGACGGCCTGGAAGTCCTCCTTGTGGATCACGGAGGTCGGCGCCTGGCCGGTGATGCACAGGATCGGGATCGAGTCGCCGATGGCGGAGTACAGGCCGGTGATCATGTCGGTGCCCGCCGGGCCCGACGTGCCGATGCAGACACCGATGTTGCCGGCGCCCGCGCGGGTGTAGCCCTCCGCCATGTGGGAGGCGCCTTCGACATGGCGGGCGAGCGTGTGGTCGATGCCGCCGGCGGCCTGGAGGGCCTTGTAGAAGGGATTGATGGCCGCGCCCGGCACACCGAACGCGTTCGTGACGCCTTCGCGCTTGAGGATCTCAACTGCCGCTCGGGCAGCGGTCATACGAGGCATGGATGCTCCTGCTTCGGCCAGGCGGAGTCGGACTCTTTCGCGTCACTCGAGAGCTTCGATTCCGTAATGCGGAAGAATAGTTCTGCTATACGGAAGTAATGTAGGACGCGTACGGAACGGCGTCAAGGGATGGCCGAAGTCCCTCCCCAAGGCCTTGCGCTTGGTGGACGATGTACGCCAGTACGAGGGGAAGGGGGGACCCGCGGTGGCCGAGACCGTGCGGGTGCGCTGTCCGTCCTGCCGGCGCGACCATCTGTACGCAGCGCAGGTCTATCCGTGCGCGTGCGGTGCCCCGGTCGCCCCGCCGCTGCTGCGCGCCGCCCCCGCAGAGCCGATCACGCACCGCACCTGGACGGACGACTGGGTGACGGTCCGCTGCCAGCAGTGCGGCCGCCAGGACCAGTGGCCACAGCCGGAGCTCGGCTGCCTGTGCGGCACGGTGCTGCGCGTCCCGGTCCGCCCGGTGAGCACCCCCGCCCCGGCCGCGCCCGACTCGACGGCGTCCTTGGCGGCACGCCCGTTGCACATCCGGCTGCCGAGCACCGCGACAGCCGTGGTGCGCCCCTCTTTCCGCCCGGTCACGATCCGCACCGCGCGGGACGCGGTGACCGCGGCCGCGCTCTATCTGAAGTGGCTGGGGTTCCGGGACGTCGTGCAGCCGGAGGTCCGGCCCTCGTCCGGTATAGATCTGCGCGGCCCTGGCCTGGTTGCCCAGGTCGACCCGTCCACCCGCCCCGCCACGCTGCGCGATGTCGAGTGCCTGTGGCTGAACGGACTGAGCATCTCGGCGTCGAGCGTCTTCTTCTCACTCGCGGGGTACGCGGACGACGCCAGGTCCCGCGCGGACGATCTCGGCATCCCGCTCTTCGTCATGGACCTCACGGGCAGCCCGCAGCCGGTCAACGGCCC
This sequence comes from Streptomyces sp. NPDC002868, assembly GCF_055563295.1. Classification (NCBI taxonomy): domain Bacteria; kingdom Bacillati; phylum Actinomycetota; class Actinomycetes; order Kitasatosporales; family Streptomycetaceae; genus Streptomyces; species Streptomyces sp. NPDC002868. The sequence goes on along the minus strand of NZ_JBVHDR010000001.1, from coordinate 483,908 downwards.
GGCGGACGAGCTCATCTCCACCGGCGTCTGACACGGCCCTCACCACGACGCCTCGGGGGCGCGGGCTGCGGGGCCTGAAACGGCTGGGCCATACTCCCCATATGCGTATCCGACCGGCCGCACTCGCCGAACTCCCCCTGCTCCAGGACATCGAGAGGGCGGCCGGCGAGCCCTTCCGCGGCCTCGGCATGGCGGTGATCGCCGACGACGAGCCCCCGGCGCTCGACCTGCTGGAGCGCTACCGTCGCCTGGGCCACGCCTGGGTGTCGGCCGACGCCGCCGACCGTCCGGTCGCGTATCTGATCTCCGACACGATCGACGGCGCAGCCCATATCGAGCAGGTCTCGGTCCACCCGGCCGCCGCCCGCCGAGGGCTCGGCAGCGCCCTGATCGACCACCTCGCCGCGTGTGCGGCCGCCGACGGGCTGACGGCTCTCACCCTCACCACCTTCGCCGAGGTCCCGTGGAACGCGCCGTACTACACACGCCTTGGCTTCCGCTCGCTGACCGATGCCGAACTCACCGAAGGACTGCGGGAGATCAGACGCGCGGAGGCCCGGCACGGCCTGGACCACTGGCCGCGGGTGTGCATGCGCCGGGAGCTGGCCGGCTCTCCTCCGCAGAGCCGTACCGCCGGCGCAGCTCCACCTTTCTGACCTTCCCGCTCACCGTCATCGGGAAATCGGCGAGGATCTCGAGACGGCGCGGGATCTTGTAGTGCGCGAGCTGTTCCCGGCAGAACGCGGCGATGTCGTCCAGGGTCGGCGGGTCCGCGGGATCGCGGGGGACGACGCAGGCCAGGATCTCCTCGCCGTAGCGCTCGTCGGGGACGCCGACCACCTGGACGTCCGCGATCTTGGGGTGGCCGTACAGAAACTCCTCGATCTCACGCGGATAGACGTTCTCACCGCCCCTGATGATCATGTCCTTGATCCGGCCGACGATCTGGACGTAGCCGTCCTCGCGCATCACCGCCAGGTCGCCGGTGTGCATCCAGCGGCCCGCGTCGATGGCCTCTGCGGTCTTCTCCGGCTCGTTCCAGTAGCCGAGCATCACGCTGTAGCCGCGGGTACGCAGCTCACCGGCCTCCCCGCGGGGCAGGGTCACACCGGTGACCGGGTCGACGATCTTGACCTCGACATGGGGCAGCACCCTGCCCACCGTGCCGGTGCGGCGCTCCAGATCGTCGTCGCGCCGGGTCTGGGTGGAGACCGGCGAGGTCTCCGTCATGCCGTAACAGATCGACACCTCCGCCATGTTCATCTCGGCGACGACCCGCTTCATCACCTCCACCGGGCAGGGCGAGCCCGCCATGATGCCGGTGCGCAGGGTGGACACGTCGTACGAGGCGAAGTCCGCAAGGTTCAGCTCGGCAATGAACATCGTCGGGACCCCGTAGAGCGAGGTGCAGCGCTCTTCGGCGACCGCACTGAGAGTGGCCGTCGCATCGAAGGAGGGAGCCGGAATGACCATGCACGCGCCGTGCGAAGTGGCGGCGAGATTGCCCATGACCATGCCGAAGCAGTGATAGAAGGGCACCGGCAGACAGATCCGGTCCTGCTCGGTGTAGGCGATCATCTCCCCCACGAAATAGCCGTTGTTGAGGATGTTGTGGTGGGAGAGCGTCGCGCCCTTGGGGAAGCCGGTGGTGCCCGAGGTGTACTGGATGTTGACCGGGTCGTCGCAGGACAACTCGGCCTCGCGGGAGGCCAGTTGCTCGTCGGTGACGGTACCGGCCGCGTCCAGGAGCACGTCCCAGGAGCCGTCCTCGATGTAGTGGACGGCCCGCAGCTCGGGGCAGCGCGGGCGCACCTGCTCCACCAGCGCCCGGTAGTCGCTGGTCTTGTGCCGCTGCGAGGCGCACAGCACCGAGATCCCGGCCTGTTTCAGTACGTACTCGAGCTCGTGCGCCCGGTACGCCGGATTGATGTTCACCATGATCGCGCCGATCCGGGCGGTGGCGTACTGCACGAGCACCCACTCGGCGCAGTTGACCGCCCAGATCCCGACGCGGTCGCCCTTGGCGACTGCGGTCCCGAGCAGCCCGCGCGCCAGCTGGTCCACCGCCGAGCCGAATTCGGCATACGTCCAGCGGGTGCCCGCGGGCACGTCCACCAGCGCCTCGCGGTCGGGATACGCGGCGATCGTCCGGTCGAGGTTCTGGCCGATGGTGTCACCGAGCAGCGCCGTCGTGCCGGTGCCGTGCGCGTAGGAGAGCGTCACCGCAGGTTCCCCTCGTCGTACTCGGCGGCCGAGCCGTCGGCCGTACGCTCGCGCAGCTCGATCCGGCGGATCTTCCCCGAGACGGTCTTGGGCAGCTCCGCGAACTCAAGACGGCGGATGCGCTTGTACGGGGCGAGGACGGAGCGCGAGTGCTCGAAGAGCAGCTTCGCCGTGCCGGGGCCCGGCTCCCAGCCCTCCGCCAGCACGATGTACGCCTTCGGCACGGCGAGCCGCACCGGGTCGGGTGCGGGCACCACCGCCGCCTCCGCCACCGCCTCGTGCTCCAGCAGTGCGCTCTCCAGCTCGAACGGCGAGATCTTGTAGTCGGACGCCTTGAAGACGTCGTCGGAGCGCCCGACGTAGGTGATGTATCCGTCGGCGTCGCGCGCGCCGATGTCGCCGGTGCGGTAGAAGCCGCCGGCCATCGCCTCGGCCGTACGCTCCGGGTCCCCGTGGTACCCGGTCATCAGGCCGACCGGACGGCCGGACAGATCCAGCGAGATCTCGCCCTCCGTGGCGCCCGGCTCGCCCGTCACCGGGTCCAGGAGCACCACCTGGTAGCCGGGGCTCGGACGGCCCATTGAGCCGGCCTTCAGCAGCTGACCTGGGCTGTTGGAGACCTGTGCGGCCGTCTCCGTCTGCCCGAACCCGTCCCGGACGGTGACGCCCCACTCGCGTCGTACGGTCTCGATGACCTCGGGGTTGAGCGGCTCTCCGGCCGCGACCACCTCGCGCGGCGGCGTACGCAGCTGGCCGAGGTCCGCCTGGATCAGCATCCGCCACACGGTGGGCGGGGCGCAGAAGCTGGTCACTCCCGCGCGGTCCATCTCCGCCATCAGCCGGGCCGCGTCGAAGCGCGTGTAGTTGTGGATGAAGACGGTCGCCTCGGCGTTCCAGGGCGCGAAGAGATTGGACCAGGCGTGCTTGGCCCAGCCGGGCGAGGAGATGTTCAGATGCACATCGCCCGGCTTGAGCCCGATCCAGTACATGGTCGCCAAGTGGCCGACGGGGTACGAGAGATGGGTGTGCTCGACCAGCTTGGGGCGGGCGGTCGTGCCGGAGGTGAAGTAGAGCATCAGCGGGTCGTGGGCGTGCGTGACACCGTCGGGCTCGAAGTCATCCGGCGCGGAGAACGCCCCGTCGAATTCGAGCCAGCCCGGAACGTCGGCCGCGCCCCGGTCCGCCACCGCGATTCTGGTGTAGTCCCCCGGCACCTCGGCGAATTTGGCGGTGTCCGCCTCCCGCACGATGACGTGCCGGGCGCGTCCACGTTCGATCCGGTCCCTGAGGTCCAGCGGGCCGAGCAGCGGGGTCGCGGGGATGACGACCGCCCGCAGCTTCATCGCTGCGAGCGCGATCATCCACAGCTCCTGCTGGTTGCCGAGCATCACGAGGATCCGGTCCCCGGCTCGTACACCCTGCGCCCGCAGCCAGTTGGCGACCCGGTTCGAGCGTACGGACATCTCACCGAACGAGACGGTGATCTCACGACCGTCCTCCTCGACGATGTGCAGCGCGGTCCTGTCGTTGCCGGTGGCGATCTCGTCGAACCAGTCCAGCGCCCAGTTGAAGCGCTCGGGCCGCGGCCAGGCGAAGCCTTCGTACGCCGTCGCGTAGTCCTCCCGGTGCTCCAGCAGAAAGTCCCGGGCTGCCCGGAAACTTTCCGTCGCGCTGCCTGAAGTCATGTGTCCTCCTCATTGCGGGACCGGCTACCGACATCGTGTAATCAGTGACTCAGGTCTCACTACCCCCGTACGGGGGTGACCCAGCACGGAGGAAGAGGACGTGCACGAGCCGGCCGATGCGGTGGAGATGCGAGCGGCGCTGCTGCGGCTGCGCCGGACGACCGGGCTGCCGGTCGCCTTCGGCGGTCTGCTGCACGACGCACGCCAGCTGCGGATCGCCGAACTGAGCGGCGCGGCGACGGGCGCGCTGCGGGGCCTCGCGATATGCGCGGGCAACGGCCTCGGCGGCAAGTCCATCGCGCTGTCCCGGCCGTGCGCGGTGACCGACTACCGCTCGGCGCGGCACATCAGCCACGAGTACGACGCGGCGGTCGCGACGGAGGGGCTGCGCTCGGTGCTCGCGGTGCCCGTCGTCGTACGGCGCAAGGTACGGGGCGTGCTCTACGGCGCGCTGCGTGAGCCGATGGCGATGGGCGACCGGACCTTCGACGCCGCGGTGGCGGCGGCGCGCGATGTGGAGCAGACGCTGGTCGTACGGGACGAGGTGCAGCGGCTGCTGGCGGCGGCGCGGGAGCCGGTGGCGGGTCCCGGGGCGTGGGAGGAGGTCCGCGAGGCACACGGCGAGCTGCGGGCGCTGGCCCCGCGGATCGTCGACCAGGCGCTGCGGGAGACGCTGCTGTCGGTCTGCGGCCGGCTGGCGACCGCGGCGGGCGGTCGGCCGCGCGAGCACACGGTCACGCTGACGCCGCGCGAGCTGGACGTGCTGGCGTGCGTCGCGGCGGGCTCGACGAACGCGGCCGCGGCCGAGCGGCTCGGCCTGAAGCCGGAGACGGTGAAGGGCTATCTGCGGTCCGCGATGCGGAAGTTGGGGGCGCACACCCGACTGGAGGCGGTGGTGGCGGCGCGTCGCGCGCGGCTGCTGCCGTAACCGCCTCCGGCGGGGCTTGCCCCCTCCCCGCCCCTTCCCGAAACCGGGGCTTCGCCCCGGACCCCACTCCTCAATCGCCTCAGGGGCCGAAACCGCGGCTCTATGCGCGCAGCCGGGCATCGCGTTGAATGACGGGATGGTGTCGACGGACCGCTTCCTCGCATTCGCCGCGATGTCCCTGCTGGTGATCGTGATCCCGGGGCCGAGCGTGCTCTTCGTGATCGGCCGGGCTCTCGCCCATGGCCGCCGGACTGCGGTGGCCACCGCCCTGGGCAATGTCTTCGGCTCGTACGTCCTGGTCGTGGCCGTCGCGCTGGGCGTCGGCGCGCTGGTGGAGCGGTCGGCCACGGTGTTCATGGCGGTGAAGCTGGCGGGCGCGGCGTATCTGGTCTTCCTCGGTGTGCAGGCTTTCCGGCACCGCAAGGGCATGAAGGTCTCGGACATGGCCGCCCCGGCAGGACCGGCGCGCGGCGATGTCCGTACGGTCGTGGACGGCATCCTGGTGGGCGTCACCAACCCCAAGGGCATCGTCTTCTTCGCCGCGGTGCTGCCGCAGTTCGTGGACCACTCGGCGGGCCATCTGCCCGCGCAGATGCTGCTGCTCGGCCTGGTCCCGATCTCGATCGGCCTGGTGACGGACACGCTCTGGGGTCTGGGCGCGGCGGCGGCGCGCGGCTGGTTCGCCCGCTCGGAGCGCCGGCTGTCGATGGTCGGCGGCGCGGGCGGGTTCGCGATGATCGGCCTGGGCGTGACGGTGGCGGCGACGGGCCGCGCGGACTGACTCCCGCTTCCCGCTACTCGCTGAAGGTCCCGAAGCGGATGTCGTACGCGCCGGCCGAGGACATGGCGGTGAGCATCCGCTCTCCCTCCTCGGCCACGGCGCCCTGCTGCGCGCGGGTCAGCGTCCCGAAGGCCTGGACGGTCACGGTCGCGGTCTCGTCGGTCTCGGTCAGCCGCCAGATCCCGGCGAGGTAGCCGTCGACGAGGAGGGTCGAGTACGCCTGGTTGCCCTTCCAGGTGCTCGTCTTGTACTTCTCGGGCACGAGGCGGCTGCGGTCTGCGTGCGAGAGCAGCAGATTGTCGAACTCGGGGAGGAAGCGGGGCGGCGCCGGGGTCCCGGGGTCCGGCCGGGGCCCGTCGGGGAGGTCGAAGAGCTCGACGCCGTTCTCGTCCTGGAAGACGGCCAGCCGCGGCCGCAGCCGCTCGAAGACCTCCCGCATCCGGGTCAGCCCGGACCAGATCTGCATGTCTTTGACGGAGGCGGGGCCGAAGGCCGCGAGGTAGCGGAGCACGGTGGCATCGGGCGCGGGCGCGGGCTCCGGCCTCCGGCCGAACCAGTGCTCGGCGGTGGTGAGCGTGACCTGGCCGCTCCTGCCCCACAGACCGCGCGGGGTGACCTGCACCAGCGGCAGTACGCAGCGGGCGGCGACGGACAGGGCGAACGGATCGGCGTCCGGCCACTGTTTCAGCAGCGCCTCACGCAGCTCCTTCATGGTCCGGGGCTGCTCCTGGACCAGCTCACGGCTGAGGGCGCCGAGCCGGGCCAGATCGACTCCGGCCAGGCCCGACCGGAACTGCTTGAGCTCCCTGTCGCGCGCGGCCTGGACCAGCGGCCGCAGGGTGAGGCAGTCCTCGGCGGTGTGCGTATGGATGGTGGAACGCATGGTGACCAGTCGCGCGACCTCGCGGGATGCCATCAGCGCGGAGAGCTCTGCGGGGTCGAAGCCGTCCAGCCGGGCCGCGAGGGCGAAGTACGGCGGCTTCACGTTCTGCGCCTGAAGGCCGACGAGGTGCTCGACGGCGCCCTTGACGGACATCGCGGACTTGGGGGCGCGGCGCAGCAGGAGCTGACGCTGAAGCGTTGCGCGGTTGAGGGCGCGGTTGCCGAGTACGGGGTACGTCGTCTTCGAGGCCATGCGCCACACGCTACTCAGGCTTGCGGACAACTCCTGTCCGCAATGAGGAGGCCCTGTCGCTGCCCCGTCATGCCGGGGCAATTCGACGCGGATATCCTGCTCCGAGGCCGCAAGGGCGCACGTTACGGGTTCGATGTGGAGGTGAGACCCGCGATGCCGCTGTCCCCGAAGAAGCACCAATGGCGCCGCCGGCCCCTGCCGCCCACGAGCCCGCCGTCAAAGGCCCCCACGACCGCCGAGCCTGCCGCCCCCGCCCCCGTACACAAGGACCAGGGAAGCGTCGTCCAGGCCGCGCTCTACCGCGAGGGCAACCGTGTCGCGACGCCCGACTCGCTCGCCGAGACCTTCCGCAAGCTGCGCGAGTTCCCCGACGGTATGGCGTGGATCGGGCTGCACCGCCCCACCGAGGCCGAAGTCCATTCGCTCGCCGACGAGTTCGACCTGCATGAACTCGCCGTCGAGGACGCCCTGGAGGCCCACCAGCGCCCGAAGCTCGAACGGTACGGCGACACCCTGTTTGTGGTGCTGCGCGCCGCCCGCTATCTCGATGCCCAGGAGGAGGTCGAGTTCGGCGAGCTGCACGTCTTCCTGGGCAAGGACTTCCTGATCACGGTCCGCCACGGCGCGGCCCCCGACCTGTCCGCGGTACGCCGCCGCATGGAGGAGACCCCGGAGCTGCTGGCCCTCGGCCCGGAGGCGGTGCTGTACGCGATCCTGGACGCCGTGGTCGACGGCTACGCCCCGGTGGTGGCGGGCGTGCAGAACGACATCGACGAGATCGAGACCGAGGTCTTCAGCGGCGACCCCGAGGTGTCCCGCCGTATCTACGAACTCTCCCGCGAAATGGTCGAGTTCCAGCGCGCCACCCGCCCCCTGGTCGGCATGCTGCACGCCCTGATGGCGGGCTTCGCCAAGTACGGCACGGATGAGGAGCTGCAGCGCTATCTCCGTGACGTCGCCGACCACGTCACGCACACGAGCGAGCGCGTGGACGGCTTCCGCCAGGCGCTCACGGAAATCCTCACGGTGAACGCGACGCTGGTGACGCAGCAGCAGAACGCGGAGATGCGGGCGCTGGCGGAGGCGGGCTTCGAGCAGAACGAGGAAATCAAGAAGATCTCCTCCTGGGCGGCCATTCTGTTTGCACCCACGCTAGTGGGAACAATTTACGGAATGAACTTCGAAGCCATGCCGGAGCTGAGCTGGGCGTTCGGATACCCCTTCGCTGTAGCTCTGATGGCCGTTGTTTGCGTGAGTTTGTACTTCATCTTCAAGCGACGGGATTGGCTTTAGGCCACCACCCGGTTCGCACCGACGGCGTCGAATTTGCTATCGCGCACACATCATCACGGCACTCCACACGCGCTGGGGAGAATCAGCGCTCATGATCTCCTCTACCTTCCGATCGGCAACCGCCGGCCCCTTTGTCGATGCAGACCGCAGCGCCCCTTCCAGCTCGCAGGGCTCAGTAGCAATCGACCGGGCCAACGCCCCTGTCTTCTCTGAGGACCAGAAGCAGTTCCCGTACCCGGTTGAGGTGATCCGGTTGATCGCATCAGCGACACCACGCGCAGACGGCTGCAGCGTTCGCTGGACCTGGAGGACGCGCGGCTCCCCGCAGCGTGAGGCAGCCGCGGGTGCGTCGGGGCCGCTGGTGGCCTGCGAGGCGCCTGCCCCTGCTCGGAGAGGGCACTGCGCAGCTGGAGGGCCGGGAACCTGACTCTCCAAGTCCCCTGCGATGAGGCACCATTGACCGGCTTTAGCGCCATGTGTACGCCTTAGCCGTTGTGCTGCACGATCTCGCTCGGCGAAGCTGCTTTCACGTCGGCCACCTGAACCGCGGACGATCGCCCCATCACCTGCCTGCTCCCCGAGCCCGGAAGCGCGTGACCCGCCCCATGGACACAAACCCCCGCGCCACACTGAGAATCCTCGACGGCCGCCACGAGCTCGCGCTCCTCGGCCTGACCCGGGACGAGGTGTCCTTCTGGGCGCAGATCACCGTCGGTGCCCCCGCTCGTCTCCTGGGCGCCACGGAGGCCATTTGATCGTCGGCGGGCTCATTTCCCTGTTTCTGCCTCCAAGTCGCTCCAGCTATCCAGGACGTGCGCTATCCGTAGCCGCAGTGTTGGCCTGCCTGGTTTCCCTGCCGAAACCTGCGTCGCGAATCCGCGCGTATCGCACGTAATGCACACCGCGGACCGGGACGCGTTTGTGCGAAGTGTTGTGGGCCTGTTTCCAGGCGGGCAGTTCCTCGTCCTCGCTTCGGCGTCCATGCGGGATGCCCAGGCCGGTGTCCCGGTAGCCGCCGTCGGCGATGGTCGTGGTGCTGCCGACGGCGGCCCTGGCACCGGACTCGGCCCAGGCCCGACAGTCGTTGAGATTGCCCGGCAGCGGCCGGCCGACCACGACTACCAGGCGGGTGTCGGCGTCGATGACCACTTGGTGGTTGGTCAGGAGGGTTCCGACGCTGTGATCACACCAGCCACAGTCGAGATCGTCTCATGGCATGGTCGCCTCGCTTATCGGGACGCAGTGACTACGATCCAGCCGCAGCGAGATCACCCAAGTCGGCCCCCGAGGTACGGTCTTCATGTGATCTACCTGATTGGCGGCCCGCCCCGGGTGGGCAAGAGCACCCTCGCGTGGATGCTGCTGGACCCAGAGGGCCTCCCGGGTTGCCCGACCGACGCTCTGGTGTCGATGCTGCAGCGCGCTGCCCCTGAGCACGGCGTGCGGCATGGTACGCATTCGGACAAGGCAGTGCTCGCTCAGCCGTTCCTCATTGAGTTCATCCGTGCAGCTGCGGAGGCTCTTGATGACTCCGATCCCCAAGATGGCTATGTGGTCGAGGGCGACATCGTCACACCGGCGGCGGCCACGGCCGCCGCCGGTGTCGGGATGCCACTGACCTCCGTATTCCTCGGAAATACAAAGCTGACCCCCGAACACCTGCGGGCCGCCCCGGACTGGCTCAAGGGAGCCGATGACACCACCTACCGGGAGATCGCCGCATGGGTCAGGGACCAGAGCGCTGCCCTGCGCAAAGCGTGTACGGCCGGCGGGCACGTCTACATCGAGTTGGGGACCGGCTACACGCAGGGCATCGAGCGGGCCTACTCGGCACTGTTAGAGAGGACTGGGCCGTCCAGCGCCAGCACCCTCCCCAGGGGCTCTGTTTGATGCCACGCGGACGTCCCCGGGTCCCTCAGGAGCCCTCCTCCAGGCCGAGGGAGGACCGCAGCTCCCGGTGGGCCTTTCCGGTGCCGCCGCCCTCCTGACCTTCCAGCAGGGCAGCGGCGATGGCGTCCAGCTTGCTCTGGACCGCCCGTTCGGCCCGCAGCTCGGAGTTCTTGAGCAAGGCCAGCAGGAGCAGGGTCACCGCCGACATCGCCTCGCCCGCGAACAGGAGCCACTTGATCGGCAGGCCGATCAGGTGCAGTACGACAGCCACGGCGACCAGGATCAGGCAGGCCACGAAGAACGTCGCTGAGCTGGTGAACAGTGAGGCATTCTCGGCCAGCCTCTCGAACGGTTTGTTCCGCGAGCCACCTCGGTCGGACGGGTGCTTGAGAATCATGCGACTTCTCTACAGCGGACCGTGGCCCGCCCGGCGCTGCCACGCACACTGACGGACCGGCTTGAGCAGTCGGTCAGCCTGTTTGTCGCAAGGGGGCGCTGGCGTGGTGCAGGCTCTTGATTGCTTGCCTGTAGGAGTCGATCAGTCCCGTCTGGAGGTACGGCACGTCCAGTTGCTCGCAGTACCGGCGGACGATGGCCTGGGCGTGTCGCAGATTCGGTGACGGCATGCTGGGAAACAGGTGGTGTTCGATCTGGTAGTTCAGGCCGCCCAGGATGACGTCGGTGATCCGTCCGCCGCGGACATTGCGTGAGGTGAGGACTTGGCGGCGCAGGAAGTCGGGGCGGTGCGGGCCGGTCAGGGTGGGCATCCCCTTGTGGTTGGGCGCGAAGATGGAGCCCAGGTACACCCCGAACAGGCACTGGTGCACAGCGAGAAAGGCCACGGCCTTGCCCGGCGGCAGGACGGCGAACAGCAGGGCGCAGTAGAGCGTGAAGTGTCCGAACAGCAGGATGCCTTCCAGGTGGCGCTGTTTGAGGGAACGGTCCGCGAGGGCACGGACGCCGGCTACGTGGAGGTTGAATCCCTCCAGGGTGAGGAGCGGCAGGAAGAGGACGGACTGGACCCTTCCGACCATGCGGGGCAGCTTTGAGGCTTGGCGGGCCTGGGCCTGGCTCCAGACAAAGATGTCGGGTGCGACGTCCGGGTCGAGGTCCTCGTGGTTGGGGTTGGCGTGGTGGCGGGAGTGTTTGTCCTGCCACCATGCGTATCCCATCCCGATCCCGAGGTTTCCCGCTAGGCGACCTGCGCGGGCGCTCGCTTTCTTGCGCCTGAACACCTGCCGGTGCCCCACGTCGTGCGCGACCAGAGCCACCTGTCCGAACACCCCCGCCAGAACAACACCAACGGCGAGCGTCCACCAACTGTTGCCCACCAGCAGGAAGGCACCCCAGCCGGCCAGGTACAGGGCAACGACGAGCACCATGCGCACGGCGTAGTAGGCGGGGCGGCGACGCATCAGACCGGCCTGCTTGATCTGTTTCGACAACCGGGCGAAGTCACTGCCGCCCGTTGGGTGACTTTCAGCAGCGGATGAGCGGAGCGGCGCCTGGGTACTCATGACCGTTCCTCAGTCCCGGATGCCGGGCTCATCCCACTCAGGCTGCCTGCAACGCCAGACCGTTTGCCAGAACCGCGATCCGTCCGGACCGTCTCGTACCGAAGCTGATGAGGGTGGCCTTGAGGGGACGTGACGTGGACGAGCTGTTGTTCCGACATCGTGGTCAGTCCATGTGTGTGGGTCGGAAAGAGGGCGCGGGGCATATACCGGGCGTTGGGGTCGTCGGCGAGGTTCGCCGTCGGCGTCAGAGGGCCGATGCCTGGCGTGGGGCCCGCGATCACGAGGCACTTGCCGGGAAGAGGCGCAGTACCGGAGCGGTGACGGGCCATCGATGAGGAAGCGGGTACCGGTCACGGCCAAGAACCGGACGACAGCGGGCAACGCACCGTGCAGACGCACAGAACCTCCCTGATACCGGCCCGATGTGCGGGCGGACAGCAGAGTATTCAGACCGCTGACGTCGCAGAACGTCAGCCCCCTGACATCGATTTCGATGTCCAAGTCCACCAAGAGGATGTGCGCAATATTCATAGCGCCTCAGTCAGAAACGGCCCGACACCGCAGCAACACACCCGGGGTCAGGCGGTCCCGCACGCCGCAAGTGCGGACCTTCCTCCGGACAAAACGCAGGAAATGAGCCACCACGTGATCACACACGCTGCTCCCGCCACGCAAGAACTCCGCTCCCAAGGAAGCGCGCTTCTGCACGGCCCTGCATCACCGCTGTGCTCAACACGCCAAGGGTCCGGGGCGCTGGTCCCACCCTACGCCCCCCGGCCAAGTCCCGGACAGGGTGCGGGACGTACTGACGGCGGTTGAGCGCACGGCATCCGCGGCGACGATGTCTCCGAGCACGACCCGGCGCTCCAACACTGGCCTCCTTGGAAATCCAGCGCCTGGCACCTCTCGCGGGCGAGGAAGCCCGCACCGCTGTCAGCCGTGCGCTGCCGCAGATGTCATGTCACGGCAGATCCCCGGGGCCGTCACGCCTGAGGACCATCCGGCGACGGGTTGGAGGTACCGGTGGCGGCGTGGGCCTTGTGCTTGCCCACCGCTCAGGGTCACCGAGCCGGAAGAGGAGTGCGGCAGGTGCAGCCGCCGGGGGTAGGCAGCTACGGGGCTGCATTTCCTCTGCGGCGTTTCAGTGCGTGCGCCATGCGTGAAAAATCCTCGTACAGGAGCCGACCGGCCAGCGCGCCGCCGAAGACGACGACACCCACACCGACCAGCCAGGACTGGATGACAGGACAGTTCCGACAGGGCCGTAGGTGACGGTGCTGGATGCGATCAACGGCGAGAAGACGAGCCTGGAGAAGACCCGCAGACCGAGCAGTCCGATAACGGTGAGGACGGCGCCGGGAAACAGGGCGCAGCGAATCCGCCCGCCGAGCAGCAGGCGCTGGGACCACCAGAGGAACAGGACGGCGCTCAGCGACGCGACCGCCCCACCCGCCAGCGGCTCGCGCCGCAGAGTCGTGGTGGCGGAGAAGAAGAGGTATCCGGTGAGGACGGCGAGCCACACCACATGCCGCCACCTGGCCCACCACCGGGCCGCCGGCGGCAGGTCCCAGACCTTCTCGTAGCCGCTCTGCACCGCCGCACCGAAGGTCAGGCCGAACACGGCGAGGGCGGCAATACCGAAGGCCGTCGTGGTCCGCAGGGCCTGGCCGGGCCCGATGAACAACTGCTCGACCTGTTCTCTGGAGGCCGTCGACACGCCGAGCCCCTCCCCCAGCCACTGCGCGAACCCCTGCCCCTGCTTGGGATCGCCCGAGGAGACAATGATCAGCAGCGGAACCAGCGTGAGGAATCCGAGCGCGGCGACCCAGGGCGCGCTGCCCCAGTCCGAGTTCGCTGCTCCGCCGCCACACGCGCCCGACTGGTGAGCGGCTGACCGTTCGGCGTACCCGACGCAGCGGAGACGAACGGTTCCCGGCAGTGGAAGGCTTCATTGACATGGTGCTCGTGGATCGGCGGTCCGACATCTACCGCACGGGTCAGTGGGCCGGGCGACGGCGCGAGCGCGATATCGAGCGCACGAGCAGGTACAGCACGGCGACCACGGCAAGCAGCACCCCTGTGGACAGTAGATACAGGAGGCCGTCCACGACAGCGCCGATGACGACCAGCGCGATGGCGCTGCCGAGCAGAACCAGGAAGAAGATCATGGCGCTACGCCTCCTGGAGTCGTGGCGGCGGTAGGGACTGGTCGACGGGGTCGCACCAGGGCGGGCCCAAGCCGTCTACCAGTAGTGCCGGCGTCCGCCGACCGCGTGACCGACCGCCCCCAGGACCCACAGGATGAGCCCGATGACGACCAGGATGATCCCGAGGGTCCACAAGATGGCGATGCTGGCCACGAAACCGATGACGAGCAAGATGACCCCGAGAATGATCATGATGACCTCCGATCTCGCAGGCACCTCAATCTCAGAGTAGGCGCAACCTGTGACGGTAGCCTGGCGGCTGGCCCCCCCTTGCGCGTACCCGCGGGTAGGTCTTCGCACGAGCTGCTGGAGCGCTCGGCACTGCTGCCCGACCGCACCGTCGAGAGCTGCGGGTGGACCGACCCAGGATCGCGTAGCGAAGGCGACCGCGGGACGTCCACGCTTGTGACGAGGCACGTTCGGCACAGATGCGCAAGGCGCGCTTCCGATGGAGCGCGGTCAACCTCTCGACGCAGCCGGGGCTCGGGGATGCTGATGCACCGTGCACGTCAGGCGTTGCCGCACTCCGTGAAGAGGCGTCAATTTTGCGATTCAGGCCGTTCCTGCAGCCCGAGGTAGGGGCGCTATCCGTAACCTTCAGGCAGGACTACGGTGTTGAGTGAAGCCCCAGTCCCCGGCAGCGATGTTCTGTTGTGCTCCGGGAAGGTTGGCCGTGTCCGTCTTACTTCTCATCCTCATAGTGGCCCTGTTCGGCCTCGGCTTCCTCAGCCCCGTCTGGTGGGTGGCCGCAGCCGTTCTCATCTTCGGTCTCGTGCACTCCGGCCGAGGTGGCGCCAGGGGTGGGTCCCGCGGCGGCCATTCCGAGTACCAGGGTTACCAGGACTACCGGGCTTACAGGGACCGTCAGGACCGCTGGGACCGCCGGTACAGGCGACAGCGCCTGAGCCATTGGAACCGTCGGGACGGCCCGTGAAGCCGGACGCCGGAGGAACGTGCCGCGGGGTCGGTGGAAGGCGGTGGCCGAGGAACGGCTGCCGGGGGGTGGGCGCGAGGGCTATGCTGCGATGGACGTCCCAGACCCCGGCGTGGCCCAATGCTGTTGTCGTGCTGGTGCCTGCGGGGAGTGACAGTTCGTCTGGATCACCACAGGCCCACCTTCGAGGCGAAGCCGGTCGGGTTCACGGCCCTGCAACAGGGTTGCCATCCGTCGCTCTTGCCTGCCCTGTAAAGGCGTCCGACCACGCGGAATGCGTGCCAGGCGTAGCCGAAATCCCAGGCCCGCCCAGCGCTGCACCAGGTGGTCATAAGACCTGAGGCACTATGCCTGTTCTGTCAAGCTTGAACATCCACCGGCGCGACCGGGGAAGCCACGCGACCATCACCCTGGCGGGTGAACTCGACCTGGAGACGGCACACTCCGTGCGCGTGGTGGTCGAACACTGCCTGGGGGACGGAATCCGTACGGTCGACATCGACCTGACCCTCCTCACCTTCTGCGATGTCAGCGGCCTCAATGCCTTCCTGGTCGCATCTCGGCTCACCACCACGGCCGGGGGGTCGCTGTGTCTGCGCCACCCGAGTCCGATGCTGACCCGCCTCCTGGATCTGACCGCCACCGGCTTCCTCCTCTACGACCGGCCCTTGGTATCCGCGTCGCGTGCCGCCGTCGCGGACGACCTGGCCGCCGGGCGTCCCACATCGCTGGCCTCGTGACCGGGCCGGGAAGCATGACCAAGAGCCCGCTCGGCGCCGGCGGCACGGGGCAAGGTGGTGGTAGGTGATCAGTGACCGCATGGTCAGGGTTCTGCGCCTGCTGCAGTCCGACGACGGCTCCGGCCAGGTCGCCGATGTCACCGCGGCCGGCGCCGCCGCGCTGGGCGTGGACGGCCTCGCGGTCTCCATGGTCACCGAGGGCGACCTCACCGAGCTCCTGTGGTGCTCGGACGCCGCGACGCGCCGCTTCGAGGACCTTCAGCTCACCCTCGGGGAGGGCCCCGGGCCCGACGCGGCCCGTACCGGCGCGATGGTGTGGGTGCCCGACCTGGTCGGCGTTCGCCTAGCGCGCTGGCCCGCGCTGGCCATGGAGGCCCCCGCCCTGCCGACCCGGGCGGTCTTCTGCTTCCCGATGGGGATCGGCGCGATCCGCACAGGTGTCCTGACCGCCGTACGCCGCACCCCGGGCCCGCTGACCGCACAGCAGGCCGACGACGCGCTGATCCTGGCCGACGCCCTCACCGCCCGGTGCCTGGGCAGCGGCGAGCCACGCGTGGCCGGGCCGACCCCGGCCGGCTCCCCGCCCACCCTGCAGCACGCCGTGATCCACCAGGCGACGGGCATGGTCAGCGTCCAACTCTCCCTGCCCCTGCCCCAAGCCCTGCTGCGGCTGCGCGCGCATGCCTACAGCAGTGGGCGCTCCATCACCGACATCTCCCAGGACGTGGTGGACCGACGGCTCCGCCTGGACCACAACGGCAACGGCAAGCCCCCGACCGTCGTAGACAAGGACTGATCGACATGCCCCGCGAACAACGGCTCACCGAGGTCTTCGTGGAAGTCGCCGACTCCCTGACCGACGACTTCGACCTCATCGACTTCCTCCAGCAGCTCTCGGTGCGCTGCATGGAACTGCTGGACGTGGCGGCGGTCGGCATCCTGCTGGCCGACCAGCACGACACCCTGCAGACCATCGCCGCCTCCGACGAACACACCCGGCTGCTGGAACTCTTCGCCCTGCAGCACGACCAAGGCCCCTGCGTGGACTGCTACAAGAGTGGCCAGGCCCGCACCAACATCAACCTCACCGATCCGAAGACCACGGAGAGCTGGCCGCAGTTCGCCACCCGCGCCCACGAGACGGGATTCGTGGCCACCAACGCACTCCCGCTACGGCTGCGCGGCCGCGTCATCGGCGCACTCGCCCTGTTCCAGACCGACCCCGAACCCCTCAGTGATCAGGACATCACCCTCGCCCAAGCCCTGGCAGACATCGCGACCATCGCCATCCTGCAGCAGCGCACCCTGGACCACAGCCACATCGAGCGTGCCCAACTCCAGTACGCCCTCACCAGCCGCATCGTCCTGGAACAGGTCAAGGGCATCCTCGCGGAACGCTGGCACATCTCACTCGACGACGCGTTCACCGCCTTCCGCTCCTACGCCCGCGCCCACCAACGTCAGCTCGCACAGCTCGCCCGCGAGATCGCCGACGGCGACTTCGACACCACCCTGATCCCCCACCCGGCCACTCGCCACCCGAGCGGTGACCCGACGACACCGGGTGCCGTCAGCCGGCACCCCGAACATCCGCTGCCGTAGAGGTCTCGGCGCCGAATCCGCCCACCGCTGCCTGTCGGCTCTGGACCGACTGGCAGCGAAAAGCCATGTTTCCGCAAAGCCGGACCGGACAGCTCCGCCCTTCAACCGCCTGAGCAGCATCAACAGCGAGGTGACACCCCCTCAGAATGAGCGTCAAGATATCGCCCGTAACACCCACACCGCACATAATGCGCATGCACAGAACCGCAGGTCAGGCGTCCTTCTTCACCGGCTCAAGGATCGCCACGCACTCCACGTGGTGGGTCATCGGAATGCGGTCGAAGCAGATCGTCTCGCCCCGACCAGTACACCCGCTCCACGATCCCTTGGCTCACTGCCTGAGCGCGACACCGCTGTACGATTACTCTCCGTTCTCCGGTGGCCGACGCTTGATGGCTGGCTGAAGCACGCCGAGATCGCGCTCAGCGGCATCTCTCAATGGGCTCCCTGGGGAGAATCTGGGGAGAAACGACAGAGCTGGGGAGCCACACCCCTTCACCGGTTCGGGCCAGCGGATGCGCGCCGGCCGCACAGCGGAGTTCGTTGTTGACCGGCATCCCCTCCGCGAACAGCGACCAGTCCGCCTAGCAGATCACCCTGGCCGTGCCGTCAGTTGCCAGCCGTTCGTATCGTCGCGCCACCGTGCGGGCCGAACTGCCCAGCAGGCGGGCCAGAACATCGAACGGGGCGCGGGGCGCGATCTGCAGCGCAGCCGAATACAACACGACGAGGTCCACTCCGGGCGTTGCCGCACCTCAGGCGCCGGCCTTCGATGCCTAAAGGAGAGAAGAAAGCATGAACCGAACCACTGCAGGGGCGTCCAGCCTCCCCACGCGGTGCAGGTCGCCTTCAGAGCGGCCTGTGTAACGGTCTTTCTTGAAGCGGGTGCTGGGTACTGGCGGTGTTCGTCATACCCCCCGCGGGTTTCCGGGAGTTGCGCGGTCACCTGGGTTTTTCGGGCGCGCTCCTGCAGCTCGCCCTGTTCGCGGGTGTCCTCGTCGTTCTCGCTGCAGTGTGGCTGCTGTGCGCCTTCTTGATGCGCCGGGGAAACAACTGGGCCCGGCTGGCCATGATTGCCGTAGGCGGTCTCTTCCTGCTGTTCGTGCTGAACGACATCAGCATGAGTGGACTGCCACTCGACTGGACGGCCGTATACCAATACGTACCCGACCTGTTCACTGCCGCCATCGCGATCGTATTGCTCCTGCCTTCCTCCAACGCCTATTTCTCAGCGGTCAGACGCACGACCTGAATCACCAGGCGGTCCAACCGTCTTCGCAGTGGGAGCACCGCTTCCTCACCATGCACACCACCCCGGGGACAACATCCGCATACAGGGAGGGAATTCCGTGTCCAGACGCATCTGTGCGTCGCGGCGGGTCGCTCCCGAGCTCGAGGCAGTCGTCGGAGGGTGAAGAACGGGGCGGCAGCCCCCGGGGGCACGATCCACGTCGATGGGGACCGTCTTCCTTCCGGCGATGCCCGACGCGCCCGGGCTTCGGCCTCCCGCAGCTGCGCACACCACATGCAGCGGTCCACTTCAGGCCCCTGAGCGGCCAGCCGGTACGCGCCGACAAGCCGGGCGTCGGGAGCCGGGATCAGGGCGTTACCGAAGGCGGTCATGTCCGGTCCAACGGCACAATCGAGCCACAGGGAACGGCTGTCCCCGGCCTGCAACCCAACCGTCACCCACTCGCCAAGAAGTCAACCCCGTCTCCTCCGCCAACTGTTTCCGGCTCAGCCCGAAGGGTTGATCGTGGAACGCGCGGCCGATCTTCCCCGCTCACAGCTCTTCACTCACGAATCGCCGCTGTTTGTACTGGCCCTCGAGCTCACTGAGGTGGTCATTGGAGCAAGCGACCAGGAATCGCTCCACGTCCAGCTCCGGGTCACGCGCATGGATCACAGACGAATCCCCCATCAGGCCGCAGACCTCCAGCCCGTAAGGGATCGTCATACCACAGAAGTTGCACAGCCCGGCAAGCAGCACGCCTTCGGCCTGCGGGTAGTCCCCCTTGCCGCGGCCCTTCCACCAGCGGCGGATGGATTCGACGGCGAAGGCTGCGGTCATGGTCGGTGCCGACGCTGACCCAGCCAACCTGCACGGGGTCACCTGCGGGCCGCCATTCGCGGCCGCCGTTCCTGTACGGCCCCATGATTTCCTTCTTCTTCGTATCGACACTGATCACCGGGTCTCCGGCGTCGATATGGTCCTTGGCCTGCTCGTTGATGTAGCGGAACTGGCCGTCCCGGTCCGGGGTGCTGGCCGCCCTCGACGGTCTTGGCGTTGCCCTGCAGGCTGAAGCCCTCCTCGCGCACCACGTCAGCGACAGTGTCGGCGGATATCCGGTGGCCCTGGCGGGTGAGTTCGGCGGCCAGGTGACGGGTGGACGTCGTCGTCCACCGCAACGGCGACATCGGATCACCCCGCACATCCGGCTCGACCAGAGCCAGCAGCGCCGGACGCAGTCCCGGGTCCAGATCGACCGTCCGCTTGCGGCCCCCGCCCGCCCGGCGCACCCCCCCCCAACGGGGCCTCGCCGGACTCCAGTTCATCCGCACCCAGCGAAACCGTGGCCTCCCGGACGCCGGCGGCGCCCCGCCTCCAGCACCCCGCTGGGCTGGCTGAGGTGTGGTGTTCCAGGCGTTCCAGGATGAGCCGGATGCCGGGACGGCACCGCACGGCCGCCGTGGGCACAGAGGTCGGCGACGGCCTCGGAGGTGATCCGGCGGCCTGGTGTGACGGGGATCACGTGGAGATGAAATCCTGTCGTCCGTGTCCGGCGTCTAGAGGGTGTGAGATCAGTCAGGAAGGCACCGGGCGAGCTGGACGAGGAGCATCTCGTCCGGAGGGTGGCCAAGGGGGACCGCGCGGCGTTCGAGGAGCTGTACCGGCGTACGTCGCCGTGGATGGCGGTGCGGCTGCGCCGACGCTGCGCCGACGAGCAGATCGTCGCCGAGGTCATGCAGGAGACGTATCTGGCGGTGTGGCGCGCGGCGGGCGCGTTCGCGGGGTCCTCGGTCAGTGGGACGGCCGTCGGTTGGCTGTGGACGATCGCGGCGCGCCGCCTCGTCGACGCGTTCCGGCGCAGGGCTCATCATGCCGAGCCGCCGCCGGCAGCCGCTCTCCCCGACGCGGCGCCCGCCGCCGAGGAGGAGGTGCTCGCGGCGACCGTCGGCGGGGACGTCGGCGACGCGCTGCGGCGCCTGGCACCGGAACTCAGCCAGGTATTGCAGGCCATGGTTCTCGACGGGCTGTCCGTCCGGGAGACCGCGGTCCTGCTGGGGCTGCCCGAGGGCACGGTCAAGACCCGTGCCCGCCGGGCCAGGAGCGCGATGCGGGAGGCGCTGTCATGAGCGTGGAACACGTGTCGATGCGGATCATCGACGGTTACGCGCGCGGCGACACGGACCTCGCCGCCGACGAGGTGTGGGCCCTGGAGGCCCATCTGGAGACATGCGGGACGTGCCGTGACCGGCTGTCGGCCGCCGTCACGGCCGAGGCGCCCGCCGTGGCGGCACTGGTCGACACCGTGTGGTCCGGCCTCGAACCCCAGCTGGCCGCCACGGCCACGGCGCCGCGCCGACGGCAGTGGTCGGCGCGGCTGTCGAGGTGGCTGACGCCGACGATGGTGCCGTGGCTGGGCATGGTCGTGAGCGTGACACTGCTCGCGCTGCTGCTCGACCTGGTCGGCACCGGCTCCGGCGAGGTGTCGCTGGTGCTGCTGCTCGCGCCTGTCCTACCCGTGCTGGGAGTCGCGGCGTCCTGGTCGCGCAGCCTGGACCCGGCGTACGAGCTGACGGCCTCCGCGCCGAGAGCCGGGCTGTACCTGGTGCTGCGGCGCACCGCTTCCGTGCTCGCCGTGGTGCTTCCCGCACTGCTGGTGGGCGGATGGGCAACGGGGGTGATGGCGGCCCAGTGGCTGCTGCCCTGCCTCGCCTTCACCTCCGCGACCCTGGCGCTCGGCGGTGTCGTCGGCGTGACCCGCGCCGCCGTTGGGCTGGTGGCCGTGTGGACCGCCCTGGTCGTGCCGCCGAGCCTGGCCACCAGCCGTACGACCTTCGCCCTGGACACGGGCGTGCTGCCGGTGTGGGGGCTGATCCTCGCGCTCGGCATCGGTGTCGTGATCGCCCGCAGGGGCGCGTACTCCGTGCTGGGAACCCATCGATGACCATCGGAAAGGACCAACACCCCATGCCCACGGTGAACGCGGCTGACATCGCACCGACGGCCTACGCCTGGGAGATCCGCGCCACCGGCCTGAAGGTCAGGGTCGGCAGGAAACGGATGGCCGTCGACGGGCTCGATCTGTCGCTGGGCACCGGCGTACACGGTCTGCTCGGCCCCAACGGAGCGGGCAAGACCACCCTCATCCGGGCGCTGGCCACCGTGCTGCGCCCCACCGGGGGCACGCTGGAACTGCTCGGCGAGTCCGTCGGCGGCGTGGGCGAGTACCGTGCGCTGCGCCGCCGGATCGGCTACCTGCCGCAGGAGTTCGGCTACTACAAGCGCTTCACGGTGCGCGAGTTCGTCGAGTACATGGCGTGGCTGAAAGAGGTGCCCAAGACGGACATCCCTGCGGCGGTGCAGCGCGCCGTGGAGCGGGCCGGCCTGGCGGACCGCGCCGACGAGAAGATGAAGTCCCTGTCGGGCGGCATGGTGCGGCGGGTCGGTATCGCCCAGGCCATCGTCAACGACCCGTCGATCCTGCTGCTGGACGAACCGACGGTCGGCCTTGATCCGGCGCAGCGGCTGCGCTTCCGTGAGCTGCTGCAGGAGCTGGGTGGGGACACGTGCGTGGTGGTCTCCACCCACCTGGTGGAGGACGTGGCCGCGGCCTGCACCGACGTGGTGCTGCTCGCCGAGGGGCGGCTGGTCTTCCAGGGCACCCCGGACGAGCTGGCCGCGGCGGGCGGTCCCGAGCACGTGGGCGACAGCCCGCTGGAGCGCGGCTACTCGGCGCTTCTGCGGGTCCCCGGGCAGGAAAGGGGCACCTGGTGAACACCCGTGTCCTGCGCACCGAACTGAAGCGTTCCGTCGCGCCGTGGGCCGGCATCGTGGCCCTGGCGACCGCGCTGGCGTTCCTCTACCTGATTCCCGGACCGTGGTGGGACGGCACCGCGCTGTGGACGGCCCAGTGGACCCCCATGGCCCTGTGGACCCGCATGCTGCTGGCCTTTCTGTGGCCGCTGGCCCTGGGGTTCGGGGCACTCCAGGGGCTGCGCGACCACCGCTCGGCGATGTCCGAGCTGCTGACGAGCACACCCCGGCCAGCCCGGCACCGCGCGGCCACGCTGGCGTGCGCGACCGCGATCACACTGGTCTCGGCCTTCGTGCTCCCCGTCCTCTTCGGCTCCGTCCAGGTGCTCACCGGCAGTGCGTACGCACACCTCGGATGGCTGCCGATCTCGCTCGTCGGGGCACTCTCCCTCGTCGCGGGAGCCGTGCTGGGCATGGGAGTCGGGCGAGCCCTGCCGTCCCCCCTCACCCCGCCCGCGCTGGCCGTGGTCGCCTTGGCCTTCACCACCCTCCTGCGGCTGTCGTCGGACTCGGCGGTGCCGACGGGCGCGGTGCCGATCCGGTTCCCGCTGCTGTCACCGGCGGTGGCACCGGTGCGCGAAGTGCTCCTCACGCTCTCAGCCTCCGTGCACATCGGGCAGACGGTCTGGCTGCTCGGCATGGCCGCGACAGGCTTCGCCCTGCTGCTGGCGGCGACCCCGCGCGCCCGACTCCTCGCCCTGGCCCCCGTCCTGGCGGGCGCGGCGATCGCCCTGCTCGTCCTCCCCTCCGATCCGCGCCGGACGTACGTCGTCGACGAGGCCGCCGCCGCGCAGGTGTGCGACGGCCCGGTGTGTGTGACGAGGATGCACCAGGCACGACTCGCCGACCTCGCGGGTCCCGGCAAGGAAGCGCTGCGCCTGCTGAGGAAGACCCTGGGCAGCCAGGCTCCGGTCTCGATCCGGGAAGTCACCGCCCCACGGGCATCGAGCGCCACGCTCGAGCGGTCCCGCACGTCCGTGCTCATCGACTTCGACGACGGGGCGATCTCCACCGTGAAGGGAAAGGACCTGACCCGGGCTCTGCTCGCCCAGGGCATGGCGCCGCACTGCTCCCCCCGCACCACCGTCAGCAGCAGCGGCATGCCCAGCGAGACCGCCGCGCAGAGCATCGTCGCGGGCTGGGTCCTCGGGGACCTCACACCACTCCGCGGCACCCAGCACCCTGAGAGCGACCTGATGGTGCTGGCCGAACCGGTGTGGAAGGAACTCAAGGCGCTGCCGCGGGCCGAACAGCGGTCGCGGATCCGTGCCACGCACGCCGCGGCGCTCTCCTGCACGAGCGACACGCTCTTCGTACTGTCCGGCGGTGAGTCCCCGTGAGATGGCTGACGCTGTACGCGCGCTCACGGCAGGTGCCCGCGTCGTTCGCCGTGGTGGTCGCCAGTGCGGTGGCGGTGTGGGCCCTCACCCGGGAGGTCAGCGAAGGGCCCGGTGATCCGCGGCTGCCCGCGCTCGTCCTCGCCGCGGGCGCGATGGCGGTGTCAGTCGGATTCGGCGGGCAGGACGTCGCCCTGGACCGGACGGCAGCGATCCGCTGGGTACCCCGCAGGGCGGCTCATGTGCTGCTCGGCGGTGCGGTCATCGGCGCGGTGCTCCTGGCAGTGCAGACGATGGGCGAGGACCTGGCCACCACCGCGTTCGTCATCCGCAACAGTGCGGGGCTGATGGGGCTCGTCGCCGTCGGAGCGACGGTATGGGGGGCGCAGTACGCGTGGATGCTGCCGATCATCTGGCTCTCGTACGCGATCTTCGCTCCGTCTCCGGTGGGTGTGCCGACGCAGGTGGCGAGTTGGATGCTGCTGCCGCCCGGCACGGCGGCGGGCACCTGGACGGCTCTGGTCATCACGTTCGTCGGCACCGCGGCCTACGCCGTCGCGGGACCGAGACGGTAGCCGGTCCCGGCCACCGGATCGGGCGACCGGCCGGCAGAGTCCTGGACCGGCCCGACCACGGGACAGCGGCCGCACCACCGGCGTCGTTGTCCTTGGTCCGTTGTCCCACGGGCCGTCCGCCGAAAGGTTTGTGCAGCACCACCCGCACCGGGAGCAGCCATGCGAACCCGAGTAAGCATCAGCGACGTTGTCGCGACCTTCGTACTGATCTGCTGCATCGCAGTCGTGATCGGACTGGTCAACAGTCGCTGAAATCCACCAACACCACGGGGAGTCGATCCACTATGAACACCATCCGCACCCGCACCGCCTGCATGACCAGCTGGAGCACATGCGCCACCGCTGATGGTCCTGCCCCAGCTGGCTCTGACCGCACCTGCACTGCGGACAAGCGCCCCCGCGCCACAGCCAGCCGCGGCGCCGGAAACCGACACGGAGGCCGTCAAGCGCCTGCGTAGGGAACTGGCCGATGTGTCGTGGCCCTCGTCCTCGCCGAGCCGAGGCCCCCCAGAAACGGCCATGGCTCTAACGGTTGGCGGGGGCGCGCCGACCGGCTGCGCCCCCGCCAACTACGGGGGCGACGCCTGTGTCACCAAGCGTCCGTATGCGCGGCTGACGGTCACGCCTTGCTGAGCCGCACCACGTCCCCTGCCCTGCCGCCCGCGAGGACATCGATCCGGGCTCCGGTGTCCGGATCGGTGAAGGTCTGGCCAGGCGCGTAAGCGGCCAGGTCCAGCTGGGTGCAACCAGTGGGCGGGGTGGCGGTCGGGTTGGCGTTCATGATCCTGACCGGTCCCTCGCCGGTCTGGGTGGCGGAATCGACCTTGTAGATGAGCACGCCGGTGGAACAGGCGGCCTGGTCATTGCCCTCGGCGCGGCGGGACTCCACGACGTACGCCGTCGTCTCGCCGGTGCGCAGTACGGCGATCTTGGTCCCGCCGGGGCGCTCCACCGGGGTCAGCCGTACCGTGCGGCGTCCGGGCCTGGGCAGACACGCGACCTGGTTGTCGCGGGTCCAGCCGAGCTTCCACGAGTGCCAGCCGAGGTACTGCGGGGCGGGCCCTGCGATGTTGCCCATGACGTCCCAGCCGCCGGCGTACTGATGGGTGGAGCCGGTGAAGGAATACAGGTCCGGGAGGCCGAAGGTGTGACCGGTCTCGTGGGCGGCGACCTTGTATCCCCAGCGCCACATGTCCTGCCCGAAGGTGACCGCCCACTTGACCCGGGTGCCGTCGGCGGTGACACCGGGCGTGGTCGGGTCGTAGAGGTAGGTCGGGGAGAAGGAGATCGCGCCCGCTGCCTTCGTGGGGACGACATAGACCATGTCGTACTGGGAGAGGTCCACGTAGGGGTCGGCGGCGGTGATCGCGTCGCGTACGTACTTCTCGTGGATCTCGAAGGTGAGGCCGCGCGCGAACCCGTACGAGGTGGAGTCCGCGGGCATCCGGATCCAGCGGTGCAACGAGCTGATGGCGAGCCGGGAGCGGCCGTAGCTGGCTCTGCTCATCCAGTCGGCGGCCGGGGCGAGTTGGGCAGCGTACCCGTCCGTGGAGTCCGTGGCCTGCGCGTCGGGGAAGTCCACGAAAAGGGTCAGGACGCGGCGGGTGCCGCTGGAACGCTGGAACTGGATCCCATCGGTGTTGTGGCCTTCGTCGGTCCAGCCGGTCTTGCCCGGAAGAGCACAATCTGCCGCCGGAGCTGGCGAATTGGGCTTTGCGGCAGCGGTCGCCGTGGTCGGGGCGGCAAGACAGGAGACGAGGGCGAATGCGGCGGCGAGAGGCCGCAGGCGGGTCGGCAGAGCGGACATGTCTCTCCCTTAGGGGGCAGTGGTGGCAGACGGAAGCGGAAAGGAAGGACAAAAGAGGATGGGGTTACACGCGGTCTGCGGCCAGATCCATCAGGCGGGCCAGCACACGGCCGCCGGAGGCGGTGACGCCATCGTGCTCCCATTCATTGGTGATCCAGACGCGGGTGGCACCGACCTCGCACGCGGTACGCAGGGAGAGTGCGGCGTCCACATACATGTCGTCGTGGTAGACGACCGCGGCGAGGGGGACCTGGTTGGCGGCGAGGCGGTGGGGGTCGTACAGCGGCGGCCAGTCGGCGCGTTCGGCCAGCAGGTCGGCGGCGCCCGCGAAAGGGCGCAGACCCGTGATGTCGCGGAACATCCACGGGTAGATCATTTCTCCGGTGAGGAGGAGGGGATCCGCATCCTCGGCGAATTCGGGCAGGTCCGCGAGCGCCCGCGAGGCGGCCCAGCCGCTCGAGCCCGCGCCCTGACCGTAGAGCGTCTCCTGCATCACGGCGAACAGCGGATTGTCGGTGAAGCCGGTGAGGGCCATCACCTGGTGGAGGAAGGTGTCGCTCGGCTCGCCCTCGGCATCCAGGGATTCGTCGAGCAGCCAGTGGATCCGTTCGAAGCCGTCGCCCATGCCGAGGACGAGTCCGAGGGTGCGCAGGCGGCGGGTGGTGAGGCGGTCTCCATTGGGCAGGTGGACCTCGGTGGCCGCGAGGAGATCGGCGATCTTGCGGAGGCGGGGGGCGTCGTCGGGGTAACGGGCGTAGAAGTCGAGAGCGCGGTCCCGCACCCGCGGGTAGGTGCGGGCGTATACGTCGTCGGCGGTGGCGGTGAGACCGGGCAGACCACCGGTCACGTAGCAGGCCCGCAGTCCCTCGGGCGCCTGGGAGAGGTACGAGAGGGTGATGAAGCCGCCGTAGCTCTGGCCGAGTGTCTCCCAGGGCTGTTCAGCGCAGAGCTGACGGCGAATCAGTTCTGCGTCGGCAACCACGGCATCTGCACGGAAATGGCAGAGATGCGCGGCGAGTTGGGCGGCGGAAGCGAAACGGGCGGCGGACCGGGCGGTGATCGGGGTGGAGCGGCCGGTGCCGCGCTGGTCCAGCAGGAGCACCCGGTGGGTCTTGAGCGCCTGGGGCAGCCAGCTCGGTGAACCGGCCGACGGACGGGGTGATTTGCCGCCCGGGCCGCCCTGCAGGTAGAGCAGCCAGGGGAGTCGCTCGCCGACGCGGGCCGAATCGTTGACCTCACGGGCGAAGACCTGGATGTCCGGCCCGTTGGGGGCGGAGTGGTCCAGGGGGACGGTGAAGACGTGGTCGACGGTCGCGTACGCGGGGTTCATGGATCCCTTTCACAGCCCAAGAACTGCGGTATGAAGTGTGACATTGCATGGATCAGCATGGTGCGGCCGACTGTCGGTGGGGAGCCCCCAAGTCCGCATAACTCCACGTTATGGAGGGCTGTGCCGCCTGAGTCAGCCGTGGCCCGCGTCGACCGGGGCCGCTAACCGGCTGTCTTCGCCGCGGTCTCGCTCTTGGCCCAGAGGGAGCGGACATGGCCCAGGTGCTTGGCCATGAGCTTCTCCGCTCCCTTCGCGTCACCGGCGAGCATCAGGTCGAGGAGTTCCAGGTGTTCCTCGGCCGAGGGGATCAGCCCGCCGCGCTCGTCGAGGGCGGTGAGTCCGTACAGGCGCGATCGCTTACGCAGGTCGCCGACGGTTTCGACGAGCCTCTCATTGCCGGAGAGGGTGAGAAGCGAGAGGTGGAACTGCCGGTCGGCCTCCAGGTAGCCAATGAGGTCGTGGTCGCGCGCGGCCCGGACGATCTCCTCGGCGACCGGCCGCAGTGCCTCCAGTTCCTCACGAGCGGCGGACCGGGTGATCCGGCCGACCGTGGGGATCTCGATCAGGGCACGGATCTCGGTGTACTGGTCGAGATCGCGCTCGTTGACCTCGGTGACCCGGAACCCCTTGTTGCGGACGGGCTCGACCAGGCCCTCCCGGGCCAGGTCGAGCATCGCCTCGCGCACGGGCGTCGCGGAGATCCCGAAGTCCTCGGCAAGGACCGGCGCCGAGTACACCTCGCCCGGCCGCAGCTCGCCGGAGATCAGGGCGGCCCGCAGGGCATGGGCGACCTGGTCGCGCAGCCGCTCGCGGGTGGCGTTGAGGTCGCGCTGCTTCAGGTGCCCCATAACGGTGGTGATCCCTTCATCCCGGAGCGGATCACCAGCGTACAATGTCACGTTGTTTGCACAGGTGACAGGGTGTACGTACGGCTGGAGGTGTAGAACTCCAGGGCCGCGTGACCCTGTTCGCGCGGCCCGTGGCTGGATGCCTTGGCGCCGCCGAAAGGCAGGTGGAAGTCGACGCCGGTGGACGGGGCGTTGATCCGGATCATCCCGGTGTCGAGCTGATCCAGGCCGTTCAGGGCCGTGTCCAGGTCCGCGGTGTGGACCGAGGTGACCAGGCCGTACGGGACCGAGTTGGTGATCCGTACCGCATGGTCGAGGTCATCGGCGGGCAGCAGGGCCGCGATGGGCCCGAAGACCTCCTCGCGCAGCAGCCGGTGGCCCGGGGACACCTTCTCGACCAGGGTCGGGGCCGTGTACCAGCCGGGGCCGTCGGGCACGATGCCGCCCGCGAGCACCGAGGGCCCGCCCCAGGCACTGCTGACCTGATCGCGGGCATGTTCGTTGATGAGTGGTCCGCACACCGTGGACGGGTCGGCCGGGTCGCCGACCGGGACGGTCCGCAGCGCCTCGGAGAGTGCCTCGCGCAGGGGGTCGAGGGCCGCGCCGACCGCGATCACGCGGCTGGTGGCGGTGCACTTCTGGCCCGCGTATCCGGCGATCGCGGCGGCGATGTGGGCCGCGGCCTGCTCGATGTCGGCGTCCGGAAGGACGAGGGCCGCGTTCAGGCCGCCCATCTCCGACTGGACCGGGATGCCCCGGGCCGTGGCGGCACGTGCGACTGCCTGGCCGACAGTTGTCGAGCCGGTGAACGAGACGACGTCGGCGGCGGAGACGAGTGCGTTGCCCTCGGTCGCACCGCCGGGCAACACGGTGAACTCCCCTGCCGACAGGCTCTGTTGGACGATCTCTGCCAGGCGCTGGGCGCACGCCGTCGCTTCCGGAGCAGGCTTGAGGACGACCACGTTGCCCACGGCGAGTGCCGGGGCGGCCTTCCAGCTCGGGATGGCGAAGGGGAAGTTCCAGGGTGTGATGAGGCCCGCGACGCCGTGCGGGCGCCGGCGGGTGAGGAGGAGTCCGGGGCCGGCCGCCGGTTCGTGGACGGCGCCGGTGGGTTCGTAGGGGGCCTGGGCGTAGTACCGCCAGATCGCTGCGGTCCGCGCGACCTCGGCCCGGGCCTCGGCGAGCGGCTTGCCCACCTCGCGCACGGCGAGTTCGGCAAGCTCGTCCACGACGGCCTCGATGCCGGTGGCGACCGCGGTGAGCGCCGCCGAACGGGCGGCCGCGCCACCGATCAGCCAGCCGGGCTGGGCGGCACGTGCCCGCTCGACGGCGTCAACCGTCGCGAACGCGCCGGGAGTCGGGATGTTGACGAGTACGTCGGTGGGGTCGGCCGGGTTGTGGGAGACGAGGCTGGTCACAGGAGGAAACCTCCGGGGAAGGGGTCGTCCGGGTCGAGGAAGTACTGGGCGGTGCCGGTGATCCAGGCGCGGCCGGTGATGGCCGGCACGACGGCGGGCAGCCCCCCGACCTCCGTCTGGGAGAGGAGCCGGCCGGTGAAGCGAGTCCCGATGAAGGACTCGTTGACGAAGTCGCGGCCCAGGGGCAATTCACCGCGAGCGTGCAACTGTGCCATCCGTGCCGAAGTGCCGGTGCCGCACGGGGAGCGGTCGAACCAGCCCGGGTGAATCGCCATCGCGTGCCGCGAGTGGCCGGCGTCCGAGCCGGGAGCCGCCAGGTAGACATGCTTGACCCCGGCGATCTCCGGCTGTTCCGGGTGGACGGGCCGGTCCGGCGACGCGTTGATCGCGTCCATGACCGCGAGCCCGGCGGCCAGCAGGTCGTCCTTGCGGGCGCGGTCGAACGGCAGCCCCAGGTCGTCGAGGTTGACGAAGGCGTAGAAGTTGCCGCCGAACGCGAGGTCGTAGGTGACCGTCCCATACCTGGGGACGTCCACCTTGCGGTCCAGGCCGACACAGAAGGCAGGCACATTGGTGAACGTGACCGACTTCGCCACGCCCTCCAGTACCTCTACGTCGACGGTGACAAGGCCGGCCGGGGTGTCGAGCCGCACCGTGGTGACCGGTTCACTCACCGGCACCATGCCCGTTTCGACGAGGACGGTGGCGACGCCGATCGTGCCGTGCCCGCACATCGGCAGCAGCCCGGACACCTCGATGTAGAGGACCCCGAAGTCGGCGTCGGGCCGGGTCGGCGGCTGGAGGATCGCCCCGCTCATCGCGGCATGGCCGCGCGGCTCGTACATCAGAAGCGTTCGGAGATGGTCCAGATGCTCGATGAAGTGCAGCCTGCGCTCGGCCATGGTGGCGCCGGGGATCACACCGACGCCGCCGGTGATCACCCGGGTGGGCATGCCCTCGGTGTGCGAATCGACGGCGTGGAAAACATGACGCGTACGCACGATGAATCCTTTCGAAGCAGCTCGGATGCGGTCAGTGGTGACCGTCGGCGACGGCCTTCTCGGTGGCGGCCCGGACGCCGGCCTCGATCTCCCCCGTGAGAGGGAAGCGCGGCGGGCGGGTGGGACCACCGCGGCGGCCGACGATGTCCATGGACAGCTTGATGGACTGGACGAACTCCGTCTTCGAATCCCAGCGCAGCAGCGAGTGCAGGGACTTGTAGAGCGGCAGGGCGGTGTCCAGGTCACCAGCGACGGCGGCGTTGTAGAGCTCGGCGCAGGTGGCGGGGAAGGCGTTGGGGTAGCCGGCGATCCAGCCGACCGCGCCGGCCAGGGCAAGCTCCAGCAGGACGTCGTCCGCGCCGATCAGCAGGTCGAGTTCCGGGGCGAGTTCGGCGATCTCGTACGCCCGGCGGACATCGCCGGTGAACTCCTTGACGGCGACGATGTGCCCGTCGCCGTGCAGCTCGGCCAGCAGCCCGGGCGTCAGGTCCACCTTGGTGTCGATGGGGTTGTTGTACGCGACGACCGGCACCCCCGCCCTGGCGGCCTCGGCGTAGTGGGCGCGGACGGCCTGCTCGTCGGCTCGGTAGGCGTTCGGGGGCAGCAGGAGGACCGAGCCGCAGTCGGCTTCGGCCGCCTGCTCCGCCCAGCGGCGGGCCTCGGCGCTGCCGTACGCGGCGACACCGGGCATGACCCGCGCGCCGTCGCCCGCGGCGTCGACGGCGGTACGGACCACGCGGGCCCGCTCCTCGTCGGTGAGGGTCTGGTACTCGCCGAGCGAACCGTTCGGCACGACACCGTCGCAGCCGTTCTCGATCAGCCAGTGGACATGCTCGGCGTACGCGTCGTAGTCGACGGACAGATCGTCGCGCAGGGGCAGCGCGGTGGCGACCATGATCCCGCGCCAGGGGCGGGTGCTGTTCCAGGTGGTGGCGGTCATGCCAGTAAGCCTTTCTATAATGTGTGACATTTTACTGGTAGGTGTGCGGCGCCCACAAGGGCGGACCGCGGGTCAGTGGTCGGCGCCCGGGGCGGTATCGGGCCCGATCTCGGCGGGCCCGTCGAGCGAGGCGAGTGCCGAGAGCGGAACAGGCACGGCGAACGGACGGCGTTCAGCGGGTGGTTCCACGGCACCCTCGCGGGCCGCGAGGCAAGCTACAGCCGTCCCGCACATACGCCCCTGGCACCAGCCCATGCCGGCCCGGGTGAGGAGTTTGACGGTGCGTGCGTCGCGGGCCCCGAGGTCGGTGACGGCTTCGCGGATGCTTCCGGCGGATACTTCCTCACAGCGGCACACGTCCGTGTCGTCGGTCAGCCAGCCCGTCCAGCCCGGTGCCGGGGCATGGGCGATGGTCATCGCGTCGGCGAAGACGCGCATCCGGTCCCGGCGGCGTTGCAGCTCGCGGACGCGCCCCTCACGGACGGGGTGCCCGTACAGTCTGGCGGCTGCCGCCAGCCCGGCCAGTTCCCCTTCCGAGCGGGCGAGCTGTGCGCCACCGACTCCCCCGGTCTCCCCCGCCGCCCACAGGCCACGCACCGAGGTTTCCTGAAGGCCGTCCAGGACCAGGGCGGATGTCCCGTCAGCCAAGGAGTGGGTGGCGCAGCCGAGTGCAGTGGCCAGTTCGATCTGCGGGGCAAGGCCGTGCCCCACAGCGAGCGCGTCGCACTCGATCCGCCGGCCCGCCCCCCGTACGGGCCGCCAGTCGCGGTCGAGCCGGGTGACGGTGACGGCCTCCACCCGGTCGGTGCCGTGCGCCTGGGTGACCGCGCTGCGCAGCCGCAGCCGCACCCGGTGCCGCAGCAGAGCGGCACCGTGGACCGCAGCCTCGGCCAGTTTCTGCGGGTTGGCCGCGAGCGCGCGGGGATGGCGGGCGTATCCCAGATAGCCGCCCGCCTCGATCACGGCCGGGACCTGCGCGCCGGCGGCGGCGAGCGAGGAGGCGACCGCGAGCAGCAGGGGCCCGCTGCCTGCCACGACAACGCGCTTACCGGGCAGCACCAGGCCGGACTTGAGCATGGCCTGCGCTCCCCCGGCACCCACGACACCCGGCAACGTCCAGCCAGGAAAAGGCAGTTGGCGTTCGTACGCCCCGGTCGCGAGCAGGACCGTACGGGCCCGCACCTGCACCGACCGCTCTGCGGTGCCGTCGACCCCGGTGACGGCGTGCACCGCCCACAGACCGTGGTCCTCCTTGGTGACCGCCCAGACATGGTGTCCGGACAGGTGGCTGACGTCGCTCTGCTCCAGGCGTCGGCGGAGCTCGGCGAAGGCAGCCCAGTCGTGGTGCAGGGCCTCGGGCCGCGCCGACCCCAGGCTGGGCGCCGGATGCCGGTAGAACTGTCCGCCGTGCTGCGGCGATCCGTCCAACAGGGCGACGGACAGTCCGAGTTCGGCGGCGGTGACGGCCCCTGCGAGACCGGCCGAGCCCGCTCCGATCACTGCGAGGCCGTACGGGTCAGACGCTGAGGCGGGCATGGCCGTGTCCCTCCTGGGTGGTGATCACGTCGCCGGGAGCGGCAGGCACCAGACAGGCCCTGCGGTTGGGCTCCCCATTGATGGTGGCGAGGCAGTCGTAGCACTGCCCGATGCCGCAGAAGACACCCCGCGGGCGGCCGGCGTTGCGCGTAGTGCGCCAGGCGACGATGCCCGCGGACCACAGGGCTGCGGCGACGGACTGCCCAGGCAGGGCGGTGACCGGACTGCCGTCCATCGTGATCTCGAACGACGGGCCGGGGTTCGCACCGACCAGGTCGGCGGGGGTACGGGCCACTGCGGGCCTCCTCTCGTAGCAGACGGGTCAAACGGCGGCTTCGAAACGGCCGGGACGGAACGGGCCCAGGTCCAGCGGTAGTTCACCGCCGTCCAAGGAGCGCGCGATGAGCAGCCCGGTGGCCGGGGCAAGCCCGATCCCCGCGCCTTCGTGACCGCAGGCGTGCAGCAGGCCGGGCACCCGCGGATCGGGGCCGATGGCCGGTAGATGGTCGGGCAGGTACGGGCGGAAACCGGCATACGTCCGCATCGCCCGGACCCCGGCCAGGAACGGGAACAGTGCGGTGGCCTGGGCCGCCAGGCGGCGCAGCACCTCGGTCGACAACGTACGGTCGAAGCCGACCCGCTCCCGACTGGCACCGATCAGGACGGGGCCCGCCGGGGTGCCCTCGACCACGGCCGAGGTCTGCAGCGCGGCGGAACCGCTCGCGACATCGGCGACATAGTCCGCGGAGTACACCTTGTGCCGCACCACACGCGGCAGCGGTTCCGTGACGAGAACGAAACCGCGGCGGGGCAGCACGGGAAGCTCGACGCCCGCGAGCCGGGCCAGCTCGCCACCCCAGGTGCCGGCGGCGTTGACCACGTACGGGGCATGCACGTCGCCGGCCACCGTACGCACCCCCCGTACCCATCCGTCCGCCGTGGTGAGCAGGCCGGTGACCTCCTCGCCGAGCCTGAGGCGCACCCGCCCGCCGCCCGCGCGCAGCAAATGCGCGGCCGCCAGGGCCGGCATGACCTGCGCATCCTGGGGGTAGTGGAAGCCACCTGCCAGGCCGGGGGCCAGATGCGGCTCCAGGTCTTTCAACCGGTCCCCCGGGACTTCCTCCGCCTGCACACCGGCCTTCTCCTGTCCGGCCGCGAAGTGGCGCAGGGCGCGCATCCCTGCCTCCCCGGAGGCGACGACGAGGCCGCCCTTGGGTTCGTACTCGATCTGCGGCGGGAGCAGTTCGGCCAGCTCCCGCCACAGCCCGGTGGACAGCAGCGCGAGATCGAGTTCGGGTCCGGGCTCCTTGTCGGAGACCAGGAGGTTGCCCTCGCCGGCACCCGTGGTGCCGCCCGCGACGGAGCCGCGGTCGATCACGGTGACGGAGAGGCCGGCTCGGGCTGCGTAGTAGGCGCAGGCCGCGCCGACCACGCCCGCACCGACGACGATGACGTCCGAGGTGTTTCTCGTAGGCACAAGCAGTAATATTTCACATTGCACTGACGATGCCAAGGGCTTCACGTGATCTGCCCGCGGTTCACCCCTCCAGCAGGGCGCCCATCCACGTCTCGACGGCGTCCGGCGTCCTCGGCAGCGCGCCCGACATCAGTCGTGCCCCCTCCGCAGTAATCACAAGATCGTCCTCGATGCGTACGCCGATGCCACGCAGCTCGGGCGGCAGGGTCTCGTCGTCGGGCTGGAGGTAGAGCCCGGGTTCGACGGTCAGGACCTGCCCCTCCTCCAGGATCCCGTCGAGGTACACCTCGGCCCTCGCCTGTGCGCAGTCGTGGACGTCCAGGCCGAGCATGTGCCCGCTGCTGCACAGGGTGTACCGGCGATAAAAGTCTCCCCCGGCGCTCTTCAACACCCCCCATTCCACGAGACCTTCGGCGATCACCCGCATGCAGGCCCGGTGGAAGTCGCGGAAGCTCGCGCCCGGCTTCAGGGCCGCGATGCCCGCTTCCTGTGCGGCGAGGACGAGTTCGTACACCTGTCGCTGCACCGACGAGAAACGCCCGGAGAGCGGGAGGGTGCGGGTGATGTCCGCGGTGTAGAGGCTGTCGGTCTCCACGCCCGCGTCCAGGAGCAGCAACTGCCGTGCGTCCAGCGGCCCGTCGTTGCGTATCCAGTGCAGCACGCAGGCATGGGCGCCGGAGGCCGCGATCGTCTCGTAGCCGGTGCCATTGCCCTCGGCACGGGCCCGCAGGCCGAAGACACCCTCGATCCAGCGCTCGCCGCGCGGATGGGTAAGTGCGCGCGGCAGAGCCCGTACGACGTCCTCGAAGCCGGTGGCGGTGTGGTCGACGGCGAGCTGGAGCTGGCCGACCTCCCAGGCGTCCTTCACCAGCCTCAACCCGCTCAGCACCGCAGCAAGTTCGGCATCGGATGCCACATTCCTGCCGGGCGGCAGACCGTCGTACCCATCCAGGTGTACACACCTGATGCCGGTCATCCGCTCGGCCTCCGCAAGATCGGGACGGCGCCCGACCCAGAACTCGCCGTAGCGGCGGTCCCGGTAGAACCCATCACCGGTGCGCAGGGAGCGGGGCCGGATGTACAGCACCGCATCATGACCGCTCGGCCCATCCGGTTCGAGGACGAGGACATGCCCCGCCTGCTCCTCTCCGGCGAGGCCCGTCAGCCAGGTGTAGGCGCTGTACGGCCGGAAGCGGTAGTCACAGTCGTTGGAGCGGACCTTCAGCTCCCCCGCAGGGACGATCACGCGCTCCCCGGGAAAGTGGGCCGAGAGCCGGGCGCGCCGGGCGGGGGTCAGGTCGGCGACGGGCAGCCGGATCCCATCGGGCAACGAGGTGACCGCCCAGTCGCCCGCCATGAAGGACTCGAACTCGGATGAGACGGGCAGATCATGGCTTACCACGCGAATCCCGGTGGTTACTGACTCATTCATGAAGGCCCCCTCGGACACAGGTGAGTAACGGACTTGCCAACGCCTTGTCAGTGCAATTTCACATTACTATGTTACCGGTCACATTCCAGCCCTCATTGGCCGACTGTCCTCGGAGTGACCACTGATGAACCAGCGCACCCTTACCGCCGTCGCTACCGCCCTGGCGGCGACCATCACACTCGGCACCGCCGGCTGTTCCGGCTCCAAGCACCCGGCCGGGGGCCGAGGCGCCGGCGGCGGCAAGAACCCGGCGACCGCCAACCAAGGTGCCGTAGTCGGCGGCACTCCGCAGAAGGGCGGCACCCTCACGGTCCTGTCCAACCAGGACTTCACCCACCTCGACCCGGCCCGCAACTGGGTGATGAGCGACATGGAGTTCGGGACCCGGCTGCTCTACCGCACCCTGGTCACCTACAAGGCGGCCCCCGGCACGGCGGGCGGTGAACTCGTCCCGGACCTGGCGACCGACCTCGGCACCTCCTCCAACGGCGCCAAGACCTGGACCTTCCACCTCAAGCAGGGAGTCAAGTACGAGGACGGCACGCCCGTCACCGCGCAGGACATCAAGTACAACGTGGAGCGGTCCTTCTCCCCCGACCTGCCCGGCGGCGCCGACTACGCGGCCCGCTACCTGGCCGGCGCCGAGGGCTACCAGGGGCCGGCCGAGGGCAAGCACCTCGACTCCATCAGGACGCCCGACGACCACACGATCGTCTTCGAACTCCGCAAGCCCTTCGCGGAGTTCCCCAACGCCACCGTCATGCCGACTTTCGCCCCGGTGCCCAAGGGCCAGGACAAGGGGCCTCAGTACGACAACCGGCCGTTTTCCTCGGGCCCGTACAAGATCGAGTCGTACCAGCGCGGCAAGAAGCTGGTGCTGGTGCGCAACACCAGCTGGGACGCCTCGACCGACGAGGTGCGCAAGGCGTACCCGGACAAGCTGGTCATGGTGATGGGGCTGAAGGCCAACCAGATCGACGACCGGCTGATCTCCAGCCAGGGCGCGGACGCCTCCGCCGTCTCCTGGGGTTCGCTGCGGCCGGAGAGCGCGGCCAAGGTGCTGCCCGACGCGGAGGTGCGCAAGCGGCTGATTGCCGAGTCGACCAACTGCACGGACATGGTCCAAATGCACACCGGGCGGGCCCCGTTCAACGATGTGAAGATCCGTCAGGCCGTGCAGTACGCGCTCGACAGGGACTCGGTGCTCACCGCCTCGGGCGGCCCCGCCTTCAACGACCTGTCCACCGCCTACATGCCGGCCACCCTCTTCGACGGCAAGGAACCGGACACTCTCAAGATCCCCGCGACCGGTGACGTCGAGAAGGCGAAGCAACTGCTGAAGGAGGCGGGCAAGCCGGACGGGTTCGAGACGAAGATGACCGTCTCGACCGGGGACAAGGGGCGGGCCGAGGCGATCCAGCAGTCGCTGGGCAAGGCCGGGATCAAGGTCACCATCGAGACCGTCGACCCGTCGGCGTTCTACGCGACGATCGGCGACACCAAGAACCGCACCGACATCGCGTACACGGGCTGGTGCCCCGACTACCCGTCCGGCTCCACCTTCCTGCCGTTCGTCTTCGACGGCCGCTACATCAAGGAGAAGGGCAACTCCGGCAACCACTCGCTCTTCCGCGACGAGCCGACCATGAAGCGGATGGACGAAATCGCCGCCATGACCGACGCCAAGCAGGCCAACACCGCCTGGCAGCAGCTGGACGGCGAGATCCTCGTCAAGGCCCCCGCCGTACCGGTCCTGGTCCGCCGCTGGCCCCTGGTGCTCGGCAGCAACATCGCGGGCGCCTACGGTCAGACCTCCTTCGGCGGTCAGCTCGACTACGCCACAGTCGGCCTCAAGGACCCGTCCAAGAGCCAGGGCTGAGGGCCGTAAAGATCATGGCTCTCGCAACCGCACCGGTGGAGGTTCCGGCGGGCAGCGGCCCCTGGCAGCTGGCCCGCGCGGAACTACGCCGCCGCACCTCCGTCAAGATCTCCCTCGTCATCGTCGCGCTCTTCGTCGTCATGGCCGCCGCCGCGCCCCTGCTGAGCGCACTCGGCGGCTGGTCGCCCGAGGAGTTCGACAAGTCCGCCGTCGACCCCTACCTGGGCGGGCTGCCGCTCGGACCGCTCGGCGGGATCTCCGCCGACCACTGGCTGGGCGTCGAACCCATCACCGGCCGCGACCTGTTCGCCCGGGTCGTGCACGGCGCCCAGGTCTCCCTCCTGATCGCCTTCACCGCGACCGCGATCGTCGTGGTCGCGGGCACGGCGGCCGGGATCGCGGCCGGCTACTTCGGCGGCCGCACCGACGCGGTCCTCAGCCGGATCATGGACCTGACCATGTCTTTCCCCTCTCTCATCTTCATGATCGCGATGATGTCGGTGGCCAAGGACGTCAACCGGATCGTGCTGATGACCGCGGTGATCGGGCTGTTCGGCTGGCCCGGCATCGCCCGCGTGGTGCGCGGCCAGACGCTCTCGCTCAAGCACCGCGAATACGTCGACGCCGCGCGGGTGGGCGGATCGGGGCCCTGGCGGATCCTCACCCGCGACATCCTCCCGGGCGTCGCCGGGCCCGTCATCGCGTACACCACCCTGATCATCCCGGGCATGATCGCCACCGAAGCGGCCCTGAGCTATCTGGGTGTCGGCGTCCGCCCGCCCACCCCCTCCTGGGGCCAGATGATCGCCGAGAGCGTCGCCTTCTACGACACGGATCCCATGTACTTCGTCATCCCGAGCATCTGCCTCTTCCTCACCGTGCTCGCCTTCACCCTCCTCGGAGACGCGCTGCGGGACGTCCTCGACCCGAGGGGAAGCCGCACATGACCCGCTACCTCGGCCGCCGGCTGCTCGGCGTGATCGGCGTGCTGATCGCGATCGCCGCCGTCACCTTCACCATCTTCTACGTCCTGCCCTCCGACCCGGCCGCCGCGGCCTGCGGCAAGTCGTGCAGCGCCGAACGCCTGACGGCGATCCGCGCCCACATGGGCCTGGACCAGCCGATCTGGGTGCAGTTCTGGGACTTCCTCAGCGGCATCTTCACCGGCCGCACCCTGGGCAGCGGCCAGTACGCGCTGCACTGCCGCTTTCCTTGCCTCGGCTACTCGTACGAGAACAGCGAGTCCGTCTGGGGCCTGCTGATGGACCGGCTTCCGGTCTCCGCCTCGCTCGCGTTCGGCGCGGCGGTGCTGTGGCTGCTGCTCGGCCTGACCACCGGAGTCACCGCCGCCCTGCGCAAGGACAGCCTGCTCGACCGGGTCCTGATGATCGGCGCGGTCGGCGCCGCCTCGCTGCCGGTGTACTTCACCTCGATGATGCTCATCTACGGGCTGATCCGGGTGGCGGGGCTGCTCCCCTATCCGCAGTACGTGCCCTTCGGCAGCGACCCCGTCCACTGGGCGACCAACCTGCTCCTGCCGTGGCTGGCACTTGCCATTCTGTACGCGGCCATGTACGCACGCCAGAGCCGCAGTTCGATGATCGAGACGATGGCGGAGCCGTTCATCCGCACTGCCCGTGCCAAGGGCCTGCCGCGTCGCACGGTCGTCGTCAAGCACGGGTTGCGGGCCGGAATGACGCCGATCCTCACCATCTTCGGCATGGACCTGGGCGGGCTCCTCGCGGGCGCCGTCATCACCGAGTCCATCTTCGGACTCCCGGGCATCGGCCGGCTCTTCTACGGCGCGCTCTCCACCGGGGACCAGCCGGTCATCCTCGGGGTCACGCTGCTCGCCGCCACCTTCATCGTCGTCGCCAACCTGGCCGTCGACCTGCTGTACGCCGTCGTCGACCCGAGGGTGAGGTTCTGATGACCGACAGCCAATCCTTGTTGAACGTACGGGACTTGAGTGTCATTTTCTCGACGAAGCGGGGGCCGGTGCGGGCCGTGGACTCGCTCAGCTTCGACGTCCACCGGGGCCGCACCCTGGGCATCGTCGGCGAGTCCGGTTCGGGCAAGTCCGTCACCTCGATGGCGGTGCTCGGGCTGCACACCGCCGCCGAGGTCACCGGCTCGATCAGCCTCGACGGACAGGAGCTGCTGGGGCTCCCGGAGCGGGAGATGAACCGGCTGCGGGGCCGCCGGATGGCCATGATCTTCCAGGACCCGCTCTCCAGCCTCCACCCGTACTACACGGTCGGCGAACAGATCGCCGAACACCACCGGGTCCACTTCAACTCCCGCCGTGCGGTGGCCCACAGACGGGCCGTGGAGATGCTCGCCGAGGTCGGCATCCCCGAGCCGGAACGCCGGGCGGGCGAGTATCCGCACCAGTTCTCCGGCGGGATGCGCCAGCGCGTGATGATCGCCATGGCGCTGGCCTGCGAGCCGGAACTCCTCATTGCGGACGAGCCGACCACCGCCCTCGACGTCACCGTCCAGGCCCAGATCCTGGAGCTGATCGCCCGGCTGCAGGAGGAGCGCGGGCTCGCTGTCGTCATGATCACCCACGATCTCGGGGTGGTCGCCCGGGTCGCCCACGAGGTGCTGGTGATGTACGGCGGGCGGGCGGCCGAACAGGCCCCGGTGGACACCCTGTTCGCAACCCCAGCCCACCCCTACACGCGCGGGCTGCTCGACTCCCTGCCCCGGCTCGACGACAGCGACGACGAACCGCTGCGGGCCATCCCCGGCAGCCCACCGTCCCTGCTGGCCCCCGCCCCCGGCTGTGCGTTCGCGCCCCGCTGTGCCCGGGCGGCAGGCGCCCTGGAGAGCGAGCGGCTGCGCTGCGAGACCGAACGACCCCTGCTCTCCGGACCGACCGGCCATCCGGCTGCCTGCCACCTCCCCGCATACGAAGGGGTCGCCTCATGACCAGTACAGCTCAGCCACTCCTCAGCGTGCGGGATGTAACGATGGCGTTCCCGGGAAAGCGCCGCGGTACCGCTCCCGTGCGAGCCGTCGACGGCATCAGCTTCGATGTGGCCGCCGGGGAAACACTGGGCCTGGTCGGGGAGTCCGGCTGCGGCAAGTCCACCACCGGCCGCATGGTCGTACGGCTCCTCGAACCCACCACCGGCTCGATCACCTACGACGGCCACGACATCAGCCACCTGTCCCAGCGTGAACTCAAGCCACTGCGCCGCGAACTCCAGATGGTCTTCCAGGACCCGCACTCCTCCCTCAACCCGCGCCAGACCGTGGCCCGGATCATCGCCGACCCCCTTCTGGTGCAAGGGAGTTCGCCGACGGGCGCACGCAAGCGGGCAGCCGAGCTGATGGACCTGGTCGGACTCATTCCCGAGCACATCGACCGCTATCCGCACGAGTTCTCCGGCGGCCAGGCCCAGCGCATCGGCATCGCCCGCTCGCTCGCCACCAGCCCCCGGCTGGTCGTCGCCGACGAGCCCGTCTCCGCCCTCGACGTCTCCGTACAGGCCCAGATCGTCAACCTCATGGAACGCCTCCAGCAGGAGCTCGGCCTGGCCTACCTCTTCATCGCCCACGACCTCTCGGTCGTAAAGCGCGTCTGCGACCGGGTCGCCGTCATGTACCTCGGCCGGATCGTCGAAATCGGCGACAAGGAACGGGTGTACGCCGCCCCCGCCCACCCCTACACCCGGGCACTGCTCTCCGCGGTGCCCCTGCCCGACCCCGCAGCCGAGCGGGCCCGTGAGCGCATCACGCTCCTGGGCGACCCGCCCAGCCCGGCCGCTCCCCCACCGGGCTGCACCTTCCACCCGCGCTGTGCCAAGGCCCAGGCCATCTGCCGCGCCGAGGCGCCACTGCTGCGGATCGCCACACCGGGCGAGCCGCGGGAGGTCGCCTGCCACTTCCCCGAGGCGGCCTGAACACGGTTGTGCCCCGGATCCGCACAACGGATCCGGGGCACAACTGTTTTTTATTTGCTACGACTTGGTGACTCGCACCGTCTCGCCGTAGCCATCGGCGCTCAGCACGTCGATCCGTACACCGGCCGCGGAGTCCGTGAATGACTCACCGGCCCAGTACGGGGCATCGTCCAGCGGGCGGCACCCGCTCGCCGGAGTGGCACTGGGCTTGGCGTCCATGACCCGGATCGGTCCGTAGCCGGTCCGCACGGACGTGTCGACCTTGTAGACCAGGGCGCCGGTCGAACAGGCTGCCGTGTCCGCCTGGACCGCCCTGCGGGATTCGACGACGTACGCGGTCGTCGGTCCCGTACGCACCACGGCCATCTTGGTGCCGCTGCCGTACTCGACCGCGGTGAGATACACCGTGCCGCTGCCCGCCGAGGCCTGGCAGTAGACCTGGCTGTCATCGGTCCAGCCGAGCTTCCACGACTCCCAGCCGAAATACTGCGGCGCCTTCCCCCCGACCAGACCCATCACGTCCCAGCCTCCGACGAACGAGTGGCCATCGGTGCCCGTGTCAAAGGCGTACAGGTCCGGCAGCCCG
Source organism: Streptomyces sp. NPDC002868 (assembly GCF_055563295.1). NCBI lineage: Bacteria > Bacillati > Actinomycetota > Actinomycetes > Kitasatosporales > Streptomycetaceae > Streptomyces > Streptomyces sp. NPDC002868. The sequence continues at coordinate 441,855 of NZ_JBVHDR010000001.1, read as the reverse complement.
AAGCTGTGGGCGGTCTCATGGGCGACCAGCTTCGGACCCCAGTGCCACATGTCCTGGCCGAAGGTCACCGCCCACTTGATTCTGGTGCCGTCGGCGACGACACCCGCCGTGCCCGGGTCGTACACGTACGTGGGGGTGAAGGAGATCGCCGCCGCGTTCCTCGTCGCGACGACGTACACCATGTCGTACTGCGAGAAGTCCACATACGGGTCGGCGGCCGTCACGGCATCTCTGAGGTACGCCTCGTGTGCCTCGTGGCCGAGACCGCGTGCGAAGCCGTAGTCGGTGGAATTGCGCGGCATCCGAACCCAGCGCTGCTGCTGGGTGATGGCGAGCCACACCTTGCCGTACGAGGCGTTCCACACCCAGTCCGCGCCGGGCGTGAGCTGCGCGGCGTCGTCGGCCGGGGACTCGGTGGCCGGCGCGTCCGGGAAATCCACGAAGATCATGCCGACCCTGATGGTGCCAACGGGGCGCTGGAAGACGGAGTAGTCGGTGTCGTGGCCCTCGTCCGTCCAGCCGGTGGTGCCGCGGAGGGCACAGGCTGATGGGCCGGCTGAGGCCGCCTCGGCGGACGGCGTGCCGAGGAGCAGCAGGAGCACGGCGGCGAGCAGCGCGGGCAAGAGCACCCTGTGCGCCGGCGTCAAGGGGTGGGACTGTCTCACCGGATCACTACCTCTCGATGTATGGTGTGTGACATTTCACATAAGACTGCGGATGCACGACCCTGTCCGAAAGCTGTCGTCGCTCCATAACATCCACGCCATGGATCTGGAGGTACGGCATCTGCGGGTGGTGTGCGCGATCGCCGAGGCGGGCAGCCTCACTCGCGCCGCTGCCTCGTTGTGCATGACTCAGCCAGGACTCAGCACCCAACTGCGCCGCATTGAGGCCATGCTGGGCGGAGCCCTGTTCGACCGGAGGCAAGCCGGCGCCGTCCCCACACCCTTCGGCGAGCTGGTACTGAGCCGGGCCCGCGCCATCCTGCCGGGCATCGACGGCCTCCTCACCGACACCGCCCGGGCCGCCCGCCGAACCTCGACCCCTGATCGAGTCCGCATCGGCTCGGTCGGCGCCCCGCTGCTCGGCCATCTCATCTTGGCTGTAAAGGAGTTGCTGCCCCCTTCCGAAGTGACCTCACGCTGCCAGTACTCCCCCGCAACTCTGCTCGACGACCTTGCGGCCGACCGCTTGGAAGCGACGGTGCTCGGCGACCATCCCGACCAGGAGCTACCGCCACGTGAGGGGGTGGTGCTCAACCCGATCGTCACCGAGCCCGTATTCGCCCTCCTGCCGACGGCCCATCCGCTGGCGGCGCAGGAGGAGGTCTTGCTGGCCCAACTCATGGACGAGGACTGGGCAGTCCCCCGCCCCGACAGCGACCGCACCCGCGAATACTGGTCGTCCGTCTGCGCTCAGGTGGATCGCCGTCCGTTCACCCCGTACGAAGCCGAGGGGCGGCAGTTGATCGAGATCGTACGGACCGGCTTGGCCGTCAGCCTCTGCCAGGCCACCTTCATCGAAGCCCCGGGCATCGCTGTCCGCCCCCTCGCCGGAAATCCTCTGTGGTACCGGCATGTCCTGGCCTGGCGCCGCGACGGCCCCCTCGCCGCACACGGTGCCGAAATCCACCGCAGAGTCGCCGACGGCTATCTGGACACCTGCGCCGCCAGCCCTGTGTACGCACGCTGGCGGGAACAGCATCCGCAATCGGCCAGGGTGGCGGAGACCAGAACCTGAGCCCATGGGTGAGGGGCACACCGCTGACTTGCCGTGGCCGTCCAGTAGTCGCAGGCCGCGAATACCAGCAGCCCTGAGCTGCGATCACCGCCCACCGCGGCCGACGGCCATCCCCCTGTGCCAACAGGACCTTGCCTGCGGCCGTAAGCGGGGCCCCGCGCGCCTGGCACTCAGCCAGTCGTGGGGGCCCCGCTCATACGGTGCTGCCTTCGAACCCCTTCCGCTACGGGTGCAGCACGACCTTCGTGTAGCCCTCGATCCGCTTGTCGAACTTGTCGTACGCCGACGGCGCCTGATCCAGCGGCAGTTCATGCGAGACGACGAAGCTCGGCTTCGCCCGGCCCTCGATGATCATGTCGCGCAGGTACCGGTTGTAGCGCTTCACGTTGCACTGCCCCGTTCCGATCTTCAGGCCCTTCTCGAAGAGCTTGCCGATCGAGACGAGGAGCATGCCGTGCTTGGCCTGCTCGTCGGGGCCTCCGGGGTCGGCCGGGACGTAGAGGCCGGGCACCCCGAGCATTCCGGTGGGCCGGACCGTGCCTACGAGCGAGTTCAGGACGGTCGCCGGTTCCTCGCGGTCAGTGCCGTGCGCCATCGCCTGGTAGCCGACGGCGTCCACACCCTTGTCCGTGCCGACACCCTCGGTCTGATCCTTGATCTGCTCCACGGGATCGCCCTCGGCGAAGTTGATCGGAACCGCGCCGATCTCCCGGGCCTTCTCCAGCCGCTCGGGAACCCGGTCCACGACGAAGACCTTCTTCGCGCCGCGCAGCATGGCCGAGTAGGCGGCCATGAGCCCGACCGGCCCGCCGCCGTACACGGCGACGCTCTCGCCCGGGCGGACCTGAGCGAGTTCACAGCCGTGATAGCCGGTGGGGAAGATGTCGGCGAGCAGCATGAAGTCGGTCTCGTTCTCGCTTCCCTCCGGCAGCTTCAGGCAGTTGAAGTCGGCGTAGGGAACGCGTAGGTATTCCGCCTGGCCGCCCGGCCAGGGCCCCATGGCGACATAGCCGTAAGCGCCGCCCGCGAAGCCGGGATTGACGGTCTGACAGAATCCGGTGAATCCCTCGACACAATTGGTGCAGAACCCGCAGGCGACATTGAAGGGCATCACCACGCGGTCGCCTTTCTTGAGCGACGTGACGCCCTGACCGATTTCCTCGATGATTCCCATGTTCTCGTGGCCGAAGACTATGCCAGGCTCTGCCGCGGTACGGCCCTCGTACATGTGCAGGTCGGAACCGCAGATCGCGGTGGAGGTGACCCGTACGACGATGTCGTTCGGGTGCTGAATTTTGGGCTTTTCAACATCTTCTACCGCCACGGTGAACGGTCCCTTGTATACGACAGCTTTCATGGCTGCCACCTCCGCTCGGCGTGCAGGTATGATTCCCTCCCCGCCCGCGATATTTCGCGTGACCTATCTCTCATGATTCTCCCGCCTGCGCCGACAGACAACCCGGTAATCTCGGGAGGAATATCTTCCCTGGTGTCGTACCGGGGAAAGGAAAGGAAGGGAGGACGAGGAGTGGCAGCACAACGGCTCGGGACCCTGCTCGTCCCCGTACCCGGCCTGTCCGGCACCACGTACCCGCCCGGAACGACGGTGACTGTCCGCGGTCGCGGCGCGACTGTCGATGCCTTTGTCAACGGCGACTGGCTTCCGCTGTCGTGGTGGGAGTTCTCCGACGGCCTCCGCGAGGACATCGCCGACCGCTGACCCCGGCGCGCGGGGGCGCCCCCGCCGTCTCGCGGGACACTGCCCCCACGATCACCCGCGGCGACCACTGGCTCCAGGCCGTAACGGCCCGCCAGGCGATGGTGCAGCTGACCGACGTTGGCGCGCCCCACGTTCACCGTGGCGGCGACTCCTGTGGTGCCACCTCCGGTGTGCTTCCCTCTGCCTCGCCCTCTGCCAGGAATTCCACCACTGCCAGCGCGAGAAGCAGTACGAGCGCAATGCCGACGACGACCCACCCCGTGGGGTAGCTCCACAGGAGGTACGTCAGGACGGCCGCGGCGACCAGCACCCAGGTGATCCATGCCCGGTAGCGGTTGACGAACGGGCCGACCGGCCCGGTTCGCAGACCGGCGCGGTCGGCGGTGGAGCGGACCGCGCCGATGCCCGCATTCCACAACTGCCGTACGAACGTTGCCCGTCGGCCGTGGCCGGTCAGCCAGGCGGCCAGCGCGATCACTACGCCGAGCACCACGGTCATCCGGACCGTGGTGCGCAGGTAGCGCGTCAGTGTGTCGTAGACGGCCCCGGCGGCGGGCTGCGAGACGTTGTCCGGCAGTGCGTTCAGATACACCACGCGGAACACGCTCAGGACGAGGCCGAGGATCAACATCGCGAAGGCGAAGGCGAGTGCGGAAATCACGAGCGTTCGCCGACGGTGGACGGAGAGCAGAACGCCGGCGGCGATCAGCACGACCGCGATCACCGGCAGCCAGAACCCGGCGACCTCAAGGACCTGGAAGGCGGTCTTGACCTTGCCGATGTTGTCGGCTCGCAGGACCGTGAAGTCGGTGTGCACTTCGGGGATCTTTCCGGCCACCGTCATTCCTTCGGCGACGAGGCGCTGTTTGACCTGGTCGACGACCGGGCCGAGGTCGACGGTCACCGAGTCGTTGTTGATCTTCACCGCGCTGTCGGCGCTGCCCGTCAGAGCTTTGTCCACAGCCGCGTGGATCCGGCGGTTGGCGTCGATCCAGATCTTCTTGAAGGTGTCGGAGGCGACGATGTCCTGCGCCTTGTCGTGGACGAAGCTGCGGACGGCGTTCTCCAGGGCGTCGCCCAGCTTGCCGAGCGCCTTCTGCAGGAGGGGCCGGTCCGCAGGGCTCGCACCCTCCAGCAGGGTCGCCAGGTCGATGTGTTCCATCACCGCGTTGGTGACCCGGTTCGCCGCGGCCGCCTGGATGTCCGGGTCGGAGGCGAGAGGCGCGACCGTGTCGACGTACCGGTCCGTGTTGCCGACCTCGTCCGCCGTCCACGCGGCAACGGCGCCGAGCGGTGCGAAGATGCAGCCGATCACGATGAGCAGCGCCGCGAAGAAGGACCTCCACCGGTGCCGGGGGACCCGGGACGCCAGATCGGCCTCCAGCGCCGCGACGCGTGTGCGCAGCTGCTCCACTCCGGCGTGCGCGTCGTCCGCGCCCGGCGCCCCGGGGTGCTCCGCGCCTCCGTCCGGGCCGGTCGCTCCGTTGTCGGGCATTGCAGGTCCTCCCCGTACGGATGGGTGGATACCAGCAGACCCCGCGGACCGGGCACACGCGAGCTGTTCAGGGCCACACGGGTACGTGCACGGTCTTGGCGTGGCGCTCTGGATGCGGCGGCCCGCTCATCCGGGCGGCTCGCTCATCCGGGCGGTGCGGTCTCCGGTCGGTGCCCGCCGCCGATGCCCTGACGGTCGCCCGTCCTCGCCATGGCGCGGCGAACAGGATCGGTGAACTCCCGCTCGACCGCCTCGTCCAGGAGCCCCAGCTCCGTGCGGACCGCCGGCAGGTGTTCGGCCGGCAGGGTGTCCAGCAGGCCCTCCAGCAGCACACGGAGCCGTCGGCAGATCTGGGTGGACCTCGCCCCGTACTCACGGATCTCGGTGACGGCGAGCTGAAGGTAGTCCTCCCAGCCCCGGCTCGGCACCACCAGTCGCGGCCGGCCACGGTCGTCGCCGAGCACGTAGCGGCGGCGGATTTCGGTCCTGCCGACGGTGTACAGAAACGCCTCGATGTGATTCAGCACCTGAACGGCGGTCGTGGGGTCGTTCACGGCCGGGGAGAGGGCTCGGATGGCGATGTCGACGAGAATGCGCAGGGCGAAGGCGGGGTCCTGCTCGATGGTCCGCTCGGAGCCGAGGGCGATGAGTCCGGTCACCCGCCGCGGATCGGGCGTCGAGGTCCCGCCGTGGACCTCGACGACGGTGGCGCCGGGCGGTACGAAGTCCCCGACCGGGTGGGTGACCACGAAGGTGCAGTCGTGGCGGACCGCGGCGACCGTCAGCCCGGCCATGTCCAACGCCTGGATGGCTCCGCCGCGTTCGGACCGGATGCGCGTCACCGGGCCGCCCGGCAGTGCGTGTTCCTCGTCGAGGAGCGCGGAGCCGCCGGTTTTGGCCGCCCGGCGGACGAGGATCTTCTCCCCCATCCGTCCGACCAGGTCGGCGATTGCCACCGGCCGGAGGTTGTGGGTGAACCGGCTGAGGTAGACCAGCAGGAGCAGCAGACTGACGGCGACGGCCAGCCCGGCCAGGGTGACTCCCAGGTCGGGGACGGAGTCCGACTCGATGCTGCGCAGCAGGGAGAAGGCGAACGCGAACGTCCCGGTGAAGGTGGCCAGAACGGCCTTCTGCAGGCGGTCCCGGTACCACAGGCGCATGTACCGCGGGGACAGCGTTCCCGTGGCCTGCTGGACGACGAGTACACCGATGGTCACGACGAACCCGAGCAGGGCGACCATGGCCCCGACGATCGCAGTCAGCACACCGCTCGCCGTTGTCGCGGAATACCGCCAGCTTGTCGGCAGCCAATCCGTTACGTCCACGGCCACGGCCCACTCCGCGAGAATCACGCCGAGTGCGAATCCGAACAGCGGGACGATCCACAGGCTGGCCTTGGCGTATTGCCGCAGCCGGAACGCGGTCGCCCAGGACATCATCCGCACCCGCGGACCCTTCCCCTCCTGAGCACAGGCGCGAGGCTCGACAGCACGGCACCCTCCGGGTTCAGTTCTGAAATCAGGCCTTCGCATCCACGGTAATGCCGCTACTCGGCGGGCGCAGAGACAGGAAGCCGTCGCCGTTCCGTCGCCGTTCAAAGGAGCCGTTGCCGGCTCGACAGGCTCATGGGGAATTCCTTGCTTAAGCTGTCCGGGTGGCACCGAGTCGGCGCAGCGGCAAACGGGTGATCTACATCCGCGACGCGAGCGAGCCGTACTGAGGGTTGCGCACGCGGTGCGTTTTTCGGCACGAGCCGAAAGGGGCTCACGATGGACGACTACCCGCTGATCGAGAATCACGGCCTGATCGGTGATTTGCAGACCGCGGCGCTGGTGACCACCGATGGGACGATCGACTGGTTCTGCTGTCCACGCTTCGACTCGCCAAGTGTGTTCGGCGCTTTGCTGGACCGTGAAAAGGGCGGGCATTTCACGGTCACCCCGGCCCACAAGACCTACGCGACCAAGCAGTTGTACTTTCCCGACACCGCGGTTCTCGTGACCCGGTTCATGACCGAGGCGGGCGCCGGCGAGGTGGTCGACTTCATGCCGGTGACCGGGCGGACGGCCACCCCTCGCCATCGTCTGGTCCGCATGCTGCGGTGCGTGCGCGGCAGCATGTCCTTCGAGATCGAGATCGCCCCCCGGTTCGACTACGGCCGTAAGCCCCACAAGCTGCACATCACCGACCACGGTGCGGTGTTCGCCTCGGAGGGACTGGAGCTGACCGTGCACGCGGTCCGGGAACCGGGGGACGAGCGACTGGTGAACTCCCTCACAGGCGAACAGGACCTGCACTTCTCGCTGACCCTGCAGGCCGGTCAGGAGCGGGGTCTGGTCATGGAGTCGTCCGCCGACGGACCGCCGCGCGGCATCCGCCTCACCGAATTCCAGGGGCTTTTCGACGACACCGTCCGCTACTGGCGGTCCTGGCTCGGCCAGTCCCGCTACTCGGGCCGGTGGAGGGAGGCGGTGGAGCGCTCCGCCGTGACGCTGAAGCTGATGACGTACGCACCCAGCGGCGCTCTGGTCGCGGCCCCGACGGCGGGGCTGCCGGAACAACTGGGCGGCGAGCGCAACTGGGACTACCGCTTCACCTGGATCCGCGACGCCTCGTTCTCCGTATACGCCCTGCTGGGACTGGGGTTCAAGGAGGAGGCGACCTCCTTCATCGGCTGGCTGCGCGACCGCGTGAAAGAGAGGGCGGGCAATGCCAGTGATACGGGACCGCTGAACATCATGTACCGGGTCGACGGCTCGTCCGACCTCGTCGAAGAGACCCTGGAGCACTGGGAGGGGTACCAGGGCTCTGCCCCGGTGCGCATCGGCAACGGCGCCGCGGACCAGCTGCAACTGGACATCTACGGCGAGGCGTTGGACAGCATCTACTTCGCCCACCAGCACGGGATCCAGCTGGACCACGGGGGCTGGACCTCGCTGCACACGCTCCTCGACTGGCTCACCGATCACTGGGACCAGGCCGAGGAGGGCCTGTGGGAGACCCGGGGCGGCCGCCAGGACTTCACCTACGGCCGGGTGATGTCCTGGGTCGCCTTCGACCGCGCGTTGCGGCTGGCTGCCGCCAGCGGCCGGCCCGCCGCCGTCGAGCGCTGGAGCCGTGAGCGGAACAAGATCTACGAGCAGGTCCTGACACAGGGCTGGGATGCCGGGCGCAATACCTTCGTCCAGCACTACGGCAGCGATGTGCTCGACTCCGCGCTGCTGCGCATGCCGACAGTGGGCTTCATCACCCCCGACGACCCGATATGGAAGTCCACGCTGGACGCGATGGACCGGGAGCTGGTCTCAGACAGCCTGGTCTACCGGTACAACCCCGAGGCCTCGCCAGACGGGCTGCGCGGCTCCGAAGGCACCTTCTCCCTGTGCACGTTCATGTACGTCGACGCGCTCGCGCGGGCCGGGCGGCCCGATCAGGCCAGACTCGTACTGGAAAAGATGCTGACGTACGCCAACCATCTGGGCCTGTACTCCGAGGAGATCGGCCTGACGGGGCGGCAACTGGGGAACTTTCCCCAGGCATTCACCCATCTGGCCTTCATCGACGCGGCCATCACCCTGGACGCGACGCTGAACCGGGCCGGCAGCAACGAGACGTAGGTGCCGCCGGGTACGACGGATCAGCCGTCCAGGGCGAGTCGGACCGGCCTCACGGGCCCGGCGGCGCGGGGCCGAGCAGCACGACGGTGTCACCGGCGCGCGGCGTGACCGCGTGGGCCTCGGTGACCGGGTCCAGCCGGCCGTCGGCCCGTACCACGAACAGTGTGCTGTGGCCGGACGGCGGGGCATCGCCTGCGGACTCCACCACGAAGCGGGCCCCTTGCTCGTACCGGGCTGCCAGCGTGTGCCGGACCAGGGCCCGGCCGAACAGGATGTCGCCACCGGTGAAAGGGGCGACGACGCCATGGCTGTCGTGCGGGGGGGCCGACGCGGTAGACCGGGCCCTCGACGCTGTCCTGAACCATGACCGATGCGAGCGCGTTGAAGTCGTCGGCGTCGGTGAGCAGGAACACCGCCGTGACCCCTTCGAGCCGCGCCTTGGGGACGGTGGCCGCCGCCAGCAACTCACCGGTGGCCAGCTCGATCCCCGCTTCTCTGATCCGTTCCCGCTGCTGCTCGAGGCCCGCCCACATCAGCACCTCGAGTCCCGCGGACTTCAGGGACCGCCCCAGGTCGATCACCCACGGATCCCCGCCGACCAGTAGGGGCCTGGTACGCGCCGATCTGATGACTCCCAGCCGCGCGGCCACGGGCGCCGCGGTCAGCGCGTACAGCAGGACCGTCCCCACGATCACCAGGAAGGTGACCGGCAGGATCTTGGAGGCGCCGTCCAGCCCCTTGTCGACCAAGGTGGCGGAGAAGGCCGACGCGGTGGAGGCCGCGACGATGCCGCGTGGGGCCATCCACCCGATGAAGGCCCGTTCCCCGCCGGTCAGGCCCATGCGATGCGTGGAGGCGTAAGCGACGAGCGGCCTCACCAGCAGGACGAGGACGGCGATGAGGCCGAGGGCCGGCAGGAGCACCGGGGTGACGGATGCCGGGGTGACGGTGGCCGAGATGGAGATGAACAGCAGCCCGATGATCAGCTGGACCAGCGTCTCGAAGAAGGGCCGGCGTGCGGGCATGTCAAAACCCGGGAGGTTCGCGACGGCCAGCCCGGTGACGATCGCGGCGATGAGCCCCGTGTCGTCGATCACGATGTCGCATCCCGCCGACACGGCGATCACAGTGGCGAGCTGCGCCAGCGTGCCGAGCGACTCGCCGAGCCGGAGGGTGCGCAGCGTCAGCCACAGCAACGCGGCTCCTACCGCGCCGCCCGCAAGACCGACGGCGATGCTGAGGAAGAGCACGCCGAAGTGGAATCCCTTGCCGACTTCGAAGTTGCTCGCGACGAGGGAGTGGAAGACGAGGGCCCCGAGGATGCCGCCGACCGGGTCGATCAGCGACCCCTCCCAGATCAGGATGCGCCGCACCTTGTCCGTCGGGCGTACGTAGTCGAGCAGCGGACCGACGACCGTCGGCCCCGACACGACGAGAATCACGCCCAGCATCACGGCCACCGCGAGGGGAACGCCGAAGAGCGCCGGGCCGAGACCCGCAATGGCCCCCCAGGTGAGCACCACACCGAGCAGCAGCAGCCTGGCCACGACACTGCGGACGGGGCCGGTGAGATGGCGGAAATCCAGTCCGAGACCGGCGTCGTAGAGAATCACCGCCACGGACAGCGACACCAGGGCGGAGAACTCCGGTCCCACCAGCCGGTCCGGATGGATGACGTCCGTCAGGGCTCCCGCGGCGAAGCCGACCGGCAGCAGCACGATCAGCGCGGGGACACGCAGACGGCTCGCCAGGACCTGGGAGCCGACCGCGAGTACCACGGTCAAGCCGATGCCAAGAAGGATCTCGTCGTCAGTCAGAGCGGGTTCTCTCCTCGGATTCCGGGCGCCTTGGGGATTGAACCGGCTTCGGGCGGACAGCGCGCGGCTCCGTCGGGCGGACACCGGTCCGGCCACCCGGTCGGCTCACGCGCTTCACCCGTTGCGGCAATCCCCCGAGATGCGAGCCGTACGTGGTCACGGACAATTGGACTGACCCCGCCGGACAGGAAGGGCATGCGATGAGCAAGGGCAGCCGGACCTCCGACGACGTAGAGCACCTGTCGCCCCGGGAGCGGGCGGACAGGGGCAGGGCGGCCCGCAAGCAGGTGCCGAGATCGAGCCATGCCGGCTTCTCCCCCACCGCGGGACGGCCGGACCCGGTGGACGTGATCGAGGAGCAGTCGGCCGCGCGGGTGCCCGAGCTGGTTCCCATCCGCTACGGACGCATGACGGAGTCGCCGTTCCGCTTCTACCGGGGGGCTGCCGCGATCATGGCCGGCGACCTGGCCTCCACCCCCCGCTCGGGAATCACGGCCCAACTGTGCGGAGACGCCCACCTGTTGAACTTCCGGCTGCTCGCCTCCCCCGAACGGCGGCTGATGTTCGACATCAACGACTTCGACGAGACGCTGCCCGGCCCCTGGGAATGGGACGTCAAGCGGCTGGCAGCGAGCCTGGTCATCGCGGGACGGGAGAACGGCTACACCGACGAGGAGCGTGCGACGATCGTCCGGGCCGCCGTTGGGTCGTACCGCCAGTGGATGCGCCGCTTCGCGGGCATGGGCAACCTCGAAGTGTGGTACGCCCGCGCCGACATGGAACAGATCGAGGCTCTGGTGGACCAGAAGCTCGACAAGAGGGGCCGTGGACGTCTGTCGGCGGCCATGGCGAAGGCGCGGACCCGGGACAACCTCAAGGCGTACGACAAGCTCACCCGGATCGTCGGTGGTGAACGCCGGTTCGCCGCCGATCCGCCGTTGGTCGTACCGATCGAGGACATGATGCCCGGCACCGAGCGCGACCGGATCGAACAGCAGCTCCGCGAGCTCGTCGACCGGTACGCCCGTACCCTGGCAACCGACCGGAGGCACCTGCTCCGGCAGTACCGGGTGGTCGACATCGCACGCAAGGTGGTCGGCGTCGGCAGTGTCGGGACCCGCTGCTGGATCCTCCTGCTGCTGGGCAAGGACGACGAGGATCCGCTGATCCTGCAGGCCAAGGAGGCCGACCGGTCGGTGCTAGCCGCACACGTCGGCGAGAGCAGGCACGACAACCAGGGGCAGCGCGTGGTCGCGGGGCAGCGCCTTATGCAGGCCGCCAGTGACATCTTCCTGGGCTGGGACCGCGTCGTGGGAATCGACGGCCGCCGACGGGACTTCTACGTCCGCCAGTTGCACGACTGGAAGGGCATCGCAGTGCCCCAGATGATGGTGCCGAACGATATGCAGGTGTTCGGCGAGGTCTGCGGTGCCACCCTGGCCCGCGCTCACGCCCGCTCCGGGGACCGGATCGCCATCGCCGCGTACCTGGGCGGCGGCGACGGTTTCGACCGTGCGCTGACCGGGTTCGCGGAGAGTTACGCGGACCAGAACGAGCGCGACCACCGGTCCCTGGTCGACGCGGTACAGACCGGCCGGGTGGCCGCCGCACCCGCATGACACCCGCCTGATGGTCAGTCGCCGTCGGCCGTGCCACCGAGGCCGGGCGCGCTCCGCTGAAGGTCGGCATCGGTGAGGGGTTCCAGCTCGCCGTGGGTGTCCAGCCAGTAGAGCAGGACGACGGCAGGTCCGACGAGCAGCACGGCGATGAGCGTGACGACGCCGAGCCAGCGCAGCGTCGTGGGAGCGCCGGCCGCTTCCGCCACGGTCAGGGACGTGGGGATGAGGTAGGGGCGCTGGGCGGCCCCCCAAGCGATGACGGCCGCCGCGACCACGCCCACGGCCGTGATGCGGGACCAGGCGCCGGACGCCCGGAGCAGGAGCCAGACCGTGGCGGCGGCGCACACTGCGGCCAGAACGACGAACGCGAGGCCGAGGCCGCCCGTGAGCCCGTTCCACACATAGGGGGCGTCGCCGTGAGTGACGGCGAGCGCTGCCAATCCCAGCACGGCTACGACGGCGAGGCTGCCGAGGGCCCGCAGCCGGAAGTAGCCGACGAGGTCGGGCGCGCCGAAGCGTGCGGCGTCTCTGGCCAGGAACACGGCTCCGAGGAAGGCCGTCGATGCGACGGTGAGCAGCCCGAAGAGGACGGAAGTGGGGTTGGACCAGGCTTCCGCCGAGGCTTCGGTTCCCGGCGCCACCCGGCCGGAGGCGATGCCGCCGACGGCCGCGCCGAGGAAGAACGGGGTGAGCAGCGAGGCAACGGCGAACACCGCCCCGAGGATGCGCCGACGGGCCAGACGCCTGGCGGGTTTGCGCAGTGCGAACCCGGCGCCGCGCAGGACCATGCCGATGGCGGCGAGCGCCAGCGGCAGCCACATCGCGGAGAACACGGTCTGGAACAGCGTCGGGAATCCGGTCCACATGATGATGAAGACGAAGATCAGCCAGACGTTGTTGACCTCCCAGACGGGTGCCATGGCGTGGTCGATCAGCCATCTGGGGCGCTTGCCGCGTTCCGCGCCGCCGGCGGTCAGGTCCCAGAACCCGGCCCCGTAGTCGGTGCCGCCGGCGCAGGCATAGGCGGCCACCGCGAGCAGCAGTACGGCGGCGATGAGGTTCGCGGTCATGAGAGCCCGTCCTCGTCCGCTCCGGACCCGGCGCCACGGGAGGCAAGTACGTCGGCGGCGGGCGGCCGGGAGCGGGGCCCGTACGGCGTGTCCGTCTCCGGTCCCTCGCCCGGTTCCCCGGCCTCCCGGCGCTCGTCGGCAAGCCTCCAGCGGGTACGCATCCTGAGCAGTACGGCGAGCAGTGAGCCGAAGACCAGCACGTACACCACGATCACCACGCCCAGCATGATCCACAGGCTGGTGGACCTGGTCGACGTCACTGCTTCGGCGACCCGCATGTTCTGGTAGACGATCCAGGGCTGGCGGCCCACTTCGGTCGTGATCCAGCCGCATTCGACGGCGACGACCGAGGCGACTCCCGCACAGGCCGCGCCGCGGAAGAACCACGGGGAGGCGGGCAGCCGGCGGTGCCGCAGCCAGACCAGGCCGTACCAGAGGGCGATGAGCACCAGCAGCGAGCCGATCACGACCATGAGGTCGAAGGCCCAGTGGGCGATGGTGGCCTGAGTGGCCGTCGGCCGGTGGCTCGCCGGGACGGACGTCAGTCCCGTCACCTTGGTGCTGGGACTGAACCCGGCCAGGATGGAGTCGAGTTGGGGGATCTTGATGCCGCCGGAGATGGTTCCGTCCGGGTGAAGGCGTCCGAACAAGTACTCCGGCACGTGGGTGTCGGTCTTCCAGACGATCTCCGTCGCGGCGAACTTCACCGGCTGCTTGTGGAAGACCGACCGTGCGATGGAGTCTCCCAGCATGAGCTGCACCGGGGTGAACACCGCGGCAACGGTGAAGGGAAGGGTGAAGCCCAGCCGGTGGTAGCGGTCCCTGCGGCCCCGCAGCCAGCCGACCGCGTAGACGCCTGCGACGACGTATCCCGCGGTCACCAGCATTGCCACGACGAAGTGCCAGTACTGCGGTCCGAACATCGGGGTGAAGATCGCCGACCAGATGTCGACGTCGACGGGGTTGCCGTCGGAGTCGAGTGAGAAGCCTTGGGGCGTATTCATCCACGAGTTGGCCGCCAGGATGCCGAACGCTCCGAGCAGTGCGGCTGCGGGAAGCGGCAGGCCGAGCAGGAAATGGGTCCGCGGCTTCAGTCTGCGCCAGCCGTAGAGATAGATGGCGATGAGTACCGCTTCGAGGAAGAAGGCCCACGCCTCGACACCGAATCCGATGCCGAAGACGTCACCCCACTTGCCCATCAGGCCCGGCCAGAGCAGGCCGAACTCGAAGGACAGGACGGTGCCGGTGACGACGCCGACCGCGAACTGCACCGCCATGACGGCCGACCAGCGTCTGGCGAGGAGCAGGGCGACGGGGTCGTTGCGGCGCAGGCCGCGATAGTGCATCACCAGGGTGAGGAGCGGCAGCGCCACCCCGAACGGCACCAGGATGATGTGGGAGGCCAGGGTGAATGCCATGAGCTGCCTGGCCGGCAGCAGTTGGGCCGGGGCGTCCGCCAGCAGGTGGACCGTGGTATGCATACGTGCCTTTGCTGCTCGCGACGTGCAGGAGAGGGTCAGCCGCCGGTGGCGAATCCGGGGAAGAGAGTCATCCCGCCGTCCACGTAGAGGGTGGTCCCCACCACGTAGTCCATGAGGTCGGACGCGAGGCCCACGACGGCATGGGCGATGTCCTGGGGTTCGCCGATGCGCTTGTAGGGGATGAGCCGCAGCAGATCCTCCTGGGCCTGTGGCGTCTCCCAGGCGCTGCGGTTGATCGGCGTCTTGATGGCTCCCGGGGCGACCGCGTTCACCCGGATCTTCTGCGGTGCGAGTTCCTGCGCCAGTGTCTCCATCATCATCTGTACGCCGCCCTTGGAGGAGGCGTAGTTCACATGCCCCGCCCACGGGATGAGCTGGTGGACGGAACTCATGCAGATGATCTTCCCTGCCGCGCTCGACACCTCCGGGACGACCCCGCGCCGCAGGAACTCCTTCGTCGCCTCCCGGGCGCACAGGAACTGACCCGTCAGGTTGACGTCCAGCACCTTCTGCCACTGGGCGAGGGTCATCTCGGTGAACGGGGCGTCGCGCTGCAGACCGGCGTTGGCGACAAGGATGTCGATGGTCCCGAACTCCTGGACCATCCGGTCCACCATGCCGACGACCTCGTCCTCCCTGGACACATCCGCCTCGTACGCCGCCGCACGCACACCGAACGAGGTGATCTCCTTGACCACTTGCTCGGCCGCCTCACGGTCGGCCACGTAGTTCACGACCACGTCGGCGCCGGCCCGGCCGAGACCGATGGCCGTCGCCTTGCCGATACCGGAGTTGGCACCGGTCACCAGTGCCTTCTGGCCCTTCAGCAGATGCGTCGGGATCACGCCCTGGGGTGCGCCCGCGGTGGAATTCACGATTGCCTACCTCCTCGGTGCGCCGGTCGAGCCCGGCTCGTCACAGAATCACCGGCGGACGGGGGCGGCACCTGCGGCGAAGCAGACATTGGGCCGCACGGCGGAGCATCTTCGCCCGGTCGGACCAGCGGCCGGACCGCCGTCAGCTCAGCCGGTCAGCTCAGCCGGTCAAGGATGTGGTCGCCGACCCGCAAGGCGTTGGCCATGGCCGTCAGCGACGGGTTGACCGCGCCGATGCCCGGGAAGAAACTCGTGTCGACCACATAGAGGTTGTCGAGGTCGTGGGCCTTGCAGTTGACGTCCAGGGCA
The DNA here is from genome assembly GCF_055563295.1 of Streptomyces sp. NPDC002868. Taxonomy (NCBI): domain Bacteria; kingdom Bacillati; phylum Actinomycetota; class Actinomycetes; order Kitasatosporales; family Streptomycetaceae; genus Streptomyces; species Streptomyces sp. NPDC002868. The sequence continues at coordinate 426,112 of NZ_JBVHDR010000001.1, read as the reverse complement.
GAGCTGTTCGGATCGTCGCCGAACCGGACGGTTCCGGCCTGGTGCGCGGTGGCGCCGATGGGCATGCCCTTGTGCAAGTAGATGCTGTGCGAGAGCAGCTGGTGTTCGTGCATGCCCAAGTGGCCGAGCATTCCCTGCAGTTTGTGCTGCAGGCGCTTGAGCCCGGCGACGTTGTTCTTCTCGTCGAGGGACAGATGGATCCTGCCGTCCGCGTCCAGGGTGACGCGACTGTCCGGGAGAGGAAGATCCTCACTGCACAGCCAGAAGTCGACGGCGTGATGGGCCAGCACCTCGAACGGCATGTCCGGGGTCACGGCTCCGGCCCAGCGCGGCGCCTCGCCGTGGATCTGCTCGGCGTCCGACTTGCCGAGCATCTGGATGCCGCCCAGCGGGTAGTCCCAGTCGTCCGCTCCCAGGTACCAGTCGTGGAACGCGAGGGTCTTCTGGAACTGAGTGTCGTTGGGTTCCTTCGACAGGGCCATCAACGCCAGGTTGTTGTGCCGCATGTAGTGCCGGCCGACCACGTCGGAGCTGTTGGCCAGTCCTCGGGGGTGCCGGTCGTTGGACGATGCCAGCAGCAGGGCCGCGGAGTTGACCGCCCCGCACGCGACGACCACGATGTCCGCCTCGAACCGGGCCTCGGAGCCGTCCGCGAGCCGGGTGACGACCGTGCTGACGCTGAGCCCGGACGGGTCGGTCTCCAGCCTGACCACCCGGGCGTTGGTGATCATCTCTACGTTGGGGTGCTCCAGTGCGGGCTCGACGCAGATCACCTGGGCGTCGGACTTGCCACGCACCAGACACGGGAAGCCGTCCACCCGGTTGCAGCGGATACAGACGCTGGAATGGGTCGCCCGGCCGTTTCCGTCCTGGCTCAGATTGACGCCGATGGGCAGGTGGAACGGGTGCAGTCCGCGCTTCTCGAGGTCGTCGCTGAGCTGTTGGATGCGCGGCTCGTGTTCGACGGGCGGGTGCGCGTACTGCGCGCTCACCGGTCCTTCGCCGGGGTCCTCGCCGTGCCGCCCGTGCACCAGGTAGAGGTGTTCGGCCTGGGTGTAGTACGGCTCCAGGTCCTCGTAGCGGATCGGCCATGCGGGCGAGATGCCGTCGTGGTGGCGGAGTTCGCCGAAGTCCTCGGGGCGCAGCCGGAAGAGGGCGGCGCCGTAGAACTTGGTGTTGCCGCCGACGTAGTAGTTGACCTCGGGCGGGAACTCGTTGCCGTGCTTGTCGAGCCAGAACTCCGGGGCCCGGTACTTGCCCTTGACGAACACGGCGGTGGAGTCCCAGTTGTCCCGCTCGCGCGGGAGGAAGTCACCGCGCTCGAGGATGAGCACGCGTTTTCCGGAGGGGGCGAGCCGGTGGGCGAGCGTTCCGCCGCCGGCACCGGTACCGATGATGATGATGTCGTAGTCAGGGGCATCGCCCACGGCGACCACCGTCCTTGCGCTCGCGGCCCTGCGCTCCCCGCCGGGACCTGTCACTGCGCGCTGCGGAAAAGCACCCGTCCCACCCATTCGAACCTATCCGCCCTTTCGGTTCACGGCGACCGGACCGGTGCTGTCGCGGCCGTCGGGCCGCGGTCACAGGACGGCGATCGGATTCACCGGGGAGCCGGTGGCGGCGGGCAGCCGCAGCGGCGCGACCACACACAGGAAGCTCCAGCGGTCCGCTGCTGCGCACGCAGGAGCCAGCTCCTCGAACTGCAGATAGTCCATCAGGTGCAGCCCCATGGCGTGTATGGCCAGCACATGCACGGGAAAGGCGATGTCCGCAACCGCACTTGGGGCGGTGTCGTTGTTGCCGTCCGAGCCGAGCACCGCGACCTTCCGCTCGGCCAGGAACCGCATCGCCGTCGGATGAAGCCCGGCCCTGGCCTGCGCCGCGTTCCAGGCCCCGAGTTCCCGGCGCCGGCGGCGGTGACCCACCCGGACGAGCAGCAGGTCTCCCGGGCCGGCCCGGACGCCCTGGGCGGCCTCGGCGGCGGTCAGGTCGGCGGCCGTCACCTGATCGCCGGGCTCCAGCCAGGGCACGCCGCGCAGTCGTGGGATGTCCAGGAGCACCCCGCGGCCGACGATGCCGTCCCGAACGACGTCCAGGGAGAGTGGACCGGCGCCGTCCGGTGTCACACTGCTCGCGGGGATCCCGTTGTAGAGCTCACCGTCGAACAGCACGTGGCAGAGCGCGTCGAGATGGCTGTCGGCGTCCCCGTGCACGTTCATCGCGAACCGGTCGAGGGCGAAGTGCAGCCCGCCCGCACCGATGTCACCGGCTGCGGGTCCGGTCATCCGGTGGTCCGCGGGTTCAGGGTTGTCCGGTCCGGGCCGCGTCTCGATGGGCGCGGCGAGGGACACCGTACGGCCGGACCGGACCTCGGCGGCGGCTGCCACCACGCGCTCGGGCGTCAGGTGGCCGAGCGCCCCGCGCCGGTCGTCCGGACTGCGCCGGGCCTCGTCGCGAAGGTGCTCGTAAAGCGCCCGGAAGGCGTCCGTGGTCATGGCCTGCGGGGCCGGTGGTTCCGTGCGCGTGGCCATGAGGATGCTGCCTCCCGCCGACGAGTTGTGCGTACGGCCGTCTCATTGTCGATCGGCCGGTCCGGGGCCGCGACAGCGGCGCCGGCCTCAGCCGCTGGTCCCCCACGGGCCGAGCCCCCACCGGAGCACATGGCTGCCGCCCGGCTCGAGGGTGGTGAGATCCGTACCGCTGCGGAAGGCGTCCGCCGGGCAGGACATGGCCTCCACGGCGACACCGCGCCGCCGCCGCTCGGGCTCGGGCAGCGTGTCACCGGTGTACACCTGCACGTATCGGGTGCCTTCGCCGAGCCAGAGGTCGATGCCATTCAGGCCCGAGGGGTGGGCCAGCCGCACCACGGCCCGGCCGGAGCCGTCACGGTCGAGTCCGGCGAAGGCGGTGTCCAGCTGCTGGTCGCCGATGGGGCGGGCGGTGCGGAAGTCGTACGGAGTGCCCTCGACCGGTTCCTGACCGGTCGGCAGACCCTGCTCGTCGGTGCACAGCCGGTGGCGGGCGGGCACGGTCAGCAGTGCCGTGTCCACCGGACCGGGGCCCACGGTCAAGTAGGGGTGCTGGCCCACACCGTAGGGTGCCGCGGTGTCCCCCACGTTGGTCGCGGTGACGGCGGCCTCGAGCCCCTCCGGCCCCAGCCGGTAGTCGGCGAACACCTCCAGTTGGAAGGGATAGCCCGGCTGCGGGAAGAGCGTGGTGCCCACCCTGACTCCGTGGTCGCTGCGGGCGAGCAGTTGCCATGGGGTCCAGCGCAGCAGGCCGTGGATCGCGTTGTGCTTCTCCGGCTCGGTCAGCGGGAGTTGCAGGTCATGGCCGTTGAAGTGGTAACGCCCGCCGCCCACCCGGTTGGGCCAGGGGACGAGAAGCTGCCCTCGGCCGCCGGTGATCCGCGCGTCGGCGGTGAACCCGTCCAGCAGCTGCCGGCCGTCCACTTCGTAGTGGCGCAGGGCGCCGCCCAGTTGGAGCACGACGGCCGTCTGCCCGCCGTGGCGCAACTGCCACTGTTCTCCTGTCGCGCGCGGGGGCATGAGCGGCTCCTCGGTCAGTGCGGTGCGGGCGGCCGCGCGCCCGCGGTTGGCCGGGGGTTCGAGCCGGTGAAGTCCCGCGCGTCAGCTCTCCGAAGGACTGGGAGCCGCGCACAGCGCCCAGATGACGAAGCCGTCGATGGCGATCAGCACGATCGCCCAGAACGGCGCGTAGGGCAGCCACAGGAAGTTCGCGATCATGGCCAGACCTACCAGCACCACACCGACGACCCTCGCCCACGTGGTGCCCTGGAACAGGGCGAATCCGGCGAGGACGATCACGATGCCGAGGATGAGATGGATCCAGCCCCATCCGGTGAGGTCGAACCGGTAGACGTAGTCGTTGGTGGCGACGAACACGTCGTCGTTGGCGATGGCGGCAATGCCCGCGAAGAGCGTCATGAAGCCGCCGAAAACCATCAGGACGCCTGCGAAGACCAACCACCCGCTGCCGAGGCCGCTCTTCGTCGAACTGCGCGCCGCAGCGCCCGTGTGGGTTCCGCTCACATGACTCGTCATGGTGCGCTCCTTCGTGTCGTACGACCGACCTGACGGTCTCCCGTACGGCCGATCGGGTTACCTCCAACATCGGCCCAAGTGATCCGTTTCGCGACTCGGGGGCTGTTCCGCGGCGGCGCGACGCCGTCTCAGGCCCGGTCGGCCGCGACGGCGGGCACAGATCCGGCGGGCTTGCCCACCGGTGAAACAGCCCGTCCGGGAGGAAGCAGCTCGGCGGTCACGAACGCCACGACGGCCGCCAGGATCACCACGGGGGTCATGGCGACGCTGCCGAGCATCAGGACGACGAGCACCACGCTGCTGACCGGCAGCCGCAGGGCACTGGCCGCCGCGGCCGCCATGCCCGCGGCCAGTCCCGGCACGACCCCCAGACCCGGAAGGGGCGCGAGCAGCACGCCCACCGCGCCGCCCAGGAACAGCGAGGGAAAGATGGGTCCGCCTCGCAGGCTGCCCAGACAGAGCGCGTAGGCCGCGCCCTTGCAGAGCAGTACGGCGATCAGGGCGCCGACCCCCCAGGCGTGCGGATCGGCGGCGAGCTTGGTCAGGGTGGCCTGACCGGACGAGGCCACGTCCGCGGGCGACCGGTCGGTGAGGAGTGTGTACACGGCGGCGCAGGCGCCGGCGGCCAGCGCGCAGACGGCCGTGTGGACGACGGTACGTGTCGGGACGAAGGCGGCGACCCGCCGGCCTCCGACCTGCACCAGATGCACGGCGGCACCGATCGCGACGGCCATCAGCACCGACCAGACCACGTCTCCGGTGTCGAGATGCGGAATCGGTGCGCCCGGCTTCAGGGACAGACCGCCGGTCGAGAGGCCGGTCCAGTTGCCGAAGCCCGTGAACACGAGCGAACCCACCCCGCTGGACAGCAGTGCCGGCAACATGACCGCGAACAGTTGCGGACCGCCGACCCCTGCCACCTCCATCAGCAGCACCGCGGCGACCAACGGGTTCCCGAAGATGGCCGCGAGAGCCGACGCGGCCCCGGCCGCGCCCAGGAGCGCCGTGGTCGTCGGGGTGACCGGCCTGCGGGCGAGGTCCCTGAAGAGGAGCGCCAGGCCACCGCCGAGGGCGATCAGCGGGGCTTCGGGGCCCAGCGTCGCGCCCAGCGGGAGACTGGCCACGGCCGCGAGGATCACCCCGGGCAGGGCCCTGGCTGTGGCACCCCCCGGTTGCAGTCCCGCCGCGGGGATGTGACCGCCGGCGCCGGGCAGATGTGTGACCACCAGGCCTACGACGATGCCGGCGACCAGCAGCAGGGGCAGCGGCCACCACCACGGCGGGGTGTCCCAGTCCAGGGCCTGCGGCAGATCGGCCCACATCAGACGCTCCAGCTCGCGGAGCGCGACGAGGAACCAGAACGCGGCGAACGACACCGGAATACCGATGAGGGCGCAGAACACGAGCGTTTTCAGATAGCCCGGGCTGCGCAGCATGGCGCGCAGCCGGTCCGCCTCCTCCGGCTGCGTTCCGCCGCCGGATGTGGCCGGCCGCGGACTCGGCTCCGTCATGGGGTCGTCCCTTCCCAGTCCCCCATGTCCGGTGTCAGCTGTCCGGTGTCAGCCGAGGATCTGGCGCTTCTGTGCCGCGAATTCCTCTTCGGTCAGCGCCCCTTGGGCCTTCAGGTCGGTCAATTGCTTGAGCTGATCAATCTTGTTGGTCATGTCGTCGTCGGGGTCGGCCGGCGGCGGTGCGGTCTGGGGGGCGGCGGGGGCCGCGGCCTGCTGCTGGTCGTCCTGCTGTGCCCATCGGCCCGCCTGTCGCCGCGATACGCGATTGGACACCGCGGTGGCGGTTCCGGCAACGACGGCGGTGCGGGCGACGCCACGAAGAAGTCCGGGCATGTTCACTCATCTCCCACAGTGAGTGCGGGGCGGAGCGTCGCGGGGACGGTCCGCGGATTGTTGCTCTCAGCCGGCAACCGGCCTGTCGGAGGCCGTCGCCTCGGCCGCGTCCAGCGAGGCCAGCAGGGCCTGGACGGGAATTCGGCCGCCCGCCACCAGCTGCGCACCGCTTCGCCGCATGGCCCGGGCGAAAGGTGCCGCCCAGAGGTTCTCGTACACCAGGATTCCCGCGGAGTTGCCCGGCTCCAGTGCGGCCCCGGCCTCGTCGATGTCGTCCTGGCCCAGCAGCCCGGACGAGGCGCCCTCGAAGACGGTCAGGTCGACCTCGTCCCCGAGGTCCGTCAGTTCCAGTGCGGCTACCGAGCCGTCGCTGTCCTTACGGACGAAGAGGAGGTCGAGGATGCGGATGATGCCGCGATCGACCAGATCGACGAGCAGGGGGAAGCCCTCGCCCGTCATGCGATTGCCGGGGAACTCGACAACCATGTAGTCGACGGGTCCCATCGCTTCGAAGTCGTCGCTCATCGCCACTCCTCACGAGCGGGTAGGGGTCCGGGCCTCGCGCGCCGCTCATGTCGCACGGCGCTCGCCACGGCAGACCGCGGTGGTCAGCCCTCCAGGTCATTGCAGCACCCCGCGGAGGGCTTCGCACTTCCACTTCCCACGTGCGTCAGAACCGGGCGTGGGCGGTGATGTCCGCGCCGAACTCCTCGATCATCGCGGGCGTCACCGTCGGCCTGCACTGGGCGATCGCCGACAGATAGTCCTCTGTGCTCGCGCCGAGCGCCCCTTGGTCGCCCTTGCCGCTGCCGAGCGTCTCCAGGTCGCGCTCGAACGCCGTCTGGGCGGCGATCCGGGCCGCGTGCTCGATGTCGGCGGGGGTGAACAGTTCGGTGGCCGCCACCAGGACCGTCACATCCACGTCGGGACGGCCGTCCGTGTACCGGGACCAGATCGCCGCTCGGGCCGCCGTGTCCGGGGTGCCGATCGGGATCAGGTAGTCGAATCTGCCGGGGCGCAGGAACGCCGGGTCCAGCGAGCGGATGGAGTTGGTGGCGCACACCAGCAGGCGCTCGTCCCGCTCCCGGAAACCCGGTATGAGCTTGAGCAGTTCATTGGTCACCCCGTGCATCCCGCCCGGCTGAGCGGGCTCGGTGCGGACCGGGGCGATCTCCTCGACCTCGTCGATGAAGACCAGGACCCGTTCGAGCTCGGCGATCCGGGCGAACGCGCTGCGCAGGGCGGCCGCCAGGTTGCCCTCGTCGGCAAGGCGGGACGGGAGCAGTTCGACGAACGGCCAGCCGAGCTTGGAGGCGATGCCCCGGGCGAACGTGGTCTTCCCGGTACCGGGCGGGCCGAACAGGGCGATGGCCCGCGGCGGCCTGACACCGTGGCGGGCGGCTCGCTCAGGTTCCGCGAGCGGCAGTACGACGCGCCGTTCGATGAGATCCTTCTCCGCCTCCATGCCGGCGACCTTGGCCCACAGGTCGTTCGGCAGGAACCGGCCGCCGAGGTCCTCCAGCAGACTGGCCGCGGGGCCGTGGAGCGGCTCGACCTTCTCGAAGTAGGCCACGGCGGGCTGCCGCGTGTAGCCCGCGTTGAGCAGACCCTCGCCGAGCAGTTCTTCCTCGGGCAGTACGTAGGCGATACGGCCCACCCGGGCGGCGACGAGCCGTCGCTCCAGCTCCACCAGAAGGGCGCTCGCCAGTCCCCGGCCGCGCCAGGCCGAGGAGATGGCGATACGCATCACCCAGGCGCGCTCACCGGCCACGGAGGCGAGGGCCGCGCCGATGGGGACGCCCTGGTGGACGGCGACCACGGCGGGCTGCCGCGAGGTGAGCGCGCCGATGCATTCGGCGAGTGAGAAGACCGATTCCTGTCCGAGTTCGGCCGTGGTGTCGATCAGGTGGACCACCGCCGCGAGATCGCTCTCGCGGTAGTCGTGGATGAGCCAGTTCACCGGTACCGCCCCTCGTTGGGTGCTGTTCCGGTGAGGCTAGGGGCGGCTGCGCGGCGGGTCCTGCTCCACTGTGCACAATGCCCGGCCCGGAAACCCGACGTTACGTCGGTAGCCAGGACCGGCCAGGATCTGGCGGCCGGTGCGCGAAGTCAGGCCTCGGGGCCCGTCGTACGATGGACGACGTTCGACTGCTCGCCGTAGTAGTAGGCCCGGACGCGGACGGTCGACTTCTTCTCGTCGGGCAGGGTGATCATGCCGATGGATTCGATGTCGGGTCCCGCGACCGCGGCGACGCGGAAGTCGGGGTCGCCGTCGGGCCGCAGTTCGATGAGGTAGCCCTCCTCGCCGCGGGCGTGGTCCTGCCAGGTGAGTCTGATGCCGTTCGCATGCATGACCGTGGCCTTCAGCCCCCTGGGAGCGGCTGCCGTCGTTCTCACCGAGTGGGACGGGCCGCTGTCGCCCGCCAGCGTCCGCGGCTCCGCCCATTCGTGGTCGTTCCGCTGGTCCTGCTCGCTGAAGTCGCCCGCGGGCAGAGTGACGTTCACCGCTGCGGAGGTGGGCCCGTAGAAGGGCCGCAGCCGGTAGTAGAAGGGTGTCTTCGGCATCAGATCGGGGTGTGTGAACGTCGCCCGGCCGGGCGGCAGGAATTGCAGGATGGTGTACGGGCCGCCGGGCTCGGTGGCGAACTCGACGGTGCGGCCTGCGGCTCCCGGATCGCGGCCGTTCCAGCGCAGGGTGATGTCGGTCGGCGAGTCGAGCGTCGCGGTCAGTGTCATCCGCGGTCTCTCGGCGGTGGGGCTTTCTGCGGGCGCGTCCGCGCAGCCGGCCACGGTGGCCGACGCGACGGCAATGACGGCTGCGGCGGCCGGCGCGCGGTACGCGCCCCGAACTCCTTTCATCCCGGCCCTACTTGCGCCAGAACTTGATGCCGCTCCACACCACGGTGGCGGGCCCCTGACCACTGCTCGTCCGGTACGCCCCGAACTTGTCGTAGAAGCTGCCGCCCGGGCTGTCGTACGTGTGCTTCAGCGACCCGTTGATGTAGGTGCGGTGGCTGCTGCCCACTTGGTGAACGGTGTTGACCCGTACGCTCGTGCCGACCGTCGCCCCATTGGCCACGGTGGCGCCGCCGTGCACCGCGTACAGCCTGCCGCCGCGTTCCACGGCCAGCATGAAGTACGGCCCCGCGGACGGCGCGTCCCTGAACGTCTGCTTGAGGCTGATCCGGGTGCCGCCCAGGCTGGTGATCTTGAAGTAGCCCTCGAACTGGCGGGTGCCGCCGGTGTACGTGGCATACCGCCGCTCGGCGCGCTGATCGCCACTTCCGGTCGAGCAGGTGAGCTTGAAGGTGAGGTTGTCGACCTGGCCGCAGCCTCTCTCCTGGACGTTGAACGAGGGCGACTGCGAGGTCCAGCCGCCCGGCTCGACTTCGGCGGAGGCGCTCGGGGCCACCAGCAGGACTCCGCAGATTCCTGCTAAGCCGGCGAGCACGGGGCGTTTACCGGTCATCTTCCACTCCCTCGAGGCAGACTGTTCAGATATCTGAATGTTGGGCCGGTGGCTGAACAGCTCAGCGCGTAGCAACGTAAGGGCATGGCGTGTATACGTCAAGACAGTGGCCGGCTCTATGCCTGGGCGATCAGGCGGTCCACCGCCGCCGTGCCCGTGGAACGGACCGGCCCGAGGCCCCGCGCGTCGACCGGCTGCTGGGCGAGCGCCAGCATCGGCATCGGCCCCGGCTGCTGCACCGCCGGCTGTGGCTGTGCCTGCGGCAGCGGCTGCGGCTTCGGCTGGGGCGCCTGCGCCAGCATCGGCGCCAGCGGCTCCGGAAGCGGCTCGGGCACCTGGGTGCGCTGCCCGTACAGCACCTGCTCCATCGCCGACATCAGCCGCATCACATCCTGCTGCGGGCGCACCACCAGCCGCAAGAACCGGCTCGAACTGCCGATCTTGTTGCTGCACTCGCGCACCAGCACCCCGTGCTCGGCGAGCAGCCGGTCCCGCAGGACCGTCCCGTCCACGCCCTCCGGCAGGCGTACGTAGAGGAAGTTGCCCTGCGAGGGGTAGACGGTCAGCCCCGGCAGCTGGGAGAGCCGCCAGGTCATCTCCTGCCGGTCGCGGCAGGCCTGCTGAAGGCTCTCGGCGTACTCCTGGCGGTGCTCTTTCAGCATGAACACCACGGTCTCCGCGAAGGAGTTGAGGTTCCACTTCGGCAGTGCGGCCCGCACCTTGCCGGCCAGACTGGGATTCGACACGAGATAGCCGAAGCGCACTCCGTGCAGCCCGAAGTTCTTGCCCAGGCTGCGCAGCACGATCACATTCGTCCGCAGGACGGCCTCCGCGGCGACGCTCGGCTCCTGTTCGGCGTCCGAGAATTCGAGGAAGGACTCGTCGACGACGATCAGGTCCAGGTCCTGGAGCGAGTCGAGCAGAGCGATGACCTGCTGCTTGGGCAGGAAGCCGCCGTCGGGGTTGTTGGGGTTGCAGATGACCGCGGCGCGGGAGCCACGGGTCCGGACGAACTGTACGAAGGACGTCGGATCGAGGCGGAAGCCGTGCGCCTCGGGCAGCAGGAGCATGTCGACGCGCTTGCCGGTCTCCATCGGCTGGTCGGTCCACCGGCCGAAGGTGGGGACGGGCACGGCCAGCGACTCGTGCACCAGCAAGTGGTCGATCCAGGTGATCAGTTCGGTGGAGCCGTTGCCCATGGCGACGGTCTGCGGGTTGAGCCCGAGCACCTGGCACAGCTCGGCGGTGATGGTGTCGGCGCCGCTCGGGTAGTAGGTGAGGATCTCGCGCAGCCCGCGGCCGAGCTGGTCGAACATCGCGGGGGTGGGGAAGTACGGATTGCAGGGGATGCAGAAGTCGGTGATCTCACCGGCGGGGCCACCGCCTGCCCGGTTCAGCGTGAAGTACGACGGGCTGTGCGCGGTGGACGCGCGGAAGAGTGCGGTGACATTGCTGCCGGCCATTGACCCTGCCTCCCCTGCATGGAACGGCCCGTACGGATGCGCAGGGACCCTCCACGTATACGGAGGAAGATGGGGTGATGTTCACTCCTTCGGGCCCCACCTTCCGCGAGCTCGCCATGCAGGCGCTCTCGTCCACCGAACACGGCTACGACCTGCTCGCGCCGAAGTTCGACGAGACGCCCTTCCGGACGTCGGAGCGCCTGCTGGACGCGGTGGTTCACGCGGTCCGGCCGCTCGGCCCCTTCTCGTCGGGACTCGACGTCTGCTGCGGCACCGGCGCCGGAGTGGGTGTCCTGTCGCAGCTGTGCGAGGACCGGGTCACCGGTGTCGACTTCAGCGCGGGCATGCTCGCCGAGGCCAGGAGGTCGGCGGAGACCCGGCCGGGCGGACCGGGCGGACCGGCGGTGAGCTGGGTACGGGCCGACGCCCGCGCTCTGCCCTTCGAGCGGGCCTTCGACCTGGCCGTGAGCTTCGGGGCGTTCGGCCACTTCCTGCCCCGGGAGCGGCCGCTGCTGTTCGCCCAGGTCCACAAGGCCCTGCGGCCGGGCGGCCGGTTCGTCTTTCCCGTTCCCGCGCCGCCCCGGATCGGCTCGCGGCTCTACTGGACGCTGTGGGGTTTCGATGCGGCGATGCGCGTACGGAATCTGCTGTGGCGGCCGCGGTTTGTCATGTACTACCGCACCTGGCGGCTTCCGGATGTGCTGGCCGATCTGAGGCGGGCGGGGTTCTCGGTGGAGCTGCTGCCGATGAAGGATCTGCGCCGGTTGCCGGACGGCAGCCCGCGCTGCCGACTGGTGGTGGCACGCCGCGCGTGAGGTCCGGAGGTGCCACGCCGCCCAGCACGCCGTTCCAGCCAGGGCCCCGCGCCGGGGAAGCCCATGGCCCCCGTCAGGCGATCGTCAGGCGACCGACCCGATTCGTCCCGTCAGCTCCTGCTCGGCGTCGTGGTGGATCGGGGTGTGCGCTCCCGTCAGGGAGACCCCGCTGCCGCCGCGGCGGTTTGCCACGATCTCCGCTGCGATCGAGAGCGCCGTCTCCTCCGGCGTGCGCGCCCCCAGGTCCAGGCCGATCGGGCTGCGCAGGCGGGCCAGTTCGAGTTCTGTGACGCCGACCTCGCGCAGGCGGGTGTTGCGGTCCTCGTGGGTGCGGCGGGAGCCCATCGCACCGACGTAGGCGACGGGAAGTCTGAGGGCCAGTTCGAGGAGGGGGACATCGAACTTGGCGTCGTGGGTGAGCACGCAGAGGACCGTGCGGGAGTCGACCTCCGTCGACTCCAGATAGCGGTGCGGCCAGTCGACGACGATCTCGTCCGCCTCCGGGAAGCGGGTCTTCGTCGCGAAGACGGGGCGGGCGTCGCACACCGTGACATGGTAGCCGAGGAATTTTCCGACCCGCACCAGCGCGGAGGCGAAGTCGATCGCACCGAAGACGACCATCCGGGGAGCGGGGACCGAAGACTCCACGAGGAGGGTCAGCGGCTGCCCGCACCGGCTGCCGTCCTCACCGATGACCCGCGTGCCCGTGCGGCCCGCGTCGAGCATGGCGCCCGCCTCTGCCGCCGCCGTACGGTCCAGTGACGGGTGGCCGCCCAGCGATCCCTCGTACGAACCGTCGGGGCGGACCAGCAATGCGCGGCCCATCAGATCGGACGGGCCGTCCGTGATTCTGGCGAGGGCCGCCGCCTCCCCTCCGGCGGCGGCCGCCAGCGCGCCGGGGAAGACCCCGCCGCGTACCGGCGTGACGAGGATGTCGATGATGCCGCCGCAGGTCAGGCCGACGGCGAACGCGTCCTCGTCGCTGTAGCCGAAGCGCTCGAGGACGCTCCCGCCGTCCTCGAGCGCCTGCCGGCACAGCTCGTACACCGCGCCTTCCACACACCCTCCGGAGACCGACCCGATCGCCGTGCCCTCGCTGTCCACGGCGAGGGCCGCGCCCGGCTGCCGGGGCGCGCTGCCGCCGACGGCCACCACAGTGGCGACAGCGAACTCGCGGCCCTGCTCGACCCACCGGTTCAGCTCTTCGGCGATGTCCAGCACGTCGGTCTCCTCAAGGGTGTGGGTGGGCGGCGGGACTTACTTGACTCCCAGCCAGCCCTCGATCGGGTGAAGGGCGAAGTACGCCAGGAAGACGACGGACAGCACCCACATCAGCCAGCCGACGTCACGCGCCTTGCCCTGTACGGCCTTGATCAGGACGTGCGCGAGGACGCCCGCCGCGATGCCCGCCGTGATCGAGTACGTGAAGGGCATCAGCACGGTGGTCAGGAAGACCGGGATCGAGGTCGCCTGGTCGTTCCAGTCGATGTGCTTGGCATTCGTCAGCATCATCGATCCGATGACGACGAGCGCGGCGGCGGCCACCTGCGTCGGGATGACTTGGGCCAGCGGGGTGAAGAACAGGCAGAGCGTGAAGGCGAGGCCGGTGACGACGCTGGCGAAGCCGGTGCGCGCACCGTCGCCGACGCCCGCGGTGGACTCGACGAACACCGTCTGGCCGGAGGCGCCGGCGAGGCCGCCCATCGCGCCGCCCGCGCCGTCGATGGCCAGGGCCTTGTTGAGTCCGGGCATCTTGCCCTTGTCGTCGGCGAGGCCCGCCTGCTGGCCGATGCCGATGATGGTGCCCATGGCGTCGAAGAAGCCGGCCAGTACGAGGGTGAAGACGATGACGCCGACCGTGATGCCGCCGACGCTGCCGATGCCGTCGAAAGAGACGCTGCCGAAGAGGCCGAAGTCCGGCGTGCTGACGATGGAGCCGGTGATCTCGGGGGCGTTCAGTCCGCCCCAGGCCTTCCTGTCGAGCCCGGCGAACTGGTGGACCACGGCGGCGAACAGCGTGCCGCCGATGATCCCGATGAGGATCGCGCCGGGCACCTTGCGGACCTGCAGCATGAAGATCAGCAGGACGGTGACGGCGAAGCAGAGCACCGGCCAGCCGGTGAGCATGTCACTCGTACCGAGCTGGATCGGCTTGGCTCCCGCGATGCCGCCCTCTCCGGGCATGGAGGTGACGAAGCCGGCCTGGACCAGGCCGATGAGGCAGACGAAGAGACCGATCCCCATGGTGATCGCGTGCTTCAGTGCCAGCGGGATGGCGTTCATGATCAGTTCGCGCAGGCCGGTGACGACGAGCAGGACGATCACAAGACCGTAGATGACGCACATGCCCATCGCGTTTTCCCAGGTCATCTCCGGAGCGACCTGGAAAGCCATGACGGCGGAGACGCTGAGTCCCGCGGCGAGGGCCAGCGGCACATTGCCGAGGAGGCCCATCACGATGGTGGTTGTGGCGGCGGCGAAGACGGTCGCGGTGGTCAGCTGATCACCGTCGAGCTTGTGGCCGGCAGCATCAGGCACCGACAGGATCACCGGGTTGAGAAGGATGATGTACGCCATCGCCATGAAGGTGGTGATGCCGCCACGCACCTCCCGGCCGATGGTCGACCCTCGCTGGGTTATGTGGAAATACCGGTCGAGCCAAGACCGGCCGGCGGGCTGGCGCGAACCCGCGCCGGCGTCCTCCGCCGTGGTCTTGGTCTCAAGGGACTGCTGGGTCATGGTGCCTACTCCCAAGGTTCACAGGGGCACCCGCGTGAGCGTCGTAGCTGCGGGATTTGGGATGGTGCGTTGGCTGCACGACCCGGGGGACGGCCCGAGACGAACTGGTTTTGCCTGGTGTTACTGGTACTGCTGGTGTCGCTTGGTACTGCTGGTGTTGCTGGGATACGCAAGAACCGCGAGCGGTGCGGTACTTGAGTTCTCCGGGCGGTGCGGACGGGCGGAATTGTGACGTTCCTTGGAGGCACGGCGCCCCGCCCGGAGAGTTTGTGGGGGACGGTGATCAGGTGCCGGTGAGGTGCTCGGGGCGCACCGGCGTCCTGTTCAGCTCCAGACCCGTCGCGTTCCGGATCGCCGCGAGGACGGCCGGAGTCGAGGACAGGGTCGGGGCCTCGCCGACGCCGCGCAGTCCGTACGGCGCGTGGTCATCGGCAAGCTCGAGTACGTCGACGGGGATGGTCGGCGTGTCGAGGATGGTGGGGATCAGATAGTCCGTGAAGGAGGGGTTGCGCACCTTCGCGGTCTTCGGGTCGACGATGATCTCCTCCATGACCGCGACGCCCAGCCCCTGGGTGGTTCCACCCTGGATCTGGCCGACGACGGACAGCGGGTTGAGCGCCTTGCCGACGTCCTGGGCGCAGGCCAGCTCGACGACCTTGACCAGGCCGAGCTCGGTGTCCACCTCCACCACCGCGCGGTGTGCGGCGAAGGAGTACTGGACGTGGCCGTTGCCCTGGCCGGTGGCCAGGTCGAAGGCCTCGGTGGGACGGTGGCGCCATTCGAGCTCCAGGTCGACCGCCTCACCCTCGAGGACGTCCACCAGGTCGGCGAGTACCTCGCCGCCGTCGGTGACGACCTTGCCGCCTTCGAGCAGCAGCTCGGCGGTGGCCCATGCCGGGTGGTACGGGCCGAACTTGCGGCGGCCCATCTCCAGGACCTTCTCGCGGACGTTCTCGCAGGTGTGCTTGACCGCGCCGCCCGTGACGTACGTCTGGCGGGAGGCCGACGTCGAACCTGCGGAGCCGACCTGGGTGTCGGCCGGCTGGATCGTCACCTGCGTGACGCCGAGCTCGGTGCGGGCGATCTGCGCGTGGACGGTGACACCGCCCTGGCCGACCTCCGCCATCGCGGTGTGCACGGTTACGACCGGCTCGCCGCCCACGGCCTCCATGCGCACCCGCGCGGTGGAGTAGTCGTCGAAGCCCTCGGAGAAGCCGACGTTCTTGATGCCCACCGCGTAGCCCACGCCACGGACGACGCCCTCGCCGTGCGTGGTGTTGGACAGCCCGCCCGGCAGGGCGCGTACGTCCGCCTCCTCACCGGCCGCGAGCCACTGCTTCTCGGGCGGCAGCGGCCTGGCCTTGATACGGCGCAGCAGCTCGGCGACGGGAGCCGGCGAGTCGACCGGCTGCCCGGTCGGCATGATCGTGCCCTGTTCCATGGCGTTGAGCTGACGGAACTCGACCGGGTCGATGCCCAGCTCGGCCGCGAGCTTGTCCATCTGCGCCTCGTACGCGAAGCACGCCTGGACCGCGCCGAAGCCACGCATGGCGCCGCAAGGCGGGTTGTTGGAGTAGAGCGCGAGCGCCTCGATGTCGACGTCGTCGAGGACATACGGGCCGACGCTCAGGGACGCGGCGTTGCCGACGACCGCCGGGGAGGCCGACGCGTATGCGCCGCCGTCCAGGACGATCCTGCACTTCATGTGCGTGAGCTTGCCGTCCTTGGTGGCGCCGTGCTCGTAGTAGAGCTTTGCCGGGTGCCGGTGCACATGTCCGAAGAAGGACTCGAACCGGTTGTAGACGATCTTGACCGGCTTGCCGGTACGGAGTGCGAGCAGGCAGGCGTGGATCTGCATCGACAGGTCCTCGCGGCCGCCGAACGCGCCACCGACCCCGGAGAGCGTCATCCGCACCTTCTCCTCGGGCAGGCCGAGGACGGGAGCGATCTGGCGGAGGTCGGAGTGCAGCCACTGGGTGGCGACATACAGCTCGACACCGCCGTCCTCGGAGGGGACCGCGAGGCCGGACTCCGGGCCGAGGAACGCCTGGTCCTGCATGCCGAAGGTGTACTCGCCCTTGACGATCACGTCGGCGCGCTTGGCGGCCTCGTCGGCATTGCCGCGGACGATCGGCTGGCGGTGCACGATGTTCGGGTGCGGGACATGGCCGATGTGGTGGTCGGTACGGCCCTCGTGGACCAGGACCGCGTCGGGCGCGGTCGCCGATGCCTCGTCCGTGATGAGGGGGAGCTCGGCGTACTCGATCTTGATCTTGGCGGCGGCGCGGCGCGCGGTCTCCGGGTGGTCGGCGGCGACCAGGGCGACCGGCTCGCCGTGGTGGCGGACCTTGCCGTGGGCGAGCACCGGGGTGTCCTGGATCTCCAGGCCGTAGTTCTTCACCTCGGCGGGGAGGTCGTCGTAGGTCAGCACGGCGTAGACGCCGGACGTCGCGAGCGCCTCGGAGACGTCGATCGACTTGATCTCGGCGTGCGCGACGGTGGAGCGGAGCGTGTGGCCCCACAACATGTCCTCGTGCCACATGTCCGAGGAGTACGCGAACTCACCGGTGACCTTGAGCGTGCCGTCGGGCCGGAGCGTCGACTCGCCGATGCCGCCCTTGGTCTGGGAGCCCTGGGAGATGTTGGTGGGAGTGCCGACCGGAGCGGTGGCGACTCTGGTGTTCCGTGCCATCGTCAGACCGCCTCTTCCTGGCGGGCAGCCGCGAGGCGGACCGCGTCGAGGATCTTCTCGTATCCGGTGCAGCGGCAGAGGTTGCCGGAGAGCGCCTCGCGGATGTCCGCGTCGGACGGCTCGGCGTTGCGCTCGAGCAGCTCGTCGGCGGCGACCAGCAGGCCGGGGGTGCAGAAACCGCACTGGACGGCACCGGCGTCGATGAACGCCTGCTGGATCGGCGAGAGTGTCAACGGGTCGCTGCCGCACTCGCCGGTCTGCGAGTCCTGGGGCCTGGACTCCCACTGCTGGGCGTCCTGGAGGGAAGTACCGCAGGCACCGGTGGCGCAGCCGTGCTCGGCGCGCTGCTTGGCGAAGTCCGCCAGGCCCTCTACGGTGACGACCTCGCGGCCCTCGACCTGACCCGCGGCGACGAGGCAGGAGCAGACCGGCACGCCGTCCAGGCGGACCGTGCAGGAGCCGCATTCGCCCTGCTCACACGCGTTCTTGGAGCCGGGCAGGCCCATGCGCTCGCGCAGTACGTAGAGAAGGCTCTCGCCCTCCCACACGTCGTCGGCTTCCTGCTGACGACCGTTGACCGTGAAGTTCACGCGCACTGTGCGCTCCTCTCGTTGCCTCGAAAGGCCTCCCAGGTCCAGCCGAGGGTCCGGCGGGCCATGACGCCGACCGCGTGGCGGCGGTAGCTCGCGGTGCCGCGCACATCGTCAATCGGGCTGCAGCCGCCGGATGCGAGCTCCGCGAACTGCTTGGCGACCGACGGGGTGATGATCTTCTTGCTGTCCCAGAAGCCGCCCTCTTCGAGCGCGGCATTGAGGAACTCCTCGGCCGCCTTCGCCCGGACCGGGGTCGGGGCGGCGGAGCCGATGCCGGTGCGCACCGTGCGGGTCTCGGGGTGCAGGGCGAGGCCGAAGGCGCAGACCGCGATGACCATCGCGTTGCGGGTGCCGACCTTGGAGAACTGCTGCGGCCCGTCGGCCTTCTTGATGTGGACGGCGCGGATCAGCTCGTCCGCGGCGAGCGCGTTGCGCTTCACGCCGGTGTAGAACTCGTCGATCGGGATGAGGCGGCTGCCTCGCACCGACTCGACCTCGACCTCGGCGCCGGCGGCGAGCAGCGCCGGGTGGGCGTCGCCGGCCGGGGACGCGGTGCCGAGGTTGCCGCCGACGCCGCCGCGGTTGCGGATCTGCGGGGAGGCCACGGTGTGCGACGCCAGTGCCAGACCGGGCAGCTCGGCCCGGAGGTGCTCCATGATCTGGGTGTACGGCACGGAGGCGCCCAGGCGAACGCTCTCCTCGCCGACCTCCCACTCGCACAGCTCACCGATGCGGTTCAGGTCCATGAGGTACTCGGGCCGGCGGTGGTCGAAGTTGATCTCGACCATCACATCGGTGCCACCAGCAATGGGTACAGCGGTGGGGTGCTCGGCCTTGGCGGCGAGCGCCTCCTCCCAGCTGGCGGGGCGAAGGAAGTCCATGAGTGGCTCTCTTCTTCTTCATCGGGGGTCGTTCGTCGCAAGCGGGCCCGGACGGTTGGCCCTCGACTGGTTATTCATGTGCTGTTAACGCGGTGTGGCCCCAGTACACAAGCCGTGCCCCGCTCGGTGCAGTCACCGAAACCATGAAGGAGTTGGCTGGTCGCCCGTCTCGTCTTGTAGATTCGAACGAAAGGCGAGGCCCAGTAACCTCACCGTTTTCCCATGAAAACCGTGGCCACGGGCCACCGGCAACAACGAGACAGATCGGCGGCGACGAGATGCGGCTGCGCGCACTTCTGGAAACCGAAGCGCTGGGGCTGCGGCTGCTCGGCGGCGAGGACGAACTCGACCGTGGTGTACGTGGCGTGATGACGACCGACCTGCGGGACCCGAGCCGGTATCTCTCGGGCGGCGAACTGGTGCTGACCGGGCTCGCCTGGTGGCGTACGGCCGCCGACTCCGAGCCGTTCGTCCGGATCCTGGCGGGTGCCGGGGTGGCAGGTCTGGCGGCCGGTGAGGCGGAGCTCGGAGACATTCCCGGTGATCTGGTCGAGGCGTGTTCGCGCCATCGACTGCCACTCTTTGCAGTCAATGAATCCGTTGCATTTGCGACGATCACGGAGTACGTCGTACGCCAGGTCTCGGGTGAGCGGGCCGGTGATCTCGCGGCGGTGGTGGACAGGCACCGGCGGCTGATGACGTCGGGACCGGCGGGCGGCGGACCCGAGGTCGTACTGGACCTCCTCGGCTCCGATCTGGACCTCCGTGCCTGGGTGCTGTCCCCCACCGGACGTCAGATCGCGGGGGCGGGCAAGCCGCTGCCGCCCGCGGTGAGCGCCGCGCTGGCGGGCGAGCACCTGGCCGCCACGCGCACCGGCCGCCGGGGGCCGCACCGGGCGACAATCGGCGGAGTCACGTACTCCCTCTTCCCTATCCGGAACACCGGTCGCGGGGCCGCCCCCGCCTCCAGGGATGTACGCGAGACCGTCCTGTCGGACTGGCTGCTGGCGGTCGAGGCGGACGCGAGCGACTGGCCCGCCGCCCGTCTTGACCTGCTGCAGGGTGTGACCCAGCTGATCGCCGTCGAACGGGACAGGCGCGAGGCGGCCCGTACGGTACGGCGCCGGCTCGCCCAGGAGGTCCTGGAACTGGTCCAGGCGGGCGCCGCGCCCGCCGAGATCGCGGCCAGGCTGCGGGTGGCTGCGCCGGTGCTGCTGCCCGGCCTCGGGACCGCGCCGCACTGGCAGGTCGTGGTGGCCCGGGTGGACTGGGGTCAGGACGGCGCCGCGGGTGCGGGGGTGGCGGCCGGCGGGACGGCTACGGCGATCGAGGCCGGGCCTGTCGCCCAGTCCCTGCTCGAGGAGATCCTGGTCGACCCGGCGGCGGCCGGACCCGACGCCACCGACCGGATCGCGGTCGCCCACACCGGCGAAGAGGCCATCGCACTGCTCCCGCTGCCCGCCGTCCCCGTCGACCCGGACGCGCCCGACGCCGGGTCCACGGAGGCCGGGCTGCACGCGGACGCACTGCTGAGCTCCGTACGCGACCCGCTCTCGGCCGGCCTCGCCGACGACGGCAGGCTCACGCTGGGCGTCTCCGCCGCGGTCAGCTCGGCGGAGGGGCTGCGCGGCGCACTGGAGGAGGCCCGCCACGCCCGCCGCGTCGCGGCGGCCCGCCCGGGCCGGGTCTGCGCGGCGGGCCACCACGAACTGGCCTCGCACGTCCTGCTGCTCCCCTTCGTCCCGGACGACGTCCGCCGCGCGTTCACGGCCCGCCTGCTGGACCCCCTGCGCGACTACGACCGCCGCCACCGCGCGGAGCTGATCCCGACGCTGGAGGCGTTCCTGGACTGCGACGGGTCCTGGACGCGATGCGCGACGCGGCTGCATCTGCATGTGAACACGCTGAGGTATCGGGTGGGCAGGATCGAGCAGCTGACGAGCCGTGATCTGTCCCGGCTGGAGGACAAGCTGGACTTCTTCCTGGCGCTGAGGATGAGCTGAGGGGGGTCGCCTGCGGCGGGCCCGTTCCCCTGCCCTCCCCCTACGCCCTGGCGGGCGTGGGGCCCCCACTTCCCGAACTGGGGGCAAGCCCCCAGCCCCCCGTACGCCCTTCGGGCGTTGTCCTCAAACGCCGGTCGGGCTTGAAGTCCCGCCCGTCCGGCGGAAACTCAAGCCTCTCCGGCCAGAACTTCAAGTCCGACCGGGCGAAAATCCAGCCCCTCCGGCGATTGAGGCGCGGGGTCCGGGGCGGAGCCCCGAAACCAGCCCGTCCGGACGGAAACTCAAGCCTCGCCGGCGATCGAGGCGCGGTCCCGGACGCGAAATCCAGCCCCGCCGGCGATCGAGGCGCGGGGTCCGGGGCGGAGCCCCGAAACCAGCCCGTCCGGACGGAAACTCAAGCCTCGCCGGCGATTGAGGCGCGGGGGTCCGGGGGCGGAGCCTCCGGCGGGGCAAGCCCATCCGCCACCCGCGATTGTGAATTCATTCACCTGACCCCTTGGCCAGGCATGCCCATCCATGCTGAGATGCGACAGACTCAACAGCTCAATGGCGTGCTCGGGGAGGGCAATGTGGCGCATACCGCCATGTCTGGTTCCGGAACCACTGCAGGTGACGATCCACTCCAGACCGCGGTATGGCGGCTGCGCTCGCGCGGCTGTTGGACCGATGCGGCAGCTCTGCTCGAAGCCCACACAGCGAATCCCGCCGCAGCACTCGAACGGGCCGGACTGCTCGTCGAGCGCTGTCTGTTCACCGCCGACGGCTGGGCCGAGGCGGAGGACGCGCTGCGTACGGCGGAGGCCGTGGCCCAGGACGACGAGGAGCGCGGCGGCGCGGCGAGCGAGCGCGGGCGGCTCGCGTACGCGGCGACCCGCCTCGGCGTACGCGACCGTGCCGACGAGGCCCGCTCCGCGCTCGGCCGGGCTGCGGCGCTACTCGCCCCCACTTCAGCGAGACGCCCGCTGCTCGACTTCCGCCGCGGCCTGGTCGCGGAGCACATCGCGGACTCTCCGCAGGCCGCCCGTGCCGCGTACCAGCGCGCCCACGCCGGAGCCACCGCGCAGGGGGACGCGCTACTGCTCTCCTTCACCTGGCACCACCAGGCCGGACTCGCCCTGCGGGACGGGGAGTTGGCGGAAGCGCGGCACGGTTTCACCGAGTCGCTGCGGATCCGCGAGGAGCTCGGCTATCTGATCGGCACGGCCCCGGTGCTGGCCGCGCTCGCCGACTGCGAGCCGGAGCCGGAGGCGGGCCGACTGCGGGCGGAGGCGGGCCGGCTGTTCCGCCTGCTGGGCGGCGTACCGGTGTGGCTGGCGGGCCAGTTGTCATCTTCGGCCCCGGCCCAGTCCTCCCCTCCGCAGCCCGAGCCTGCGGCTTGACCGGAGGCGGGCCCGGTCACCCCTCGCCGAGGTCCGAGCTGATCCAGCGCTGCGGCCGCATGTGAATGACCACCTGCTCGCCGTGCTCCTTCCAGGCGAAGTCGACGTAGCCGTCGACCTTTTCGGCCGGGAGGTAGCGGGCCGAGATCTGGACGAGCTGTTCGCGGGTGGCCGGGACGGTCTCGATGACGGGCCCTTCGACGGAGACGTACCGGACGGTGGGCGTGAAGCGGTCGACCATCAGGCTGAACCGTCCCGCCCGGGCGATCAGAGCGGCCTTACGCGAGTCACGCCCCGTCATGATCCAGATGTCGCCGCCCGGCGCGTACTGGTACCAGATGGGCACGGTGAGCGGAGCCCGCCCGTCCTCGCCCGCGTCCACCGCCAGCGCGGCGATGTGGGGCTCACCCAGAAACTGCTCACGCTCTTCACGGGTCAAGGCCACGGATGACTCCTTCGCAGGGTTTCGGGGCGCTCCCGGCCGGGATGCCTCCTACCCAGCTTCCCCTCTTAGCCGACCAGCCAGGAAAGGGACTTGGCCGGATTCATCACGACCAGAACGGTCCCGACGACCACGAGCACCCAGAAGACGCCCCACACCCTGCGCCGCCGCGCCTGCCGCTGCTGGGACGGCCACGCCCGCCACGCGTCGGGTTCCGCCCGAACCTGGGTCCTGCGCCTGCCCCATCCTCGTACTTTGCCGTGCCGCCGCGCGGCCTCCTCGTCCTCGCGCCGCAGCCGCTCGGTCACCATCCGCGCCCGCGCGGACGGCTCCTTGGGCGCGGCGAGGCGTGCGGGTCCTTCGCTCTCGCGCTGGAACTCCTCCCACGCCTCGTCAGGTATGGACGACTCGGGCAGCTCCGCGGACATGAATGACCCCCCACTCGATGGACAACCCAGCTCTGGCCAAAGGTTAGCGGCGGATTCGGCGCGGCAGCGAAGCTCAGGACTCGGTGGTCGTGATGACGCTCCACTGGCCGACCTCGTGGTAGTTCGAGTCGTAGACGACCGAACCAGTGCCGGGTTTCAGGTCGTAGTGGTGGAGGTTCCCACCCCAGTACCGCAGGATCCGGCCCAGCTCGCCGACGGCGTTCCCGTCAAATGCCTTGTCACCCATATCGACTTCGAGAAGAAACTTCACCTCTCGCCTCCATTTCCAGATTGGTCACCGATGCCGATGCGCCCACCGGCTCGTGGCTTCAATCATTTCATTGAACTGCTATGAGGGACTTTTGAGGCAGCATCCTTGATCAGCGATCAGAAATGCCCGAAAAGTCTCAACCCGCAGTGAGGCAGTACGGTGTGCTGTCCCGCACGCAACTGCCAGGAGGCGAGGCGGTGTGAGTGACCGATTGCGAGCCATCGACCTCGCACGTACGGCAGGCATCTCGGTTCAACAGGTCCGCAACTACATAGAGATGGGGATTCTGCCGCCGGTCGAACGCACCGCCGGTGGCTACCGCATCTTCACGAGCGCCCACGCCAAGGCGCTCGTCGCCGCCCGGGAGGTAGCCGCCGGTCACGGCTGGAAGACGGCTCGTACCGTCATGCGTGCCGTCCACGACGGCGACCTGGAGACCGGGCTGGCCGCCCTCGATGCCGGCCACGCCGAACTGGACCGGGAACGGGCCGAACTCGCCAAGGTGCACGATGCCCTCAACGCAATCCTGGCGAGCCAGACCACGTCCGGGCCCACGTTCCGGCGGGGTATGCGCATCGGCCAGGTTGCCGGCGTCGTGGGCGTACGGCCACCGGTGCTCCGGCTCTGGGAGGCCCGCGGTCTGCTGCGTCCAGCCCGTGAAAAGTCCACGGGATACCGCGTCTACACCGATTCCGAGGTGCGGATGGCACACGTCGTCGCGCTTCTGCGACGCGGCAATCACCCCCTTGCCACCGTGCGCGCGGTTCTCGATGAACTGCGCACCACCGGCAGCCCCGAGCGCGTGGGCGACGAGCTGGCCAACCGCGAACGGGATCTGCACCGCCGAAGCCTGCACCGGCTCAGGGCCTCTGCGGCCCTGTACACCTACGTTCAGTACCTCGGACAGCCTCAGGGATCGGCGGCAGCGGCACCGGGCTCGCCAAATGAATCCAGCCCGCTTGTCGCCGAACCCGAAGTCTGACGGTCAGTCCGCCTCGCGGCCGGGTCACGCAGGCCGGGCGTCAGCCCAGCGGACCACCTGGAGCAGGCGCAGAGGCTGATGGAACGCGACGGGTGGGGCGGCAGGATGAGCCCCATGAGCACTCTGGACGCCGCCACCACCGCAGACTCCGTTGCGCCGCCGCCCCGTTGGGCGATCTGGGCCGCGCATCTGACCACGTTGGTTGTACTGCCGAGCGGGCTGTGGCGGATCGCCCTGGTGCTCGGCCATCCGGCCGGCTACCTGGACGAGAGCTTCGCGGACTTCGAGGCGCTCGGTGCGAAGGTCTGGATGCTGACGCTGAGCGTGGTCTGCGAGCTTCTCGCCTTCCTGACGATCGGTCTGGTGCGGCCCTGGGGCGAGGTCGTGCCCCGTTGGATACCGCTGATCGGAGGGCGCGCCGTGCGCCCGGTGGCCGTCGTCGTCGCAGCCGCCCTCGGCGCGGTGGCACTGACCGTGATGTGGGCCAATGTTCCCTGGTGGTGGACGTACCCGCACGATGACATGACGGACACCGGCGACCTCGTGGTCGGCATCCTCTACCAACCGCTGGTCCTGTGGGGCCCCCTGCTCGCCGCCGTCACCGTCTCCTACTACCGCCGTCACCACTCCCGGCGCAGCCGGAGCTTCGGGTCGTCCGTGGGGATACCGAAGGGCACCAAGCCACGGCGCACTCACTGAGGCTGAGAACATGTGAGTCATGACTCAGGAGGCGACGCCGGCCATCCCGCCCCCGCCCGTGGTTACGCCGCCGTGAGGCTTGGGTGCGCGGAACGGGGGCGTGTCCTGTTGGCACGTTGTTCCGGCCGGCGGGAGGGTGCCGTCGATGAAATAGCGGCTCTCGTATTCCTTGACGCAGCTGCTGGGGTTGATCAGTGCGGTGTGCCCGTACCCGCTGTTGGTGAGCAGGCGGGCGTTGGCCAGCTCTTTGGCCATGGCCTGCGAGCCCGAGTAGGGAGTGGAGGGGTCGTAGGTGGTGCCGACCACCAGGACGGGGTGCGCCGTCGGCTTGTTCCACGGGCCGCGATAGCGGTTGGCCGCTACGGCCGGCCAGTCGGCACACTCCTCGGTGGCCCAGGTCCAGAAGCGTCCGGCGTCACCCGCACGGAGGGCGCTGGCCTCCTCCAGGGCGTGGTAAGCACCGGGGTCACGCGGATTGGGGCTGTCGCCGCAGAGCACCGCACCGGCCTGTTCATCGCCCGTGTACGGCTTCGGATTCGGGACCGGTGGTGCGGGTGGGGGTGGGGACGGCTCCGGGACGCGGCCCTGCCAAAGGGTCTGCAGCCTGCCGGCGAGGTCCGTCCATCCGGGGTGGACAACGTAGAGGCTGCTCACTGCGTCACTGGCCGTACGGCCATAGGTCCACGCGCCCACGGGATGTTCCCGGAGCCGCCGCAGCAGCTGGTCGAACTTGTCCCGGGTCGCTTTCGGACTGCCGGCGGAGAAGGCGCAGCGGGCGGTGGTGGTGGACCCGCACAGGGCGAGGAACCTGTCCAGGATCGCTGCCGCGCCGCGGTCCGCGCCCATGCGCAGGGATGTCGTGAGCCGGGGCTCCTCGTTGGACACGTGGTTCGTCCAGGCCTGCGGGTCGATATTGCTGTCGAGGGCCATGGCGCGGACCTTGCCGGGGAACAGGTTGGCGTAGGTCGCGCCGAGGATCGTGCCGTAGGAGATCCCGAGGTAGGTGAGTTGTGGGTCGCCCACCGCCTGGCGGAGCTGGTCGAGGTCGCGAGCGGTGTCGGCGGTCGGCACATGCCGTAGGAGCTCGGGGTCACGCTGCTGGCAGCGCCGGGCCAGATCCTTGTACGCGGCGATCCAGGTCGTCCGCTCCTTTTCGCCCACCGGGAAGCCGCCGGCCGGTTTGCCCGAAATCCAGGCCTCGGCTTCCTCGGGACTCTCGAAACAGTTCACCGCGGTGCTGCTGCCGACCCCGCGGGGGTCCCAGCTGACGATGTCGAACCGCTCCCGTACCTCCCGCGGGAAGGCCTCGTAACTCTGTGGCATCTGCACCGTTCCGGGCCCGCCGGGGCCTCCGGGGTTGAAGAACAGGGTGCCGATGGGCCGTCCTGGGCCGGTTGCCTTGTGTCTCACGACTGCCAGCTCGATGGTGCGACCACCAGGGTTGAGGTAGTCCAGCGGTACCTTCGCGGTCGCGCAGTCGAACGGACTGCCCTGGACACAGGGTTTCCAGTCCAGCTGCGGGGCGGGCACCGAAGGTGACGGCGCGCCGCCGGCCGGAGCGAGATCCGTCCCGGTGAATATCGTCGAGGAGATCACCGCCGCGGCGAGGGCCGCCGCATGATGCCGGCGGCCCGCTGTGGATCCGGGTATGTGCATACTCCGTCCTTCCTCCTTCGTGGCTGGGCGCCGGATGCCACCAAGGCCCTGGACGTCGGCACGCATTCGCATCAACACCACCGCGGTCCTACAAGGCGCACAAGCCGACCGCGGCCGAATGCGCGACCTACTCGAGGGCGCGTACATCGCCGGCCGCTCCGGGCAACGTCACGGCCGTGCGCGGCGCACCACTGTCCTTGGGGCCGTCAGCCGTCCGCGCCCGTGAAGTGCTCCCGCACCAGCGACCGCACCACCGCCAAGTCCTGCGCGGTCAGCGCCTCCAGCAGTGCCATGTGTTCCGCCGCGTCCGCCACCAGGTCCGCGCGGCGCATGGCGGGGGCGCTCGTCAGGGGCCATTGGGAGCGGCGGTGGAGGTCGTCGGCGACCATCACCAGTTGGTGGTTGCCGGACAGCGCGAGCACCGCGCGGTGGAAGGCACGGTCCGTTTCGGCCTGGGCAACCACGGTGTTGTCCTCGGCCCGTGCCCCGACAACGGCCGTATGGCTGTCTCACCAGGGGGATGTTGGCTGTCCACCCCTGGCCGGTCGACGAGGCGCTGCCCAGGGAATCCGAGGACGGCAAGCCCACCGGTCAGGCGGACCAAGACTCCTCAAGAACCCCGTCGATGATGCGAACCCATTCCGATTCCTCGTCCGAGAACGGGATCGGGTCGAACGCGTCGATCTTCTCCTTGAAGCGGCTCTCCAACTCATCGAGCCCGGCTCCATCGCTGCACGCATCCTGGAATTCCATGAAGGCGACAATGGTGTAGACGAGGGACTCGACATCCCGGTGCAGCCGGCTGTAAGCGTCGAGCGGGTCACCCTCGCCGAAGCCATACACCTTCCCGTCATCCGGGTCCAGGGCGATCACCATGTACTGGAACCAGCCCAACACCAGCCAGGACCGGCATTCCTTGGGAAGCCCGTCGCTTTCCTCCGCGAAGTGCTCGGCAATGCTGACCGTATCTCCTTCCGCACGCGAGAGGAACTGGTCGCCATGGGGCAGACCCACGGAGCTCAGGAAGTCCGCGGTTTTCGCGTCGAAAGCGTGCTCAGCGGACTCGTAGCGCGGGAAGTAGACGACGCCTGAAAGACCGAACGTCCGGATCAGTTCGTCCGGCGTGACCGCGTAGCTCATGGGCTGCTGACCTTCGTGTTACGGGGTGGGAGGCGTGCTGGTTCGGGTGTCACCGACCATGCGACATCTTCAAGGCTGCCACATAGTCCTGATGTTCCTTGTCGCGGCGGTGGCGCGGGATCGACTGATCATAGTCGGCCACATGGTGCACCGTTTGGGCATCCTTGAAGTGAAGGTCAAGCCACCGGTCGCAACTTGGCTTCAGTTGGCATGGTTCTCGCTCCGTAAAGACTTCCTTTAATCCGGACTGCTTGTTGTTGTGCAGAATCGGATACCCGATGGAGCGCTCCGAGTGCATCCCCTTGGGCTTTTCGCTGTAGCCGACGAGTATGCTCTCGCCTTTTCCATCGGGATCGATGTAGCGGCCCGCAGCGTAGTTGTTTCCGTTGTAGTCATTTCTGGCATATCGGGCCAGCTGTGTGGCCTGGCCCAACTGGTCGGAGTAGGGGTCGACCTTGGTGGAGGCGACCTTTTTGGTATGACCGTTCGGCACCTTCGTGTCGTCCTGATCCCGCCTCGTCGTCGGACGCCACGCCTTGCCATTGTCGAGGACTCCGTCCAGCCTGGCCTGATCCACGCCGTCGAGGGCGCGCGTCGTGCCGTTCGGCAGAAGGCGTTCCACGGTTCCATCCGTACTGAGCAAGTACGTGCGGACCTCCTCGTCCTCCCCCTCCCCGCACTCCTCGAACTTCCGCTTGCGACGGTCCTCGTGGTCCTTGTGGCTGCCCTTGCTCTTGTCGATCTTGCCGCCGTGGTCCTCCAGCGTCTTGACCATCTCGTCGGACTTCTTGTCGACTGCGTCTTCCGCCTTGTCCATGACGGTGCCCAGCTTGTGGAAGCGGCTGTCCTTCTTGAGAGTGCTCCGGCGCTTGCCGCCGCCGTCCTTGAAAGAACCTTTCTTCTCGTCGAAGTTCTTGGCGGTCTTCTTGTAGTCGCCGGACGCCTTGTCGAATTCGTCGAACTCGATGACGAGGTCCTGGGCCATGAGGGCGCTACCCACGGCCTTGACGTCCGCGTCGTCGTCCGTGCCCAACTGGTCGGTGAAGAGCTTCTCGATCTCCGCGAGGATCTTGGCCTCGATCTTGTCAACGACGATCGTGGTGATCTCGTCGACCGCGTAGTCGATGGCCTCATGGATCACGATGCGCGCGGCCGCGATCGCGCCCGCGGTCAGGAGTCCGCTGAGGCCGGCGGTGAAGAACATGCCGATGACGCCCGCGGTGGCGGCCGCCGCGGTCGTCCCCAGTTCGGCGATGACGGCGACCTTGCAGCCCAGGATCAGGTCGGCGCAGTCGTCCAGCGCGCCGGCGAGGTCGTCGCAGCCTTTGGCGAAGGTCGTGAGGTCCTTAGTGGTGAGCGTGCCCCAGCGCTTGTCGATCGCCGTGACGGTCTTGCCCTTGCTCTTGCCCGCGACGATGTTCGAGCAGGCGTTGTTGCCTTCCTTGATCGCATCGCGTATGCCTTCGGCCAGATGCCGGTAGTCCTTCGCCGAGGCCTTGACCTCGTCCTCGTCGATCTGTGGCCACTCGATGCCTATGAGGTCGAGGACCTCGACGAGTTCGTCGGGCAGCTTCTTCCCCACGTGACACGTCCCCCTCGCAGTCAACTCCCTTCACCCTTGCAATCGAATGAATGACCGTCAACTCTGAATCACCACGCGGGGTGTGAGATGCGCCAACTCACCGGGGTTGCAGACAGACCAAGGACTCATCCGTGCCAATGAGCAGGCCTCCACAGGGAGTTGCCGCGAGTGCGCGGACCGGTGAGCCCGGGTGGAAGGTCAGCGTCCGGCCCGAGTCGAGGGCTCGGTACTCGACCCGGCCGTCGCGCCAGCCAACTGCAAGGACCGGCCCCTGAGGTGTGCGAGCAGCGGTCAGAGCGACCACCGGGGAAGGTGCCTCAGCCACCGGCGCTGCGAGCGGTTCGAGTCCCGGGGCCCAGGCCCGTACCCTGCCGTCGGCGCCGCCGCTGTAGATCAGCGGCGCTACCGTCCCCTCCTCGTCGACCGGCACGTCGAGCGCTGCCAGGGCCGTGACGCGTCCCTCGTGCAGAGTGGCAGCGGCGGTCTCCTCGCCGAAGGCGCGCACCGTACCCGCCGCATCGCCCACGGCCGCCACTCCCCCGCCCGTCGCCAGCGCCGTGCCCTCGTGCTCCAAGAGGGCCTCTGTGAGCTGTTCCGTATCGGTGGGGCCGTCGTTCAGCAGCGCGTCTATGCCGGAGCCAGCAGGGCGCGCCGCCCAGGCCCGTTCCGCGTGCACTCGACCGGACTCGTCCAGCGACAGGACCGTGCCGTCCGGCAGTCCGGCGATCGCCGTCAGCAGTCCGGCGGCCGACGGACGGCGGCCGTACGGCATCGCGTCGGACGTACCCAACAGGCGTACGGTGCCGAGGTGATCGGCGGTCAGGAGCCGGCCCGCCAAGGGGCCGACGCCGACCGCCAGGGCCGCGACCGGTCCCGGCCAGGGCGGTGTGAGGTCGCCCCGGCCTCGGGACCACACCGCTTGCCACGGTGCGTCCTCGGCGAGTTCGGTCAGGGCCGGTCCCAGTCTCGGGTCGGCGCCGTCGCCCAGTGCGGTGAGCAGGACCAGCGCGCGATCCGCCGGAGCCTGGTCGCGGGACAGCGACTGCCCTGCCCTCAGCCACGCCGGACGCAGGCCGCCACAGTTGTCCGGTTCGGCTTCGTACGCAGCGGTGACGCGCACCGGGTCGGCCGCGCAGACCGCCGCCGGGTCGTCCAGGTCCACCACCGCGGGTGCCCGAGCGGGGGCAGCGGCTCGGTACTCGGTGGATTCCGCTCGCCACGCCTCATAGCGCGCCCGGTCCGTCCACTGCTCCAGGTTCAGGTCGAGCTCCGCGGCCGCCCGCTTCCCCGCGAGGAGACCGTGCGCCTGGCCACCCGAGCGCACCTCGACGATCAGCCGGATGTGCTCCAACTTCCAGAGGACGAGGACCAGTTCGGCCAGCGCCTCGGGGTCCTGGCCCGAGTCGAGGTCCGGCAGGACGATGACGGTACGGCGCGCATCGGCTGCCAGCGCCTCGGCCAGCTCGCCCGGGGCCCGGGCCACCACCCCCAGCTGGTCGGCGAGCGCCCACACCGTTCCCCGTACGCTCTGCCCCTCCAGTGGGACCACCGCGTGGACCGCGCGCTCCGCAGGTGTCCCCAGGCGGCGGCCGTGGTGGACCAGCCAGGCAAGCAGGGCGGACTTTCCGCAGCCCGCGGTGCCGAATATCAGGCACAGGCGCGGGGCGTGCGGGTCGGCGAGCCAGCCCAGCAGGGCCGCAGCGGCGGGTTCACGGCCGGCCGCGGGGCGCTCCCAGCGGGTCACTGCCCCCTCGCCTGCTCGGCCGCGTAGGTGATCAGCGCCTTCAGCCCCTCCTCGCGGGACTCGGCCGTGTCGCCGTAGTCGAAGCTGTGGGTGAACTCGGCCCCGGGAAAGGTCTCTTGGAGCCAGACCGCGCAGTAGTGGCCGGGCATCAGGCACGGCTCCAGCTCGCAGTACACGCGGCGTACCTGGTCCGGTGCCACGCCCTCCCCGTACAGTCGTCGCCAGATCAGCTCCTCCGGGTGCGGCTGCCCCGGCCCGGTCGCCGCGGTGACGATCTGCTTCTTGCCCGCCTTGTCGAGGTACTCGAAGGCGGCGGAGAAGGGGAAGTTGAGCGTGTGCCGGACGTCGTCGAGGACCCGTGGCCACCAGCTCTCCCGCTCGGCGAACGCCGCGGCGTCGATCCGCCGCAGTTCCCCGGACAGTTCGCGGAAGACTCCGGCGGATTCGGCCAGTCCCGAGGACGCCGCGATCGTGGGCAGCGCCCGGTCCAGCGCCAGCAGGGAGGCATTGAGCGTGGACACATCCGTATTGACGAACATGTCATCGGCGACCTCTTCGAGCACGACCGCCTGCACCGCGCCGTCCGGCCGTACGCACAGATGCGCCAGGCCGTCGCCGCCGACCCGCGGCCAGTCCTCCAGCTCGGCCGGCGGCCGCGGCAGATCCGCACGGGCGGCGACGACGCCCAGCGCGACCGCGTCGTCTGCGTCCGGCGCGCGGAAGTACGGGGTGACGCCCAGTGGTACGCCCGTCTCCTCCAGCAGTGTCCGCGCTGTCTCCGGCAGCCGGGCGCCCTGCAGGCTGCCGCGCTCGAACCGTCGCAGGCCGTCCCGGCCGAAGTGCTGGACCAGGGGATCTGGATAAGGCGACGACATGGACTACCTCACGCACAGGGTCGGTTGACGGGCACAACCGACCTTAGCCGTCAGCCGTCCGCGCCCGTGAAGTGCTCCCGCACCAGCGACCGCACCACCGCCAAGTCCTGCGCGGTCAGCGCCTCCAGCAGTGCCATGTGTTCCGCCGCGTCCGCCACCAGGTCCGCGCGGCGCACGGCGGGGGCGCTCGTCAGGGGCCATTGGGAGCGGCGGTGGAGGTCGTCGGCGACCATCACCAGTTGGTGGTTGCCGGACAGCGCGAGCACCGCGCGGTGGAAGGCGCGGTCCGTTTCGGCGTAGGCGGCGCGGTCGCCGGTGGCCGCAGCCGCCGCCGTTGCCTCGGCCAGGGGACGCAGGGCCGCCCAGCGGGCGGCCGGGACCGTGCGGGCCAGGCGGAGCATGACCGGGACCTCGATCAGGGAGCGGACCTCTGCCAGGTCGGCCAGTTCGCGGGCGCTGCGTACCGTGACGCGGAAGCCGCGGTTGGGGACGACCTCGACCGCGCCCTCGATCGCCAGTTGCTGCATTGCCTCGCGTACGGGCGTCGCCGAGACGCCGAAGCGCTCGCCGAGGACGGGGGCGGAGTAGACCTCGCCCGGGATCAGCTCGCCGTCGACCAGGGCGGTGCGCAGGGCTTCGAGGATCTGGCCGCGGACCGAGTGGCGCTGGACCGTGCGTGGCGCGGTGCCGGGAGCAGGGGGCTCGCTGTGGGTGTGCTCGCCTCGCGCGTCTTCCGGGGCGCGGGCGGACTGCGCCGGAATGCGTGGCTGCGCGGGGCCCGGGCGGCCGGGCGGGCTTGCCTGTCCGGGGACGCGGGCGGACGCGTACGGCTGCGGCATCGCGGCATCGCGCGCTCGGGCCTGCTCCACTCGGGTCCTCCTCCGGCTTGGCGCCAGGCCCGGCACCAAGCGCAGGGCCCCTGTGCACCATAGGCGGACGCTGCCGCAGTTCAAACATCGAATGCGTCGGGTAAGGTAAGGCTTACCTGCCAACGATCGCGATCGGTGGTCCCTCAGCATGACCGTTCCCGACCTGTTGCCCGCCCTTGCCTCGCCCTTCGGCGAGGCGTACGCGCGCCTGGCCGAGGTCTTCCCCGGACTGCGGGTGCGGGAGCTCACGGAGGGCGAGCGGCCCCCGTCCGGCGCGGGCTGGGTGGGCGCGGCCGAGCTCGCCGGCGGAGGACCCGCCCTCGACGCCTTTCTCGCCTGGGACAACGCTCAGGTCCTGCGGGACTACGGACAGCAGGCCCGCCCCGACGTGATCGCCAGCTTCGGTCTGCACCGCTATGCCTGGCCCGCCTGTCTGCTGATCACGGTCCCCTGGTTTCTGCACCGCCGGGTGGTGCGGGCGCCCGTCGAGGACGTCGCCTTCCACCGCGCGCGGGGGCGGATGGCGGTCCGGGTGACAGAGTTCGCCTGCCTGCCGGACGACCCCGCGGCACAGCTGCCCGGCGCCCGTGTCGTACCGGACGAGGAGGCGCTGCGCGCCGAGGTCCGCGCCGCCGTCGCCGAGCACATCGAGCCCGTCCTGGACGGCTTCGGGCAGCGGATGCGCCGCGGCAAGCGCGCGCTGTGGGGCATGGCGACCGACGAGATCGTCGAAGGCCTTTGGTACGTCGCGCATCTGCTCGGCGAGGAGCAGCGCGCCGTCGTGGAGCTCGAGCAGTTGCTGCCGGGCGCCGCCAAGCCGTACGTCGGCACCGCCGGCTTCCGTGAGCTCGCCGGGCCGGGCGGCGAGCCGCTGCCGACCCGCGACCGGGCGAGCTGCTGCCTCTTCTACACGCTGCGGCCCGACGACACCTGCGTCACCTGTCCGCGCACGTGCGACGCCGACCGAGTGAGCAAACTGCGGCCGAACGCCTGATCTCCCGCAGCCCGCTGTCACGTCACCTGACCGGATGGCGTAAATCGAACCAAAACCCCTTGCCCATACGGCAGTTCGACCGAAACGCACCTATCCGTATGCGATGCGACCCCGTTGGCGTTCTATTGCCCCGAAAGCCCCTGGGGGTCCCTGGAGTTCGGCCACTATTGCGGCCGAAACGCCCTACCGCGATGCAAGGGACACCGCCCATGAGACTGACCGACATATCACTGAACTGGCTGCTTCCCGGCGGCGTGATGCTCGTGGGCGTCCTGGTGGCGATGGCGGTGCTCGCGCGCGGCAGGCGCGCCGGTGACAAGGCCGCGGCCGAAGACTCCTGGGAGCGCAGCGAGGAGCGCCGAAGGCGCAAGGAAGCGGTCTACGGCACGGCCTCCTATGTGCTCCTGTTCTGCTGCGCGGCGGTCGCCGCCGCGCTCTCCTTCCACGGCCTGGTCGGCTTCGGCCGGGAGAATCTCAGCCTCAGCGGAGGCTGGGAGTATCTGGTCCCCTTCGGCCTCGACGGCGCGGCCATGTTCTGCTCGGTGCTCGCGGTGCGCGAGGCCAGCCATGGCGACGCGGCGCTCGGCTCACGGCTGCTGGTGTGGACCTTCGCGGGAGCGGCCGCCTGGTTCAACTGGGTCCATGCGCCAAGAGGGCTGAGCCACGCGGGCGCCCCGCAGTTCTTCGCCGGCATGTCACTGTCGGCCGCGGTGCTGTTCGACCGCGCGCTGAAGCAGACCCGCAGGGCCGCGCTGCGCGAGCAGGGCCTGGTGCCCCGCCCGCTGCCGCAGATCCGGATCGTACGGTGGCTGAGGGCGCCCCGGGAGACCTTCGGCGCCTGGTCGCTGATGCTGCT
The DNA here is from genome assembly GCF_055563295.1 of Streptomyces sp. NPDC002868. Taxonomy (NCBI): domain Bacteria; kingdom Bacillati; phylum Actinomycetota; class Actinomycetes; order Kitasatosporales; family Streptomycetaceae; genus Streptomyces; species Streptomyces sp. NPDC002868. Next base: position 391,632 of record NZ_JBVHDR010000001.1, on the reverse strand, counting down.
CGAAGGCGTACGCACGCTGGACGAGGCAGTCGACGAAGTCCGCGAGGACCGGCAGGAGAAGCAGCGGAACCGTCTGCGCAGGCGGGACAGGGAGAAGCTGGAGCGGGCGCAGATAAGGGCACTGAACCGGCAGCACCGGGCCTGGGGCCGCGTTCACGGCGACCGCCGGGCGGAACTTCCCGCCCTCAGCTCCACGGCGGGATCCACGCAGACCGCCTCCGGCGGCGTCGGGTCCGGCGTCGGGTCCGTCGCGGAGCCTGTCATAGCTGAACCTGGGCAGCTGCCGCTTCGTTCCCGGCCCTCACTCCAGGCCGTGAAGGCGGCCAACGGCACTGAGCCGCACAGGGTCGACCTCACCGCCGAGGACGACACTCTGACGCTGCCGCGTCTCGACTCCCTGGAGCGGAAGCTCAGGGATCTCGAGCGGCAATACGGGTAGAGGCCGAAAGCCCGTCGGCACACAGTCACGCGAAGGCCGGTCTGCGACTGTCAGGCCGGCCTTTCGTGCAGCTCGAACCAGACCACCTTGCCCACGCCGTGGGTGCGCACACCCCACGCGTCCGCGAGACTCTGCACCAGGACCAGCCCTCTGCCATGGGTGCCGAGGTGCGCTGCTGCCGGCACATGCGGCACCGGCAGTCCGGCCATGAAGTCCCGTACCTCCACGCGGAGTGTGGAGGCGGCGACGGTGGCCGTGACCACCGCGCCGTGATCGGTGTGGACCAGCGCATTGGTCACCAGCTCGCTGGCGAGCAGCTCGGCCACCTCCGCCGTGTCCTGCTTTCCCCAGTGCCGCAGCAACTCCCGCAGCGCACGCCGTACTTCAGGGACAGCGGTGAGATCCGCGCAGCCTAATCGGCGACGCAGCCGACCGCCCGGGTCCCCCTCCGCCCCAGGTTCCCGGCCGTGCCCGCTCGCTGCAGGCCCGGCCCCTCCCTGACGCCCAGTCATCATCCCCACCCGCACGTCGAACAGCCCTCTCTCCGGAATGGCCCCTTGTGTCGAATACGTTCACGGAAATGCATGCCCCGCGCGGAGAGCGCCACTCATACCGATTCATGTCGATCCCTCAACCAACGGCAGCGGCGTCAGAGCCTCGGTACGTTCCGCAGATTGGAGCGGGCCATCTGGACCATCCGGCCTACGCCCCCGTCCAGCACGATCTTGCTGGCGGAGAGCGCGAAGCCCGTCACCATCTCCGCGCTGATCTTCGGCGGGATGGAGAGCGCATTCGGGTCGGTGACCACATCCACCAGGGCGGGGCCCTTGTGCCGGAAGGCATCCTTGAGCGCGCCCGCGAGCTGCTTGGGCTTCTCGACCCGTACGCCGTGCGCCCCCGCCGCCCGCGCGATCGCCGCGAAATCCGGATTGCGGTTGGTGGTTCCGTACGACGGGAGTCCGGCGACCAGCATCTCCAACTCCACCATGCTCAGTGAGGAGTTGTTGAACAGGACGATCTTCACGGGAAGGTCGTACTGGACGAGGGTGAGGAAGTCGCCCATCAGCATGGTGAAGCCGCCGTCGCCCGACATCGAGACGACCTGTCGGTTCCGGTCGATGAACTGGGCGCCGATGGCCTGCGGCAGGGCATTCGCCATCGAGCCGTGGCTGAACGAGCCGATGATCCGGCGGCGGCCGTTGGGCGAGAGATAGCGGGCCGCCCACACATTGCACATGCCCGTGTCGACGGTGAACACCGCGTCTTCGTCGGCGAGTTCGTCCAGTACGGAGGCGACGTACTCGGGGTGGATCGGGACGTGCTTCTCCACCTTGCGGGTGTACGCCTTGATCACACCCTCGAGCGCGTCGGCGTGCTTCTTCAGCATCTTGTCGAGGAACCTGCGGTCCGTCTTGGCCCGCACGCGCGGGGTGAGACAGCGCAGTGTCTCGCGTACGTCGCCCCAGACGGCCAGATCCAGCTTGGAGCGGCGGCCCAGGTGCTCGGGCCTGACGTCGACCTGAGCGATCTTGACGTCGTCGGGGAGGAAGGCGTTGTACGGGAAGTCCGTGCCGAGCAGGATCAGCAGGTCGCACTCGTGGGTGGCTTCGTAGGCCGCGCCGTAGCCGAGCAGACCGCTCATGCCGACGTCGAAGGGGTTCTCGTACTGAATCCACTCCTTGCCGCGCAATGCATGCCCGACCGGGGACTTGATGCGCTCGGCGAACTCCATGACCTCGGCGTGCGCGCCCGCCGTGCCGCTGCCGCAGAAGAGCGTGACCCTGTCCGCATCGTCGATCATCCTGACCAGCTTGTCGATCTCCGCGTCGCCCGGCCGCACGGTGGGACGGGAGGTGACCAGGGCGTGCTCGATCGACTTCTCCGGGGCGGAGTGCGAGGCGATGTCGCCGGGGAGCGAGACGACGCTGACGCCGCTCCGGCCGATGGCGTGCTGGATCGCGGTCTGCAACAGGCGTGGCATCTGCTGCGGGCTGGAGATCAGCTCGCTGTAGTGGCTGCACTCGCGGAACAGCTGGTCGGGGTGGGTCTCCTGGAAGTAGCCGAGGCCGATCTCGCTGGAGGGGATGTGCGAGGCGAGGGCGAGCACGGGGGCCATGGAGCGGTGGGCGTCGTACAGCCCGTTGATGAGGTGGAGATTGCCCGGGCCGCAGGAGCCGGCGCAGGCCGCGAGCTTCCCGGTGATCTGGGCCTCGGCGCCCGCCGCGAAGGCGGCGGCCTCCTCGTGCCTGACCTGGACCCAGTCGATGGCGGAATTGCGGCGGATGGCGTCGACGACGGGGTTGAGGCTGTCGCCGACGACTCCGTACAGCCGCTGGACGCCGGCGCGGACGAGGATGTCGACGAACTGCTCCGCCACATTCTGCTTGGCCATGGGATGCGTACCCTTTCTCGGCTTGGGGCCTGAACATCCATCAACCCATGGCGGGGTCGGTTACGCCTCCCAGACTGCGACAGCCGTACGGTCGTCGGCGTATCCCTTCACCCTCACCTGGGTGTCGGCGAGGAACGCGGCCAGGCCCGGCGGCTCGCCGTGCGCCCAGCGGCCGCCCAGCTCTTTGGCGAGTGCGGGCTCGCCGCGCAGCGGTTCGGCGAGGCCGGTGCTGCACAGCAACAGGGCGTCGCCCGGGTGGGCCACGGAGGCGCGGAACCGGAACGGTTCGGCGGGTGGCGGGGGCGGTGCCTCGATGTACGGGGACGGAGGCGTCGCGATCCCCAGGTCCATCGTGAGCCGGTCGCCGTCCGGGGTCTCGGAGGGCGGTGAGCCGAATCCGACAACGGGTTCGCCTCTGGCCGCCGCGGGCTCGGGAACCAGGGGCTCGAGGTCCTGCCAGACACCGTCGCGGAGGCGGAAGAGACCTCCACCGCCGACGCCGAAGAACACGCGGGTACGGCACTCGGGGTCGGCCGAGAGCAGCAGGCACCGCAGGTTGGCGGTGTACTCCTGCGGCTCCACGCCCTGTTCGGCCGCGCTGGCGCGCAGCTTGCCGAAGCTGCGGTCGGTGAGCCGGTGCAGCCCTGATTTGAGGTCGCCGCGGCGGCCTGCCCTTATGTCCTCGGAGAGGCGGGCGTGGCTGCGGCCGACGGCTGTGCCGATCCAGCGGCAGGCGTCGGCGGCGGCGCGATGGGCGCCCTCGGCGGCGCGTGCGCCGCTGGCGACGGCGACCAGGACGAGCGCGGCGTCGCCGGTGCCGAAGCGCGCGGTGAGCAGGGCGTCGCGGCGCGGCTCGCCGCGGTAGCGCGCGGAGTCCCCCCGGATGGAGACGGCGCGCAGGGTGTACGTGCCGTAGCTCGCGCCGTCGAGCACGGTGTCGGCGACGAGCTCGTCCAACTCCTGCGGCTGGGCGGCGGGCAGGGCGGTGGGCTCGGCGTCGTAGGTGGGCGGGCCCTCTCCGACATACGCGACGTGCGGCCGCGCGCCACCGGTCTGCGCCTGGACGGCCGGGGCGGGGCCGGGCCGGGGCGGTTCGGTCCGGGGCGGTTCGGTCCGGGGCGGTTCGGGCGGCGGCAGGGGCGGTAACGCGGGCGGTCGTTCGGGGGTCGTCGGCGGTTCCCACGGTGCGCGTTGCCGCGGGGGCGCGGTCGGCCGTGGCGGGGTTTCCCGCGCGGCCGCATCCGTCTCCCACCAGGCGCGCGGACGCGCCGGTTCCGGCGCCGCTTCGGGCGGCTCGGGCGGGTCAAGCGGCTCAGGCGGGTCGTCCGCGGCCACCGCATCCGCCGCGGAGTCGAATCGGTCGTCCAGCGTGTCGCCCGCCCTCGCCGCGGGACCTGTGTCCGGGGCGGACTCGTCGTACAGCCGGTTCCACCAGTCGTCCTCGGCGGCGGGCCTCTCCCCCTGCTGACTCATGCCCTTATTGTCCACCGCGTCGGCCGTACGAAAACGAGGCATCCCAAAAAAGCACAGTACGACAAGTGTTCAGGCCACGGCGTATGCGTTGGCCACGAGCTGGGTGACGGAATTTGCGGCATCACTGTCGGGCGCATCGCTCTCCCCATCCGAAGCAGGGATAGGGATGATGTACGCGGCGGGAATACGCCGTGGCCGGTCTCCGCCACGGCGGCTGGGGAAGTGCACGTCCGGGGAGGGGTCTGGGTGCTGGGAGCGATAGGTCTCGACGAGAGACAGGAGTCGGCGTACCGCGCGCTGGTCGCGCTCGGGGCAGCGGAGGTCACCGATCTCGCCCACCGTCTCGCTCTGCCGGAGACGGACACCGAGCGCGCGCTGCGCCGACTGGAGCAACAGGGGCTGGCGGCGCAGTCGTCGGCCCGCACCGGCCGCTGGGTGGCGGCCCCACCAGGCGTCGCGCTCGGCGCGCTGCTGACCCAGCAACGGCACGAGCTGGACCGGGCGGAGCTGGCGGCGGCACTTCTCGCCGACGAGTACCGCGCCGAGGCCACCGAGCCCGCCGTGCACGACCTGGTCGAGGTGGTGACGGGCGCGAGCGCCATCGCGCACCGTTTCCTACAGCTCCAACTGGGCGCGGCCGAGGAGGTCTGCGCCCTGGTCACCGGCGATCCGATGGCCATCTCCGCCACGGACAACGAGGCCGAGGAGAAGGCGGCACAGCGCGGAGTGACGTACCGCGTGGTCATCGAGCGGGCGGTGCTCGCGGCGCCCGCGGGCATCACCGAGCTGACCGCGGCGCTGGGCCGTGAGGAGCAGGTACGGGCGGTGGACCGGGTGCCGACCAAGCTTGTCGTCGCCGACCGCGCCCTGGCGATGCTGCCGCTGACGGCGCGCGGGGCGGAGCCCGCGGCGCTCGTCGTCCATGCGAGCGGGCTGCTGGAGTCGCTGATGGGCCTGTTCGAGGCGGTGTGGCGGGAGGCGCTGCCGCTGCGGCTGCGGCTCGGAGCGGGCGGCGGGGTTTCGGAGGAGGACGCGCCGGGGCCCGACGCCACGGATCTGGAGATCCTTTCGCTGCTGCTCGCCGGGATGACGGACGCGAGCGTGGCCAAGCAGCTGGACCTCGGACTGCGGACCGTACAGCGCCGTGTGAAGGGGCTGATGGAGCTGACCGGCGTGACGACCCGGATGCAGCTCGGCTGGCAGGCGTACGCGAAGGGCTGGGTGGCTCGCGACCTGCGGTAGTGATCCCGATCCTGCACCCTTGGCAGATGGGCGTGTGGCAGCTCCTGATGGTCGGCCTGGTGATGCTGCTGGGCCTGTTCGGGGTACTCGTCCCCGGCGTGCCGGGACGCTGGCTGATATGGGCCGCCATCCTGTGGTGGTCGATGAACGTGAAGTCCGGTCTGGCCTGGGCGTTGCTGGTGGCCTCGACGGTGGTGCTGCTGATCGACCAGGTAGTGGTGTGGCAGCTGCCGCCGCGCCGGCCGCGTGGGGTGGGGGTGACCCGGCGCATGGTGGTGTGGGCGGGCGCGGGGGCGCTCATCGGTTTCATCCTGGTGCCCGTCGTGGGCGCGATACCGGGATTCATCGGGGGGATCTACGCCTCCGAGCGGCAGCGGCTCGGCGGGCACGGACCGGCGGTGGCCTCCACCCGGGCGGTGATGCGGGCGGTGGGGACGAGTGTGCTGGTGGAGCTGTTCGCCTGTCTGCTGGTCGTGGGGGCGTGGCTGGGCGTGGTGATCTCGGGCTGACGGCCGAGCCCCTCCTCTGCACCGGCGCGCTGAACACCGTGCAGATAGAGAGATACACATCGGATCTCTTCCGCTGTATTGACTGCCTCCCGCCGCGTCCCTACCTTCCGTCGAGGGATAGCTCGGATGAATTGACATGTCTGCGTACGAGCCGCCGGGAGGCGACATGGCCACTGCATCAGACCCGTCCAGGGACCCGTCCAGGAGATCCGTTCTTGCCACGGGCACGGCGATCGGCGGAGCGCTGGTGGTGGGCGCCGCCGGAACGATCCCCGCACAGGCCGCGCCCTCGTCCGCTCTCGTCGGGGCAGCCTCCCTCACCGCGCCCGAGGACTCCTGGCGCACGGTCCTCGACGACGCCGACCTCGTCTGGCAGAAGATGCCGAAGACTTGGTACGAGGGCCCGTATCTCGGCAATGGCTGCCTCGGCTCCGGCATCTACGCCGAGCCCGGGGGCAAGAACGCCGTCCGCTTCAATGTCCAGCACTCCGAAGTCCAGGACCACCGTCCGCAGTTCGGCTCCCTCTTCGGCCTCGCCCGGCTGCCCATCGGCCACTTCACTCTGGAGCCCGTCGGCACCATCACCGGTCTCGACTGGCGGCTGCGGCTGCGCGACGCCGAACTCACCGGCACCCTCACCACCACGGCGGGCACCCTGCGCGTGCGCGCCTTCGTGCACACCACAACGTCCGTACTCGCCGTCGAGATCACGCCGAGTGAGGGCGAGAAGGACTTCCGCTGGGTCTTCCACCCGGCCGATGCCATCAGTCCGCGCGCCGCCTTCCGTCCGCTGCCCGACGGGTACACCGGCAACCCGCCCCCCGTCGTCGAGCGGCACGGCGAACTGACCGCCGCCGTCCAGCCGTTGCTCGCGGGCGGCCAGCATGTCACCGCCTGGCGCGAGCGCGTCCGGAACAGCGCACGGACGCTGTACGTCTCCGTCGCGCACTCGTTCCCGAAGACGACCGCCCGCGACCGGGCGCTGCGTACGGTGCGGGGCGCGTCCTCGGTTCCGTACGACGTACTCGCCCGCCCCCACCGCACCTGGTGGGAGCGCTTCTACCGCAAGAGCTTCCTGTCGCTGCCCGACGCGCGGCTGCAGCGGTTCTACTGGATCCAGCTGTACAAGACGGCAGCGGCGGCCCGGCGCGACGCCCCCGTCATGGCGACCTGCGGCCCCTGGCTGGAGTCCACGCCCTGGCCCAACACCTGGTGGAACCTCAACGTCCAGCTGGAGTACTGGCTGATCCACGGTTCGAACCATCTCGAACTCGACGCCGTATCAAGGGCCTTGGGTGAATTCCGGGACCAGCTGACCGCCGAGGTCGCCGCCCCCTACCGCGGCGACTCCGCGGGCATCCCCCGCACCACCGACACCCGCCTGGTCAACGGCGGCGCCACCCCGAACGGCAACGGCTACGGCGTCGGCATCCCCGGCCAGAACCCGCCCACCCCCGAGGTCGGCAACCTGACCTGGGCGCTGCACAACGTCTGGCTGACCTACCGTCACACCATGGACGAGTCGCTGCTGCGCGACCTCCTCTTCCCGCTGCTGCGCAAGGCGGTCAACTACTACCTGCACTTCCTCGACCCCGGCCCGGACGGCAAGCTGCATCTGCCGCCGACGTTCTCGCCGGAGTACGGATTGGACGCCCCGGACTGCAACTACGACCTGATGCTGCTGCGCTGGGGCTGCCGCACGCTCATCGACTCGGCCGCCGAACTGGGCATCTCCGATCCGCTGGAGCCCCGTTGGCAGGAGGTCCTGGCCAAGCTCGTCCCGTATCCCGTGGACGCCAACGGCTACATGATCGGCGCCGGGGTCCCCTTCGCGAAGTCGCACCGCCACTACTCGCATCTCCTCGCGGTCTACCCGCTGTACGAGATCACCGGCCGTACGCCGCAGGAGCGCGCCCTGATCGAGAAGTCGCTCAGCCACTGGGTCAGCTTCGAAGGGGCGCTGCAGGGATATACGTTCACGGGCGCGGCGTCCATGTCCGCGCTGCTTGGCAAGGGCGAGGACGCACTGAAGTATCTGGGCGAGCTGATGACCCGCTTCATCCAGGCCAACACCATGTACAAGGAGTCGGGCCCGGTCATCGAGACCCCGCTCTCGGCGGCGCAGTCGCTGCACGACATGGTGTGCCAGTCGTGGGGCGGGGTGATCCGGGTCTTCCCGGCGCTGCCGGCGGCGTGGCGGGAACTGGTCGTGCACGACTTCCGTACACAGGGGGCGTTCCTGCTCAGCGCGGTACGCGAGGCGGGCAGGACCCGCTGGATCCGGATCACGAGCGAGGCGGGCGCGCCCTGCGTCGTACGACACGGCATCGAGGGCGAGATCGAGGTCCGCGACGGGCGAGGCGGTCGGCTGCGATGGGAGGAGGCGGGGGACGGCGCGATCCACATCCGGCTGCGGAAGGGCGAATCGGCGCTGATCACGGCGCGGGGGGACCGTCCGGACCTCCGCATCCGCCCGGTGAAGCCGAACGCGCCGGCCCCGGCGTGGGGGCTGCCGGCCCGACCGGCGTGAACCTGACCGGCGTGAAACCGGGCTGAGGTCCTAGGACTCGCCTAGGTCCCGCATCCGATGCGGCAGACGAGGTACGCGTGTGAGGCTGCTATTCATGACCGAATTCAGCGAAGCCGAGCGCGCGTACCTCTCGTCCCAGCGGCTGGGCCGGCTGGCGACCGTCGACCATAAGGGTCAGCCGCAGGCGAACCCGGTCGGCTTTTTCCCGCAGGACGACGGGACGATCCTGATCGGCGGCTATGCCCTGGGCACGACGAAGAAGTGGCGCAACCTGAAGGCGAACCCGAAGGTGGCGCTGGTTGTCGACGACATTGTGAGCTTCCGCCCGTGGAAGGTACGCGGAGTGGACATCCGGGGCGAGGCGGAACTCCTGACGGGGCCGCACGAGTTGGGGCCGCACTTCAGCGAGGAGCTGATTCGTATCCACCCGAGGAAGATTCACAGCTGGGGCCTGGAGGAGTAGGGGCCTTTCGCCACCCCGCCCCTTCCCGTAACTGGGGCTCCGCCCCAGACCCCGTACGGCCTTCGGCCGTGTCCTCAATCTCCCCCAGACTTCGTCCGGGGGACCCCCAACGGGCTTGAATTTCCCGCCGGTCGGCCTGAAAAATCAGGCCGACCGGCGGAACTTCAAGTCCGCCCGGGCGAAAATCAAGCCCCGCCGGCGATTGAGGCGCGAGGCCTGAGCCCCGGGCCCGACCCCGGGCTCGGGGCTCGGGGCCGAGCCCCGAAAATCAGCGCACGCGGCCGCGCTTCGCCCGCATCGCCGCGCGGCCCTCCGCGCCCTTCTGCTTCCAGTCGCGCAGAATCTCCGCCCGCACCCTCGCGTCCGTCTTCGCGACGATGCGCTGGTTCTCCCGCAGTAGCTTGCGGTAGCTCTCCAGCCGCCGCTCCGGCAGCGAACCGTCCTCGATCGCGGCGAGCACCGCGCATCCCGGCTCCGCATCGTGCGCGCAGTCGTGGAAGCGGCACCCCTCGGCGAGTTCCTCGATCTCCGAGAAGACCTGGCCCACACCGGCCTCCGCGTCCCACAGCCCGACCCCCCGCAGCCCCGGGGTGTCGATGAGCACGCCCCCGCCGGGCAGGGCGAGGAGGTTGCGGGTCGTCGTGGTGTGCCGGCCCTTGCCGTCGACGTCGCGGGTGGCCTGAACATCCATCACGTCCTCGCCGAGCAGCGCGTTGGCGAGCGTCGACTTGCCCGCGCCGGACGCCCCGAGCAGCACGCTCGTACCGCCCGACACGACTGCCGCGAGCACCTCGACACCCTCACCGGTCGCCGAACTGACGGGCAGCACCTGCACTCCCGGCGCGGTCGTCTCCACGTCCTGGACAAGGTACGAAAGCCCGGTCACATCCGGTACGAGGTCCGCCTTGGTGAGGACGACCAGCGGCTGCGCCCCGCTCTCCCACGCCAGCGCGAGGAACCGCTCGATCCGCCCGAGGTCGAGCTCGACGGCGAGCGAGACCGCGATGATCGCGTGGTCGACGTTGGCGGCGAGGATCTGCCCCTCGGAGCGGTTCGACGAGGTGGAACGTACAAAGGCGGTACGGCGCGGCAGATACGTCCGTACGAAGCGGGGATCGCCGTCCCGGTCGACGGCGCCCCAGTCACCGGTGCAGACGACCCGCAGCGGATCGTGCGGCGTCACGAACGCGGTGTCGGCGCGGACCAGCCCGTCGGCGGTGACGACATCGCACTGGCCACGGTCGACCCGTACGACCCGGCCGGGCAGCAGCCCCTGCTCGGCGTACGGAGCGAACTCCGCCTCCCAGCCCTCATCCCAGCCGTAGGAGGCGAGGGCGTGCTGGGCATCAGAAGTGGAAGAGGTGTTGAGCGAAGCGTGGAACAAGGGGAACCCTTCGAAGGGTGGCCCCGGCGGCGCGCTCGGCGCGCGGAAGATGTGTGGGTGTCAGCCGGAGACCACAGGGGTGGAAACGATGATGAACTCCTGAATGCGGGCAGCGCCCGTCACCGTGACAGTCATCAATGTCCTCACCTCCTGCTTCCTCAACGAACCAACGCTGTTCCCTCGGGAACGGAACACGACCGTGCCCCGGAACGAAGAGAACCGTAGCCCCACCCCAGGGCACGGCGCCAGCGATTAACTGTCGGGGCTCATGCGTACGAAACCCGCAGCCAGCGGACCGACCTCACGCCGCGAGTCGTACAGCGTTCTGCGCGAGGTCCAACAAAACAGCGCCTCTGTGTGTCGACCAGCTGACGCGAGTCGGTTCCGCTGGTCTCGCTTCATCGTTCGGTAGACCACGTTGGACAGACGTCGTTTGAGGACCCTTCGAGCCTCGGTGGGTGTCTTTCTCTCGGCGATATTGCGCAGGCATATCCCTGGCCGCGGCCCGCCGTCACGGATCTGGCAAATGGCGATGATGTGCAGGGCTGAGATGCAGCCGGGACCGCGGGGCCGCAGCTGGGGTCCGGTCATGCGGTGGTCAACGCGCACTTGCCTCGGTCGGCCTTCATCGGGCCGGCGGGGGTGGGCCGGACGTCGAAGTCGAACATGGCGGTGGGTACGTACAGCGAGCAGCAGGCGTTGGGTATGTCGACGATGCCGCTGATACGTCCCTCTATGGGGGAGGAGCCGAGCAGCAGGTAGGCCTGCTCTCCGCTGTAGCCGAACTTCTTGAAGTACTCGACGGCGTTGAGGCAGGCCCGGCGGTAGGCCAGCGTCGCGTCCAAGTAGAAGTTGGTGTCCGTGTCGTGGTCGACGGAGATCCCGATGAACCTACGTAGAGGTAGGTGAAGCCGAACAGATAGTTACCGGATGCCGCCAGGATCCTGGTGGGGTCACCAGCGGCGGCGAAGATGAGGTAGGTCGGCGTCAGTACCTGCAGTGCGCCTACGAAAAGATTGAACACCCCTGCCGCCCGGGCATCGACCCTTTCCGAGCAACAGCATTCCGCTGATGAAGAGCACCGCACCGACAAAGAGCAGTCCCACGTTGCGCCTGGGGGACGGAATCGTCGAAACCCGCCTGAGACGTTCTGCCTTGACGACCACCGTCCTCAGGGACGCGGCAACCGCGAGAGCGCGGGATGCGGGTGCCTTGGCACCCTCCTGCGTGGCGGCACTTCGGAGACCACTGCCGGGGCCTCACGGGCCCGCTCCTCCCGGCCATGGAGGGCGGCGACCGCGTGCGAGGTCAGCGTAAGGCCGGGCGAGGAGTACACACGTCTCGCGGCGCCTGCACAAAGAGGGCAGCCGTAATTTCTGGGCGCCGTCCCGATCGCCAGCTTCACGTCGAAAAGCCCACAGCGGCTGCATAGATATTCATAGGTTGCCATCAGCAGCCTCCGGATGCCGGTGGACGCTGGCCAACCCGAGTGTGTGCGGCACGCCCCGATAAGCGTGCGCCACAACCCATTTCGTCTCTTCAAGAGACGTCTTGTAAATCCACGTGTCAAGTCCCGGACGGCTGGGCCCGTCCTTTGTCAGAACGCCCCGACGGCGAGCCCCGACGCTGCTGCCTGTGATGTTGATCAGCCAGGTGCCGCGCGGGAACATGCCCGGGCTTCGGTACTGCACGTACTGGTCGAGTACGTAGCGCGACTGCCCCGGCCGCGGCCGCCGCAGCGACGGCGAGCAGGGTGATCACCGTACCCACCAACCGTATCGGCGGGCGCGGCCGCGCCGCGTGGCGATCCGTGCCCGCCGGGCCGGCCCCAGCCTCCCGACCGCCAGGCCCAGAACGGTTGCGGCCAGGCCGGCGAAGAGACTGCCGAAGACGTTGAACGGCGCGGCAGTGTAATGGCCGTGGCCCAGAAGGCGATCGGTGCCGACCATCCAGGTCGAGAAGGTCGAGAAGGTGGTGAACGAGCCGAGGAGCGAGACGGCGGCGAACGGCCGCACGTTCCAGGCCCAGCGCGTAGCGGGCCGTCCCGCCCAGGAGGCCGCCCAGCGCGACAGCCGCCAGGACGCCCCGGTGCAGACGGGCGCGGAACGGCTCGCGTGATCGTGCGGGCCCACCATCCGGTTCGGGCACCCGAGCTCCTGCCGCAGGCCTCATTGGAATGGCCGTATCCCTATCCACTAGCACAGCTCCCCCATTGTCGCCGGGGATTGCAGCGCCGATGCCCACTCGACTAAAATTCAAGATCATCGGTGCCCGACCGGTTCAAGGTGCCCGGCCGGTTTACCGGAGCAGTGGCCCCCACCGATGGAGGACGGCCATGGCAAAGATTCTTGCGGTGCTCTATCCGGACCCCGTGGGCGGTTACCCCCCCGATTACGCCCGCGACGAGATTCCCAGCATCACCGGCTATCCGGGCGGTCAGACCGCGCCGACCCCGCAAGCCATCGATTTCACCCCGGGTCAGCTCCTCGGCAGTGTCTCGGGCGAGCTGGGACTGCGCCGGTTCCTGGAGGACCGGGGGCACACCTTTGTCGTCACCTCCGACAAGGAAGGGGCGGACTCGACCCTGGACCGCGAGCTTCCCGGCGCCGACGTGGTGATCTCGCAGCCCTTCTGGCCCGCCTATCTGACCTCCGAGCGGATCGCCGCGGCTCCCCGGCTCAGGCTCGCGATCACCGCGGGAATCGGGTCGGACCACGTCGACCTGCCGAGCGCCATCGCCCACGGCATGACGGTGGCGGAGGTGACCTACAGCAACAGCATCAGTGTGTCCGAACACGCCGTCATGCAGATCCTCACCCTGGTGCACAGCTACATGCCCGCCCATGACTGGGTGACCGCCAAGAAGGGCTGGAACATCGCCGACAGCGTCTCGCGCGCCTACGACCTCGAAGGCATGGACGTCGGCGTCCTCGGCTCCGGCCGTATCGGCCAGGCGGTACTGCGCCGCCTCAAGCCGTTCGACGTCACGCTGCATTACTGCGACGTGCACCGGCTGCCCAAGGAGGTCGAGGAGGAGCTGGAGCTGACCTGGCATCCCGACGCCCGTTCGCTGGCCTCCTCCGTCGATGTGCTGTCGATCCACACTCCGCTGCATCCACAGACGGAGAACCTCTTCGACGACGAGCTGATCGGGGCCATGAAGCGCGGTTCGTACATCGTCAACACCGCACGGGCACTTATCGTCAACCGGGACGCCGTGGTGCGGGCCCTCAACAGCGGCCAACTGGCCGGTTACGCCGGTGACGTCTGGTACCCGCAGCCACCACCGCCCGACCATCCCTGGCGCACCATGCCGTACGAGGCGATGACGCCGCACGTGTCCGGTACGACCCTCTCGGCGCAGGCACGCTACGCGGCCGGTACGCGGGAGATCCTGGAGTGCTGGCTCGACGGGCGCCCCATCCGCCCGGAGTACCTGATCGTCGAAGGCGGTGGGCTCGCCGGGACGGGAGCAAGCTCCTACACGGTCGCCGGATAGCCGACACAAACGGGGATGACGTCCGGCGGACAAGAAATCAGCTGAAGATTCAACAGAAGATCCACCACCCCGGCTGCGAGCCGATTTCACGCACAATTTGCGGGACGGGCACGGGCGAGGCCTTTAGCGTCCGTAAATAGGTTGTTCTTTTCACTATGCGGAGATACCGGCGCCGCGTGTCTCGTAAGAAAAAACCAAGGCGAACGCCGGGAAGGTGGATCAGTGAGCTCTTTCAACGTGGCCACGGATCGGGTGAGGGCTACCGACGAAATGCGTTGACCTGTGGTTCTGCGGATCGCGCCAGTGGCGATCCCCCTGTCGAGTCGCAGCATTCCCTGAGGACGGGGGCTGAGGGGGTGCCGTGGCACCCCCTCAGCCGGGGCTGTGGGTCATGCCTCAGCTCGTCGTGTACCAGAAGACCGACGGCTACGGGGTCACCAGGTTGAAGACCGGGTAGATCTTCGGCTCCACCTCCGGAGCACCGGCCTCCCGCAAAAGCGGCAGGACGACTTCACTGAACCGGTGGAACGCCTCCTCGGACTCCCAGACGTCGGCGACGTACCAGCCATCGGGAGTGGGGGCGGAGGTGTGCGAGATGAGGCCGGGTACGGGCCAGTCCGCGGGCTTCTTGACCAGGCCACGGTCGCGGTTCACCTTGTTGGAGACCTGTTCGTACTGGGCCTGGGTCATGCCGGGTTGGTCGAAGATCGCGATGATTGCCACGCTGGGCTCCCTTGCGCGCAAGTTTGCAGAGTCAGGCCCAGCCGACCATCTCGGGCAGCCGGCCGCACCTCCGGCTGCGCCGTACGGACGGACGGCTCGAAGCTGTCCACGCCGCTCAAGCCCTTTAGGGGCAGCACGCCCCCCTTTCGTCACCCAGTACCCGCGCATTTCGTCGGTGACCCGGTGAGGGGGTCGGTGTCCGCAACGCACGACGCTCCCGTGCCGTTGAGGGAGGTGTTCGAAGTCTCAACTCACCGGCGCAGGAGCCTCGTTGGTTTCCAATCCTGCCGCACTCGACCTGCCCCATGCCCTGGTCGAGTGGGTCACCATGCTCATCGTCACCCGCGAGGGTGACCGCCGCTGCAAGCTCCCGCCGCACCAGCGTGCCCTGGTCGGCCTGGTGTACCTGCGACGGCACGACCCTCTTGCGCAGATCGCGGCCGGTTTCGGTATCGCCGTCGGCACCGCCCACGCCTACACGGCAGCCGTCATTGACCTGCTTGCCGAGCGCGCACCCGGCTTGCTGCGTGCCCTGCGTGAAGCCGACCCCGACTACGTCCTGCTGGACGGCACCCTGGCGGAGTGCGACCGGGTCGGCGACGGCCGGGCCGACTACTCCCACAAGCACCGTCGGCACGGGGTGAACGTGCAAGTGGTGACCGATCCGGCCGGGCGGCTGCTGTGGATCTCGCCCGCCCTGCCTGGCCGCACGCACGACCTGACCGCGGCCCGTACCCACCGGATCATCCGGATCTGCGAACGCCAGGGCATCCCGGTGCTCGCCGACCGCGCCTACCTGGGGGCAGGGCCGTGGGTGACGACACCCGTCAGGCGCCCACCCGGCCGCGGGTTGCCGCCGACCCAGCAAACGGTCAACCGCGCATCCTCGGTGGCACGGGCACCGGTGGAGCGGGGCGTGGCCCGTCTGAAGTCCTGGCACATCTTCCGCAAAGCCCGGTGCAGCCCGAATCGAATGTCGTCAATCGCCGCGGCCGTCCGCACCCTGGAGCGGCAACGCTGAAAGAGCTCAATGAGCATGGACGCAGTGTGGGTCCGGGGCGTGACCAGCATTGAGATGCACCACGTGACCGACCTTCAGGATGCCGGCAGGTTTTTGGGCAACGCAGCGATGGCACTGCGGGCCGCGCACGTAAGGACCGGCGCCGACCGGTACTCCGGCATCTCCGCCGAGCTGAAGGCTCTGGTGGAGCGAGTGCGGGAGCTGGAGGACGAGGCGCGGTCGAGCATGCACGAACTGCACTCCACCGACCCCGAGCGGTTCGTCCGCTGCCGGGACGGCCACGAGCCGTGGCCCGGCGAGATCCCGGCAGGATTCATCCCGCGCCACACCTGCAAGGACGAGTGCCCGCGAGGTCCTCGACGCCATCATGCAGTGCACCTGCGGCCTGGCCGCCGTGCCGGGCCTGTGAGATCGGCGGGAAGCTCTGACGAGCCCCGTGGCTCCCGTAGCCGAGCCGGATCGAAACACCACCTGATCACCGACGGTCATGGCACCCCACTCGCGGTGATCCGGACTGACTGTAACCACAACGACGTCACCCGATCACCCCATCTCGACGGGGGCCCGTACCAGCGAGCCGTACTCGGTCCAGGAGCCGTCGTAGTTCTTGACGTCCGGGTAGCCAAGCAGTTCGTGGAGGGCGAACCACGTGTGCGACGAGCGCTCACCGATACGGCAGTAGGCGATGATCTCGCGGTCGGACGTGATGCCCTTCCGCGCGTAGAGCGCCTTCAGCTCGTCGGCCGACTTGAACGTCCCGTCGTCGTTGGCCGCCTGCGCCCAGGGGACGTTGGCCGCGCCGGGGATGTGGCCGGGCACCTGTGCCTGCTCCTGCGGCAGGTGAGGGGGCGCCAGCTTCTCGCCCCGATACTCTTCCGGGGACCGTACGTCGACCAGGCGAGCGGCGGACCCCACCTTCTCCAGCACTTCGCCGCGCAGCGCGCGGAACTGCGGGTTCTCCTCCCCCGCCACCCTGAAGCCGGTGTGCCGGCGGTCCATGACCTCCTGGGTCATCTCCCGGCCTTCCAGCTCCCACTTCTTGCGCCCGCCGTCGAGCAGCTTCACCTTGCCGAAGCCGCGCAGCCGCAGGATCCAGTAGGCGTACGCCGCAAACCAGTTGTTGTTGCCCCCGTAGAGGACCACGGTGGTGTCGTCCTCCACGCCGGCCGCGGCCAGAAGCCGCCCGAGCGCGGCGCGGTCCAGGTAGTCCCGGCCCACGGCGGTGTGCAGGTCCCTGGTCCAATTCCAGCCGACGGAGCCGGGGATGTGGTCATTTTCGTATGCGGTGGTGTCCTCGTCCACGTCGATGACGCGCACCGTTCCGTCGTCGAGGTGGGCGGCCAGCCACTCGGTGTCCACCAGCGTCTCCGGATGTGCGTAGCCACTGCTGCCCATGATCTTCTCCTCACTCACATGAGTGCCATCAGGTCCTGCACGCCACCGCTGACCACCGCCGTCACGGGCATGCCGGCCTGGTCGAGCAGGCTCGCTGCGATGATCGCCCGGCGACCGCTTCCGCAGACTGTCCATATCTCGCGGTCCCTGGGGATCTCGTCGAGCCGCCCGGGCAGTTCGGCGAGGGGCACGCCGAGCGTGCCCGGAATTCCGCCCTCCGGACGTATGGGCCGAACGTCGAGCACCCGCACCTCGGCGATGTGCGCGGCCAGCTCGGACACGTCCGCAGTACCGAAGGCACGAAGCGGGCGGCCGTCGGCCTGCCAGGCGTAGATGCCTCCCTCCAGGTAGCCCGCGACGTTCTCGTATCCGATCCGCAGCAGCTGGGTCATCGCCTCGTCGGCCGCCTCCTCCTCTGCCGGCTCCGGCAGCACCAGCACCATGCGTGTGCCGAACGGCACAACCTCGCCGATCAGGCTCGCGAAGCGGTCGTCCAGCTCGTCGCAGAGCGACCCGGGCACATGGGCTGCGGCGAAGGTTCCGCGGTCACGCCCGTCGACGATCTGCGCCCCTCCCGCGGCCATTCCTTGCGCCATGCCCGGCGTCAGCGGCCCAAGAGCGGGCGGACCACCGAGTACACCCGGTCCGAACCGGTTGATCGGTGCCATGTACTGGTAGTAGGCGGGGTACGGCGCCATGCCGGACAGCCGTTGGCTGATGAACTCCTCCTCGTCCTGGGTGGTCAGTGCGGGGTTGGTGCGCCGCTCGGCGCCCACGGTGGTGGTCCTGTCCTGCGACACCGGTCCGGCCGCACAGGAGCTGCCCGCTCCGTGCGTCGGCAGCACCCGGGTGGCGTCCGGCAGCAGCGACAGTCGCCTCAGCGAACGGAATTGCGCCCGGGCGAGCTCTTCGGTGTGGTCGTCACCGGACAGGTCGGTACGGCCGGCGCCGCCGACCAGCAGGCTGCCTCCGGTGAAGACGGCTGTCGGCACCGGCTGGGTGTCTTCGAAGACGAGGTACGACGTGTGCTCAACCGTATGCCCGGGTGTCTCCATCGCCCGGACGATCACGTCTCCGACGGCGATCTCGTCGTTCTCCGCCAGCGGCAGGTGGTCGAAGGCGTACGGCGCCCGTGCCGGGCCGGCCACCGTGGCGCCGGTCGCCGCGCGGACCTCCAGCGCGCCGGAGACGTAGTCGTTGTGCACATGCGTCTCCAGGGCGTACCGGATCCGCACCCCCCTGGAGGTACAGGACTCCATCAGCTCCCAGCTGTCCCGCTGGGGGTCGACCAGCGCGGCCTCGTCTCCGCTGACGAGGAGGTAGCTGGTGTCACCGAGTGATGCGGTGGTGATGATCTCGATCTCGTTCATGCCGTCACCCTGCTCCGCCTTCGTTCCCCAGGCGTTCCCTGTTCGTCCGCGGCACGACTCGGGTGCCCGGGCCGTGGCGCAGAGCTCCGGGGGATTGCCGATGCGGGCGCGGGTTATTTCAAGGCTACGTCCGGAGGCCGACGGCCCGATGTGGCCCAGCGGCATGCCCGCAGCGGGGCGAAAATTTCGTCCCGCGGAAAGCGAGGCAGGCCCTTGACTAGAACAGAATGGGGAGGAAACTGGTCAATACACCGGACAACCGGAAAGAGCCGCAATGCCTATGGAGACGTCCATAGGTGGCGTGACCCTATTCTCGGCTCTGGCCAGGCCCCCGGCGGAATCTGTCGGTATCGGAGCCAGCAGCGACGACTGAGACTCACGGCATCGACAAGGACTTGCCGGGGACTGTCGTGTCCGCAGCTATGCCGCGGCCCTCGCGCGGTCGAGGGCGCCCCGGTCACCGGTGCTGATGACCCGCAGCGGATCGCGCGGCGTCACGACCGCGGAGCAGGCTCCACAGGAACCCGTACTCCCCCACCCCAGGCAGGGCCGCCCGCTCGCGACGCTCCGTGCGGCACAGCTCGTGTCCGCGTGCCGGGGCCGGTGCTCACTGCTGGTCCCCGCACGTCACCCTCACGCGTGGTCCGGGTGGCGCTGCCGCGTGCGCGGGTGCTTGCTGGTCCTAGTCGTCCTCGGATCGGGTGACGCAGGGACAGGGAGAGGAGCGAACGGCCGCCCATGGAGACGAGACATCAGTCGTTGCGCACTCCACGAGCCGCGGGTCTGGTAGGGATCATCTTCGCCCTATTGCTGGCCGGCGCCATCATTCTGGTCCGCCTGGCGATACCGGACGAGCCGAGCAACGGGGGCAGCAACTGGTTCATCGATCCCTCGCGTCGGCGCACGGTTCAGACGGCGCTCGACCTCATCCCATTCGCGGGCATCTTCTTCCTGTGGTTCATGGGCGCTGTGCGCGCACGTATCGGAGAAGCGGAAGACAAGTTCATCGCCACTGTATTCATGGGCAGCGGTCTGCTGTTCGTGGCGACTCTTTTCGGGGCCTCGGCAGCAGCCGGAAGCCTGCTGGCCACGGCTGATGGGTCCGGGGCCGGCTCCAACGAGCAACTGTCGTCATTCGGCCAGCACTTCACCTACAGCCTTCTGACGACCTACTCGATGCGCATGGCCGCGGTATTCGTCTTCTCGACCTCCTCCATCGGGCACCGGCTCGGAGTTCTTCCGCGCTGGCTTTCCCTCCTGGGCTATCTCGTCGCCCTGACACTGCTCCTCGTGACGGACAGCATCGCCTGGTCCGAGCTGGTCTTCCCGCTGTGGGCGCTGATTGTCAGCATCCACATTCTTGTGGCCAGCTTCCGCCCACGGCCCGCACCAGGTGTCTCTTCATGACGAGCCATTTCCCGAGCGTTATCGACCGATAACTCCTTTGGCCTGCTGTGCTCGCGGAAGCACAACAACGCTCGCATGCTGGGGCAGGGGACTACTGAAAGGGCGGCCCCTTGATGAGGCTTGTCGTCGATCTCAACCGGTGCCAGGGGTACGCGCAGTGCGCCTTCCTCGCACCCGATGTATTCGCCATGCACGGCGACGAGGCGCTGTTGTACAACCCGCACGCCGACGACGCACAGCGCGAGCACGTGGCACGCGCCGCCGCGTCGTGTCCGGTCCAGGCCATCTTGGTGGACGACCTGGGCGATGGGGCCGGCACGGTGAAGGGGGGCCTGTCCAGTGGCCAGTGACGGGTTCTTGGAATGGATGAGGCGCGAGGGGCGGATCGTGATCGTGGGCGCCTCCCTCGCCGGCCTCCGGGCCGCGGAGACCCTACGGGAGGAGGGCTTCACCGGTTCACTGACGCTGATCGGCGACGAGCCCCACGAACCGTACGACCGGCCGCCGCTCTCCAAGCAGGTCCTGCTGGGCAAGGCGACCGCCGATCGCACCGCACTGCCCCGGCGTATGGCGATCGACGCAAACTGGCGGCTCGGTGTCGCCGCAACCGGGCTGGACATGGCGGCCAAACGGGTGCGCCTGGCCGACGGCGACGAGGTGGAGTACGACCGGCTGCTGATCGCGACCGGCGTTCATGCCCGGCCATGGCCGCATGAGGCAGAAGCCGACCTGGAGGGGGTCTTCGTACTGCGTACGCGCGACGACGCGGCCGGTCTGCACCGGCGGCTGATGGCCGCGCCGCGCCGGGTGCTCGTCATCGGCGCCGGCTTCACCGGCTCGGAGATCGCATCCGCCTGCCGCGAGCGCGGGCTGCCGGTCACTGTCGTCGAACGCGCAGCCGCGCCTCTCGTGGGCGCGCTCGGCGGCGTCGTCGGCCAGGCGGCCGCAGAGCTGCAACGCGAACACGGCGTGGACCTGCGCTGCGGAATCATGGTCACGGGGTTGGAGGGCGACTCGGCAGGACGCCTGCGGAGCGCCCACCTGTCCGACGGCACCACCATCGACGCGGATATCGCGGTGGTCTCGCTCGGCGCGACGCGCAACACCGCGTGGCTGGCGGATTCCGGACTCGGCGCCGGTCCGCGCGGAATCGCCTGCGACGCCGGATGCCGCGCCTTTGACGTCCGGGGCATCGTGACCGACGACATCTTCGTCGCCGGCGACGTGGCACGATCCCCGCACGCGCTCTTCGGGTACCAGTTCCTGTCCCTCGAACACTGGGGCAATGCCGTCGCACAGGCCGAGATCGCGGCGCACAACATGATCAGTGCCAGTTCGGACCGCCGTCCGCACCTGTGGGTGCCGGCCTTCTGGTCCTCCCAATTCGGGGTCAGCATCAAGTCGGTCGGCGTCCCGTCCCTGGGCGAGGAGGTCCTCATCGCCCAAGGGTCACTCGCCGAGCGCCGCTTCACCGGCGTGTACGGATACCAGGGCCGCGTCATCGCCGCCGTCACCTTCGACCAGACGAAGTGGCTGGAGTTCTACCAGCAGCAGATCGAAGCGGCTGCGCCGTTCCCGCCGGCATTCCCCACGGTGGACCGCCGTCCCGAAGGTCTACGGCCGGTCCCGGCCGACTTCCCCGACCCCTCACTGCCCACCCACGGGCCGTCTGTCACCCTCAGCGGCTACTCGCCGACCGACCGGCGGATCACCTTCACCCCTGCCCGAGCCTGACCGCGGCACGGGGAACCCGGAAGCCCGCTGTCCAACGCCCACAAGGACGCCACCATGACGCAAGGCATGCTCCTGCGGCAGATCACCGACCACGCCAACCGTGCCGACCCCTATCCCCTGTACGCCGAGCTCCGCAAGACGCCGGTGTCCCAGCAGGGAGACGCTCTGTTCGTCGTCAGTACCTACTGGGAGATCAAGAGCCTGCTGCACGATCCGCGGATCAGCTCGGACGCCCGTAACCTCTCCCCCCAGGCCGCCGGCGCACTCCCCCAGCAGGAAGAGGAGACAACGGCTCTGCCGCCCGCCTTCCTGAAGCTCGACCCTCCGGAGCACGACCGGTTGCGCCGTATGACGATGCGCCCGTTCGGACCGCCGCACACACCCCGGCGCGTCCACAACATGCACGGCGAACTCGCCCGGATCGTTTCCGACCTCATCGACGGCTTCGGAGACCGGGACCAGGTCGACCTCGTCGACAACTTCTCCTACCCCTTCCCCGTGACCGTGATCTGCCGACTGCTCGGGATTCCACGCGAGGACGAGGCACGCTTCCACTCCTGGGCCGACACCATCGCCGCCAGCCTCGACCCGGACCCGGACCAGGACCCCGGCGAGCGGCTCCGCGTCACCCAGCAAGCCCGCACCGAACTGGGCATGTACCTGTCGGGGCTCATCGACGAACGTCGCGGCGCACCCGGCGACGACATGCTCTCCGCGCTGGTCACCGACCATGGCCCGGACGGGCAGATGACCCCGTTGGAGGTGCTCAGCACTGCTGCCCTGCTCCTGATCGCCGGCCACGAGACCACGGTCAACCTCATCACCAACGGCATGCTCACCCTGCTGCGCAACCCGGACGTTCTCAAGCGGCTGCGGGACGAACCCCGCCTGGCCGTACCGCTCGTGGAAGAACTCCTGCGCTTCGAGCCCCCCGTGCAGCTGCTTCCACAGCGCACCACCCTCGCGGACATCGACATCGCCGGCACCACCATCCCCAAGGGCGCCTCCGTCTGGCTCGTCCTGGCCTCCGGCAACCGGGACCCGCAACGGTTTCTCGACCCCGACCGGTTCGACCCCGACCGGAAGGACAACCAGCACCTCGGCTTCGGCAGCGGTATCCACAACTGCTTCGGCGCGCCCCTCGCCCGCCTGGAGGCACAACTCGCCCTGACCGAGCTCGCCCGCAGGCTCGACAACCCCCGCCTGCTGGAGGACCCACCCCCCTACCGCCAGAACGCCGTCCTGCGCGGACCCCGCCACCTGAACATCGCGTTCGACGGCTTCCGTGCCTAGCGAAGCTCCGTGGGGCGAATAGCTGTTATCGCGGAGCCTCCTTCATCGTCTCCTGTGCGACCCCGCCGCCCGAGTGGGCGGCGGGGTCGCCGTCGCGATGTCCGACGACGACCCCGGCGCCCCACCGAACCGCGCGGCCCACGATCACACCGCGGCAATTCGCGCCTCAGCGGTTGGCGGGGCTCGGCCCACACCCCCCTGAGCACCGCCCGGGCCGAGGCGCAGTTGGCCCAGTCGGGGGGACGTGAGCGGCCATTCGCGCACAGTAGGTATCCATCCGCTCACTCCATGTGGCGAGCGCGGATGATCGCCCATAGCTTCGCCTCATGACGAAACGACAGATCAGATGCCTCGCATGCATCTCAGTAATCATGGTCACCGGACTGGGCGCGGCGGCACCGTCCACCGGACCGGTCAGGCACACGGTGTATCCGGGCGAATCGATTCAGGCGGCGGTCGACGCCGCGGCGCCGGGAGACACGATTTTCCTCTACCCCGGCACCTACCGCGAGAGCGTGCTCATCACCAAGGCGGACTTGACCCTGCGCGGGTCCGGCAGGAGCACGGTCATCATGCCGGGACCCGCTGCCACGCCGGCCACCAACACCTGTGCACAGAGCGGCAACGGCATCTGTGTGATGGGTACGGCGGCCAAGACCGTCGACGGGGTCAGCATCCGCTCGCTCACCCTCTCGGGCTTCAAGAAGAACGCCATCTGGGCGTCCGGCACCGACCGGCTGACGGTCAGGCGGGTGCTCGCCGAGAAGAACGGCATCTGGGGCATCGCTCAGCAGAAGTCCACCCGGGGTGTGTTCCGTGGCAACGTCGCCCGGGACAACGGAGACGCCGGCATCTTCATCGCCAACACGGTCGAGGAGGAGGGCGGGGCGACCGACACCATGGGTGCGGTGGTCGCGGACAACGTGCTGATCGGGAACCGGATCGGAGTCACCGTCAGGCGGGTCCGTAACCTCACCGTCCGCGGCAATGCCATGACCGAGAACTGCGCCGGCGTGTTCGTCGTGGGCGACGAGTCGAAGCCCGCGGCCGGCGCGATGACCGTACGCGGCAACATGATCTACAAGAACAACAAGTTCTGCGCCGCCACCCCGCGCCTGCCCGCCATTCAGGGCTCCGGCATCGTCCTCACCGGTTCCGAGGCGACCGTCGTCCGCTCGAACCAGATCCTGAACAACGTGGGCTCCACGCCGCTCTCCGGCGGAATCGTGCTGTTCAAGAGCTTCGTGGGCGCCCAGAACACCGCCAACGTCATCCGGAACAACCAGGTGCAGGGCAACAAGACGGCGGACCTGGTCAACCAGGACGGGGGAACGGCCAACACATTCCTCAACAATGTGTGCCGGGAATCCGCCCCCGCAGGGATGTGCTGACCGGTGTTCCCCGACACCCGGAGAATCGAGGCGGTATGACTACCGTTACCCCCAGACCAGCGTCAACCTTCGAGTCCACTCCCCAGTCGGCCATGCGCATGCGGGAGCTCGTCTTCGGAGCGGCATGCGCCGCTGCCGTGCGTGCGGCGGCCCGGCTGGGTGTGGCCGACGCACTCGGTGACGCGCCGGCGACCGCGGAGGAACTCGCGGCCGCGCTGAACACCGAACCGCAGCCCCTGCGCCGGCTCCTGCGCGCCCTGTCCTGTTACGGCGTCTTCGTCGAGACCGAGGACGGGACGTTCGCCCATACGGACATGTCCTGCATGCTGCGCGAGGACGCCCCCAACAGCCTGCGGTACATCGCCCTGTGGTGCACGGAGCCGTGGACCTGGGACGCGTGGCCGCGGCTCGACGACGCGGTGCGTTCGGGCAAGAGCATCTTCCACGAGCTGTACGGCAAGGGGTTCTTCGAGTATCTGCACCAGGACGCGCACGAGTCGGCCCATGTCTTCAACCGGGCCATGACCACCTCCAGCGTGCAGTCCGCGCTGGAGGTCGCGGAGCTCCTCGACCTGACCGGGATCCGTGTGGTCGCGGACATCGGGGGCGGCCAGGGGCATGTGCTGGCGAGTCTGCTCGAGAAGCATCCGGACGTCCGGGGCACCCTGCTCGATCTGCCCGACGTGGTGGCGAAGGCGGACCCCCGGCTGCGGGCCGGCGGCTCACTGGCGGAGCGGGTGCGCATCGTTCCCGGGGACTGCCGGGAGGACATCCCGGTCGAGGCCGATCTCTACATCGTCAAGAACATCCTGGAGTGGGACGACGAGAGCACACTCAGGACGCTGGGGAACATCGTCACGGTGGCCCGCCCGGGCGCCAGGGTCGTCGTCATCGAGAATCTCGTCGACGACACTCCCTCGATGAGGTTCACGACGGCGATGGACCTGCTTCTGCTCCTCAATGTCGGAGGTGCGAAGCACACCAAGGCAAGCCTGGTGGACAGGATGACGGAGGCGGGCCTGCTCGTCGGCGAGATCCGTCCGGTGAACGCGTATCTCCATGCGTTCGAGGGCGCCGTGCCCGAGTGACTCCCCGCGGCACACTCCTACGGCGCAATTGCCCCGGGCCCGGCACAGAGCCGGGCCCGGGGCAATTGTTGTGTCAGGCCGCTCCGTCACGCTCCCACCGGTAGAACTGGCGGGCCATCGCGTCCTTGGGGGTGCGCCAGGTCTCCGGGTCGTACGGGCTGACGAAGGCCGTGAGCCGGTCGCTGATGTCCCGGAACGCCGGATGGTCCGTCACCTTCGCGATCTCGGGGCCGGGGGGCCGCTCGGATTCGATCAGGTGCAGATACACATCGCCGAACTGGAACAGGCTGCGCCGCGCGACCCCGACGAGGTGCGGCAGTTCGCCGTTGTCGGACGCCTCGAACAGCCTGGCGATGTCCGGGGCGGACTCCGGCGCCATACGGGCGACGATCAGGGCTTGGTGCATCGGGGAGCTCCCTTTCTCTCTCAGGTCCCTTGCCCGGGGTTCAGTTGGCGGTGACCGAGGCGGTGCGGCTCTCGCGGTCGCGCTGCTCGATCTTGTCCCGGATGAGTTCCATCTGGACGCGGGAGTTGCGGTTGATGTTGTCGGTCATCCAGTCGTCGTCGACCGGGGCGTCCGGCTTCATCGCGAAGTCCTGCGTCCAGTGCATGCGCGTGCCGCCCGGGACCTCCGAGTACTCCCAGAGGATGTCCATGAACTGGAAGGGCCCGGTCTCGACGCGGCGGGCCCGTACCTTGCGGCCCTTGCGGTCGGTCGTACGCTCCGAGACCCAGCTCCAGACCGTGCCGTTGTCGTCGGGGTGCATGGTCAGGCGGAAGGTCGTGGTGCTGCCCTCCCGGGAGAGGATCTCGACCGACGCGTACTCGCTGAACAGTTGGGGCCAGTTCTCGATGTCGTTGGTCACCTCCCAGACGAGGTCCAGGGGGGCGGCGACGGTGATCTCGTTCTCGGTGTGTCCGGGCACTTCAGGCTCCAGTCATGAGGGTGTTGTTGACGAGGTCCACGAACTCCTGGGGGGTCTTGCAGCGGTCCGCGTCAGGGGGCAGCGGACGACCGTGCCGGTTCTCCAGCTCGCCGACGATGCCGAGCAGGCCCAGCGAGTCGAGGCCGAACTCGTCGAAGCGGGCCTCGGGCCGGCTCGCCAGGTCGACGGGGTCGACGGTGAGTCCGGCGCCCTTCTTCATCAGGGCGGCGAGTTCTTCGATGGTCAGTCGATCGGACATGGGGGCTTCTCCTTCTCACGAGGGGGTGTCGGTGGCCCTGCGCAGCAACAGCGCCGCGTTCGAGCCCATCAGCCCGCGGCTCAGCACCAGCGCAGTCCGCAGCTGCGCGGGGCGGGCCTTGCCCGTGACGACGTCGAGGTCGTGGCACACGTCGAAGACGTTGGGCGTGGGCGGTACGAGGCCGTGCTCCATGGCCAGCACCGCGGCGGCCGTGTCGAGCACGGGGCCTCCGCAGTAGGCCCGTCCGGTACCGGTCTTGGGTGCCGTGACCGGTACGCGCCGGCCGTGTGTGCCCAGCGCGTCGGCGATCGCCAGCGCCTCGGCCCGGTCGGCCTCCGGCACGCCGAGCGCGTCCGCGAAGACCACGTCGACGTCCTCGGGCGCGCACTGGGCCTCCGCCAGCGCACCGCGGATCGCGTGGGCCAGACCCTCCCGGGACTGCTCCCACTGGGAAGGCCCGGTGAAGGTGGCCGCGTGCCCTGCCACCAGGGCGCGCGGCCGGGCGCCTCGGCGGCGGGCCGCCGCCGCCTCCTCGACCACGAGCATCGCTCCGCCTTCGGCGGGGACGAAGCCACAGGCGTCGGAGGTGAAGGGCCGGTAGGCGCGCGTCGGGTCCTCACAGGTGCTCAGGTCCTCGTACCCGAGCTGGCAGACGACCGAGTACGGCGCGAGCGGGGCTTCCGCGGCGCCGACGACGACGGCGTCGGTGCCGCGTCGTACCGCCCTTGCGGCGTGCGCGAACGCGTCGAGTCCACCAGCTTCGTCGCTGGCGACGACGCCGCAGGGTCCCTTGAAGCCGGCGCGGATGGATATCTGGCCGGTGCTGGCCGCGTAGAACCAGGCGATGGACTGGTACGGGCCGACGAAGCGGGAGCCCTGTCCCCACAGCCGCTGCAGTTCACGCTGTCCGAATTCGCCGCCGCCGGACCCGGCGGCGGTCACCACACCGACGGCGAAGGGTGAGCCTTCGTAGTCGGCGCGGCCGAGCCGGGCGTCGTCGAGTGCGAGATCGGCCGCGGCCATCGCGAAGTGCGTGAAGCGGTCGGTCTGGACGAGGTAGCGCTCCTCGATCAGCGCACCGGGGTCGAAGTCGCGCACCTCCCCCGCCACGCGGAGCGGCAGTTGCTCGCAGCCCTCGCGGGTGACCCGGTCGAGGACGCTGGTGCCCGCCTGGGTCGACTTCCAGAAGACTTCGGTGCCGAACCCGTTGGGGGCGATGACGCCGATGCCTGTGATGACCGTCTGCCGGGCTTCTCCGGAGCTCATCGCGCCCTCCCACTTGGCCGGGTCAGGACGACCGCTGACTGGAATCCGCCGAACCCGCTGCCGACCGAGAGCACGCTGCGCAGCTTCCGGGGGCGGGCGGTGCGCGGCACATAGTCCAGGTCGCATTCGGGGTCGGGGGTCTCGTAGTTCGCCGTCGGCGGCACTACTTGCCGGTCCATGGCGAGGACGCAGGCCACGAGTTCGATCGCTCCGATGGCGCCCAGTGAGTGGCCCACCATGGATTTGATCGAGCTCATGGGCGTCTTGTAGGCGTGGTCGCCCAGGGAGCGTTTCACCGCTGCCGTCTCGTGCCGGTCGTTCTGTTTGGTGCCCGAGCCGTGCGCGTTGACGTAGTCGATCTCGGTGCTGTTGATACGGGAGTGCTCGAGGGCGCTGTTGATCGCCTGGGCCATCTCCAGTCCATCGGGGGTCAGTCCCGTCATGTGGTAGGCGTTGCCGAAGGTGGCGTAGCCGCCTATCTCGCAGTACACCCGAGCGCCGCGAGCCCGGGCGTGCTCCAGTTCCTCCAGGACCAGTACGGCGCCGCCCTCGCCCATGACGAACCCGTCCCGGTTGGCGTCGAACGGCCGGGATGCGTGGGCCGGGTCGTCGTTGTTCGGCGAGGTCGCCTTGATCGCGTCGAAGCACGCGACCGTGATCGGGGAGATCGGTGAGTCCGACGCACCCGCGACGCAGACGTCGAGCCGGCCGTCCTGGATGGCGTGGCAGGCGTAGCCGATCGCGTCGAGCCCTGAGGTGCAGCCCGTCGAGACGGTCTGCACCGGGCCGTGGGCACCGACCTGTTCGGCCACCGCTGAGGCGAGGGAGCTCGGCGAGAACGCGCGGTGCAGATGCGGTCCGGCCGGCCGGTGGTCCACGTCCCAGCGCTCGCCCTTGCCGCTGACCGCGACATAGTCGTGCTCCAGGCGGGTGGTTCCACCCACCGCCGTGCCGAGCGAGACCCCCATACGCCAGGGGTCCTTCTTCTCCGGATCGATGCCGGAGTCGCGTATCGCCTCCTCGGCGGCCACCAGCGCGAACTGGATGTACCGGTCCGAGCGCGCCACCTGCTCCCGGTCGAGACCGTGGGCCCCGGGATCGAAGTCGACCTCGGCGGCGATGCGCGAGCGGAAGCCCTCCGGGTTGAAGAGCGTTATGCCGCGCGTCGCCGTACGGCCGTTCGCGAGCAGGTCCCAGAACGCCTGGGCGCCGACTCCGCCGGGGGCGACGATACCGACCCCGGTGACCGCCACCCGCCGGCTCACGAAACGACCCCAGTCCGTTCCGGCGGCCTGCCCTGCTCGGCGCTTCCGGGGTGTCCGGTGTCGGTGTCGTCGGGCCGCTCGTTCTCCTCCGTGTCGACGTGCCCGAGCTCCGGGCGCGGGGCGAGCGGGCCGAGGTGGAAGACCATGCGGGCTTCCACGTCCCCGACGTTACGGAACCGGTGGCGCACGTTCAGGGGGATCAGGAGGCCCTGATCCGGCCGCATCGGGTGCGTCTCACCATCCAGATCCACCTCCAGAAGCCCGTTCACCACGTACACGAACTCCTCGGAGTACGGGTGGTAGTGCTCGCCGATTCGTTCGCCGGGCTGCACGATGGCAAGGCCCATGAATCCACTGGTGGCGCCCACCGCGGTCGGGGTGAGCATGGCGCGCAGGTCGCCTCCGCGCCTGCGGTTGGGCTGGGTTTCGCTGAGGTCCACGATGCGTGGGCGGTGCGTGGTCATGAATGGTTCCTCCAGGTGCTTGCCCCCGACGGCTCGGCCGGTGGCCGTGATGGCCGGACGCGCGGTTCAGGATTCCGGCGACGCGATCCGGTCGGTGATCAGGTGCATTTGGGAGTCCGCGAGGAATCGCGACATCTCCTTCTTGGTGGTCGGCATGCCGACCTCACCGACGGCGAGCAGCCGGGCGAGGGTGGCTGCCTTGCGGGGTCCGCTGACGCCGAGCGCCAGGGCGGGCTGCGCATCGAGCTTGCCGCTCACATCGACCAGGCGGACGACGATGTCGTCGCGCTGGAAGATGGTGCTGCTCGCGATGGGGCTCTCCGGGTTCTCGGCCGCCGCCTCGTCCTGCTTGGCGAGCAGCCGGGCCAGCGCCATTCCGCAGCCCTCCTTGGCCGGGTAGTAGAGCGCGTGGCGGCTCAGCTCGGCGGGGTTCCGCCCGTCGCCCGCCACATGGTGGACCGCCGGGAGAGCCGCCCGGGTGAAGAACATCCGGGCGGAGTCGGGGTCCTCAAGGTCCCGGTCCTGTTCCAGATACGGGTTGATGGCTTCTTCCACGGCCCTGACCTCGGGCTGCCTGGCCACATGGCGCAGTCCGGCGAGGAGGTCGCCCTGCACCTCGATCGCCCGCACGACACGGTTGCCGTGCATGAAGAGCGAGGTGCGGCGCAGGTGGGTGTTCTCGTCGACGCGGGCCGCCGGGGAGGTGTACCCGGACAGGATCTTCGCGACTTCCTTCTCGCTGCCCGGCTTCACCGTGAAGGTGAGGGCATGCCGTACGACGCCGTCGCCGACCCGGGGTGCGGCCTGGAGCCTGCCCTTGAGCTGTGCGGGTGTCTCGGTGAAGGCCTGTCCGGTCTCCCGCAGGACGCTGAAGCGCAGCGAGCGGGTGTCCCGTACGCAGTTGTGCAGCGGCTGAACCGTCGTCACGTGCTCCTCGCTGTTCACCCAGGCGAGGAAGGGCGGGGCGCCCTCCCACTCGCTGGTGATGAGCCACTGCGAGGGGTTCTCGATCGACTGGCACAGCTGGTCGCTGATGTGGCCAGGGACCGATGCGACCTGATTGCGCAGATGCTCGTACGCCTCGAGGAACTGGTTCTGTGCGCCGTCTTGGAGGTCCAGCAGCAGCACGACTCGAAGCCTGGAGCCATCGAAGGCGGACTGCGATATCCGTTCCGACAGGGTTGTCATCGTTCACACTCCTTATCGACAGCTCGGCCGCCACGTGTCGTGGCGCTCCTCGTCCGTCGTCGGTGGAATCCGCCCGGGTTTCAACCACCCTGCGGATACGGACGGTCCGCCTCCCTGGCTCGGGTGGCGCTCCCGCAATTGATCGTGGTCCGGTACTTCGACTGGCGCGAGAGCTGAGAACCAAGCGGGTGAATGGGCGAGGGAACCGTTGCCCCACAGGGCATGAAAGTTCCATCCCCCCGGGCGGCAGGAGCTGGAGCGACTCATGGCAGATATGGAAGAGAACGTCGACCACCGCGTACCGGTCCTGATCGTGGGCGGTTCCTTGGTGGGCCTGTCCACGTCGCTGTTTCTGGGCCGCCACGGCGTCAGACATCTGCTGGTCGAAAAACACTCGGGCACCTCGATGCACCCGCGCGGGCGCGGCAACAACGTGCGGACGATGGAGCTGTTCCGGGGTGCCGAGGTGGAGGCGGACATCCGGCAGGCCGCGTCGGTCCTCGCGGACAACCACGGCATCCTGCAGGCGGGCTCGCTGACCGGCGACGACCAGGAGTGGCTGTTCAAGGAGATCGACCCCGGCGGCGGGCTGGCCCGCTTCAGCCCGACGACATGGTGCCTGTGCAGCCAGAACGACCTCGAACCCGTGCTGCTGGACCGGGCCCGCGCGCAAGGCGGCGACGTGCGGTTCTCCACCGAGCTGCTCAGCTTCGAGCAGGACTCGACGGGCGTGATGGCGGTCCTGAAGAACCGGGACACCGGGGAGCACAGCACCGTGCGTGCCGACTATCTCGTCGCGGCCGACGGGCCTCGCAGCCCCGTCAGGGAACAGCTGCGCATCGGCCAGACCGGCAACGGCGATCTGTTCCACAACGTGAGCATCGCCTTCCGCTCCCGGCAGCTCATGGACGCGGTGGGAGACCGGCGCTTCATCGTCTGCTATCTGACCAACCCCGAAGCGGACGGGGCCCTGCTGCCGGTGGACAACCGGGAACTGTGGGTGTTCCACGCGCCCTGGCACCCCGAGCAGGGCGAAGCACTCGAGGACTTCACCGACGAGCGCTGCGCCGAGCACATCCGCAAGGCAACCGGTGCGCCGGGCCTGGACGTTAAGATCACCGGCAAGGCGCCGTGGCACGCCGCGGAACGGGTCGCCGGAAGCTACTCGTCAGGCCGGGTCTTCCTGGCCGGCGACTCGGCCCACGAGATGTCCCCGACCGGGGCGTTCGGCTCCAACACCGGCATCCAGGACGGCCACAACCTGGCCTGGAAGCTCGCGCTGGTGCTGGACGGATCGGCGGGTCCCGGACTGCTCGAGACGTACGACGCGGAGCGGCGCCCGGTGGCGCGCGCGACGAGCGAACGCGCCTCGTCCCGCTCGGCTGAACACAGCCACCCCGGCTACGCACCCGCGGTCACCCCGGGCGGCGGGCGCAAGGGCGGGATCCTCTCGGTGGCGATGGGTTACAGCTATCTGCACGGTGCGGTCCTGGGCGTCGCCCCGGACCGGCCCATCGTGCCGGAGCGGATGGAGCTGATGGGCGCACCCGGCACCCGGGCCCCGCACATGTGGGTCGGCGGGCCGACCGGGCGGGTGTCCACTCTGGACCTCTACGAGCGGTCGTTCGTGCTGCTCAGCGCGGCGGGCACCGCGTGGCAGGCAGCGGCGCGGAGGGTCGCCGAGCGGCTGTCCGTGCAGCTGGACGCGTACGCGGTCGGTGCGGGTCCGGACGCCGATCTGGTCCCCGAGGGCGATGCCGACTGGGCCGCAATGCACGGCACGACGCCCGAGGGCGCGCTGCTGGTACGCCCGGACGGCTTCGTGGCCTGGCGTTCGCCGGGCGCGGTCCAGGATCCGGAGGCGACGCTCCACGCGGCTATGAGCACGCTGCTGAGTCGCGCCTGACCGACGTCCCGCTACCCCTCCCCGGCACAGATCCGCGGGCCGGACCACACTAAATCTGTGGCGAACGCGTCGCGCGTGCGGCCTTTGCGCTCTACGGTGCGCAGATAGCTCTGCGTATGGGGGAGGTGTAGAACTAGGATATGGCCGCACGCTACGGCCGCCCGCGCTCGGTTCTACGGATGCGAACTGTCGCAGGCCAGGTCTTTCTCCTGCAATTGGCGATCGTGGTGTTGCTCGTCGCGGCCGCCATGGTCGCGCTCGTCCTGCAGTCCAGGTCCGACAGCGAGCGCGAGGCCCGCAACCGGTCGGTCGCTGTCGCCGAGACCTTCGCCAATTCGCCGGGCATCGAGGCGGCACTGAAGAGTCCCGATCCGACGGCCGTTCTCCAACCGCGCGCCGAAGAGGCCCGTAAGCGGTCCGGCGTCGACTTCATCGTCGTCACCAACACCGACGGCATCCGCTACACCCACCCGCTGACCGACCGGATCGGGAAGAAGTTCGTCGGCAATCTGGGGCCCGCGCTGGCCGGCGGCGTCACGACCGAGAAGATCATCGGGACGATCGGGCCGCTCGTCCAGGCGGTGGTGCCGGTCAAGGGACGTGATGGCTCGGTCGTCGGCCTGGTGTCCGCCGGGATCACGATCGCGCATGTCAGCAATGTCGTGGAGGAGCAGTTCCCGCTGCTGTTCGCGGCCACCGGGGCGGTGCTTCTCGTCACCACCGGCGGTACGGCACTGGTGACCCGACGGCTGCGCCGCCAGACCCACGGCCTCGGCCCGGCCGAGATGACCCGGATGTACGAGCATCACGACGCGGTGCTGCATGCCGTACGCGAGGGCGTGCTCATCGTCGGCGGCGACGGGCGGCTGCTGCTCGCCAACGACGAGGCGCGCAGGCTGCTCAATCTGCCGTCGGACGTGGAAGGCCGCCCGGTCACCGAGCTCGGCCTTGACCCGCTCACCGCCAGGCTGCTCGCCTCCGGGCGGACCGCCACCGACGAGGTGCATCTGGTCGGGGACCGGCTGCTCGCCGTGAACCAGCGGCCGACGGACCAGGACGGCGGCCCGCCCGGCAGCGTCGCGACCCTGCGCGACACCACCGAGCTGCGAGCGCTGACCGGGAAGGCGGATGTGGCGCGGGGGCGTCTGAAGCTGCTGTACGACGCCGGTACGGAGATCGGCACCACCCTCGACGTGGTAGGCACCTGCGAGGAGCTGGCGGAGTTCGCCGCGGCCCGGTTCGCCGACTACGCCACCGTCGACCTGGTGGAGGAGGTGCTGCGCGGCGAGGAGCCGACTGCCGCGGGCACCAACCACGACATGCGCCGTGTGGCCTTCAGGGGACGGCGGGACGACACCGCGCTCTACCCGCTGGGCAAGCTGATCCACTTTGTGCCGTCCACCCCGCTGGGTTTCGGCATCCGCAGGGGCGAGGCGGTCATGGAGGCCGATCTGGCCGCGTACGCCGGGTGGCAGGAGCAGGATCCGGTGCGGGCCAGGAAGCTCGTCGAGCACGGAATCCACTCGATGATCGCGGTGCCGATGCGCGCCCGCGGCGTGATTCTGGGCGTGGCGATGTTCTGGCGCTCCGAGAAGCCCGAGCCGTTCGAGGAGGAGGACCTGTCTCTCGCGGAGGAGCTGGTCGCGAGGGCCGCGGTCAGCATCGACAACGCCCGCCGCTACACCCGCGAGCACACCATGGCGGTGACCCTCCAGCGCAGTCTGCTGCCGCGCGGCCTGCCCGAACAGAACGCCATCGACGTCGCCTACCGCTACCGGCCCGCGCAGGCAGGGCTCGGCGGGCTCGGCGGCGTCGGCGGGGACTGGTTCGACATCATCCCGCTGCCGGGCGCCCGGGTGGCGCTTGTGGTGGGCGACGTCGTGGGCCACGGCCTGCACGCCGCGGCGACCATGGGCCGGCTGCGGACCGCGGTCCACAACTTCTCCAGCCTTGATCTGCCGCCCGACGAGCTCCTGTGGCACCTCGACGAGCTGGTCGCCCGCATCGACCAGGACGAGACCGCGGACGGCACCGAGGGGGTCACCGGAGCCACCTGCATCTACGTGATCTACAACCCGGTGTCCGGACACTGCACGATGTCACGGGCCGGCCATCTCCAGCCCGTCATCGTCCGCCCGGACGGCACCGCGGTCTTCGCCGATGTGCCCGGCGGCCCGCCGCTCGGGCTCGGCGGACTGCCCTTCGAGACCCTGGACCTCCAGCTGCCCGAGGACAGCCGCCTGGTCCTGTACACGGACGGGCTCGTGGAGGACCGCGACCGCGACATCGACGACGGCCTGGCGCTGCTGCGCCAGACGCTGGCGGAGCACGCGGACCGGAGCCCGGAGGAAACCTGCGAGGCGGTGCTGAAGGAGCTGCTGCCGGAACGCCCGCGCGACGACATCGCGCTGCTCGTCGGCCGTACGCGCGTCCTGGACTCCAGCCGGGTGACCGACTGGGAGGTGCCGTCCGACCCGTCGGCCGTGGGCGAGGTGCGGTCCGCCGTCTCCCGCAAGCTGGCCGAGTGGGGTCTGGAGGAGGAGGCCTTCACGACGGAGCTGATCCTCAGCGAGCTGGTCACCAACGCGATCCGGTACGCCTCGGGCCCGATCCGCGTACGGCTGATCCGTGACCGCTCCCTGATCTGCGAGGTCTCGGACCACAGCAGCACGTCCCCGCACCTGCGCCAGGCGGCGACCACCGACGAGGGCGGCCGGGGGCTGTTCCTGGTCGCCCAGTTCGCGGAACGCTGGGGCACGCGGTACACCCCGGACGGCAAGGTCATCTGGACGGAACAGCCACTGCCGACCGAGGGGCAGTGAGCGCGGGTGTCAGCCGGCCTCCGGGCCCAGCGGGCGTCCGCACTTCATGTTCCAGCGGCCCCCGCGTCCGGTGAGTTCCGTCAGGGTCAGGGGGGCGACGTCCAGGCGCCAGAACGCCTCAGGTGGCAGGGACAGCGACTGCACGATCGCCGCCCGCGTCACCGCCGGGTCGACGACCGCGAGGACACGGCCCGCGTCGGGCGGGAGCGACTCCAGCCACGCGCCCACCCGCGTGCACAGCGACCGTAGCGACTCGCCGCCGTGCGGTGCGCACGACGGGTCACTGAGCCACGCCGACACCGACTCCGGTTCGCCGGCGCTCACTTCGTCCAGTCGTCGCCCACGCCAGCGGCCCAAGTCCCAGTCGCCGAGGGCCTCGGCGGGCTCCGCCCGCAGGCCCAGCTCGGCGGCTGTCTCCCGGCAGCGCGCGGACGGGCCGCTCAAGAGCCGGTCGGCGCGCGGCAGCGTACCCGCGGCGGCGCGGGCGCGGCGTGCTCCAGACTCGTCCAGCGGCGCGTCGCCGTCGAAGCGGGCCTCCCGCAGCGCCGCGTTCGTCGCAGGTGAGACCAACATCACCCGTACCGTCATCCCGTGCGCTCCCCTCCCCTTCGCGGCCAAGGAACAAGCACATCATGGGCGTTCGGGCGCCCGGTCACGCGCCCCTGCGCCGTAGCGGTGCAGGCCCGCAAGCGGTACGGTCTCGTGGACATTGACGACGGTGTGACGGAAGCCCGGTGAGAATCCGGCACGGTCGCGCCACTGTGTACCCGTTCCCCGCGGGAAGTCAGACCCAGCACCTTCGTCTCAGGCACCACGATCGGGACGCGTGTTCCCCCAGGAGGTTCTGCCATGGCACAGTCTGCTGCGCCCGCCACCGCCGCGCCGGCCATCACCCCCATCTCGCTCACGGCCATCGCCCCCTGGGCGCTCTTCTTCGGCGTTCTGATGCTGGTTCTGCTCTACTTCGTCGGCGCCGAGCAGGGCGCCACCTCGCTCATCTCCGGCGAGAACGTCCACGAGTGGGTCCACGACGGACGTCATCTGCTCGGATTCCCCTGCCACTAGAACTTCTTCAGAGCTCAGGGGAAACACCATGAACTCCATATCTGTCAGAGGCCTGCTCGGCCGCGGCATGCTCGCGGGCCTGGTCGCCGGTGTCTGCGCTCTCGTCGTCGCGTATCTGCTCGGTGAGTCCCCTGTGGACGCCGCCATCGCGTTCGAAGAGAGCCACAGCCATGCGCACGGGGACGGCGGCGAGGAACTCGTCAGCCGCGCCATGCAGTCCACGGGCGGTCTCGCCACCGGCGTACTGGTCTTCGGCGTCGCGATCGGCGGCATCGCCGCCCTCGCGTTCGCCGTCGCACTCGGCCGCATCGGCCGGTTCGGCCCGCGCGCCACAGCCTTGCTGGTCGCTCTCGGCGCGCTGCTGAGCGTGTACGTCGTGCCGTTCCTCAAGTACCCGCCGAACCCACCGGCCGTCGGGGATCCCGACACGATCGGCCAGCGCACAACGCTGTACTTCCTGATGATCGTGCTCAGCGTCCTGCTCACGGTCGCCGCGGTGATCCTCGGCAAACGCCTGGCTCCCCGTCTTGGCAACTGGAACGCGACCGTCGCCGCCGCGGCCGCGTTCGTCGTCGCCGCCGGTCTCGCCTTCGCCTTCCTGCCCTCGTTCAACGAGGTGCCGAAGGGCTTCCCGGCAGCCGTGGTCTGGGAGTTCCGGCTGGCCACGCTCGCCATCCAGGTCACCCTCTGGACCTGCTTCGGACTGGTCTTCGGGTACCTCGCCGAGCGGCTCCTCGCCCCGGGGACCGCGGTGGTGGACGGGAAGGGCGCATCGCGGGCGACAGCCGCCGCGAACTGACCGAGCTGGGGCTCCGCCCCGGACCCCGCGCCTCAATCGCCGGCGGGGCTGAGTTTTCCCGCCGGTCGGCCCGAATCTTCAGGCCGACCGGCGGAAATCAAGCCCGTCCGGCCGATTGAGGACAACGCCCGAACGGCGTACCGGGGTCTGGGGCGAAGCCCCAGTTATCCCGCAGACGCCTCCACCGCGTCCGCGACAGCGTCGAGGAAGCGTGCGTGCGCGAGGTGGCTGCACGGAATCTCGGGGTTCCACGGCACCAGCCGCGCCCCGCCCGCCGCAGGCCGCCACGCCTCGATCGCGCTGAGCCGGTCGACCGGCAGGGCATTGGCCCGTACGTCCCTCAGCACGATGTCCGGCCGCAGTGACGCGGCCGCCGTCCAGTCGACGGTGGACCAGCTGGCGCCCGGTCCACGCTCGGGCTCCACCAGGCCGACACCGCAGTCGGCCAGCGCCCGCAGGTCCGCCCAGGCTCGGGGCCTGGCGAGGTGGACACTGTCCGGGGTGGCGGGCGACAGAGCCAGTACGCGTAACCCGGCGGCCTGGGCCGCGAGAGTACGTAACCGGCCTTCCGCACGGGCGAGTTCCACCGCACCCGAGCTGTCGGCGTCCGCTCCGAGCGACCGGGCGAGCGCCGTGAACCGGTCGCGTACGTCACCGAGTGAGCGGCCCTGCCCCACGTCGAAGACCACCACCGGGACCCGTTCCTCGATGTACTTCGCCGTGTCCGGATCCAGGCCGTACACCTGATCGGTGCCGTAGGTGACGGCGACCACCAGGTCGGGGTCCACCCGCAGGACCGCGTCCGCGTCCACGCGTGATCCCGACCCGAGGTAGGCGATGTCCCCGATGGGCAGGGAGCCGGCCTTGACCGGGTCTGCGGTGTCGCCGTCGTGGTGGGAACCGAAGATGCCCACCGGGCGAATGCCATGGTCGAAGAGTGTCGCCCCGGCCTGGATGTAGGCGACCGGCCTCGACGGTGTGGTTGCCGCTGCCGCCAGGCGGCCGCGGTCGTCCAGGAATTCCCAGTCCTTCCTACGCGCC
The DNA here is from genome assembly GCF_055563295.1 of Streptomyces sp. NPDC002868. Lineage (NCBI taxonomy): Bacteria > Bacillati > Actinomycetota > Actinomycetes > Kitasatosporales > Streptomycetaceae > Streptomyces > Streptomyces sp. NPDC002868. Next base: position 353,278 of record NZ_JBVHDR010000001.1, on the reverse strand, counting down.
ATACCGTCCCCGCCCCTGCCTATTGCCGGTTACAGATCGCGACGCCTCCCCCGAGGGCATCGACGTTTGACTGCCCGGCGGGCTCGGCGGTCACTCATGCGGACCGTCGCCGTTTCAACCGCCTCATGTTTCAACGACTCCTGTGACTCAACGACCCCTGTGGCTCAACGCCCTTGGGCCGCAGCGGCGGGCAGCGACACCTCGAAGCGGCAGCCGCCCGTCACATTGCGTACGTCGGCGTGGCCCGCGTGCGCCTCGACGATGCCGCGGACGATGGCGAGGCCAAGACCCGCGCCGGCCGGGGGCGTACGGGCCTGCGTGCCGCGCCAGCCAGTGTCGAAGACGCGGGGCAGGTCCTCCTCCGGGATGCCGCCGCAGCCGTCGGTGACGGACAGCACAACCCACTCCTCTCGGCGCTCGGCGGCGACGGCGACCGTGCCGTCGGCCGGGGTCCGGCGGATCGCGTTGACCAGGAGGTTCGCCAGGACGCGGGTCATCTCCTTGCCGTCCACCTCGACCGGGAACGGCTCGACACGGTCGCCGACGAGGCGTACGCCGTACTCGCGGGCGAGCGGGTCCGCCCCGGCGAGCGCCTCGCCGACCAGGTCGTACACCGACATCCGGGTGGGTGTGAGGGCCAGCGTGCCCGCGTGGATGCGGGAGAGCTCGAAGAGGTCGCCGACCATGGAGTTGAGGCGGTCGACCTCGGTGCGGATCTGGCGGAAGTAGCGCTCGGGATCCTGGACGACGCCGTCCTCCAGGGCTTCGGACATCGCGCGCAGCCCGGCCAGCGGGGTGCGCAGATCGTGCGAGATCCAGGCGACGAGCTCGCGGCGGGAGGTCTCCAGGGCGCGTTCGCGCTCGCGGGAGGCGGCGAGCCGGTCGCTGGTGGCGGCGAGTTCGCGGCTGAGTGCGGCCAGTTCGGCGGTGGACGCCCCGTCGGGGGCGGCGAAGGAGCCGCCGTCACCGAACGAGCGTGCTGCCAGGGCGAGTTCACGGCTGCGTGCGACGACCCAGCGGCCGAGCAGCAGCGCGGTGGCGAGCGAGACGACCGCCGCCATCGCGACGACCGTGGTGACGACGGTGAGGTCGTGCGCGGACAGGAACATGGCCTGGGCGACCGCGAGCGTCCCGGCGAGCATGGCGGTGACCGCGACGGCGGCGACGACGGTGAGGGAGACGGCGACGGACCGGTGGCGCAGCAGACGCAGGGTCAGCGCGCCGAGGAGACCGACGGCCGCGGCCCCGAGGAAGGCGAAGAGCGCGATAAGGAGCATGTCCCGCACGGTGATCAGGCCTCTTCTCGTGGTGCGTGGCCGTGCGGTGCTTGGCCGTGCGGTACGTGACCGTGCGGTACGCCGTCGCCCGGGGAGGCGTCCTCCGGCACGTCGAAGCGGTAGCCCACGCCCCACACCGTCTGGATCAGCCGCGGCCTGGCCGGATCGTCCTCGATCTTGCCGCGCAGCCGCCGCACATGAACCGTGACGGTGGACAGATCGCCGAACTCCCAGCCCCACACGTCCTGCATCAGCCGCTCCCGGCCGATCGCCTCCCCCGGGTGCCGCATCAGATGCGCGAGCAGGTCGAACTCCCGCAGGGTCAGGCCCAGTTCACGCCCGTCCTTGGTGGCCCGCCGCGCCGCCGGGTCCAGCACGATGCCCGCGGCCGCCAGTTCGGGCCCCGCCCGCCGCTCCCCCGCCGCACCGCCCCGGCGCAGTACGGACTCGACCCGGAGCACCAGCTCGCGCGGGCTGAACGGCTTGGTGACGTAGTCGTCCGCCCCTACTTCGAGCCCCAGGATCCGGTCGTCCTCGTCGCCGCGCGCGGTCAGCATGATCACCGGCACGGCGGCGGGCGCGCCGGCCCGGAGCCTGCGGCACACCTCCAGGCCGTCCATGCCCGGCAGCATCAGATCGAGGACGACCAGATCGGGCAGCCGGGCGGCGGCGAGCCGGAGCGCCTGGGGCCCGTCGGCCGCCCGGTCCACGGTGAAGCCCGCGCGCTCCAGATAGCCGGTGACGACCTCGGCGACGGTCGGATCGTCGTCGACGACCAGAATGTTGTGCATACCGCCAGTGTCCTCGTACCGAGCACGGTCCATGGCATGCGCCGCCTTACGAAACCATGACGCCCGAAGAACTGGGTCCGGCGAAACCGCAGACGTCCGATTCGTTCAAGACCGCAGGCCGGGGCCCTGCCTACGGTGAGGTCATGACTCCACGACTCGATGCGATCGGCCTCGTCGTCGCCGACATGGCCGCCTCGCTCGCCTTCTACCGCCGGCTCGGCCTGGACATCCCCGCCGAAGCCGACTCCGCGCCCCACGCCGAGGCGACGCTGCCGAGCGGGCTGCGCGTGCTGTGGGACACCGGGGAGACCGTCCGCTCCTTCGACCCCGGGTGGACCCGGCCCACCGGCGGCGGCGAGCGTCTCGGTCTCGCCTTTCTCTGTGACAGCCCCGCCGAGGTGGACTCGGTGTACGCCGAGCTGATCGAGGCCGGCTACCAGGGGCACCTGGGGCCCTGGGACGCCTTCTGGGGGCAGCGTTACGCGCTCGTCCTGGACCCCGACGTCTGTGCCGTCTCGCTGTTCGCCAGCGCGGAATAAGCCCCCAGGGTGATTCCGGCCAGATCGCGCATCTCGCGGGCGAGGTGCGCCTGGTCGGCGCAGCCCGCGGCGAGTGCCGCTTCGGCGTACGGCACACCTTCCCGTACGAGCGTCAGCGCACGCTGCAACCGCAGCACCCGGGCCAGCGTTTTGGCACTCCCCGCTATCTCGCCCCCGAGCGCATCACGTCCAGTCACGGGAGCTGGCTCGGGCCGATCGATCTGTACTCCTTGGGCTGTGTGCTGTACGAACTCGCCACCGGCTCGTACGCGATACCCGGGGACGATCTTCAGACCGTACTGCTAGGGCATCTGGAGGCTACGCACGAGAGGCACAGACCGCGGCTCGCGGCCCTGTCCCCCGCGCTCCGTTCGGTGATCCTCGAACTGCTCGACAGGGATCCCCGGCAACGAGAGGTGGGCGCAGCCCGGCTGGGCGCTCTCACGGCGGAGACTCTCCCCTCCCCCTCCCCCTCGCTACCGGCGCAGAGGCTCCGCTACCGGGTGCTCGGCTCGCCGATGGCCGAGGACGGCGAGACCGTGCTGGAGGTGCCGTACGAGCCGAGCGTGGTGCTGGCGCGGCTGCTGCTGGCCCGCGGCAGCCCGGTGCCCGTCACCGAACTGCGCACGCTGTCCCCGGGAGCGAGCGAAGATCTGCGCGGACTGGTCGGGCGGCTCCAGGAACACGGGCACCCGGTCCGCGCCGCGGAGTACGCCTTCGTTCTGCCGCTCGACGACATCGAGCTCGACCTGCTCGACATGGAGCGCCATGTGGAGCTCGCACGGGAGGCGCAGGCCGCCGGCGCCCCTGCCAAGGCCATCCGCCACTACGACGCGGCGCTCTCGCTCTGGGACTACGAGCCGCTCGCGAACGTGCCGGGCGGCTGGGCCCGGGCGGAGCGGCAGCGGTTCCTGGACCGGCGCGAATCGCTGACCAGGGACCGGGACGATCTGCTGCGCGCCATCGCGCCCGACGCCTCCGCGTGGGTCGTGCTGGAAGTCGTCCCGCCCGTGAACGTACATCCGCTGGAGCCGTTCGCCACGGCGCTGCACACCGCGACAAGCGGATTCTTCGAATCCGTGCCCCCTCCGCACCGGGGACATCTCCTGGGGCAACCGTCCTATGTGATCCGCCTGCCCATTCCGAGCGGGACCGCCACCTCCGCTGTCGTCACCTGGGCTGCCCGGACACTGCCCCAGCGCATGGTGCGGCTGCTGCCGGACGCTCCGGCGCCCGTACTGATGCGCGTCCTGGTCATGCAGTGGGGCGCCGAGCTGGCCGATCTGCTGCCCTTCGGGCTCGAGAGGCCCGGTACGGGGCTGGTGGTGACCGTCGGTGTGTCCAACGCGGTCCACGCCGAACTGGACCCGGATCTGCAGCAGGACTTCGTCCGGACCGTAGGCGGGGTCTCCGGCCGGAGCGCGTCGGTCACCGGTCACTTCAGGGTCGTCGACGTGGGCCGCGGTGCCGCTACGGGACCGTCGACCTCGTCCCGGAGCCGCCGCGCGCAGAGACGGCCGGAGTGGCCGGCGGAGACGAGAAGGGAGACGCCGAAGGCACCGCGGGCCAGGGCCCCCCTGTCGGAGTCGGCCGAACCGGCACAGGAGGAGGGCCGTGCTTCCTGGCTGCGGCGCCTCTTCCCGCGTCGCAGCGATGACGACAACGGCCCGAGGGGCTCGATCTGACTCCTCGCCCTCTCCGCCCGGCACCGCTACTCCCTGGACTCCTTGTCACGACCGTTGTCGCGGTGCTCCTTCTCACGGTGCTCCCGGGTCGTGTGCAGCCGGGACTTCACATCGTCCGGCGGCAGGAACCGCGACCACCGCTCCGGGAACTCCGAGGGCATGTCCCCGTTGTCCGCGTCGTCCTCGTCCTCTTCCGGGAAGACGTGGTCCGCCTTCGCCCGGGCCAGGACCTCGGCCGCGTGGGCAGCGCGGACACGTTCGTTGGCCGCACGGGCCGCGGCCGTCGCCACCGACGGCCAGACACGGTCGATCGCGGCATTGACCGCCGCGCCCACCAGGACCGCGAAGGCTGTGAGGCCGATCCACAGCAGAACGGCGATCGGGGCGGCGAGCGAGCCGTAGATCGTGGGGCCCTCGACCGTGCTGGTGAGGTAGATGCGGAGCAGGAAGCTGCCGAGCACTCCCATTCCGAGCGCCACCAGCGCTCCGGGGACGTCCTCGATCCACGGGGACCGGACGGGAACGGACACGTGGTAGAGCGTGGTCAGGAACGCGATCGAGAGCAGGCTGACCACCGGCCAGTACAGGACGCTGACGACTTCCGTGCCCCACGGGATGAACTCCACCACCCGGTCCGGGCCGACGACCGCCAGCGGCAGCACCACCGCGCCGATCAGCAGGGCCACGATGTAGAGCAGGAAGGCGAGCAGCCGGGTGGCGACGATGCCGCGCTGGCCGTCGAGGCCGTACATCACGGTGATGGTGTCGATGAAGACGTTCACCGCCCGGGATCCCGACCAGAGGGCGATCGCGAAGCCGATCGAGATGATGTCGGGACGGCCGCCGTGGGTGACGTCCTCCAGCAGGGGCTTGGCGATCTCGTTGACACCCCGGTCGGACAGCACCGTGCCGACCGCGGCCAGGATGTTCTCCTCGATCGAGGCGACGGTGGTGGTGTTGGTCCAGTTGTCGATATAGCCGAGGAGACCGATCAGGCCGAGCATCAGCGGCGGCAGGGACAGCAGCGTGAAGAACGCCGCCTCGGCGGCGAGGCCCAGGATGCGGTATTCGATGCACGAATTGACCGTGTCTTTCAGCAGCAGCCATGCCATCTTGCGCTTGGAGACGTTGCGATAGAGGACTCGGGCCCGGTGGAGTCGGCCCGATGGCCGCTCGGGTGTTTCATTTGCTGCCTGCACCTCCTTACCGTATCGGCATGGCAGCTACCACCCACACAGTGACCAACCAGGCTCCGCCCCTGGTGGGGTACGACGTCTACACCTCCGACCAGGCGCTCACCGAGGGCGTGGAGCGGCATGTCGCGCCGGAACTCCTCGACGAGGCACGGGATGAGCTCACGGGGCTCGGCACCACCGCGGGCTCCGCGCAGGCCCAGGAATGGGGGGTGCAGGCCAACGAGAATCCGCCAAAGCTGCGGACGCACGACCGGTACGGAAACCGGATCGACGAGGTCGAGTTCCACCCCGCCTGGCACCGGCTGCTGGGCCACGGCGTCTCCGCGGGTCTGACGAACGCCTGGGGCAGGCCGGCCGGACATGTGCGGCGCGCGGCCGGGTTCCTGGTGTGGACGCAGGCCGAGGCCGGGAACGGCTGTCCGCTGTCGATGACGCACGCCTCCGTCCCCGCGCTGCGTACGGACCCGGCGCTGGCGGCCGAGTGGGAGCCGCGGCTGACCTCGCAGGTGTACGAGGAGGGGCTGCGGCCGGCCTCGCTGAAGGCGGGGTCGCTGTTCGGGATGGGGATGACGGAGAAGCAGGGCGGCAGCGACGTCAGGGCAAATACGACGCGTGCCGAGCCCATCGCCGGTGACGGGGAGTACGTGCTCACCGGTCACAAGTGGTTCTGCTCGGCTCCGATGAGTGACGGTTTTCTGGTACTCGCCCAGGCGGCCGGGGGCTTGACCTGTTTCCTGGTGCCTCGGGTGCTGGAGGACGGGACGAGGAACGTGTTCCGGATCCAGCGGCTCAAGGACAAGCTGGGCAACAAGTCCAATGCGTCGAGCGAGGTCGAGTTCGACGGGACGTGTGCGCGCCGGGTCGGCGACGAGGGGCGCGGGGTGCGCACGATCATCGAGATGGTGGCGGCGACCCGGCTCGACTGCGTCGTCGGATCGGCCGCGCTGATGCGGCAGTCGGTGGCGCAGGCGATCCACCACAGCGCGTACCGCAGCGCGTTCGGCGGGCTGCTGATCGACAAGCCGCTGATGCGCAACGTACTGGCCGATCTGGCACTGGAGTCGGAGGCGGCGACGACGCTGGCGCTGCGGCTCGCCGCGGCGTACGACGCCGATACGGAGGAGGAGCGGGCGTTCTTGCGCCTGGCGGTGCCGGCGGCCAAGTACTGGGTGACCAAGCGGTGTACGCCGACGGTGGCCGAGGCGCTGGAGTGTCTGGGCGGCAATGGCTACGTCGAGGAGTCGGGACTGCCGCGGCTGCTGCGCGAGTCGCCGCTCAACTCGATCTGGGAGGGCTCGGGCAACGTACAGGCCCTGGACGTCCTGCGGGCGCTCCAGCGGGAGCCGCAGGCGCTCAACGCGTTCCTGCAGGAGGTCGGCACGGCGCGGGGCGCGGACCACCGGCTGGACGGGGCGATCAAGGACCTGCTGACCGAGCTGGCCGATCTGAACGGCATCGAGGCACGGGCGCGCCGGCTGGTGGAGCGGATGGCGCTGGTGCTTCAGGGGTCGCTACTGGTGCGCTGGGCGCCGCCGGAGGTGGCGGACGCGTTCTGCGCGTCGCGGCTCGGCGGGGACTGGGGCACGGCTTTCGGCACGCTGCCGCACACGCTGGATCTGGCGTCGGTCGTGGACCGGGCACGAGCGGTGGTCTGACAGCCGGTGGTGGAGCGGCGCCGCCGCGACCCGCAGTCCGCCGCGTCGGGAAGATTGTCGGGGTGGTGCTGCGCCGACACGGCACCACCCCGCGCTCCGTCATGCGCCCACAGCAAAGCGGTGCGGTGCATGACGGACCACCGGAACGAACCGGTGCTCCGTCAGCCTCGTGCACACGCACGCCCGTTCGCGAGGGTTGCAAAAGGTTGCAGCTTTGTGCGCCGTATCGCCACGGCTCTCGCCCCGGAGGGGCACGATTGTGCCAGCCCCCCGCACTCGGACGCTGGCCTCGCCCAGGAGGACCCCAGTGCAAACGACATCACTCGACCTGGCCAGACTCGCCGCCATGGACAGCGCGGAGGCCGCCCGACTGCTGAAGGGAGTGCGGGACGCCACGCTCAACGGCCGCCCGTCCCGGGTCGGCCCGCGGGCGGACATCGGGGAATCCTGGCAGCGGATGCTGCGCGGGGGCCTGGATCCCGACCGGGGCCGAAGGGCCGGGCTGCTGCCGCTGGAGGAGCTGGAACGCCGCCGGCACGCCTCGCCACTGCGGGAGGTGCTGCCCGTCCTGCGGGACGGTCTGGTGTCGATCGCCGAGGCGGCACAGCACATCATGGTCGTCGCGGACACCGAGGGAAAGCTGCTCTGGCGCGAGGGCAAGGCCACCGTGCTGCGCAAGGGCGACTCGCACGGCTTCGTACTGGGGGCCGACTGGAATGAGGATCTGGTCGGCACCAACGGCATCGGCACCCCCCTCGTCTCCCGGCGGCCGGTCCAGGTTCACTCCGCCGAGCACTTCGTCTCCGCCAACCACAACTGGACCTGTGCGGGAGCGCCGGTCACCGATCCGCGCGACGGCAGGCTGATCGGTGTCGTCGACATCAGCGGACCGGTGTCCACCATGCATCCGGCGACCCTCTCGCTGGTCACCTCGGTCACCCGGCTCGCCGAGGCCGAGCTGCGCAACCGGCATTTCGCGGCGCTGGACCGGCTGCGCGGTGTGGCGGCCCCGCTGCTCGCGAGGCTGGCCGGCCGGGCACTGGCCGTGGACGTGAACGGCTGGCCCGCCGCGGTCACCGGCATGCCGCCGACCGGGCGGCTGCCGCTGCCGAAGTCCATCGGCGGCGACCGGCTCTGGCTCCCCTCGCTCGGCATGTGCACGGTCGAGCCGCTGCCCGGCGGCTGGCTGGTGCGGGTGGACGAGGAGCGTTCCGCGGCGGCGCCGGCCCGGGTGGTGCTGGATCTGAGCAGATCCCGGCGGCCCTCGGTCACCGTCTCGGGCGACGCGGGCAGCTGGGTGCAGGAGCTCAGCCCCCGCCATGCCGAGCTGCTGTATGTGCTGGCGCTGCACCGGGACGGGCGCAGCGCCGTGCAGCTGGCGCAGGACATCTTCGGGGACGGGACACGGACGGGGACGGTACGGGCCGAGATGTCGCGGCTGCGGCGGCATCTGGCGCCGGTCCTCGCACACCGCCCGTACCGCTTCGTCGAGGACGTCGAGGTGGAGCTGGTGCGGCCGGAGCAGCCGGCCGAGCTGCTGCCGCACTCCACGGCCCCGGCTGTGCGCCGCGCCCACCGCGATCCTCAATGGTCCGATGCTCAATGATCCGGTCCTCAGTGATCCACGGACGCGGCTTTGGCCTGATCAAGGCGCCGTGATTTCCTGGCGGGCATGAGCATCACCGTGACCACCTGGTCCCTGGAACAGACCTCGCCCGCGGATCTGCGGTCGGCCGCCGGGCCCGAAAGGGATGTGCGGATCGTCCGCGCCGAGGTGCCGTCCCCGGAGTTCAGCCGCTTTCTGTATACGGCCGTCGGCGGTGACGTCCAATGGAACGACCGGCTCGGCATGACGTACGCACAGTGGGAGGAGCTGCTCGCCAGGCCGGGCACCGAGACCTGGGTGGCGTACGAGAAGGGCACCCCGGCCGGCTATGCGGAGCTTCAGGCGCAGGACGGCGGCTCCGTCGAGATCGTCTACTTCGGGCTGATCCCGTCGTTCCGGGGCCGGCGGATCGGCGGCCATCTCCTCTCGTACGCGGTCGCCAGGGCCTGGGACCTGGCGGAGCGATGGCCGGGGCTGCCGCCGACGAAGCGGGTGTGGCTGCACACCTGCTCCAAGGACGGCCCGCACGCCATGGACAACTATCTGCGACGCGGCTTCACTCTCTTCGACACAGTGGTCGAAGAGGAGTCCGAATCAGCCGCTCCCGGTCCCTGGCCCGGCGCTCACCGCTGAGTGACGGGCAACACACCGTCTCGCGATGCAGGACGGTGTTGTCCACATTCTGGATAACGGTGGACTGCCGTCGGATCGCCGTGACACGCTTCCGTCATGTCTCGAGCTGGAATTGCCTTGGTGAGTCGGCGGCACGTCGACCTCGGCCGCATGTCCAGCGCCATCTGTCCGGTCTGCTGAAAGACCAGCACAGCCGAGCATTCCACACCCCGTTGAACCTCCTGCGCACCGCCGCGCCCCCACGCGAGTGTGCAGCTGAGAGCCGCCCTCCTGCAGTCTCGAAGGACATACCGCCATGGCCGCCACCCCCGAAAAGCCCGCCCCCGCCACGCCCCGCCGCAAGGCCGGACGCCACCGCGGCGAGGGCCAGTGGGCCGTTGGCCATATGACGCCATTGAACGCCAACGAGCAGACCAAGAAGGACGACGACGGTCTCAATGTGCGGACACGCATTGAGACGATCTACGCCCACCGCGGCTTCGACTCGATCGACGGCGCCGACCTGCGCGGCCGGATGCGCTGGTGGGGGCTCTACACCCAGCGCAAGCCCGGGATCGACGGCGGCAAGACCGCGATCCTGGAGCCGGAGGAGCTGGACGACAAGTACTTCATGATGCGCGTCCGCATCGACGGCGGCCGGCTGACCACCGAGCAGCTGCGCGTCATCGGTGAGATCTCGCAGGAGTTCGCGCGCGGCACCGCCGACATCACCGACCGGCAGAACGTCCAGTACCACTGGATCCGCATCGAGGACGTCCCGGAGATCTGGAACCGTCTTGAGGCCGTGGGCCTGTCGACGACCGAGGCCTGTGGCGACACGCCGCGCACCATCCTCGGCTCGCCGGTCGCCGGGATCGCCGCGGACGAGATCGTCAACGGCACTCCGGCGATCGAGGAGATCCACCGCCGGTTCATCGGCAACAAGGCGTTCTCCAACCTGCCCCGCAAGTTCAAGACGGCGATCTCCGGCTCCCCGCTGCTGGACGTGGCCCACGAGATCAACGACATCGCCTTCGTCGGTGTCGAACACCCGGAGCACGGCCCCGGCTTCGACCTCTGGGTCGGCGGCGGACTGTCCACCAACCCCAAGCTCGGGGTGCGCCTCGGTGCCTGGGTGCCGCTGGACGAGGTCCCGGACGCCTGGGAAGGCGTCATCTCGATCTTCCGCGACTACGGCTACCGGCGGCTGCGCACCCGCGCACGCCTGAAGTTCCTGGTCGCCGACTGGGGCGCCGAGAAGTTCCGCCAGGTTCTCGAGGACGAGTACCTGAAGCGCAAGCTGATCGACGGGCCCGCCCCGGCGCAGCCCGTACAGCAGTGGCGCGACCACGTCGGTGTGCACCGGCAGCAGGACGGACGTTTCTACGTCGGGTTCGCACCGCGCGTCGGCCGGGTCGACGGCGCCACGCTCACCAAGATCGCCGAGGTGGCGGACGCGCACGGCTCGGGCCGGCTGCGTACCACCGTCGAGCAGAAGATGATCGTGCTCGATGTCGAGGAGTCGCAGGTCGAGTCGCTGGTGGCCGGTCTTGAGGCGCTGGACCTGCGGGTCAACCCGTCGCCGTTCCGGCGCGGCACGATGGCCTGCACCGGCATCGAGTTCTGCAAGCTGGCCATTGTCGAGACCAAGGCCCGTGGTGCCTCGCTGATCGACGAACTCGAGCGCCGCATCCCCGAGTTCGACCAGCCGATCACCATCAACATCAACGGCTGCCCCAACGCCTGCGCCCGTATCCAGGTCGCGGACATCGGTCTCAAGGGCCAGCTGATGCTGGACGACGAAGGCAACCAGGTCGAGGGCTTCCAGGTGCACCTGGGCGGCGCACTGGGCCTGGAGGCCGGCTTCGGCCGCAAGGTCCGCGGTCTGAAGGTCACTTCGGCCGAGCTGCCGGACTATGTCGAGCGCGTCCTCAAGCGCTTCCAGGCGGAGCGCGAGGACGCCGAGCGCTTCGCGACCTGGGCGGCGCGTGCGTCCGAGGAGGCTCTGTCGTGAGCGAGAGGGCTGCACCCTTCTACTGCCCGTACTGCGGCGACGAGGACCTGCGTCCGAACGAGCAGGGCCACGGCGCATGGGAATGCGCGGCGTGCAATCGAGCCTTCCAGTTGAAGTTCCTCGGTCTGCTGACCCGGGGACTTCAGCGCAATGACGGTGGAGGGAACGAGATATGACGGTGGTTCAGACCAACCTCAAAGAGCTCGCGGAGCAGGCCGGGCGGGACCTCGAAGAGGCCTCCGCCCTGGACATTCTGAAGTGGGCGGCCGACACCTTCGGGCCGCGCTTCTGCGTCACGTCCTCGATGGAGGATGCGGTGGTCGCCCATCTCGCCTCCCGTGTCTTCCCCGGCGGCAGCCCGGTCGACGTGGTCTTCCTCGACACCGGCTACCACTTCCCGGAGACGATCGGGACCCGGGACGCCGTGGACGCGGTGATGGACGTCAACGTCATCACGCTCACCCCGCGGCAGACCGTGGCCGAGCAGGACGCGGAGTACGGCCCCAGGCTGCACGACCGCGACCCCGACCTGTGCTGCGCGCTGCGCAAGGTCAAGCCGCTCGAAGAGGGCCTGACCGGGTACGACGCGTGGGCGACGGGCCTGCGCCGCGACGAGTCCCCGACCCGGGCGAACACTCCGGTCGTCGGCTGGGACGAGAAGCGGCAGAAGGTCAAGATCTCGCCGATCGCCCGCTGGACGCAGGACGACGTGGACGCGTACGTCGCCGAACACGGCGTCCTCACCAACCCACTGCTGATGGACGGTTACGCCTCCGTGGGCTGCGCGCCCTGCACCCGCCGGGTGCTGGAGGGCGAGGACGCACGCGCCGGCCGCTGGGCCGGCCGGGGAAAGACCGAATGCGGGCTGCACGGCTGATGAACGACGACGAGAAGCAGCGGGAGAAGCACGTGACTGGGGCCACCATCTGGCTCACCGGTCTGCCGAGCGCGGGCAAGACCACCATCGCCTACGAGCTGGCGGACCGGCTGCGCGCCGACGGCCACCGGACCGAGGTGCTCGACGGCGACGAGATCCGCGAATTCCTCTCCGCGGGCCTCGGCTTCAGCCGCGAGGACCGACACACCAACGTCCAGCGGATCGGCTTCGTCGCCGAACTCCTCGCGTCCAACGGCATCAAGGCGCTGGTGCCGGTGATCGCCCCGTACGAGGACAGCCGCGAGTCCGTCCGCAAGCGCCACCAGACCGAGGGCACCGCGTATCTGGAGGTGCATGTCGCCACTCCGGTGGAGGTGTGCTCCGTACGCGATGTGAAGGGTCTGTACGCCAGGCAGGCGGCCGGCGAGATCAGCGGTCTTACCGGCGTCGACGACCCGTACGAGGAGCCGCAGAACCCGGATCTGCGGATCGAGTCGCACACCCAGACCGTGCAGGAGTCCGCGGCGGCACTTCACGCGCTGCTCACCGAGAGGGGCCTGGCATGACGACCGCCGCCACTGTTCACGAGGGCACTGACAGCCCCTACGCCCTGTCGCACCTGGACGCTCTGGAGTCCGAGGCGGTGCACATCTTCCGCGAGGTGGCGGGCGAGTTCGAGCGGCCGGTGATCCTCTTCTCGGGCGGCAAGGACTCGATCGTCATGCTGCATCTGGCGCTGAAGGCGTTCGCGCCGGCAGCGGTCCCCTTCACGCTGCTGCATGTGGACACCGGGCACAACTTCCCCGAGGTGCTCGAGTACCGCGACCGAGTGGTGGCCGCACATGGGCTGCGGCTCCATGTGGCCTCCGTACAGGACTACATCGACCGTGGTGTGCTCCGCGAACGCCCCGACGGGACGCGCAACCCGCTGCAGACCGTGCCGCTCACCGAGAAGATCCAGGCCGAGAAGTTCGACGCGGTCTTCGGCGGTGGCCGGCGGGACGAGGAGAAGGCGCGCGCCAAGGAGCGGGTGTTCTCGCTGCGGGACGAGTTCTCGCAGTGGGACCCGCGCCGGCAGCGGCCCGAGCTGTGGCAGCTCTACAACGGCCGCCACGCGCCCGGCGAGCATGTGCGAGTCTTCCCGCTGTCCAACTGGACCGAGCTGGACGTCTGGCAGTACATCGAGCGCGAAAAGATCGAGCTGCCCGAGATCTACTTCGCGCACGAGCGCGAGGTCTTCCAGCGCTCCGGCATGTGGCTGACCGCCGGTGCGTGGGGTGGCCCGAAGGAGTCCGAGAGCGTCGAGACGCGGCTGGTGCGCTACCGCACCGTCGGCGACATGTCCTGCACCGGCGCCGTCGACTCCGACGCCACCACGCTGGACGCCGTGATCACCGAGATCGCCGCATCGAGGCTCACCGAGCGGGGCGCGACCCGCGCCGACGACAAGATGTCCGAGGCCGCGATGGAAGACCGCAAGCGCGAAGGGTACTTCTAGCCATGACCAACACGACCGAGCAACTCGCCGGGATCTCGGCCACCACCCTGCTGCGTTTCGCCACCGCCGGTTCCGTCGACGACGGCAAGTCCACCCTCGTCGGGCGGCTGCTGCACGACTCCAAGTCGGTCCTCACCGACCAGCTGGAGGCCGTCGAGCGGGTCTCCGCCAGCCGCGGCCAGGAGGCGCCCGACCTGGCGCTGCTCACCGATGGTCTGCGGGCCGAGCGGGAGCAGGGCATCACCATCGATGTCGCGTACCGCTACTTCGCCACGCCGCGCAGGCGGTTCATCCTCGCCGACACCCCCGGGCATGTGCAGTACACCCGGAACATGGTCACCGGCGCGTCCACGGCCGAGCTGGCCGTCGTGCTGGTCGACGCCCGCAACGGCGTGGTCGAGCAGACCCGCCGCCATGCCGCCGTCGCCGCCCTGCTGCGCGTCCCGCATGTCGTCCTCGCCGTCAACAAGATGGACCTCGTCGACTACGCCGAGCCCGTCTTCGCCGCGATCGCAGAGGAGTTCACCGCCTACGCCGCCTCCCTGGGCGTCCCCGAGATCACCGCGATCCCGATCTCGGCGCTGGCCGGTGACAACGTGGTGGACCCGTCCGCGAACATGGACTGGTACGGCGGCCCGACCGTGCTGGAGCACCTGGAGACGGTCCCGGTCAGCCACGATCTGACGGGCTGCCACGCCCGGCTGCCGGTGCAGTACGTGATCCGTCCGCAGACCGCCGAGCACCCGGACTACCGGGGCTACGCGGGCCAGATCGCCGCGGGCACGTTCCGGGTCGGCGAGCAGGTGACCGTCCTGCCGGCGGGCCACACGTCGAAGATCACCGGGATCGACCTGCTCGGCGAGTCGGTGGACATCGCCTGGACCCCGCAGTCCGTCACGCTCCTGCTCGAGGACGACATCGACATCTCGCGGGGCGACCTGATCGTGCCGAGCGGCGACGCGCCCGCGACCACGCAGGACGTCGAGGCGACCGTCTGCCATGTCGCGGACCAGCCCCTCGCCGTCGGCCAGCGGGTGCTGCTCAAGCACACCACCCGCACGGTCAAGGCGATCGTCAAGGAGATCCCGTCCCGGCTGACCCTCGACGACCTGTCCCAGCACCCGAACCCCGGGCAGCTGGTCGCCAATGACATCGGCCGGGTCAAGATCCGTACCGCCGAGCCGCTCGCGCTCGACTCGTACGCCGACTCCCGCCGTACCGGGTCGTTCCTGCTGATCGACCCCGCGGACGGCACCACGCTGGCGGCCGGCATGGCGGGGGACTCGTTCACCGCGACTGCCGAGGCCGTGCAGGTGACAGACGACGAGGGGTGGGACTTCTGATGTCCACCGACTTCTACGCGACGTTCGCGAAGGAGGGCGGCCGCGTCGGCAGCGGCGCCCTCGGCGCGGGCACGGGCGGGGTCGCGCGATGTGCGCGATGACGTACGCGCACTGCCTGCGCGCCCGCACCCCCCGCACCCTGCGCAAACGAAGATCTGCCGACTTCCCGGCCGCGTCCGAAGTGACGTAAGAACCGGGCCTCCGAGAGGAAACCCTCCCGTGCCTGCCACCCGTACCACCCTGCGCCGCAGCCTCGCCGCGGCCGCCGCGCTGCCGCTGCTGATCGGCGCGCTCGCCTCGTGCGGCTACGGCTCAGAGGCCAAGAAGGACGACGGCAAGAAGGCCAACGTCGCCGCCGGCGGTAAGAAGCTCTCCGCCGACACCGTGAAGATCGGCTACTTCCCGAACCTCACGCACGCCACCGCTCTGGTGGGCCTCCAGGAAGGCCTCATCGCCAAGGAGCTGGGCGGCACCAAGGTGGCCCCCCAGGCCTTCAACGCCGGTCCGTCCGAGATCGAGGCCCTCAACGGGGGCAGCATCGACATCGGCTTCATCGGCCCCTCCCCCTCCATCAACGGTTACACGAAGGCCAAGGGCCAGAACCTGCGGATCGTCTCCGGCTCCGCATCGGGTGGCGTGAAGCTGGTCGTCAACCCGGACAAGATCAAGACCCTGGACGACGTCAAGGGCAAGAAGATCGCCACCCCGCAGCTGGGCAACACCCAGGATGTCGCCTTCCTCAACTGGATCTCCGAGAAGGGCTGGAAGGTCGACGCCCAGAGCGGCAAGGGCGACGTCTCCGTGGTTCGCACGGACAACAAGGTGACCCCGGACGCCTACAAGTCCGGTGCCATCGACGGCGCCTGGGTGCCGGAGCCGACCGCGTCCAAGCTGGTCTCCGAGGGCGCGAAGGTGCTGCTCGACGAGTCCACCCTGTGGCCCGACAAGAAGTTCGTGATCACGAACATCATCGTGAAGCAGAGCTTCCTCAAGGAGCACCCGGACGTCGTCGAGGCCGTACTGCGCGGCACCGTGAAGACCAACGAGTGGATCAACGCCAACCCGGACAGGGCGAAGGCCTCGGCCAATGCCGCCCTCAAGGAGGAGACCGGCAAGGAGCTCCCCGCCAAGGTCATCGACCTGGCCTGGCCGAGCATCCAGATCACCAATGACCCGCTGGCCGCCACGCTGAACAGGCAGGCGCAGCACTCGGTCGCGTCCGGTCTGCTGAAGGAGCCCGACCTGAAGGGGATCTACGACCTGACGCTCCTCAACAAGGTGCTCAAGGCCGCAGGGCAGCCCGAGGTCGCCGACGCCGGTCTCGGCGTCAAGTAGTCCACCCGCCCACGTTCCCAGGAGGTGACGACCATGGCCACCACCCTCACCAAGGACAAGGCCCAGGCCGATGACCGTGCCGCGGTGACGCACGCCGCCCGTATCGAGCATGTCTCGAAGTCCTTCGGCGGTCCGTCCGGGCGGCAGCTTGTGCTGGACGACATCACCCTTGATGTCGCGCCGGGCGAGTTCGTCACCCTCCTGGGGGCGTCGGGGTGCGGTAAGTCCACCCTGCTCAACCTTGTCGCGGGGCTCGACCGCCCGACCGCGGGGTCCATCGAGACCCCCGGCGGGCGGCCCGCCCTGATGTTCCAGGAGCACGCACTCTTCCCGTGGCTGACCGCGGGCAAGAACATCGAACTGGCGCTGCGGCTGCGCGGCGTCGCCAAGTCCGAGCGGCGCGCGGAAGCGGAGCGTCTCCTTGAGCTGGTACGGCTCCAGGGCGCGTACGGCAAGCGGGTGCACGAGCTCTCCGGCGGCATGCGCCAGCGCGTGGCGCTGGCCCGTGCGCTGGCGCAGGACAGCGAACTGCTGCTGATGGACGAGCCGTTCGCCGCGCTCGACGCCATCACCCGGGACGTCCTGCACGACGAGCTGACGCGGATCTGGCGCGAGACGAACGTCTCGGTCCTGTTCGTCACCCACAACGTCCGCGAGGCCGTGCGGCTCGCCGAGCGTGTGGTGCTGCTGTCCTCCAGGCCGGGCCGGATCGCGCACGAGTGGACCGTGGACATCCCGCAGCCGCGCCGTATTGAGGACGCCGACGTCGCGGAGCTGTCCGTCGAGATCACCGAACAACTGCGTGGGGAGATCCGCCGCCATGGCCAGCACTGAGGTTCGCGACGACGTCGCAAAGGCAGGCACGAAGGCCGACGACCTCGCCGGCCTCGAAGCCGGCCTGGACGCACTGGACGCCGTACAGGTCAGTCGCACCCCGGTGCACCAGGTGCTGCTGCAGAAGGTGCTGCCTCCCATCCTGGCCGTGGCCCTCGTGCTGGTCGTCTGGCAGGTGCTGGTCTGGGCGAAGGTCACCGAGGACTACAAGCTGCCCGCCCCGTCCGCGGTGTGGGACAGCGCGGCCGAGCAGTGGGTGCAGGGCACGCTGCTCGATGTCGTCTGGACCAGCGTCTCGCGTGGCCTGCTCGGCTTTCTGCTGGCGCTCGCCATCGGTACCCCGCTCGGACTGCTCGTCGCCCGGGTGAAGTTCGTCCGTGCGGCGATCGGACCGATCCTCTCCGGCCTCCAGGCGCTGCCCTCGGTCGCCTGGGTGGCTCCGGCGGTGATCTGGCTCGGCCTCAACGACTCGATGATGTACGCGGTGATCCTGCTCGGCGCGGTCCCCTCGATCGCCAACGGGCTGGTCTCCGGAGTGGACCAGGTGCCGCCGCTGTTCCTGCGGGCGGGCCGGACGCTGGGCGCCACCGGCTACCGGGGCATCTGGCACGTGGTCATGCCTGCCGCGCTGCCCGGCTATCTGGCGGGCCTCAAGCAGGGCTGGGCGTTCTCCTGGCGCTCGCTGATGGCCGCCGAGATCATCGCGTCGTCGCCCGATCTGGGCCTGGGGCTCGGCCAGTTGCTGGAGAACGGGCGCAACAACGCCGACATGCCCGGCGTACTCCTCGCCATCATCCTCATCCTGATCGTCGGCATCGCCATCGACCTGCTGATCTTCAGCCCGCTGGAGCGGCGGGTGCTGCGCAGCCGCGGTCTCCTCGTCAGGAACTGAGCACCGCCATGCGCAGCCCTGTCCTCCTCGTCATCGCCCACGGCAGCCGCGACCCGCGGCATGCCGCGACCGTGCACGCCCTGGTGGAGCGGGCCAGGTGGCTGCGGCCGGGGCTGCGCGTGGAGACGGGCTTCCTGGACTTCAACGCTCCCGCCGTACCGCGGGTGCTGGAGCGGCTGGCCGCCGAGGGCGTCGAGGATGTGGTCGCGCTGCCGCTGCTGCTGACCCGCGCCTTCCACGCCAAGGCCGACATCCCCGCCGTACTGCACGAGGCGTCGGCGCGCCTGCCGCGCCTGCGGATTCGCCAGGCCGAGGTCCTCGGCCCCTCGCCGCTGCTGCGCTCCGCCCTGGAGCGACGGCTGTACGAGGCGGGGCTCGCCCCGTCCCGTAAGTGCTCGACCGGCCTG
Organism: Streptomyces sp. NPDC002868; assembly: GCF_055563295.1. Lineage (NCBI taxonomy): Bacteria > Bacillati > Actinomycetota > Actinomycetes > Kitasatosporales > Streptomycetaceae > Streptomyces > Streptomyces sp. NPDC002868. The sequence goes on along the minus strand of NZ_JBVHDR010000001.1, from coordinate 334,717 downwards.
GTACTGGCCTCGGCGGGCTCCACAGACCCGGAGGCGATCGCAGTGATCGCTGAAATCGCGCGGGAGCTGCGGCACACCGGTTGGTGCGCCGTGCGGCCTGCGTTCGCCTCCGCATCCCTTCCCCGCACCGAGGACGCGGTACGACAACTGCGGGCCGAGGGCGTCCGCCGGGTGGCGGTGGCTCCGTACGTCATCGCTCCCGGCCGCCTCCCGGACCGTATCGCCGCCGGGGCCCGCGAGGCGGACGTCATCGCCGATGTCCTTGGCGCGGCACCGGAGTTGGCGCGGCTGCTGCTGCGGCGCTTCGACGAGGCGCGGGTCGAGGAGCGGGTCGCGGCGACAGGCTGAGCGGCGGCTGAGCGCGGCGGGCCGAGCGCGGCTGCTAGGGCGTCCAGCGCGGGTCGCGGCCGGAGCCGGCCAGGGCGCGCTCGAAGGCAGGGGCCGAGTCCGGCAGCGGTAGGGGATCGGTGAAGCCGCCGTACTGACGGTAGACCTCGGCGTGCTCGTCGACGACGGACAGGACCAGCGCCGCGGCATCGTCGGAGATCCGGTACCGCTGCCCGGTCGCGCGGGCCAGGTCCCAGCCGTGGACGGCAAGTTCCTTGGTGATCAGCGAGGCGATCTCGGGTGCGGGCATCGAGGTGAAGCCCAGGTCCACCTCGCCCTCCCAGACGGCCGGGTCGGACCAGGCGGCGAGGGCGCAGTCCAGCTGGGCCGCGTACTGCTCGGCCCAGTCGGCGCCGGCAGTGAAGTCGCGACTGGTGAGCCCGTCGGGGAGCTGCTTGCGCAGGGCGCGGTGTTCGAGGCCGTGGGACGAGTAGAGGACGAGATGGCTGACGAGTCCGCGGACGTCCCACTCCTTGCAGGGCGTCGGCGCGGACAGCTGGTCGGCGGTGACGCCGCGGGCGATGCGGGAGGCTTCGCTCGCGCACTCGGTCAGGTAGGGGTACACGCTGTCCATGTCCATGCCCGGCACCTTAGGGACGGGCGCGGGGCCGGGTCTTGAACAAACGCGACGGCCGGTCGGCGGGCGGGCCGGTCCCCCCGTCAGCCAAAGTTCACGCTGCCGGTGCGCGTGCGCTTCAGCTCGAAGAAGTCCTGGTGTCCGGCGATGACCCGGAAGCTGTCGAAGAGCCGCGCCGCCTCCTCGCCGCGCGGGATGGAGTTGAGCACCGGGCCGAACCAGACCGTGCCGTCGACATGGATGGTGGGCGTGCCGACATAGGCGTCGGCCGCCGGGTCCTTGCCCGCGTCGTGGCTGCGGCGCACCGCTTCGTCGTACGACTCGTCGTGCGCCGCCTTGGCGAGTGACGCGGGCAGGCCGAGTTCGGCCAGGGACTGGGCGATGACCTCGTCGAAGTCCTCGATCTTGCGCTCGTGGATGCGGGTGCCGAAGGCGGTGTAGAGGCCGCGCAGGATCGCGTCGCCGTGCTGCTCGGCCGCGGCGACCGCCACTCGTACAGGACCGATCGACTTGTCGACCAACTCGCGGTACCACTGAGGCAGTTCATTGCCGATGTTGTGCAGATACAGACTCATCGGCCGGAAGTTCAGCGCGATGTCGCGCTCCCGCTCGACCTCCAGCATCCAGCGGGAGGTAATCCAGGCGAAGGGGCAGGCGGGGTCGAACCAGAGATCGACTGCGATGTTGTTCTTCTCAGTGGTCATGTCAGTGGTCATGTCGGTGGTCATGCCTTGAGGCTAGCCATCAAGTGGCCCGGAATCCTGGGCCACTCACGAGCTGATTCAGTGGTCCATTTCGGCGTCGACGAGCGCGGTCAGCTCGGCGACGGACATCGAGCCGGCTGCCCTGCGCTCGCGGGCGAAACTGTTCGCCACGCGCTGGAGGGCGTCATTGACGGGCGTCGGAACGCCATGCAGTCGGCCCAACAGGGCGATCTCGCCGTTGAGGTAGTCGGCTTCGATCGTGCCGGTGCCGCGGTTGAGCGACTGCCAGGACGAGCCGCCGCCGCGCTCGGAGCCGCAGAGGGGCTCGAGCCGGACCTTCTCGGCGCGGGTCCGCTTCTGCTCCTCCTCGCCGGCGGCCTCGATGCCCGCGGCCGCGAGCACGGCTTCGCCCTCCGCGCGGGCCCGTCGGTAGAGTGCACGCCCGTCCTCACCGGTGAGGAGGCCGGTGACGGCCTCGATGGAGTTTGCGAGATTGCCGAGGAGCTTGGCGTACTTCCAGCGCATCACGTCCGGGACGACCGGCGCTTCGAACCGCGACTTCTCCAGATCGCCGGAGATGCGGTGGGCGGTCTCATCGGTGCCGGACGGGTACCCGCCGATGTGCAGAATGCCGGTGAGCGGGGCGCCCGCGGCGGAGACCGCGCCCGGCTCGACATAGGTGGCGGGCAGCCACACGCACATGCCGTACACACGGCGGAAGCGGCGCAGCGCGATACGTTCGCTCGCCACACCGTTCTGGGCGCAGACCAGCGGCAGGCGCTCAGCCGCGGTGCCGCCGCCCGCCACCGGCCGGTGGCCCCAGGTGTCGACGGCGGCGGTGCTGTCCTGAGTCTTGACGGCCAGTACCAGCACATCGTCCTCGCGCAACTCGCCCAGCTGCTGCGGTCCTTCGACGACGGGCAGCCGGTGAGTGTGCCTGCCGTCGGGTGTGGTCAGGCGCAGACCGCCGTCGCGCAGTGCCTCGTAGTGCGCGCCGCGTGCGACGAGCACCACCTCGTGCCCCGCCTCGGCCAGCCGCCCGCCAATGGTGCCGCCGACCGCCCCTGCCCCAATGATGATGTAGCGCATGCGTATGAGACTCGCACAGTCGGATACCGTCCAGCCATGATCGTGGACAGTCTCCGGCTCGTCGGGGAGCCGGCCCTGCGAAGGCTCGGTTACGGCACGGCCCAGCTCACCGGCACCGGCTACTGGGGGCCGCGCGGCGAGCGTGCAGACGCCGTCGCGGTGCTGCGGCGGGCGGTCGAGCGGGGAGTCACGCTGATCGACACCGCCGACAACTACGGCCCGGGTCTCGCGGAAGAGCTGGTCGCTGAGGCGCTGCACCCGTACCCCGCGGACCTGGTCGTCGCGACGAAGGGCGGGGTGGTGCGTACGAGCGACAGCGCCTGGCACATCGCGGGGCGGCCCGGGCAACTGCGCGCGATGTGCGAGGCCAGTCTGCGCCGGCTGCGTACGGAGACAATCGATCTGTATCAGCTGCACCGGCTGGATACCGAGGTGCCGCTGGCCGAACAGCTGGGCACACTGGGCGAGTTGAGGCACGAGGGCAAAATCCGGCACATCGGTCTGGACACGGTGACCGTCGAGCAGCTGAAGGAAGCACTGGGCCTTGCCGAGACCGACTCGATCGCCTCGGTGCAGAACCGCTTCAGTCTGATCGACCGCGAGTCGGAGGCGGTGCTTGAGGTGTGCGAGTCGCACGGCCTGGCGTTCCTGCCGTGGTTCCCGCTTGCCAACGGGGCGCTGACGGGCGAGGCCGCGGCGGCGCTGGACGCGGTCGCCGCTCGGCATGGTGCGAGCAGGGGGCAGATCGCGCTGGCCTGGCTGCTGCACCGTTCCCCGGTGCTGTGTCCGACGCCGGGCACCGGCTCGCTCGCGCATCTGGAGGAGAACCTGGACGCGGCCGCGATCCGGCTCTCGGAGGAGGATCTCGCCGCCCTTCGGTGATCGGCCTTCGGCGATCAGTTTTCACTCACGCGTCAGCTCCACCAGTTTGACGACGGTGTTCCAGTTGCGGCTGGTGGCGACGGTGCCCCTGAACAGGCTCGGTTTTCCGAGCGCTTCGGCGAGTTTGGAGCGGCCGAGGCCGTTCGGCGCGTACAGATACAGCGCCCGGTCACCGAGCCGGAACTCCTCGGGCAGATACGCCGCCGCGTCGATCGACGCGAGCCGCTCGGGACCGACCAGCTCCGAGAAGTAGATGACGTGCAGCTGCTTGCCCTCCAGCGAGGCGGCGGGAAAGGGGCACGCCTCGGCCACCGCGCGCAGATACGGACCGCTGCGTACCAAGCAGTCGACGCCGAAGCCGAATCGCTTCTCGATGGCCCGTTCCAACGCGGCACAGATGGCGTTCTCGTCGTCCGAGTCGCTGGTGAAGACGGCGTTGCCGCTCTGCAGATACGTGGCGACGTCGCCGTGGCCCAGTTCCGTGAGCAGTTCGCGGAGTTGGGCCATCGGCACCTTCTTGTGCCCGCCCACGTTGATTCCGCGCAGGAGTGCCGCATACCTCGTGGTCATGGCACACCATAGGACGGCCGCCGCGCCCCGTGGGGGAGGGCACGGCGACCGCCGGTTGAGCGATGGAGAGCGTCGGTTACTCGACGACCTTCAGCAGCTTGTTGGGCGTGCCCTCGCTGGGGTTGGTGATCTTGTCGGCCGTGGCGCCGTCGGTCAGCGCCGTGGCCACCTGCTCCGGGGTGGCGTCCTGGTGGGCGCCGAGGTAGACCGCCGCGGCGCCGACGACGTGCGGCGTCGCCATGGAGGTGCCGGAGATGGTCTTCGTACCCTCGTCGCTGTCGTTCCACGCCGAGGTGATGTCCGAGCCCGGGGCGTAGATGTCCACGATCTGGCCGAAGTTGGAGAACTCCGACTGCGCGTCGTCCTTGGTCGAGGAGGCCACGGTGATGGCTTCCTTGACGCGCGCCGGGGAGCCCTGGCTCGCGTCGGTGGACTCGTTGCCGGCCGCGACGGCGAAGGTGACACCGGAGGCGATCGCCTTGCGGACGGCCTCGTCGAGCGCCTCGTCGGCGCCGCCGCCGAGGCTCATGTTGGCGACGGACGGGCCCTGGTGGTTCTTGGTGACCCAGTCGATACCCGCGACGACCTGCTCGGTGGTGCCTGAGCCGTTGTCGTCGAGGACACGGACGGCGACGACCTTCGCCTTCTTGGCGACGCCGTGGGCGTCACCGGCAATGGTGCCGGCGACATGGGTGCCGTGGCCGTTGCCGTCGTCGGCGGAGTCGTCGTTGTCGACGGCGTCGAAGCCGTGGGCCGCGCGACCCCCGAAGTCCTTGTGGGAGATACGGACTCCGGTGTCGATGACGTACGCCGTGACACCCTCGCCCGCGCTGTCCGGGTAGGTGTACTTCTTGTCGCCGGCGGTGTCGGCCTGGTCGATCCGGTCCAGACCCCAGGACGGTGGGTTGTCCTGAGTCGCGTTGATCGAGAACTTCTTGTTCTGGACGACCTTGTCGACGGCCGGGTCGGCGGCGAGGCGCTTGGCCTCCGTCTCCGAAAGGCCGCTCGCGGAGAAGCCGTTGACTGCGGAGCTGTAGTTGCGCTGCAGCTTGCCGCCGTACTCCTTGGCCAGGTCCTGCTTGTCTGCCTTCTTGTCCAGCAGCACGATGTAGCTGCCTGCGACGGCACCTTCGGCGTTCGCGCCGTAGATGGTGCCCTGGGCAGGAGTCGCCGCTCCGGCGAAGGACGTGCTGAGTACGGTCACTCCGGCTGCGGCAGCCACGGCGGTTATCGCCGCGGTGAGCTTGATCCTGCTCGCGCGCTTGTGAGTTGCCATGAAGAGGGGTCTCCTCGTCATCATTTGTGGGGGGATTGGCCCGCGGACGGAAAATCTCCGGGGGCTGGTTCGAAACCCTGACCGATTGACGGGCTCAGATCAAGACCTTCATACAGCTGTGACTTAGACAACAAGGTTTCGTAATAAGAAATCGGCCAGGGCCGCACAAGTCGGACTTCGCCCCTCAACCCCCTATACATGTAAGGGGCTTCGATCCTTCTTGTCGGGGATCCGACCGGTCCGAAAGGAGGAGTGAACCGCCCAGCGGGGTCACCGGCGAGCAGGAGGAGAAGGCCTGAATGAGCCCATAACTTCGAAGCGGGGACGACGGCGCCGCGCCGACGTCATGCTCAAGGGACAGGGCTGTCATGGGAAATGCAGGAGGAAGGCCGCGCGGAATCGCCGCGCGGGCCGGCGGCTGGAGTGCGCAGCACCGCTGGGCTGCCGTGGGGATCTGGGTGTTGTTCGTCCTTCTCACCATGGTGGCCGGTTCGGCCGTGGGCACGGTGGAGCTCAAGGACAGCGATCAGCTGAAGGGTGAGACGACCCAGGCGTCGCGGATCACGGAGGAGGCGGGCGTCGAGGAGCCGGCCGGCGAGACCGTGCTCGTCCAGGCCAAGAACGACACAACGAAGGCGACCGACCCTGAGTTCCGCAAGGCCGTCGACGCAGTGGTGAAGGCGGTCGGCGGCACCGGTGAAGCAACCGCGGTGACTTCTCCGTACGACACCAAGAGCATTTCCAAGGACGGGCGCAGTGCGCTCGTCCAATTCAATGTGCGCGGTGATCCAGAAACGGCGAGCGACCGGATCGAGCCGGTTCTGCAGGCCGTTGCCAAGGTCCAGGACGCGCACAAGGAGCTGCGGATCGAGGAGATCGGCAGCGCAAGCATGAACAAGACCTTCGACGACGCTTTCGGCGACGACTTCCAGCAGGCGGAGCTCTCAGCGGTGCCGGTCGCCCTCGGCATTCTGCTGATCGCCTTCGGCGCGCTGGTGGCTGCGCTGCTGCCGGTAGCTCTGGCCATCACCGCGATCGTGGCCACGATGGGACTGATGGGTGTCGTCAGCCATCTCCAGCCGATGAGCGATTCAGCAAGCTCTGTGATGCTGCTGGTGGGTCTGGCGGTCGGCGTCGACTACTGCCTCTTCTATCTGCGGCGTGAGCGCGAGGAGCGGGCCGCGGGGCGTGACCGGCAGACAGCGATGCAGATCGCCGCGGCGACCAGCGGGCGGGCCGTCATCGTCTCCGGCGTGACGGTGTGCGTGGCCATGGCCGGCATGCTCTTCACCGGGATCGGCGAGTTCAAGTCGATGGGCCTGGCCTCGCTGATCGTGGTGGCCGTGGCGATGGTCGGCTCGGTGACGGTGCTGCCGGCGCTGCTCTCGCTGCTCGGTGACCGGGTCGAGAAGGGCCGCATCCCCTTCCTCAACCGCTTGAAGCGCGGCGCCAACGGCACCGGCGGCGAGAGCCGCGTATGGACCTGGGTGCTCGGCGGCGTACTGAAGCGGCCCCTGGTGTCGCTGCTCGTCGCGGCGGGGGCGCTGGTGGCGATCGCGCTGCCCGCGATCGGCATGAAGACCCAGAGCTTCACGCTGGACCAGGAGTTCGGCGACTCGGTGCCGATCGTGGCGACGTACGAGCGGATCAACGAGGCGTTCCCAGGCGGGGCGGATCCGGCGGAGGTCGTCGTCAAGGCGGACGACATCAACGCGGCGCCGGTACGGCAGGCGATCGCCGAATTCCGTAAGCAGGCGGTGAGTTCGGGCGCGTCCCGTGGCCCGGTCGAGGTCGTGACGCACGATGCGCAGAACCTCGCGTTCGTATACGTACCCCTGGTGGGCGGCTCCGACCAGGACAAGGCGGAGAAGAGCCTGGACATCCTGCGCAACGACGTCCGGCCGGCCACCCTGGGCAAGATCGACGGACTTGAGGCGCCGATCAGCGGTCAGGTCGCGGGTTCGAAGGACTTCAACGACCAGCTCGGTGGGGCGGTGGCGCCGGTCTTCGCCTTCGTGGTGGTGTTCGCCTTCGTGCTGATGCTGCTGTCGTTCCGCTCGCTGACGATCGCGATCACGTCGATCGTGCTCAACCTGCTGTCGGTGGGGGCGGCTTACGGCATCCTGACGGCCGTCTTCCAGCACGGCTGGGGCGCGTCGGTGTTCGGCGCGGAGGGCGTGGGCGCGATCATCGCCTGGCTGCCGCTGTTCCTGTTCGTGATCCTGTTCGGGCTCTCGATGGACTATCACGTGTTCGTGGTGTCGCGGATCCGCGAGGCGAAGATGCAGGGGCGCGGCACGCGGGACGCGATCACGCACGGAGTGGTGACGACGGCCGGTGTGGTGACGAGCGCGGCGATCATCATGGTGGCGGTGTTCGCGATCTTCGGCACGCTGTCGATGCAGTCGATGAAGCAGATGGGCGTGGGTCTTGCGGCGGCGGTGCTGATCGACGCGACGATCATCCGCGGGGTGCTGCTCCCGGCGATCATGGCGCTGCTGGGCGAGCGCAACTGGTACTTCCCGAAGTGGCTGCGGTGGCTGCCGGATCTGACGCACGACGAGCCGGCGGTCGGTCCGGCGCCGGGGGTCCGGGACCATGACGGCGACGGGCGCCAGTCGCCGGTGCGGGTCTAGCGTCTACGCACGGGGCCCGGGCCCCTGGCTGGGGCTCCGCCCCAGACCCCGGGTCCTCAATCGCCGGACGGGCTTGAGAATCAAGCCCGTCCGGCGATTGAGGACGCGCCCGAAGGGCGTACCGGCGTCAGGTCCGGACGGCTGAACTTCGGGGGACGGGCGGCAAATTCAAGCCCGTCCGGCGATTGAGGACAAAGCAGTGACCTCAGCCCTGCCGGTCGCCGAGCTCCGCCTCGATCAGGTCCGCCGCACGCATCGTGCCCCCCTCCGACGTCATCCCGACGCCGATCTCCTTCAGTTTCCGCGCCACTTCGGGATCTCCCGTCAGCCCCAGCACCGCCTCCCGCAGCTCATCCGCCGTCGCCGTCTCCGAGTCGAGCCGACAGGCCACGCCCAGGCCGACGAGCATGTCGGCGTTGCCGAACTGGTCGACCGCCTGCGGGACCGCGACCATCGGGGTGGCCGTCGCCAGGCCCTCCTGGCTGCCGCCCGCGCCCGCGTGGGTGATGAAGGCGTCCGCCTGGCGCAGGATCGCCAGTTGCGGTACCCATCGGTGCACCTCGACATTGGCCGGAACCTCGCCCAGCTCCGAGGCGTCGACGTGCCGACCGATCTGCAGCACCACATGCCAGCCCGGCAGATCGCCGAACGCTTTCACGCACTCGCGGTAGAAGGCGGGTTGCTTGGTGAAGGCCGAGCCGAGCGAGACCAGCAGCACCTTGTCCGCACCGGCCGGCCGCTGCCACTCCCCCTGTTCCTTCCGGTCGCCCTGGCACGCGCCGACGAAGGAGTGGACGGACTCGTCGACCCGGTCGGCGTGCGGCTGGAGCGCCTTTGGGATCAGCACGATCGACCGCGCGGGCCGGCCGACGAAGGGGTCGGGATGGGTGTCGATGCCGTTCTCGGCGAGCCAGGCACAAAAGCGTGCGTAGTACGCCTGGCCCCGCTCGGATGCCTTCAGCTCCGCGAACATCGGCCCTGCCACCTCCTCCTCGTACCCCTCCCAGGCGACGAGGTTCGGCGAGAGCGAGATCGCGGGCACGCCCCACCGGTGGGCGAGGACGACCGCCGGATACGAGGTGATGTCATGGATGACCAGATCCGGCTCGTCCCCCTCGAACGCCGCCGCCGGCTGCGGCAGCACCTGAATCGCGTCGTTCAGGAACGGCTCGATGTTGTCGATCAGTTCCGTGCCCCACAGCTCGGGTTCGTCCTCCGTGGGGAGCGTGGAGGTGTAGATCACCGGCTCGGCGCCGGTCGCGGCGACTTTGCCGGCGTAGGACGCGGGGATCGCGTAACTGACGCGGTGCCCGCGGGCGACGAGCTCCCGGATTACCTCGATGCTGGGGTTCACATGCCCGGGGGCGGCGATGGAGAACATGGCGATATGGGCACGCTGGGGTTCGATCATGCCGCAACCATAAGCGAGACGATACGTCTCGTGCAACCTGATTCATGCACCCGATTCATTCAGTGGTGAGCACGACCTTGCCGGTGATCTCCCGGCGTTCGAGCGCTGTGTGCGATGGAGCAGGATGTTGTGGACTTCGGTGTCAGGGTCGGCGACGCCGTCGGACAGGACGTAGAGCTGGTAGTCGCGGTCGGCCGCGTCGATGACGGTAGACAGGACGACGCCGCTGGTACTGAAGCCGGAGACGACCAGAGTGGTGATCTCGCGCTCGCGTAGCTGCTCGTCGAGGTCGGTGGTGGACATGCCGCCGTAGCGGATCTTGCGCACGATGATGTCGCCGTCCTGGGGCGCCAGGCGCTCGTGGATGGCGGTGGCAGGGTCCTCGTGGTGCATGAGGCGGCGCTGGGCCAGCGGGGCAAAGGACTTGTTGGTGGCCGGGATCGCGTCCCAGTCGGCCTCGGTGAAGCCGACGCGGACGTAGGCGATGGTGCCGCCCCTGGCGCGGATGTCGGCGATGGCACCTTCCATGCGGGCCAGCAGGGCTTCGCAGTCCCAGCCCTCGGGCAGAAGAGCCAGGAGCGCGGGCTGGTAGTCCATGACGAGAAGGGCGGTGCGCGCGGGGTCGAGCGCGGGGGCAGTGCTCACGCGAGTTCTCCTTGCTGGTGGTGCTGGTCGGCGCTCATGCCGGCCGGTGGCTTCAGACGGAGGTCGAGCAGGGGCATTGCCGGCAGGGCAGCTGCGGCTGTGATCGGAACGTCCGGCAGTGCAGTTGGCGCGCCACCGAGTTGCTCGTGGGCAGCCAGTGATGGGACGGGACGCGCATTGGTGGACCGGCCGCAGCCTGCTTTCGGGCGGGTGGCGAGTTGCGGTGTGTCACGTTGGGCTCCGGGCCAGATCTCGCTCGTGGTGCGGCGAGTGGTCGTGCCGGGGGAGCAGGAAGGGGGTGATCAGCATGAGAAGACCGGCGACGGCGATTGCGGTGCGGGGGCCGGTGATGCCGGCCAGCAGGCCCCACAGCCCGGTCATGGCCGCGACAGTTGCCTTGCTGGTGACCGACCACGCTGACAGGGTGCGTGCGATCCGGTCCGTCGCTGTCTGGTCGAGCCGGTATGTGGCGAACACCGGGTTGAACACGCCCATGCAGGTGATCAGTCCGAACTCGACCGCGATGACGAGCACGAGCCCGGCCACGCCGGGGCGGATGAAGGCCAGCCCGAGCGACCAGCACGCGCGCAGTGTCCCGGCGGTGAGCATGACCTTGTGCCGTCCGAACCGTGCGACGAGTCGGGGGGCCAGCCGTGAGCCGATGATGCCGCCGATGCAGGGCAGGCCGAACGCGAGGCCGTACTGCCAGGGGGCGAACCCGAGGTCGCCGAGCATGAGGACGGCGAGCAGCGGCGAGGTCGCCATGATCAGGCCGCTGACCAGAACCGTGTTGAAGAACAGGGGGCGCAGGGCCGGGTGGGCCAGGATGTACCGCCACCCTTCGAGCAGGTCGCCGAACCGGAGCCGCGCCTCCTGCGTACCGGTGCGCACGGGGCGCGGCTCGCTGCCGCCGATCGCACGAATCCCCGCGGCCGAGAGCAGATAGCTGACCGCATCGGCCACCACCGTCATCACCGGGCCGAACAACCCGATCGCGGCTGTGCCGACCGGCGGTCCGAGCACGGTTGCGGTCCAGGTCGTGGACTCGAATCGCCCACTCGCGACGAGCAGGTCCTCCGGCCGCACGAGCGCCTTGAGATACGCGCCACTGGCCGCGTTGAAGGCGATGTCGGCCGCACCGACGACGACGGACACAACCAGGAGCTGGACGAAACTGAGCAGGCCGAGTGCGTACGCGGCGGGGACACTCATCAGTGCCACGAACCGGGTCAGGTCCATCGTGACCATCACCGGCCGCTTGCGACGAAACTCCACCCACGGCCCGAGCGGCACCGCCACCGCGGCCCCCACCGCCAGCCCTGTTGCCGCCAGCACCGACACCTCGGTCGGCCCGGCGTGCAGCACAAGGATCGCGATCAGAGCGAACGCGTCGAACGCGAGCCGCGTGCCGAACGTGCTGACCGCGTACGCCGCCCACAGCCACCCGAACTGCCGGCCCAACCGTCTCCTGCCCACCACGCTCAGCGCACCCCTTGATGTCCCACCCGAACAAACCGACGTTGACCGGTAAGAGCAAAGCTGGCAGCACAACAGCAGGTCAAACAACCAATCTGCCGGGGAGCCACAACCGAATGTTGTGCACTAGGGTGCATCGGCGTGGACCTCGACACCGCCCGGACCTTCGTCGCCGCCGCCGACGCGGGGCAGTTCCAGGAAGCCGCCGCCGAACTGGCGGTCACCCAGCAGGCTGTCTCCAAGCGCATCGCCGCGCTGGAGCGCAACCTCGGCGTGCGGCTGTTCACCCGCACCGCGCGCGGCGCCGAACTCACCATCGACGGGCAGGCGTTCCTGCCCCACGCGCGCGAGCTGCTGCGCGTCGCCGAGCGCGCGGTCGCGTCCGTACGCACCGGCAGCCGTCCGCTGCGCGTCGACGTGCTCGCCTCGCGCAGCGCGGCGTCGGGCCTGATGCGAGGCTTCCACCGCGCGCACCCCGAGATCGAGCTCGACGTGGTGTGGCTGTTCGACATCGAGACGGCCGTCGCCGCCATCCGGTCCGGTGCGATCGACGCGTCCTTCCGCGCCGTCGCCGTGCCCGGCAGGCCCCTTCCCGAGGACATCGAGTCCGTCCGGGTGCTCGACGAGCCGCTCCAGCTCCTCACCGGCCCCGCCCACGCGCTGGCGGGCGCCCGGTCGGTGACCGTCGCTCAGCTCGCCGGGCACCGAATCTGGATGCCCGGCATCGTCCCCGGTACCGAGTGGGCCGCCTACTACGACGACCTCGTCGCCGAGTTCGGCCTCACCATCGAGGCGACCGGCCCCAACTTCGGCTCCGACGCGCTCCTGGACACCGTCGCCGACACCCCGGCCCTGGCCACCTTCATGGGCGAGCAGACCCGCCTCGTCTGGCCCGCCGGCCACGACCTGCGCCGCATCCCGGTGACCGACCCGACGCCCGTCTACCCGCACTCACTGATCTGGCGCCGCGACAACCCACACCCCGCACTCACCACACTCCGCAACTACCTCGGCTCCACACAGCCCGACCGCCCCGGCAGCGAGACTTGGACACCCGCATGGACACAGCGGTAAGCAGCACCGCGTCAACCATCGGCAACGACCTCGTGAGCCGCAACAGCTAGTCCTCCGTCCCCTCGTCGTCATCGTCGAGTTCGACCGCGTCCGGGTCGCGCAACGGACGCAGGCCGCCGCCGACCGGGATGGAGGCGGTGAAGCTATAGCGGCCCAGGACGTTGAGGTTCTTGTGCTTGAGCGGGGACAGCCGCGCGATGTCCTCGTCACGGATCTCGTGTCCCTCGGCGCGGAGCTGGGCGACGGCGGCGTCGATGTACCGCGTCGTCCAGAGCACCACGGCGTTCAGGACCAGACCGAGTGAGCCGAGCTGGTCCTCCATCCCGTCCCGGTACGCCTGGTGGATGGTTCCCTTCTTGCCATGGCAGATGTCGCGGGCGAGCTTTTGCCGGGACTCCTGGACGGTGAGCTGCTTGTGCATCTGGCGCCGGTAGGTGTCGTCGACCGGGTCGACGACGGCGAGCAGGTGCAGGGTCTTGGCGATCCGCCCGTACTCGGCGAACGCCTGCCCCAGCGGGGTGGGGTGGCCCTCGCGGCCGAACATCCGCAGCAGGTCGTAGGCCCGGACCTGGTTGGTGACCAGGGAGCCGGCCACCCGCAGCATGTCCGGCCAGGCGGAACCGCTGGTCTTGAAGGTCCTTGAAGCGCGGGGAGAAGCGGTAACCGAGCATTTTGAAGATGCCGAAGACCATGTCGGAGTACGAGGCGTTGTCGGTGGCGACCATCTCCGGCTTCACCCCGCTGTCCAGGTTCAGCAGGGCGTCCAGGATGAACAGGGAGTCGCGCGGGGTGCCGGGCACCACCATCTGCCCGATGCCGATGACCTGGTCATTGATGGCGTTCAGCCAGGTGATGCCCTTCTTCTTCGCGAAGTACTTGGGGCTGGGGGCGGTGTTGATGGTGCGGACGGGGACGACGAAGCGCAGACCGTCGACGGAGGCGAGCAGGCCCTTGCCCCAGTGCTGGACGATCGGCACCCGGGCCTGGGCCTCGATCAGCGCGGCGTTCGCCGCGGCGATGGTGTCGGCGCGCAGGTAGTACTGGTCGACGTGGACGAGCCGGGCCCGGGTGAGCGCCTCGTAGTTCGGGTTGGGACCGGGGTCATGCCGATGTTGCACGCCTCGCTCACGAGCAGCGCGACGACCGAGGTGGTCAAGTCCTTCATGCGGGTCCGGCCGTCGCCCAGGTGACGAAGGCGTCCAGGAATCCGGTCCAGGCGTGCACCTCGAACAAAAGGTCCGGCAGGTCGATCTTGGGGAGCATCTTCTCGACCCTCTTGCGCAACCAGGCCAGGGACTTCGGCTCTCCGAGCGCGTGGAGCTTCTCCACGTTCAGCTTCGCCCGGCCGTTCGGCTGGACCTCGATGCTGATCTTCGCGTCGGTGCCGGCCTCCTCCAGGCGCTCGGCCATCTGCTTCCACGTCGCGTCCAGGACCTCGACCAGCTCCTTGAGGTGCTGCTCGGCGTCCTCCTCCAAGCTCAGGCCCGCCAGGACGTCCTCGCGTACCGCCTCCCAGCCCTTGCCGTCCAGCAGGCGGGCGCGCGGGTCGGACCAGCGGTGCGAGGGGGAGGCGAAGATGTCACGGCGCTTGAGCGCGCGGAACAACTGCTCCAGCACGCACACCACATACGCGTCGCGGTCCACCGCCCCCTGCGGCAGCCCGGCGTTCGCGTACACCGCCTTGCGCCAGTGCCCCGGCACCAGCTTGTCGTCGACCTCCCGCGGCAGCAAAGGCTTCTCGCCCACCTTCCGCCGCGACAGCGCCGGCAGCCACTTCACCCCGGCCAGGACGCGCATCCCGCCGGTCGCCGCCCCGAGCGCCTTCGACTCGCCCAGCAGCGACAGGAACGGCTTGACGGTGTTGTAGCGCAGCGCCCCGCGCAGCGCACTCTCGGCTGTGCCGTCGTCCTCCGGGACCAGGCTCACCACCACGGTGGCCGCACTGGACAGCGCCGCCCGGGGTGCGACCTCCTCCAGCGCCGCCCACAGCGCGGCCACGTCCACATCGCAGCCGCTCTGCTCGATGAGCTCCAGCTCCTCGATGAACACCGTCGCCGCCCTGGCGACGAGCCGCGATGCCTTCTCCAGCTGCGGCAGCGTGGACAGGCGCTGTTTGTCGGTGGACCGCTTCGCGGTGCTGATCAGCCGCGTGGCCATCAGGATCTCGAACAGGTCCAGGGCATCGTCGATCGCCTTGGCCTCCAGGTGACGCATCACCGCGGTGAGCATCGCTGTGCGCTTGGGCTCCGGAGTCCGCTCCAGCTTCGGCGCTTTGGTACCCAGCCCGTAGCGGGCCAGCGCGGACAGCCGGTTCGGCGGGATCTGCTCCAGCTTCAGGCGGCCCAGCTGGAAGGCGGCGATGTCCTCGACCCGCTGCAACGCGCCCTTCATCGCGGTACCCGTGGTCCGCGTCGGCGGCTGGCGCATCCGCTCCAGCTCCGAGTACCGCCCGCCCTCGGGCGTCTTCAGCGTGGCCACCAGATCGCCGGGCAACGCCGGGTCCGCCCGCCGGGCGGCCTTCGCGACCGTGGTGTGCAGCCGCTTCTCCGCGATGACGCGGACCTCGGAGACCTGCCGGGCCAGCACGCTCACCCCTGGCAGCAGCACCCGGTGCCGGCGCAGCCAGCCCACCGAGTGATCGAACAACGCCTTCGGCA
This sequence comes from Streptomyces sp. NPDC002868, assembly GCF_055563295.1. Taxonomy (NCBI): domain Bacteria; kingdom Bacillati; phylum Actinomycetota; class Actinomycetes; order Kitasatosporales; family Streptomycetaceae; genus Streptomyces; species Streptomyces sp. NPDC002868. Next base: position 319,333 of record NZ_JBVHDR010000001.1, on the reverse strand, counting down.
CCTCGGCGTGCGCCGTCCACGCCCGGCCGTGCAGGAACGCCCGGAATCTCCGGCCCTGGGCGTGGTCCTCGAACGGGTGGTAGCCATACGCGTCGCGGATCTCCCACGCGTGCTCGTACGCCGTCTTCAGCCGCTCGGTGTACTCCTTTGACGCAGGAGACGTCCTCGATCTCCAGCTGCGCGGCCAGATGCTCCACCACCGCCACGGCACGGCCAGGGGGTCCTCCAGGAACAGCCCGATGTAGCGGACCGTGCACATCTGGAGGGCGAAGCCGAGCCGGTTGTGATCACCACGCCGCTTCGCGATCAGCTTCCGGTCCTCGTCATCGAGGAAGAAGAACCGCTCCAGCTCGGGCCTCGTCGGCTCCTCGGCGAACTTCCCGTACGCCCCGGCCTGCTCATCAGTCAGAAAATTCCACCGGCATGCGGCGGACGGTAGCCAGCCCCCGCCAGCGATCGAGGATCTTCCGCAGAACCCCGCAGCAGGCCGACCACCTGTGCTAGGCGACCAAGATCAAGTGCTTAGCGCCAACGGCTGTACCGCTGGTCCTCATGGCCGACCATGCTCAGGGCGGCGCGGCGGCCGGGTCGCAGATTCATCAGCTTCACGCGGCCGGCCCCGCGCACGGTGTCGGCCACCTTCCGCCCCGGCCGGCCCGCGAACGCATAGCTGACGCTCACGCCCGCAGGCCATGAGGCGGCACGCGAGGTGGCCGGGATCGAGGCCGGACTCCATGCGCGCATCGAGGCTGCCGCGGCCGGGCACGACCTGGACGGGGTCTGACCTTTCTGCGCACCCTCGTCGCAGGCCGGAGCGCGGGTGACGCCGTGGCCCGCCGCGCCGGCCGGGAGCCCGCTCCCGGCGCGACCGCCTCACGCTGACCACTCCCGGGCGCGAACGCCTCACCCTGATACCGCTCACGGCGCGAACGCCTAGCGCTGATAACGGGCCAGCACCAGATTCCCGTCCTTCACCAGGCGTTTCTCCAGCTCATCGGCGTCGATCGCGCCGCTGTAGTACTCCTGCAGCGCCGGCGTCGCCACCTTGTCCTTCCACTCCGGATAGCCGCGCACCGACTGCGCGGGCGCGGACCGCAGATCCCGCGCGAGCGCCGCGCCGGTGGCCCAGCCGTCCTTCTCGGTGTGCAGCGACGGGTCGGCCAGCGCCTGTGTACCGGTCGGCAGCATCCAGTCGCCCTTCGCCAGCCGCACCATGTTCTGCGGCCCCAGCATGAAGTCGATGAACTGCGCCGCCTCCTTCTTGTACGGACTGTCCTCGGCGACCGAGAGAGTCTGCGGGCTTACTCCCTGGGCCGGGCCATCGGGTCCTGCCGGGGCGGGCAGCACCGTCCATTCGAAGCCCTTGGGCGCCTGCTGCACAATCTGCTGCCGGTACGAGAAGCCGAGCGGGACCATCGCGTACTTGCCACCGAAAAGGCCGGGCAGGGTGTCCGAACCGCCCATGCCGAGGGTGCTGCGCGACGCGCTCTTGTCGGCGTTGACCTGGTCGTGGACGGTGCCGGGCACCACCCCGTCGCCGTCCGTGAATCTGATCGTGACCTTGCCGTCGTCGCCGCGGTGGAAGAGCCGACCACCGGCCGACAGACCGAGGTTGAGGGTGAGAGACACCGGCTCCTTGAGCGGCCAGGCGACGCCGTACTTCCCCGGTCCCATCTTCTCCGTCAGAGCCTTGGTGACCTGCCGGAACTCCTCCCAGCTCCACGGCTTCCGGGCGGTCGGGACGCGGATCCCGGAGGAGTCGAGGATCTTCTTGTTGGCGATCAGGACGCGCGGCTCCTGCAGGAAGGGAACGCCGTAGATCCCCTTGCCGAAGGTCGTCGTCTCCCAACTCCGCTGCGGGATGTCGGACTTGAGGCGCTCGGGCAGCAGCTCGCTCAGATCGGCGAGATAGCCGCCGTACGCGAAGTCGGCGAGGTCGTCGGAGGCGTCATGGATGATGTCCGGCGCCTCACCGCCCTCGAAGGAGGTCAGCAGCTGGTCATGGACGCTGTCCCAGCTGCCCTGGACGTACTGGACCTGGATGTCGGGGTGGCTCGCGTTCCACTCCTTCACCAGCTCCTTGTTGGCGTCGACGGACTCCTTCTGCCAGGCCAGGGACTGGAAGCGAAGCGTGATCTTGCCGTCGGCGCCGGAGCCGTCACCGTCCGTGCAGCCGGTCAGCAGCAGCGCGAGCCCGGCGGTGAGTGCCGTCAGCAGTCGTACGCGCATCACGACTTCACCGCCCCTGCCAGCATGCCGCCCGTGATCCGCTTCTGGATGATCGCGAAGATGACGAGCGAGGGAAGCGTCGCGAGGAACGCGGCAGCTGCGAGCGGGCCCAGGTCGGCGACGCCCTCCGCGCCGAGGAAGTGTGTGAGGACGACCGGCAAGGTCTGCTTCTCCGGGGTCTTGAGCAGGACGAGCGCGAAGAAGAACTCGTTCCATGCGGTGATGAAGGCGAAGAGCGCGGTGGCGACGATGCCGGGCGCGAGCAGCGGTGCGGTGACCGAGACGAGCGTGCGGAGCCTGCCCGCGCCGTCGACGGCCGCGGCCTCCTCCAGCTCGCGCGGCACGGCCCGTACGTATCCGACCAGCATCCAGAGCGCGAACGGCAGCGCCCACACGACGTACACCATGATCAGTCCGAACAGGGTGTTGATCAGATGCAGGTTCTTCAGGATCAGGAACAGCGGAATGATCACCAGGACGAACGGGAACGCCTGGCTGACCACGACCCAGCCGGTGGCGGCGGTGGAGAGCCTGCTGCGGTGACGCGCCATGACGTACGCCATGGGCGTGGCGATCACCACGGCGATCAGGGCTGCGGCGAGCGCCGCGATCAGGCTGTTGGCGGCAGCCTGGAGGAGGGGCTGTTCGTCGAAGGCCTGCCGGAAGTTGCCGAGGGTCGGGTCCTCGGGGATCCAGGTGGGGTGCAGGGAGCCCAGTTCGCGCGGCGGTTTGAAGGCGGTGGAGACAAGCCACAGGAAGGGGAACGCGAGGAAAACGAGGTAGCACAGGAGCGCGAGGTACTGGCCGGCTCGGCCGGACCTGCTGGTGCGCAGTGCCGTCACTTTTCATCGCCTCCCTTGAGCCGACCTACGAGATAGAGGGCGAGCATCACCGAGATCACCGCGACCATGACGCAGCCCATCGCGGCGGCGTACCCGAACTGGCCGTAGCGGAAGGCCTCTTCGTAGGCGAAGAGCATGGGGAGGCGGGTGCGTCCGCCGGGGCCGCCGTTGGTGAGCACGTACACCAGCGCGAAGGAGTTGAAATTCCAGATGAAGTTGAGCGCGGTGATGGCGAGCGCGACGGGCTTGAGGGCGGGCCAGGTGACGGTGCGGAACCGGCGCCAGGCGCCCGCGCCGTCGAGGGCCGCGGCTTCGTGGAGTTCGTACGGCGTGTTCTGGAGCCCGGCGAGGAGCGCGACGGTGGTCTGCGGCATGCCGGCCCAGATGCCGACGACGATCACGGCGGGCAGCGCGGTGGCGAGGCCGCTCAGCCAGTCCCGGCCGTCTCCGAGGCCCAGTTCGCGGATGGTCTCGTTGAGGATGCCCGCGTCGGGGCTGTAGACGAGCCGCCACATGATGGCGACGACGACCTCGGGCATGGCCCAGGGAATGATCGCGAGAGCGCGCGTCAACCAGCGGAAGCGGAGGTTCTGGTTGAGCAGCAGAGCGAGGCCGAGGGCGAGCACGAACTGCGGGACACTCACGCCGACGGCCCAGAGCAAGCCGATGCGGAACGAGTCCCAGAAGAGTGTGTCGTGCGCCAGGTCCTGGAAGTTGAGCGTCCCGATCCACTCGGTGGGCTCGGTGCGGCCGGCCTGGGAATCGGTGAAGGCCAGCGAGATGCCGTAGAGCAGCGGCCCGACGCTCAGCACCAGGATCGGTATCAGGGCAGGCAGTACGAGGAACCAGGCCCCGTGGTCCAGGTGCCTGACGGGCCGCGGTTTGCCGGGCCGCGGCCTGCTGGGCCCCGGCTCTCCGGACCGCGGCGCTGCGCTCGCCAATGTCACGGATTCGACTCCTTCGGGCGGCTCGACCTGGTCCGCCGCCCCGGCGGCCCCCGTCATCGTGCTGACGGTCCGTCGGTTCGTCAAGGCAGCCTGCACGGATGCGAGACTTTGCCCCCATGGACGAGACACGGGCACGCGAGGTGCTGACGGCCGCGGGGCTCCCCTCCGATGCGTCGCTGCTGGCGCTCGGTGAGAACGCGGTGTTCCTGGCGGGCGATGTGGTCGTCAAGGTCGGCCGGGACGCGGAGCTGCTGGCGCGCGCGGAACGCGAACTGACCGTCGGGGCGTGGCTGAGGGAGGCGGGCGTGCCCGCGGTCCGGCCGGCCGAGCCGAAGGCCCGCCTGGTGGAGGGCCATCCGGTGACGGTCTGGCACCGGCTGCCGGCTGCGGTGCGTCCGGCGGAGCCCACGGATCTGGCGCGGCTGCTGCGCCTGATCCATGCGCTGCCCTCGCCGTCGTTCGCGCTGCCACGCCGGGAGTTGCTCGGCGGCGTCGAGCGCTGGCTGCGGCTGGCGGGCGACGCGATCGACCCGGCGGACGCGGCGTACTTGCGCGAGCGCCGCGACGGTTTCGCCGCGGCGGCGTCCGCACTGACTCCCCACCTGCCCCCGGGCCCGATCCACGGCGACGCGCTCCCCCGCAACGTCCATGTGGGCCCGGACGGCCCGGTCCTGGTGGACCTGGAGACGTTCTCGGGGGACCTGCGCGAACACGACCTGGTGGTCATGGCGCTGTCCCTCGACCGGTACGGCCTGGCGCCCGATGCGTACGAGTCCTTCACCGTGGAGTACGGCTGGGACGTGCGCGAGTGGGAAGGCTGCGACGTCCTGCGCGGCGCACGCGAAACGGCGAGCTGCGCATGGGTGGCGCAGCATGCCCCGGCAACCCCGAAGGCGCGCGAGGAGTTCGCCCGCCGGGTCGCCTCCCTGCGCCAGGACGCGCGCGGGGTCCGCTGGTTCGCGTTCTGACCCGGGCTCAGCTGGTATGCGTTCTGACCTGGGCTCAGCCCGTCGTCGGCACCAGTTCCCGCAACGGCCAGGACGCGTCCACCACCGCCTCGGGGCTGCCCTTCTTCCGCAGGAAGCGCTGGAAGTCCGCCGCCCACTCTGCGTACCAGTCGATCTGACGCTCATGCAGCTCAGCCGGTGTCAGCGCGGCCACCGGAGCATGGCGTTCCGCAATCGCACAGGCCACCCGCACCGCCGCCAGGGCGTCCGCCGACGCGTCGTGGGCGGCGTCCAGGATCACGCCGTACTCGACGCAGACCGCCTCCAGCGTGCGCTTGCCCTTGCGATAGCGGTCAACCGCCCGGTCGATGGTGTACGGATCGATCACCGGGCCGATCGGGCGTCCGGCCAGCCGGTCGCTCAGTGAGGGCAGGCCGTGGCGCTGCAACTCGGCCGTGAGCAGGGTCAGATCGAATGCCGCGTTGTACGCGACGACCGGCACGCCCTGCGCCCAGTACCCCGTCAGCGTCTCCGCGATCTCGTCCGCCACCTCCCGCGCCGGACGCCCCTCCGCGGTCGCCCGTTCGCTGCTGATGCCGTGGATCGCCGACGCCTGCGCGGGGATGCGGATCCCGGGGTCCGCCAGCCACCCCCGCCGCCGCACGGGCTCCCCAGCCCGCACCCCGACGATCGCGGCCGTCACGATCCGCGCCTCCAGCGGCTCCGTGCCCGTCGTCTCCAGATCGAAGCCGACCAGCGGTTCCCCGTGCCAAGCCATCGTGGCCCTCCTTCGTGGTGCGGTGGTGCTTTCCCCCAGCGGGTACTCACCCTCCCACGCGCCACTGACAACTCAGGAGACGGGACGTGAGTCCGCCCATACGGACTCGAACTCCTCACGGTATGTCTGAAAGAGTCCGTTCTCACTGTCGTGCCCCGCACGCACGACCGCCCGCCCGCCGCCCCGCAGCACCAGCACCGGCGCCTCCATGCCCCGTGCCCTGCGCAGATAGGACTGAACGACGGCCAGACCGTCGGGACCATCGCCGTCGACCAGATAGGCCGTGAAGCGGGGGGTCTCGTCGAAGACCTGGATCTCGAACGCTCCCGGGTCGCGCAGACGGGAGCGCACGCGGCGCATATGAAGGATGTTCATCTCCACCGTACGGCTCAACTCCCCCTTCTTGAGGCCCAGTTCGCGCTCCCGGCGCTTGACCGCACTGCTCGCCGGGTTCAGGAAGACAAGGCGGACCCGGCAGCCCGATTCGGCCAGCCGGACCAGGCGGCGTCCGGAGAAGTTCTGGACCAGGAGGTTCAGGCCTATGCCGATCGCGTCGAGGCGGCGCGCACCGCCGAAGAGGTCCTCGGCGGGGAGCTGACGCTGCAGCCGGACCCGGTCGGGGTGGACGGAGACCACGTCCGCGTAGCGGTCGCCGACGAGATCCTCGACCGCGTCGACCGGCAGGCGGTCGGCGGAGGGCACACCCGCACCGCTGTCGAGTATCTCCAGCAGACGTGCGGAGGCGCGCTCGGCCTGGGCGAGGACCGCCTCATTCAGCGCCCGGTTGCGCGATACGACGTTGCGCGCGACCTCCAGCTCGTCCAGCGCCAGCTCGACGTCGCGCCGGTCGTCGAAGTACGGCTCGAAGCAGGGCCAGTGCTGGACCATCAGTTCGCGCAGCTGAGGAAGGGTGAGGAAGGACAGGACATTGTCGTCCGCCGGATCGAGGAGATAGCCCTTGCGGCGGGAGACCTCCCGCACCGCGACCGCGCGCTGCACCCACTCCTGCCCCGCGGGCCCCGCCGCGGCCACCACCCAGTCGTCGCCGTGCACGGGCTCGTAGATGGGGCGCAGCACGGCTGCCACCACGGCCCGCAGCCGCTGCTCCACGAGGTTCAGCCAGATGTAGGCCCGCCCGGCACGCTGGGCGCGCGTACGCACTTCGCTCCAGGCGTCCGCGCCCCAGTCCAGTTCCGCCCCGATCTCCATCGGTCTGGCGAGGGAGACCGCTCCGGGCGGGACGTCGGTGGAGTCCCCCTCGTGACCTGCGTCACCGGGGGGTAGCTCCAGCCCTCCCGAGCTCACCCGCGCACCGCCTTCCCAACCCCTTCAACGATCAAGGAAGACTACTCCGCCTGCGGGACACGGTGCAGCCGGATCGGCAGTGTACTTTCCCAACTCCCTTGTCAAATCCGGCCGTTCTGCCAGGCGAGATCTGCCGTAGTGAGCGGATTCATAGCGGTTGCGTCCTGGGGCGACACAACGAACCCGATGTTGACCGCGTCGTCCACCGCTGTCGGGGCCCCTCACCGGCGATACTTTCGGGGAGGATCTGGGCCAAGTCCCCCCAGCACCCGGAACAGAAGTGGAAGAGTCATATCTATGCAGGTCTGGCCGGGACAGGCGTATCCCCTCGGTGCCACGTACGACGGCGCCGGCACCAACTTCGCGGTGTACTCCGAAGCCGCCCGACGCATTGAGCTGTGCCTGTTGCACGACGACGGCTCAGAGACCGCGGTGGAGCTCCGCGAGACCGACGCGTTCGTACGGCACGCGTATCTGCCGGGCGTGATGCCGGGTCAGCGGTACGGATTCAGGGTCCACGGTCCGTACGCGCCCGAGCGCGGGCAGCGCTGCAACTCCGCGAAGCTGCTCCTCGATCCGTACGCACGTGCGATCAGCGGCAGCATCGACTGGGGGGAGACCGTGTACGGCTACCACTTCGGCAAGCCGGACTCCCGCAACGACCTCGACTCGGCGCCGCACACGATGACATCGGTCGTGGTCAACCCGTACTTCGACTGGGGCGACGACCGGCCGCCGCGTATCGACTACCACCGGACGGTGATCTACGAGGCCCACGTGAAGGGCCTCACGATGCTGCATCCGGAGCTGCCGCAGGAGCTGCGCGGTACGTACGCCGGGCTCGCGCATCCCGCGGTGATCTCGCATCTGACGGAACTGGGCGTCACGACGCTCGAATTGATGCCGGTGCACCAGTTCGTCAACGACCACCGGCTGGTGGACGCGAAGCTGAACAACTACTGGGGCTACAACACCATCGGGTTCTTCGCGCCGCACAACGCCTACGCCTCCTGGGGCGACCGGGGCGAGCAGGTGCTGGAGTTCAAGCAGGCGGTGCGGGCGCTGCACCAGGCGGGCATCGAGGTCATCCTCGACGTCGTCTACAACCACACGGCGGAGGGCAATCACCTCGGCCCCACCCTCTCCTTCCGGGGCCTGGACAACGCCTCGTACTACCGGCTGTCCGACGATCCCCGCTACTACACCGACACGACAGGGACCGGAAACTCGCTGCTGATGCGCAGCCCCCATGTCCTCCAGCTGATCATGGATTCGCTGCGCTACTGGGTGACCGAGATGCATGTCGACGGCTTCCGCTTCGACCTCGCGGCGACGCTGGCCCGGCAGTTCCACGAGGTGGACCGGCTGTCGTCGTTCTTCGACCTGGTGCAGCAGGATCCGGTGGTCAGCCAGGTGAAGCTGATCGCCGAGCCGTGGGACGTCGGCGAGGGCGGCTACCAGGTGGGGAACTTCCCGCCGCTGTGGACCGAGTGGAACGGCATGTACCGGGACTGTGTACGGGACCTGTGGCGGGGCGAGCCGCGGACACTGGCGGAGTTCGCCTCCCGGCTGACCGGCTCGTCCGATCTCTACCAGGACGACGGGCGGCGGCCGCTGGCCTCCATCAACTTCACCACCTGCCACGACGGGTTCACCCTGCACGATCTGGTCTCCTACAACGAGAAGCGCAACGAGGCGAACGGCGAGGGCAACCGCGACGGCGAGAGCCACAACCGGTCGTGGAACTGCGGGGCCGAGGGCGATACGGACGACCCCGAGGTGCTCGATCTGCGCGAGCGGCAGATGCGCAACTTCATCGCGACGCTGATGCTCTCCCAGGGTGTGCCGATGCTCAGCCACGGCGACGAGTTCGCGCGTACGCAGGGCGGCAACAACAACGCGTACTGCCAGGACAACGATGTTTCCTGGGTGCGCTGGCCGGAGCCAGGCACGGACCAGGACGGCACGCTGCTGGCCTTCACCCGGGCAATGGTGTGGCTGCGGCGGGACCATCCGGTGTTCCGGCGGCGCAGGTTCTTCCACGGGCGGCCGGTGGAAGGGACGCACGACGAGCTGTCCGACATCGCGTGGTTCACCCCCGAGGGCGAGGAGATGGTCCAGCGGGACTGGCAGGCGGTGCATGCGAAGGCGCTGTCGGTGTTTCTGAACGGCCACGCGATCTCGGAGCCGGGACCGCGAGGTGAGCGGATCGCCGACGACTCTTTCCTGCTGATGTTCAACGCGAGCGCCGAGGATCTGGACTTCGCGGTGCCGGTGAACCACGGAAGGCAGTGGCAGGTGGTCGTGGACACGGCACGCAAGGAGGGGGTCCCGCCGGGAGAGGGCCCGAAGGTGGCGGCCGGGGAGCGGGTGCGGCTGGTGGGGCGGAGCCTGACGGTGCTGCGGCGGCCCGCGTAGCCGTCGACGCGGCAAGGGCCGGCTGAGCTCGACGTTGTGGGCCGCCGGGCTGCGCGAGGGTGCTCGTCAGGGTGAGAGCCGGTGCTTCGCGGTAGCTGCGGACCATGCGGGGCAGCGGGCGAACGTAGCCCGATCGGCCGATACCGGCGCATGGGCCGATGACACAGAAGCGCTCAAGGTGGGTACGTACGTTCGCATGACGCCCACCGCCACCTACCGGCTGCAGATCCAGCCGGACTTCCCGTTCTCGGCCGCCGCGGATGCCGTGCCGTACCTCGCCGAGCTCGGCGTCTCGCATCTGCATCTGTCGCCGGTGCTCGAGGCGGTCCCCGGGTCGACGCACGGCTACGACGTCGTCGACCCCGCGCGGGTGCGGGAGGAGCTCGGCGGCGAGGCGGGCCTGCGGGAGCTGTCCCGTACGGCGCACGAGCACGGCCTCGGACTGGTCCTGGACATCGTCCCGAACCATATGGCGGCGGTGCCGCGCCACAACCGGGCCCTGTGGGAGGTGCTGCGCGAGGGTCCCCTGTCGCCGTACGCCCGCTGGTTCGACATCGACTGGGAAGCGGGTGGCGAGAAGGTGCTGCTGCCGGTGCTCGCGGGCCGGATCGGGGACGAGCTGGGCGAGATGCGGGTCGAGGGGGACGCGCTGCACTACGGCGAGCAGCGCTTCCCGCTGCGCGAGTCCACCGCGAAGCTGCCGCTGCCCGAGCTGCTGGACGCGCAGTGGTACCGACTGGGCTGGTGGCGGCTTGCCCGTACCGAGCTCAACTACCGGCGGTTCTTCACCATTTCGGATCTGATCGGGGTACGGGTGGAGGACCCTGAGGTCTTCGACGCCACCCACGGAAAGATCCTTGAACTGGTGCGGGACGGGGTCGTCGACGGCCTGCGCATCGACCACCCCGACGGGCTCGCCGACCCCGAGGCGTATCTGCGGCGGCTCGACGAGGCGACGGGCGGGGCGTGCTGGACGGTCGTCGAGAAGATCCTCACCGGGGACGAGCGGCTGCCGGCCGGCTGGCCGGTGGCGGGGACGACGGGGTACGACGCGCTGCGGCAGGTCGACGGGCTGTTCACCGATCCGGCGGGCGCGGCGGAACTTGTCAGTCAGTACCGGGAGTTCGCGGGCCCGGCCGGTGACCGTGGCGGCTACTGGGAGGTGACGGCGCGCCGCGCCGCGTACAAGGTGGTCACGCATGAGCTGGCCGCCGAGACCGCGGCGCTGACCCGCCTGGCGGAGCGGATCTGCGCGGCGGACCCCGCGCTGCGCGACCACGCCCCCTGGGCGCTGCGGGTGGCGGTCCGCGAGCTGCTGGTGCGGGTGCCCGTCTACCGCCCGTACCGCTTCGGCGGCGAGGAGGCGCTGCCGGTGGAGGCGGCGGCCGCGGCGAAGGGGGCCTTCACGGTGGCCGAGGAGGCCGCGGCCGTCGACGTGGTGCGGGACCTGGCGCTCGGGCGGCTCGGCGAGGGGCCCGACCACGCGGCGTTCCGTGCGCGCTTCGCCCAGACGTCGTCAGCGCTGCGCGCCAAGTCCGTCGAGGACACGGCGTTTTACCGCTACGCGCCGCTGATCTCGGCGAACGAGGTGGGCGGGGACCCGGGGCGGCCGGCGGTGGATCCCGAGGACTTCCATGCGTACTGCGCACGGCTCGCGCGCGACTGGCCCGCCACCGGCACCGTGCTGACCACGCACGACACCAAGCGCAGCGCGGATGTACGGGCCAGGATCGCGGTGCTTTCCGAGTGCCCCGACCGCTGGGCCGACTTCCTGCGGCGCATCACGGAGGAGGCGGCCCGCCTCGATGGCGGGCGCGCGCCCGATCCGCACCTGGCGTGGGTGGCCTGGCAGACCGCTGTCGGGTTCGGCATCCCGAACCACGACAGGCTGGAGACGGCGCTGCTGAAGGCGGTGCGGGAAGCGGGTCTGCACACCAGCTGGACAGAGCCGGACCCGGCGTACGAGCGGGCGGTCACCGCGTTCGTGGGCGCGGGACCGGCGGGGCCGCCGCTGTACTCGGCTGCGCTCTTCGCCCGCGAGCTGGATCCGTATGTACGCGCCAACGCGCTGGGCGCGGCGCTGGTGCAGCTGACGATGCCGGGGGTGCCTGATGTGTACCAGGGCACGGAGCGCCAGTACTTGGCCCTGGTGGACCCGGACAACCGGGGGCCCTTCCGCCAGGGCCCGCCGGACGAGAAGACGGCGGTCACACAGGCGGCGCTGCGGCTGCGGCGGGAACGGCCGGAGGCCTTCGGCGAGTCGGGGACGTACACACCACTGACCGCGAGCGGCCCCGCGGCCGGCCACTGCGTGGCGTTCTGCCGCACGGGCGAGGTGGTCACGGCGGTCACCCGGCTGTCGCGGCGACTGTCGGAGACGGGCGGCTGGGCGGGTACGGAACTGACGCTGCCGGAGGGCCGTTGGGCGGATCTGCTCGCGCCGGAACGGGAGTTCGGGGGCGGACCTGTGCCGGTGGCCGAACTGTTCGCGGACCGCCCGGTGGCGCTGCTGAGCCGCGCGGCGGTACGGGAGGGATCCGCGGCGAGCGAGTGAGCAGCCGGTCGCGGTCAGATTGGCCTCAAGCCGGCTTCAGCGCGCGGTGAGACGGAAACTCATCCGGCCGAAGCCCACCATGTCCCCGTCGTGCACGACGACCGAGCCGGTGACCCGCCGCCCGTTGACCGTGGTGCCGTTGGTCGAGCCGAGGTCGCGCAGGATCCACAGGCTGCCCTGCCTGCTCAGTTCGGCGTGCAGTCGCGAGACCGTGTCATGGCTCAGCCGCAGTCCGTTGGCCGGGTCACGGCCTATCCGCAGGGGGTACGGGCCCGGTTCTGGCAGCAGCAGCGGCGGCAGTTTCTCGGCCTGCCAGGCCCTGCGCAGCCGTACGGAGAACGCGGACACGCGGCCCACCGCGGCGTACAGCCGCCGCGACCAGCGGCCCTCGGTGCCGAGGTCGGCGGTGAGCGCCTGGAGTTCGTCGGGCCGGCGGGCGACCAGGGCGAGTTCCATGCGCCGCATGAAGGTGTCGTGCGACAGCTTGCCCTGGGCCGCGCCCTCTCTGAGCACACCGAGGACACGGTCGCGCTCGGCATCCGAGAGCCGAGCGGGATACGTGTGGAACTCGTAGGAGGACGTCACATACGAGATTGTCGGGCCGAAGACCCCGGGGTGTCCAGATGAAGCGGCTTTCCCGAACACGGTCGGGACATTGCTGACCTGCGCGGAAGCTTTCGTGCCTGTGGGCGGCCGCTACTGTCCGGCCGCAGGCGATCATTCCTGGGGGACGGAACGGGGGACGGAAAAAGCGCTGGACGGCTCCCCGCCCGGCCGTCTAGCGTGATCGCGACGCCACGGACCGACGGAAGGAGGCGAGAGCAGTGCAGACCACACAACCCCCGCGCTCCCGCCCCGTCCACCGTGCGTTCGCTGTCTGACCGGGAGCGCATGCCGCACATCTTCCCGGAGGCTTCTGCCATGACCGAACTGGTCATCCGCGCGCTCACCGAGAGCGACGCACATCTCTTCGACACCCTGCCCGACCCGCTCGGTGTAGGCGGCGCGCTGGCCCGTGCCACGCACCGGCCCGGCTGGAAGCGGGTCGCGCTGCGCGACGGCAAGGCCGTCGCGCGGGCCGCCTGGTGGGGCGGCCCCGATGACGAATCCCCCGTCAACGTCAACTGGTTCGACGTCGCCGAAGGCGAGGAGGAGGCGGGCGCCGAGCTGCTGCGCACCTCCCCGTTCCAGGTCGAGTACGAACTGATCCTGCCCGCCGGCTGGCGCGATCACCCGGCGACCCGGGCTGCCGGTGAGGCCCGGATCCGAGCCGCGACCGCGGCCGGAATGAAGGTCCTGGTGGAGCGGTACCAGTACCGCTGGACGCCCGAGTGCGGGCTCCCGGAGCGCCCCGGGCGGCTGGAGTTCCGGCCGGAGCCCGACGACGCCGTGGTCCTCGACGTCCTGCGCCGAGTCCATTCCGTCACGCTCGACGCGCACGCGCTGCGCGCCATCGCCGAGGGCGGGCTGGACCGGGCCGCACAGGAGGAGCTGGACTTCTTCCACTGGTGCCCGTCGCCACGCGAGTGGTGGCAGCTGGCGTACACCACGGCCGGTGAGCTGGTCGGCATCCACGTCCCGGCGCGCAACCCGTCGGGACCGTGCGTCGGCTTCATCGGCGTCGTCCCGGAGCAGCGCGGCAACGGCTATGCGTACGACCTGCTCGTGGAGTGCACCAACTTCCTGGCGGAGCAGGGCGCTGAGTTCATCGCGGGCGCGACCGATCAGGGCAACTTCCCGATGGCCGCGAACTTCGCCAAGGCCGGGCATCCGGTGATCCAGGAGCGGATCCACTTCCTTCCTGCATCATAGGTATTGATCACGCGCGGGGGTGTCCGTAGGCTCCGGGCACCCCCGAGCTGATGGCGAGCGGCCCCCCATGGTCATGGACGATCCCCGCACGGAGCCGCAGCATCGCGTGGGCGGCAGCTGGATATCCGCTCTCGTACTGGCCAACCTGGGCCTGTTCATGGCCTTTCTCACCCCGATCCAGATACTGCTCGCCGAGCAGATCGACGCGCTCGACCCGTCGGGCAAGGAGGTCGCGCTGGGCTGGGCGACGGGTGTCGGGGCGCTCGTCGCCGTGGTCGCCAATCCGCTCGCGGGCGCGCTCTCGGACCGTACGGGCGGGCGCTTCGGCCGCCGTCGGCCGTGGATCCTGGGCGGCGCTGTGCTGGGCGCGGTGGGACTCGCCGTCACCGCGGCGCAGACGACGGTCGTCGGGGTCGCGCTCGGCTGGTGCCTGGCACAGCTCGGGCTGAACGCCATGCTCGCCGGGACCAACGCGGTGGTGCCCGACCAGGTGCCGGTGCGTCAGCGGGCCGCGGTCTCCGGCTTCATCGGGATACCGATGACGCTGGGTCTGGTGGTCGGCGCGCTCCTGGTGACCATGGTGGTGACGGGGATCGCGACGGGCTATCTGCTGCTGGCTGTGCTGACGGTGCTCTGCGCACTGCCGTTCGTTCTGTTCATGCCGGACCCTCAAGTGCCGGTATCCGCACGGGAGTCGGTACGGCTGAAGGACTTCTGGGTGAGCCCCCGGGCGTATCCGGACTTCGGCTGGGCCTGGCTCACCCGTTTTCTGGTGATGCTCGGCAATGCCATGGGCACGCTCTATCTGCTGTATTTCCTCAAGGATGCCGTGCACTACGCGGATCCCGACGAGGGCGTGCTGATCCTGACGCTGCTGTACACAGCGGGCGTGGTGGTGACGGCGATGACGGGCGGGGTGGTCTCGGACCGGCTGGGGCGGCGCAAGGCGCTGGTGGCAGTCGGTTCGGCGGTGATGGCGGCGGCCTCGCTGCTGCTGACGTTCTGGCACACCTGGCCGGTGGCGATGGGCGCCGCGGCGCTGCTGGGGCTCGGCTTCGGGTTGTACATCGCGGTCGACCAGGCGCTGATCACCCAGGTGCTGCCGCGGGCAGGCGACCGCGCCAAGGATCTGGGCGTCATCAATATCGCCAACTCGGCGCCACAAGTCCTCGGCCCGGCGCTGGCCGCGCCGATCGTGGCGTACGCGGGCGGGTACGCCGGGCTGTATCTGACCTCCATGGTGGTTACGGTCCTCGGCGGGGTGCTGGTGTGGAAGATCCGCTCAGTGCCGTGAGCCGCTCAGTGCCGTGACTTCTGGGCGGCGATCGCGTCCCGGTACCAGGCGTACGAGGCCTTCGGTGTGCGCTCAAGCGTCTCGTAGTCGACGTGGACGAGGCCGAAGCGCTGGGACGCGCCCTCGACCCACTCGATGTTGTCGGTGAGCGACCAGGTGAAGTAGCCGCGTACGTCGACTCCCGCTCCGATCGCCTCGTGCAGCGAGCGCAGATGGGCGTCGAGGAAGGCGATACGACGAGGATCGTCAAGGCCGTCGTACGAGCAGCCGTTCTCGGTGATGTACAGCGGCGGCAGGCCGTCGCCGAACCGGTCCTTCAGCTGTACGAGCAGCTCGCGCAGCCCGTCGGGGACGACCGGCCAGCCGAAGTCGGTGCGCTCGTCGCTCTCGATGTCCCGCAGCCCGAAGGGGAGTTCGGCGGGCATGCCGACGCCCGCGAAGTCCCCGAGGGCGTTGTTCGAAGGCGCGCCGACGAGCATCGGGTGGTAGTAGTTCACGCCGTACCAGTCGAGGGGAGCGGAGATGACGGCGAGATCGTCGGCCACCGGTCCCGGCATCAGGGCGGCGAAGTTCTCGTCGGGGTAACGGCCGGTCAGGATCGGGTCGGCGAACAACCAGTTGGTGATCGTGTCGTACAGCTCCGCGCCGAACCGGTCCTCTTCGCTCGTTCCCGCGCTCCACACGGGCGAGTGGGAGACGGCGATGCCGATGTTCGCCGCGCCCGCCGCGCGCAGTGCCTGGACGGCGAGGCCGTGGGCGAGCAGCTGGTGGTGGGCGGCGGGCAGCGCGTCGAAAAGAAGCTGCTTGCCGGGCGCGTGCTCGCCGAGGGCGTAGCCGAGCAGGGTGACCTCGGCCGGCTCGTTGATGGTGATCCACATCGGTACGCGGTCGGCGAGCCGTTCGGCGACCACGGACGCGTACTCGGCGAACCGGGCCGCCGTGTCGCGATTGAGCCAGCCGCCCGCCTCGTCCAGCGGGAGCGGGGTGTCCCAGTGGTAGAGGGTGGGCGCCGGCGTGATGCCGTGGGCGCACAGTTCGTCGACGAGCCGGTCGTAGAAGTCGAGCCCGGCGGCGCTCACCCGGCCGCTGCCGCCGGGGACGACGCGCGGCCAGCTGACCGAGAAGCGGAAGGCGTCCGCGCCGAGCCCGGCGAGCAGGGCGACGTCCTCGCGGTAGCGGGCGTGGAAGCCGGTGCCGCGCGAGGCGTCGGCGCCGTCCTTGATCCGGCTCTGGGCGGCGAAGGCATCCCATCCGGAGGGGCCCTTGCCGTCGGTGTCGGCGGCCCCCTCGGTCTGGAAGGCGGAGGCGGACGCGCCCCAGAGGAAGCCGGGCGGGAACGCGGGCAGCGGCGGCGGCATCGACATGGTTGGTGACCTTAATGGCCCCAACGTCACCGCCTCTAGACCCCGATCTTGCCAGGATGGGAGTCGGCAGAGACGACGAGGGGACCGCCAGTGCTGTTCGAGGTGTGGGCGCCGCAGGCCGAGGACCGGGTCGCGCTGTGGCTGGAGGGCGAGGAGCGCCCGATGGTGCGCGCCGAGGGGCGTGCGGGCTGGTGGCACGCGGAGGCCGACGCGGGCGACGGCGCGCGGTACGGCTTCGCGCTGGACGGCGGTCCCGTGCTGCCCGATCCGCGCTCGCGGCGCCAGCCGGAAGGACCGGACGCCCCGAGCGCGGTGGTCGACCAGGGTGCGTACGAGTGGCGTCACGCGTGGGCGGGGCGCGGGCTCGGCGGCGCGGTGCTGTACGAGCTGCACATTGGCACGTACACCCGCGAGGGCACCCTGGACGCTGCTGCCGAACGGCTGGGCGAGCTGGCCGAGTTGGGGATCACACATATCGAGCTGATGCCGTTGTGCCCCTTCCCCGGGGTGCACGGCTGGGGCTACGAGGGCGTGTCGCTGTGGGCTGTGCACGAGCCGTACGGCGGGCCCGAGGCGCTCAAGCGCTTTGTCGACACGGCGCACGGGCACGGCCTCGGGGTGGTGCTGGACGTGGTCCACAACCACCTCGGCCCGTCGGGGAACCACCTGCCCGCCTTCGGCCCCTACTTCACCGACACCCACCACACGCCGTGGGGTTCGGCAGTCAACCTCGACGCCCCGGGCTCGGACGACGTGCGTGCGTATCTGCTGGGCAGCGTGCTGGCCTGGCTGCTCGACTACCGTCTGGACGGCCTGCGTCTGGACGCGGTGCACGCCCTCGCCGACACCCGGGCGCTGACCTTCCTCGAGGAGCTCTCGACCGCCGTCGACGCGATCTCCGGCGAGATCGGTCGGCCGCTGTTCCTGATCGCCGAGTCGGATCTGTGCGACCCGCGGACGACGAGGCCACGCGAGGCGGGCGGCCTCGGTCTGCACGCGCAGTGGAACGACGACTTCCACCACGCCCTGCACACCGTGCTGACCGGCGAATCCCAGGGCTACTACGCCGACTTCGCCGCCACTCCCCTCGCGGCCCTCGCCAGGACCCTCACCCGCGTCTTCTTCCACGACGGCACGTACTCGTCCTTCCGCGGCCGTACGCACGGCCGCCCGGTCGATGTGACGAGCACCTCCGCACTCCGCTTCCTCGGCTATGCGCAGACGCACGACCAGATCGGCAACCGGGCGCTGGGCGACCGGCTCTCTGCCGCCCTCTCCCCCGGGCTGCTGGCGTGCGCGGCCGCGCTGGTGCTGACCGGGCCCTTCACACCGATGCTGTTCATGGGCGAGGAGTGGGGCGCCCGTACGCCCTGGCAGTTCTTCACCGACCACACCGATCCGGAGCTCGCCGAGGCTGTACGGGCCGGCAGACGGCGGGAGTTCGCGGCGCACGGCTGGGCGGCCGAGCAGATCCCCGACCCGCAGGATCCGCGGACCAGGGAGCACTCCTGTCTGGACCGGGCCGAACGGGAGCGGGAGCCGCACGCCCGGCTGCTGGCCTGGCACCGCGAACTGATCGCGCTGCGCCGTACGCAGTCCGATCTGGCCGACCCCGATCTCGCCGCGGTGAAGGTGGCGTACGACGAACAGGCGCGCTGGCTGGCCTTCCGGCGCGGCGATCTGCGGGTCGCGGTCAATCTCGCCAAGGATCCGGCCGCGATTCCACTGGGCGGCGGCGGCCGTGTGCTGGCCGCCTGGGAACCGGTCGAGGCACCGGGCGCGGACGGCCTGTTGCACCTCCCGCCGGAGTCCTGTGTCGTCCTGGCAGACGACTGAAAACATTTGCCTTCGAGCGCACTCAAGCTCCTACTGTCGCTGCTATGAGGCAACGGAATCTGGGCAGGACAGGTCTGCGCGTCAGCGAGCTCTGTCTCGGCACGATGAGCTTCGCCGACGACGCGAGCGGACATCGCATCCTCGACGCCTTCACCGAGGCGGGCGGCACCTTCATCGACACCGCCGACATGTACGGGCGCGGCGGCTCGGAGGAGATCCTGGGCCGCTGGCTCAAGGGGCGCAGGCGCGACGACCTGGTCGTCGCGACCAAAGTGTGGGGACGGATGGGCGACGCGCCCAACGACGGCGGGCTGAGCCGCAAGCACATCGTGGCGGCCGTGGAGGCGAGCCTGCGCCGTCTCGGCACGGACTACATCGATCTGTACCAGACGCATGTGTGGGATCCGACGACGCCGATCGAGGAGACTCTCGCCACGCTCGACACCCTGGTGAAGGCCGGCAAGGTCCGCTATGTGGGCGCCAGCAATGTGTCCGCCTCCCAGTTGCAGCGCTCCCTCGATGTGGCCCGGCACCGTGGGTGGGAGCCCTATGTGTGTCTCCAGCCGCTCTACAACCTGCTGCGCCGCGAGTTGGAGTGGGAACTGGCGCAGCTGTGCGAGGCCGAGGGCGTCGGCGTCATTCCGTGGAGCCCGCTGTCGGGCGGCTGGCTGACCGGCAAGTACCGGCGCGGTATGGAGTCCGTGCCGGCCGACTCCCGGGAGGCCCGGTTCCAGGAGCAGTCGGGGAACGAGGGCTGGCGCGAGCGGGACACCGAGGACACCTGGCGGGTGCTGGACGCGCTGCACGAGGTGGCCGACGAAGCGGGCCGTACGCCGTCGCAGGTGGCGCTGCGCTGGCTGGCGGAGCGGCCGGCGGTGACCGCGCCCATCGTCGGGCCGCGTACGGCCGAGCAGCTGACGGACAATCTGGGCGCGGTCGGCTGGGAGCTGACGGCGGACCAGACCGCGAAGCTGGACGCGGCGAGCGCGCGCCCGCTGCCGTATCCGTACGACATGCTGGCGCGCCACAGCCACCACGACCCGCGCTAGAGCGGGCCCTCGGGCCCCGAACGCCTTCCGGCGACCGGGGCCCGGGGGCGGAGCCCCAGCTACTCCACGATCGCCATCTCGCGTGAGGTGGTGTTCAGGCGGCGGCCGCCGTCCTCGGTGACCGTGACGATGTCCTCGATGCGGACGCCGAAGCGCCCGGGGAGATAGATTCCCGGCTCCACGGAGAAGCACATCCCGGGTACCAGCGGCCGCCCCTCGCCCTCGATCATGTACGGCGGTTCATGCGTGGTGACGCCGATGCCGTGGCCGGTGCGGTGGATGAACAGGTCGCCGTACCCGGCCTCGTCGATGATCTCGCGGGCGGCGCGGTCGATCTCCTGGCAGGCCACGCCCGGCTGCACGGCCTCGATGCCGGCCCGCTGCGCCTCCTGTACGACGTCGTGGATGTGCTGCTCGGCGGGGCCCGGCTCGCCGACATGGACGGTACGGGAGGTGTCGGAGCCGTAGCCGTGCTTGAGGCCGCCGAAGTCGAGGACGACCATGTCGCCGTGCTCGATGGTGCGGTCACCGGCCTCGTGGTGCGGATTGGCGCCGTTCGGGCCGGAGCCGACGACGGTGAAGTCGACCTGGGAGTGGCCGAAGTGCTTGAGCAGGGCGGCGAGATCAGCCGCGACGTCCGTTTCCTTCCGCCCCGAAAAGCGGATCTTGAGGATCTCCTCGTACGCCGCGTCGGCGGCCGCGCCGGCCGCGGCCAGCCGCTCCAGCTCGGCCGCGTCCTTGACCGCCCGCAGCATCGGCAGCGCTTCGGTGAGCGATACGTACGAAGTTCCCGGCAGCTCCCTCTGCAGGCCGAGCAGATGCATCGCCCAGGCGTTGTCGCTGATGCCGAAACAACCGTCCACATCGAGCAGCGGCGCGGTGACGCCGTACGGATCCTTGCCGTCGGTCCAGTCCCGCAGGGTCAGCGCGCCGGCGCCCGGGGCCCGCTCGGCGTCCGGGGCCTCCAGGGTGGGGACGACGAGCACCGGGTCCTGGCCTGCCGCAAGGACGAGGAGGGTCAGCCGCTCGGTGATCGCGGGCCGGTAGCCGGTGAGGTACGTGAGGTCGGGGCCGGGCGCGACCAGCACTCCGGCGAGCCCCGCGTCGGCTGCGGAGTCGGCGGCACGGACCATCCGGGCCTGGTAGTCAGCGGCGGTGAAGGGCGCGGGCGTCGTGGACATGGGGCCATCCTGCCCGCAGCTCGTGGGGCGCGCGAGCTCAGTCCTGGCCCTTGGCCACGAGCCGCTCGAGAAGTTCCTGGAACTCGTCGCCGACCACGATCCGAAGGCCCTCGCCGTCCTCGTCGTGGTCGCTGAGCTGGGTGAGCGTGCCGTCGCGCCACCAGTAGACGTACGGGCTGATGGCCCCGGGGGTGTCGACGTAGCCGGAGGCAGCGAAGGAGGCCATGGCGTTGAGGGCGGGGATCATCCCGGCGTCGTGGATGCAGTGGAAGGCGAGTTGGTGCCGGAAGGGCATGGCCACCAGTGCGCCGTCGGCGGTGAGCTGCTGACCGGTCACCTGCCGTACGACGCTGTCCAGCGCCAGGACCCGGCTGGCGGTGTAGAAGGAGTCGCCGAGGACCACTTCGAAGCGCATGCCCTCGCCGTCCTTGACGGTCTCGTGCCCCTCGACGGGCAGTCCCCTGAGGTTGTAGAGCGCCTGGTCGCGCAGGTACTGGAGGTCGCCGAGGGGTTCCAGCGCCTCGTCGGTGAGCATCATGACGCTCTCCGGGAGGTCGAGCGCGATGATCTCGTACAGGCCGGGGGCCAGGGCGCGGGCGTAGCCGAAGTTCTCCGGGTTGAAGCCGTCGCGGCCGACGACGCGGGGGTAGAGCTGGGCGCGGATCTGCTCGGTGGGCAGAGTGTCGAGCGCGGAGGGGGCGTCCATGGTGCGAAGCACCATCCCGACGTGCTGGCGGACGAGTTCGGGCCAGGCCCGCGGCCCGCGTTCGTCGTTGTGGCAGACGGCGGCGAGGTTGGCGAGGCCGAACTGGCGGCCCGCGCTGTCGGTCACCACGTCCGCGTAGACGGTCACCTCCAGGCCCGATTCGGCGAAGGCCTCCCGCACCTGGGCGCGGAAGCGTGTGCCCTCGTCGGCCGAGAAGAAGGAGAACTCGGGGTCCCGGGGTGCATCGCGTCCGTCACGCTTCGGCCCTCGCCGGAACAACCCCACGTCAACCGCCTTCGCTCGTCCGCTCGCATGCAGGGCTTCGAGCGTACCGACCCCGTCCGGCTCCTTCGCCGCGGGCCGGTGCGTGCGGCGGGCCCAGGGCGCTACGGGGACTGCGTGACCACGAAGTCGGCGCGGTTGCGGCCACGGGCCACCAGCCGGGCGTTGGGC
This sequence comes from Streptomyces sp. NPDC002868, assembly GCF_055563295.1. Classification (NCBI taxonomy): domain Bacteria; kingdom Bacillati; phylum Actinomycetota; class Actinomycetes; order Kitasatosporales; family Streptomycetaceae; genus Streptomyces; species Streptomyces sp. NPDC002868. The sequence goes on along the minus strand of NZ_JBVHDR010000001.1, from coordinate 297,618 downwards.
TCGTCGGAATCGTGGACCCAGCGCTCGGCATACTGCCGCTGCTTGCCGAACCGCACATGCCGGTCGACCAGGCGGCGTACGCGCACGGCGTCGTCGATCTCCAGGTACCAGACCTCGTCGAGAAGGGGCCGGACCTGCGCCCAGGGGCCTTCGTCATGGAGAAGGTAATTCCCCTCGGTGACGATGAGCGGGACGTCGGGGGCGATCGGGATGCTGCCGGCGATCGGCTCCTCCAGGGCGCGGTCGAAGGCGGGTGCGTAGACCGTGGCGTCCGGTGCGGGGGCACGCATCCGGGCGAGCATGGCGGCGTATCCGGCGGCGTCGAAGGTGTCGGGGGCACCCTTGCGGCCGGCGCGGCCAAGGCGTTCGAGTTCGGCCTGGGCGAGGTGGAAGCCGTCCATGGGGACGAGGACGGCGAGCCCGTCGAGGGCGTCGACGAGATGGGCGGCGAGGGTCGACTTCCCGGCGCCCGGGGCTCCCGCGATGCCGAGGACGAGGCGGCGACCGGGGACGGCGAGGGCGCGGGCGCGGTACAGGACGTGCGGTGGGTACTGCGGCGGAGGTGGCGCATGCATGCTGCGCATTGTTCCATCGCGTTGATCGATCTTCGTCATACGTATAACGTGGAACGCATGTCCTACATCGCCCTGGTCACCCTCGTCGTCCGTGAGTACGACGAGGCCATCGCCTTCTACACCGACGCGCTCGGCTTCGAGCTGGTCGAGGACACCGACCGCGGAGACGGCAGCCGCTGGGTGGTGGTCCGCCCGCCCGGGTCGGGCGGCGGCACCGCGCTGCTGCTGGCCCGCGCCAAGGGGGAGGTCCAGCGCGCGAGTGTGGGCGCGCAGACGGGCGGCCGGGTCGGCTTCTTCCTGCACACCCAGGATTTCGCGGCCGACCACGCGAGGATGACGGCGGCGGGCGTGCGCTTCCTGGAGGAACCGCGGCACGAGACGTACGGCTCGGTCGCGGTCTTCGAGGATCTGTACGGCAACCGCTGGGACCTGCTGCAGCCCGAGTAGTCTGCGGGCGCGTTCGCCGTCGAGCACATGCCTACGGTGCGACCGGTTTCCTCGTCGGCCGGAGATCGAGCTCCGCGCGAACGGTCTTCCCGAGCCCTCCGCGCTCCAGGACCTCCCACCGGCAGGCGAGCGCCTCGACGAGGACGAGGCCGCGGCCGGATTCGGCCAGGGGCGGCAGCGGCGGTACTTCTCCCGGGTGGGGCGGTCGCTGCTCGGTACGGGTGTCGGAGACCTCGATCCGGAGCGTGTCCGGGCTCAGGGTGAGCGTCAGCTCGAAGTCCCGGCCGGGTACGCGCCCGTGGGTCGCCGCATTCGCGGCGAGTTCCGCGACGAGCACGGCGGCGGTGTCGGAGGGCTCGGAGTCGTACGGGATGCCCCAGGCGTGCAGCTGGTGGAGGGCGAGGCGCCTGGCGAGCCGGGCGCCTCGACGGGTGGCACTGAAGCGCTGGGTGAACACACGTACGGTGAGGGGCTGTTGGGGGCTGGGTGCGTGCATGCGACCACGGTGGCCGCCGGGAGCCGCGTTCCCCCAGATCAGGAACCCGTACGCCGAGTCAGCGTACGGGTACCCACAGTGGACAGTACGGGTAACTGACCGTGACCATGGGCGGGTTGCGGGGTTGCTCAGCGCAGGCACGTGGGAGGTGGCCGTAGATGACGGAGACGGCGGGCGCACCGGGCGGTTCGGGCGGGGAGCCGGAGGTATCGGACAGCCTGAAGGCGTTCGGGGAGGTGGTCAAGGCCTTCCGGAGGCGGGCGAGGCTGACACAGGAGGAGTTCGCACCGAGGGTGCGGTACTCGCTCCCGACGGTGGCGTCGATCGAGCAGGGCCGCCGCTTCCCGCCGGCGGATTTCGTCGACCGGGCGGAGGAGGTACTGGACGCGTTCGGCACGCTGAAAGGCGCGGCACGGCATCTGTCGCGGCGGCCGGGGCTGGCGAGCTGGTTCCGGCAGTGGGCGAGTCTGGAGGCGGAGGCGGTCAGTCTCTACACATACGAATGCCGGTTGATTCCGGGCCTGTTGCAGACGGAGGCGTACGCGCGGACGCTGTTCACGAACCAGCTGCCGCCGCTGGGCGACGAGCAGATCGAGGCACAGTTGGCCGCACGGCTGGAGCGGCAGCGGTTACTTCGGGAGCGGTCGAACACGGCGTACAGCTTCATCCTCGAAGAGCACCTGTTCCTGCGGCGGACGGGCGGGCGGCAGGTCACGCTGGAGCTGATCGACCACGTCCTCGGTCTCGCCGAACTCCGCAACATCGAGATCCAGATCATGCCGGTGGTACGGCAGAGCCACGCGGGCCTCGACGGTCCCATGCAACTGCTGGAGACCCCGGACAACCGCTGGCTCGGGTACTGCGAGGGGCAGGAGAGCGGCCAGTTCATCTCCGACCCCAAAGTGGTCAGCATGCTCCAGATGCGGTATGCCAGGATGCGGTCACAGGCTCTTACCCTGGAGGACTCCCTGGGCCTGTTGCGGCAGATGCGAGGAGCGGCATGAGCACCACAGAACTGGTCTGGTTCAAGAGCAGCTACAGCGGCGGCTCCGGCGACTCATGCGTCGAAGTCGCCCTGTCCTGGCACAAGTCCAGCCACAGCAGCGGCTCCGGTGACGACTGCGTCGAGATCGCCACCTGCCCCACCACCGTCCACGTCCGCGACTCCAAGGACACGGAGGGCCCCCAACTCGCCCTCACCCCCGCCTCCTGGACGAGCTTCGTCACCTACGCCGCCGAAGCCCGGGGCTGACGCGGCTCAGGCGTGCGCGGTGCCGCCGTCGCCTCACTGTTCACATGCACCCGGGCGACGCCGCCGAGCGCCTTGATCGCTCGCTCCACCCGCTGGAGCATCACCCCCAGTTCGGCGGCGCGCTCCGGCAGCAGTTCGTGCAGGTCGTAGTGGCCTCGCACATGGCCGAGCGGCGATTGTCAGAGGTCGCTCCTATCGTTGTTGTCTTCGGTAGATCACCGCAGAGAACCACGGGGAATCATGACTGCGACGACCATCACCGTGCCCACGCACGCGCTCCATCCGTCGATCACGCACGAGGCGACGCGGCACCGTCTGACCGGGGCCGGGCTGCCCGCCACGCACAGCCTGATGCGGTTCGCGCCGCTGGCCGAGTCACGGGTGGTGACTGTGCGGCAGTATCTGGTCGACAAGGAGGCAGACCCTGCGAACCTCGACGCGGACATCGCGGATCTGCTCGTCGTCGGACACCTCATTGTCGAGAACGGCGACGCGGAGGAGGTCGTACTCGACGGGGGTACGGGGCGCTTGTTCAGCATGTGGCTGTACGAGAAGTCCCCGCACAACGCCGAGCTGTTCCCGCTCGCCCCGTCGCTTGACGCCCTGGCGCGTTTCCTTGAGATTGTCGACGAATTCGCCGCCCTGCGCGGCCGGTTCGCCGGACTGGCCGAGCGGACCGGCGCCAACGTCGTGGCGGAGGCATCGGCCCTGCTGATGTCGGTCTTCACCGACGAGGACTGGGGCCACGACGGGTGGGGCAGCGCGGGCACCCCGGCCGAGTGGGATCACGCGATCCCCGCGTTCTGGCGCATAGCCGCGCTGATACGGCCGATGGCACTGGTCGCCGGCCCGGGGCAGGGCCTGCGTCTGGACCTGCCCGACGGGCTGCTGGACGAGGAGTTCGGGGCCGACGGGGTCGTCCGCATCGATCCGTCGGAGCTGCCTGCGGCCCTGGAGCACGAGCCGACGCGGCGGCTCCTGACGGACATCGGGCTCCCGAAGGAGGAGCTCATGTTCGGCCTGTGGCGCGACGAATACCTGCTGCTGACTCTCGCGGAGGCCGATGCGCGTGAGGACGGCGACGCTTCCCGTGAGACACCGGCGGACGGGGACAGGCTGATCAGTCTCGGCAGTCTGGTCCACGACTTCGAGGTCGTGATCGACGGCCGTACGGGCCTCCTCTCGTACCACGAGTACGGCGCAGGCACGACGACGCCGGTCAACGCGGACATCTCCACGCTGGCGTTCACGGTGTGGATGTACAACCGTCAGCAGAACATGGAGAAGGAGCACGACTTCACGCAGGACTTCTACCACCAGCTCGCCGAGACCATGGTCGCCGTGCTCGCCTCGGTCGACCCCGTCGCCTGCCTCCCCGCGAAGGACGCCGACGACTACCGCTACTGGCCGGAGGTGTTCCACGACGAGGCGGGCGGCGTGCTCTGACGTCCGTGTTCAGGTAAGCCGGAAGACCGGGCCGCGGGGCGTGAACGGCAGCGCGGCCCCCTGCGGGATCAGGAAGGCGTGCTCCCGCCGTACGCGCAGCACGTCGCACCAGCCGTCGGTGATCACGAGCACCGGGGCGGTGGGCGGGAAGTCATCGGCCCGCTGCAACAGGTCGATCCCGGGCTGCAGTTCGGTCCCGCCGCGTCCGCGGACCCGCACCCGTCCGGCGATCTCGGTCGGTGGCAGATACCCGGCGTCGTACGCCGCGGCGTCGCAGAACACGACGCGTGCCGCCGGTACGTCGCGGGCATCGGCGTACGAGGCGATGGCGCCGAGCGCCTTGCCGAGCAGCGCGCTGTTCATCGAGCCGGAGGTGTCGAGGACGACTCCGAAGGTGCAGCGCGGTGTCTCCTCGGAGGGGAAGTACCGACCGGCGCGGGGAATGTCCGGGGTGGACGCCTGTCGCCTGGCCGGGCGGGCATAGGACCGCACGGGCTCGGGCCGGGGCACGAACTCGTCGAACCAGCGGGCCAGTCGCGCGTCCCACGGCACGGGCGGATGGGCCAGGGCCCTGATCTCCTGGATCAGCCCCGCGGGCAGCAGACCGCGTGCCCCGTACCGGTGAAGGTCGAAACCCTGGACCAGGCCGCGGCGGTAGAAGTCGTCCAGGTCGGCGTACGGGCGGGCGGCCGCGTGCGGCAGCGGCTCGCCGAGGATGTCACCGGCGCCCTTGCCGCGCAGGGTCGCGAGCCGGCGACGGCGGCGCAGGTCGGTGGCGATGCGGTCGTAGACCTCCTCCACCGACAGGTCCTTGAGGTCCGGGTCGTACAGCAGCCCTTCGGGCACCTCGCCGACACGCATCTCGACGAGCCAGCCGTTCACGACGAAGTCGGCGGCGACGTTGAACAACAACGGGTCGCGGGCCCCGCAGCGTTCACCGTGACGCAGGGCGGCGTGCAGCATCTCGTGCGCGAGAATGAACCGCCATTCCTCGTCGGTGAAGGTGCGCAGCGGGTTGATGTAGATCTCCCCGGCGGCGGAGCTCACGGCGGCGACGGAGATGTCCTGGGCGCGGGCGAGTTCGGCGTCGGCGACGACGGTGAGACCCGCTGCGAGTCCGCCGAGCAGCGGGTACGAGGAGACGAACCAGTTCAGGGCGCGGTTCCAGGGCCGCTGCGCGACGCGCTCTCCGGTGGTCCGGTCGCGACGGCCGCCCGCGACGTCCATGGCGGCGGACACGCTGCGGGTGAGCGCGTGCGCGAAGGCCGTCTCCCAGTCGGGCGCGGTGGTGTTCCACTCCCGCCAGGGCTGCAGCACCTGGTCGGGGTGTTCGCCCGCGGTGCCGCAGTGCTCGTAGGCGGCGGGGATGCCGTCGCGGCGCCAGCGTGCTGCGAGCTCGGCCTCGTCCCCGCCGGGATACGTCTCGGGGAGGTGGTCGGGTACCCGGCCGGCCGGGAAGGTGAGCAAGAAGCGGTTGACCACGGTGCAGCGGGCCGCGCGGTCGAACGGGTCGGGCTGCTCGCGCCGGTTGTCCTTGGCGGCCGGTACGTGTCCGAAGCCGAGGTGCAGCAGGCAGTGGGCGATCGTCCAGGCCCACTCGGCCGGGTCCGCACGCTTGGTGGGGTGGACGTGGACGGTTCCGTTGGAGTCGACGGCGGCCAGCCCTCCGGCGGGCGTTCCGGCGCACTTGGCCTGGCGGCAGAAGCGCGCGCCGACGGCCGCGAAGGCCGGGTTCCGCTTGACCAGCGCGAGCCCGGCGGCGAACGCCTCGGTGGCGGGGTCGGGCCTGTTCTTCTTCCTGGATGAGGAGCTCATCGCCGGGCCTCGACCAGCCGGGGCATGTCGCGTGCGGCCTCGACGAGGAACCAGGCGGGCAGCACCGGCAGACCGTCGCCGTCATCCGCGATGACGGTCTGCGCGACCTCGACGGAGATCTCGGCCAGCTGGACGAGCAGCGCCTTGGCCCGGTAGGCGGTCTGCCGCATGGACGGCGAGACATGCTCCTTCTGGCGCGGGAGCTCCTTCACCAGCCGCCCGCGGAACGCCTCCGCGAGGTAGTAGAGCAGGTCGCGGTCCTCCAGCCGGGTGGGCCAGGAGGCATCGCCCTTGAGGATCGCCTCGATGCCGAAGGTGTGGCGCACGATCTTCGCGTAGCCGCAGAAGGACACGGCGTGCGCGGGCGTGAGGGTGCCGTGCACGATCACCCGCAGGGTGGTCTCGTCGATGCCCGGCCCGAAGGAGTGCAGGGCGTCGGACAGCATGTGCCAGGACCGGGGTGTGGAGAACGGCTCCTCGGTCTTGGGCGGCTGGGACCACAGGTGGTCGGGCCGGTCGGTGAGATAGTCCGTCACCCAGGGGTGGATGCCGTGCTCGCCCGCCCAGACCAGCCAGTCCGCCGCCGATGCCTGCAGATGGACGTGCGTGAGCCTGTTGACGAGCGCGGACGCGATCGGCCGCGCCAGGGCGTTGTCCGTGGCACGGTTCCCGGCACCGATGACGATCGAACCGGCGGGCAGCTCGTAGGAGCCGATCCGACGGTCCAGGATCAGCGAGTAGAACGCCTTCTGGACGTCCGGAGCGGCGGCGTTCAGCTCGTCGAGGAAAGGCAGTACGGCTCGTCCCGCGCGATGGCCTCGGGCGGGCAGAACACGGACCGTCCGTCCCGGATCTGCGGTACCCCGATCAGATCCTCGGGCGCGAGCTGCGTCCCGAGCAGACTGACGCACTCCAGGCCCAGCGATTCGGCGAACCTCCGCACAAGCGAGGACTTCCCGATCCCGGGCGCCCCCCACAGGAACACGGGCCGCACGGTGGCGAGCCCCAGCAGCAGTTCGGGTATCTGGGCGGGAGTGACGGTGACGGCAGCCTGCACGCGGTGGTGTTCCTTCGGCGAACTCGGAGAAGAAGATCGGGCCCACCCAGTGTGGGCGGGCCCGATGGTCCCTCGCAGCCGATTTTCCGTCCGCGGGATCAGCCCTCGTCCGGGCTGAGCCGCAGCGAGATGCTGTTGATGCAGTACCGCTGGTCGGTCGGGGTCGGATAGCCCTCGCCCTCGAAGACGTGGCCCAGATGCGACCCGCACCTCGCGCACCGCACTTCCGTGCGCGACATCCCGTGCGAGCGGTCCTCGATCAGCTCGACCGCGTCCGTGTCCTTCGGGTCGAAAAAGCTCGGCCAGCCGCAGTGCGACTCGAACTTCGTGTCCGAGCGGAAGAGCTCGGCGCCGCACGCCCGGCAGGAGTAGACGCCCGCTGTCTTGGTGTCCGTGTACTCACCGACGAAGGCGGGCTCCGTGCCGGCCTTCCGCAGGACCTGGTACTCCGCGGGGGACAGCTCCGCGCGCCACTGCTCGTCCGGCTTTTCGATGTCGTACGACATGAGAACCGCTCCCTTGGGTCTATCGGCCGGCCAGGCGGGCCAGGATGTCCGGACCCAGGTCCGTGACGTCGCCCGCGCCCATGGTGAGAACCAGATCACCGGGCTTCGCCATTCCCGCGACCACCTGGGGCACGGTCGCCTTGTCGTGGACGGCCGTCACGTCCGCGCCCGCCGCGTGCGCCGCGTCGATGATCAGGGCGCTGGTGATGCCCGGGATCGGGTCCTCGCGGGCCGGGTAGATGTCGAGGACCACGGACGCGTCGGCCAGTGCCAGGGCCTGGCCCATTTCCGTGCCGAGTTCCTGGGTGCGGGAGAAGAGGTGGGGCTGGAAGACGACCAGCAGCCGGGCGTCCGCCGCCGCGCCGCGCATCGCTTCCAGGTCGGCGGTCATCTCGGTCGGGTGGTGGGCGTAGGAGTCGATGACCTGGACGCCCGCGGCCTCGCCCTTGAGCTGGAGGCGGCGCTTGACGCCGGTGTACTTGCCGATCGCCGATGCGAGGTTGTGCGCCGGGATACCGAGGGCGACGCCGGCGGCAAGTGCGGCAACGGCGTTGTGCGCGTAGTGACGGCCGGGAACCGAGACCGTGAAGGTGAGGAACTTGCCGTTCAGCAGGACCGTGACCTCGCTGGTGAGGCCGCGTGGGGTGACCTTGTGGACGCGGACGTCCGCGGTCTGAGCATCGCCGTAGGTGACGACCTTCAGCGTGGACAGGTCGCGGATACGGGAGGTGAGCTCGACGGCGCCGGGCTGGTCGGCGGAGATCACCAGCGTGCCGCCCGGGACGACCTTGCCGACGAACGTCTCGAACGAGTCGTAGATCTCGTCCATCGAGGCGTAGTTGGCGTGGTGGTCGAGCTCCACATTGAGGACGATCGCGAGCTCGGGGTCGTACTTCTGGAAGCTGCGGTCGCTCTCGTCGGCCTCTGCGACGAAGATGTCGCCCTCGCCGTGGCGGGCGTTCGTCCCCGGTCCGGCGAGGTCGCCGCCGATGGCGTACGCGGGGTCGAGGCCCAGCTCGGTCAGGGCCACGGCCAGCATGGAGGTGGTGGTCGTCTTGCCGTGCGTGCCGGCTACGGCGATCGAGCGCAGGCCCGTCATGAGCGAGGCCAGCGCGTCGGAACGGTGCACGACCGGGACGGACAGCTCGGCGGCGCGTGCCAGCTCCGGGTTGTCGGGGCGGATGGCGCTGGAGACGACCACGCAGGTCGCGTCGTCCGCGAGGTGCGAGGCCGCGTGCCCGATGTGGACGGTGGCACCCAGCGCCCGCAGGGCCTCGGCCGTCGCCGACTCCTTCGCGTCGCTGCCCGCGACCTTCGCTCCGCGCTGGGCGAGGATCTTCGCGATGCCCGACATTCCGGCGCCGCCGATGCCGATGAAGTGCGGGCGTTCCATGGCGCTAGGGACGGCGGGTGCCATGCGTGTGTCTCCCCAAGATGTACGAGCAAAATCAGCGAGCAAAATCAGCGAGCAAGATCAGCGAGCGAGGCGCACGGGTATGTGCGAGGGTCCAGCCTATTCGCTGTGCGCGAAGAGCTTGAGCACCGGTACGCCGACCTTGTGACGGGCCCTGGAGGCCCAGTCCCGGTGGAAGAACTCCTCCACATAGTGCGGCGCCGTCAGCACGATCACTTCGTCCGCGCCCGACTCGTCGACGGCAGCCTTCAGCTTGTCCAGCGGATGGTCCTCGACAACCTGGCCCACGGCCTCGCAGCCGACGGCCCGCAGTGCGGCGAGGGAGTGGTCCAGGGCGCGCTCGGCGGGGGCCTTGGCGTCCTGGCCCTCCGGCTCCTCGCCCTCCCGGACGGCTTCTCTCAGTTCGCCGATCGCCACGTCGTCGATGGCCCGCAGCAGCAGGTCGGCCTGGTCGCCGCGGGGCTGCATCAGCACGACGAACGAGACCGCCTCGTCACCGTGCAGGGTGGTGACGAATTCCACGTCTTCGGAAGTCAGGGGCTTCTCGATCATCAATACGCTTGTGAACACGTTCGGAGCCCTTCTGCGGAACCATCCTTCCCCGTGCCCGCACGGGGTCTGCGAGACCAATTGTGCCCAGCCGGAGCACCGGCCGAAGCTAACCGGAACGACAAATTCCGCCGATTGTCAGATGTGACGGTAGCGGGTGAAAAGGAACCCCGCCTCTTCCAGCACCGAAGCCAGGGCGAACCTCTCGGGAACGGCCAGCGCCGGGCCGCCCGCGATCCGCTGCGCGTCCCCCGCCGTCAGCATCGGCGACAGGGTCAGGCACAGCTCGTCCAGTACCCCGGCCGCCACGAATTGACCCAGCAGCCGCGGCCCGCCCTCGGTGAGCAGCCGCACCAGACCGCGCTGCGCCAGCGCTTGTACCGCTCTGGCCGGCTCCACCCCGGGCCCGTCCCCGGCGATCACCACCTCCGCGCCCGCCTTCTCCGCCGCGCGGATACGGTCCGGGGGCGCCGCGGCCCCCGTCAGCACCAGCGTCGGGACGAGCGGCTCGGCGAACAGCGGGAGCGAGTAGTCGAGGTCGAGTGAGGCGCTGACCACGGCGATCGCGGGCGCGGGGCCCTGGCCGGCCGCGGCCCGCCGCTCCGCGAAGGCATCCCGGGCGCGGGCCGGGCGGTACCCCTCCAGGCGTACCGTTTCCGCGCCCACCACCACCGCATCCGCGAGCCCCCGCAGCGTGCCGAAGATCCGCATGTCGGTGTCGGACGAGATGGGCTGCGAGCGGCCCTCGTGCTGGGCGGCCCCGTCCAGCGAGGAGACCATGTTCGCCCGCAGCCAGGCCCGGCCCGCAGCACCGGCCCCTCCCCCGGAACCGGCATCGGCACCCGTCCCGCCCCCGGATCCTCCCCCGGATCCGGTCCCGCCGGCCGGAGACGCGTAGGCCTCAGCCGGATACGCGTAGGCCTCGGCCAGCTCGTCCAGGGACCACTCCCGGTCCACGGCGGCTGTCTGGTCGGTCACAGGGAGCAGACGTCGCATGCCGTGCAGTCTGGCACGCCCCTTACAGTTGGGAACTGTGTCGACCAGTGCCATAACCGAAGCGGCCCCGCTGTCCCTGTGCGCCCGCGAGCCGCATGTCCCCGCCGACCGGCTGGTCGCCGAGATGGTGCCGCCGCCGCGCTTCGACTCGGTGCGCTTCGATACGTACGTCCCCGACCCGAACCAGCCGAGCCAGAGCGAGGCGGTCACGGTCCTCGGCTCGTTCGCGGCGGGCCTCGGCGGGGCGCACGCGAGCGGCTCGGGCCGGCGCAGGTGGTTCGCCAGGAAGCCCGCGGCGCCCACCGGACCTCGCGGCGTCTACCTCGACGGCGGCTACGGCGTCGGCAAGACGCATCTGCTCGCCTCTCTGTGGCACGCCACCCCGGCCGACCCGTCGCTGAAGGCCTTCGGCACCTTCGTGGAGCTGACGAACCTCGTCGGCGCGCTCGGCTTCCAGCAGACCGTGCAGACCCTGAGCGGGCACCGGCTGCTCTGCATCGACGAGTTCGAGCTGGACGACCCGGGCGACACCGTCCTCGTCTCGACGCTGCTCGGCAAGCTGGTCGACGCGGGCGTCGCGCTTGCGGCCACCTCCAACACGCTGCCCGGCAAGCTCGGCGAGGGCCGGTTCGCCGCCGCCGACTTCCTCCGCGAGATCCAGGGGCTCTCCGCGCACTTCCGCCCGCTGCGCATCGACGGCGAGGACTACCGCCACCGCGGGCTGCCCGAGGCCCCTCCCCCGTACTCCGAGGAACAGGTCGCCAAGACCGCGCACGCGACCGACGGCGCCTCCCTCGACGACTTCCCGCATCTGCTGGAGCACCTCGCGAAGATGCACCCGAGCCGGTACGGGGCGCTCACCGACGGTCTGCGCGCCGTCTGCCTCACCGATGTGCAGCCCATTGCGGACCAGTCGACGGCGCTGCGGCTGGTCGTGCTCGCCGACCGGCTGTACGACCGGGAGGTTCCGGTGCTCGCCTCCGGCATGCCCTTCGACCGACTGTTCAGCGAAGAAATGCTGAACGGCGGTTACCGCAAGAAGTACTTCCGGGCGATCTCCCGCCTCACTGCGCTGGCTCGGGACGCGAAGGGCTTGGTGTCCCAGTAGGTTGGGGCTGGTTGGTACCAATCCATCTGAAGGGACCCATCATGGCCACCACGCGTCAGGCGCACACCGTCTGGGAGGGCAACCTGCTCGAGGGCAAGGGGGTTGTGACCCTCGACTCCTCCGGCATTGGCGAATACCCGGTCTCCTGGCCGTCGCGTGCGGAGCAGGCGAACGGCAAGACCAGCCCGGAGGAGCTGATCGCCGCCGCTCATTCCAGCTGCTTCTCCATGGCTCTCTCGCACGGACTCGCCCAGGCCGGCAACCCGCCGACCAAGCTGAACACCCAGGCCGAAGTGACCTTCCAGCCGGGCACGGGCATCACCGGCATCCACCTCACCGTGCAGGGCGAGGTCCCCGGTCTTGACGAGACCGGCTTCGTCAAGGCGGCCGAGGACGCGAAGGCGAACTGCCCCGTCAGCCAGGCCCTTACGGGTACGAGCATCACGCTCACCGCCAAGCTGAGCTGACCCGGTCGCACCACGAGGCACAGTGGCCCGCACGGTTCACGAGTAACCAATTAGGTGATACACACGTGCGGGTCACATCTCCTGTCCTCCCCCATGGCCTTCGGTATGGGGGTACCCCCCACAGGGAGTTGCCTCATGTCCACAACACGCCGTCAGGTCCTGGCCCGCACCGGTGCGTTGAGCGCCGGAATCGCCTTCACCGGCGCCTTCTCCGAACTCTTCGCGGGCACCGCCGCCGCCCGCGGGCACAGCGGATACGGCCCGCTCGTCCCCGACCCCGCGGGACTGCTCGATCTGCCGAAGGGTTTTCGCTACCGGGTCCTCTCCCGGGAGGGCGAGCCGCTGCGCTCCGGCGAAGGCCGGGTCCCCAGCAACCATGACGGCATGGGGGCCTTCGCGGGCCGCCGCGGCCGCGTCCATCTCGTCCGCAACCACGAGAACCGCGTCTCCGCCGCGATCGGCGTCCCCACGGTCGAGGGCCTCACCTACGACCCGATGGGCAAGGGCGGCTGCACGGCGCTGGAGCTGGACGGCCGGGGCAATGTCCTGTCCGAGCGGGTAGCCATCGCCGGCACCGCCGTCAACTGCGCCGGCGGGCCCACCCCGTGGGGCACCTGGCTCACCTGCGAGGAGACCGAGGACAGGGCCGGCACCAACGGCTACACCAAGGACCACGGCTTCATATTCGAGGTCGACGGCGCCGATCCGCGCCGTACCGGAGCCGTGCCGCTCACCGCGATGGGCCGCTTCCAGCACGAGGCGATCGCCGTCGATCCGCACAGCGGGATCGTGTACGAGACGGAGGACGCCTTCGAGCGGCCCTTCGGGCTCTTCTACCGCTTCCTGCCCTGCAAGCCGCTCGGCGGTACGGGCTCGCTGCGCGCGGGCGGGACGCTGGAGGCGATGCGGGTGCCGGGCGTGCCCGACCTGTCCGCGATCCAGGAGCCGGGCGCGAGCTTCGACCGGATCGAGTGGGCGCCCGTACCGGACAGCCAGGCGAAGCAAACGCCTATCAGGCTGCAGGACTTCGGCCCGAAGGGCATCACCCACGCCCAGAAGCTGGAGGGCTGCTACTGGGGCGGGAGTTCGGTGTACTTCGTCTCCAGCTTCGCGCACAGCGCTGAGGGCTCGGCGGCCGACCACTTCGGGCAGGTGTGGAAATACGAGCCGCACCGGCGCCGGCTCACGCTGGTGATCGTCTTCGGGCCGACTACGGACATCCAGCTGCCCGGTGAGTCCCCCGACAACATCTGCCTCGCGTCCGGCGGCGGGCTGATGGTGTGCGAGGACGGCGGCGGTGCGCAGCATGTGTACGGACTGACCAAGCGCGGCGAGGTCTATCCGATGGCGCGTGGGCGGCAGAACATCGGCACGCCCGAGGCCCCGGAGTGGGGCGAGTTCGCGGGAGTCACCTTCTCGCCGGACGGGGAGACCATGTACGTCAACTGCTATGCGCCCGGCACGACATTCGCGGTGACCGGACCCTGGCGCTGATACACGCGGGCCTCGTGCTGTTCGCCACGGTCACGATGGTCGGGATCAATACGCTGCGCCGGGTCGACCTCGGCGACGCACCGGCAGCGGCATCACCGGCGCCGCGGTGACCGCGTTCGCGCTGAGTCTCCTCTTCCACCACACCACGTTCGCGGGAACAGCTGTTCCGCAGGACGACTTCGACGTGGCGGAATACCGGAAGCGGCTGCCGCAGGACTGACCTGCGGGCAGCCGCCCGGATCCGCCCGCGGGTCCGCCCCGCGTGCCGTATGACTACTCGATGACGAGCTCGACCGGCAGGTTGCCGCGGGTGGCCTTGGAGTAGGGGCAGAAGGCGTGGGTCTTCTCCAGGAGTTCGCGGCCCGCCTCGCCCTGGAGGTGGTCGGGCAGCTCGACGCGCATGACCACGGAGAGGGCGAAGCCGCCGTCGGTGTCCTTGCCGATGCTGACCTCGGCGGTCACCGAGACGTCCTTGACGTCGATCTTCTCCATGCGGCCGATGACACCCATCGCGCTTGCGAAACAGGCGGCGTAACCGGCGGCGAAGAGCTGCTCGGGGTTGGTCCCCTGGCCGTTGCCGCCGAGGGCCTTGGGGTGGGCGAGCGGCAGGTCGACGTGGCCGTCGGAGCTGACGGCACGGCCTTCGCGGCCGTTGGCGGTGGCGACAGCGGTGTAGAGCGCGTCCATGAGTTGCATCCCTCTTCGTCCGTAGGGGAACCGTTGGCCACTATCATGACACACAATTTAGTTGCGTACAACTAAATGGCGTACGAGTAACGGCCAGGTATGCTGTCTCCATGGAGAAGACGACGTTGACGACCGTGCCGGACGAGGACTTCCTGCGCCTCGACAACCAGATCTGCTTCTCGCTGCACGCCGCGTCCCGCGCCTTCAACGGCGTCTACCGGACCGCGCTGAAGGATCTGAACCTCACCTATCCGCAGTACCTGGTGATGCTGGTGCTCTGGGAGCACGGCGAGCTGCCGGTGAAGCGGATCGGCGAGCATCTGCGGCTGGACTCGGGCACGCTGTCACCGCTGCTCAAGCGCCTGGAGGCGGCGGGTTACGTGGAGCGCAGGCGCAGCCCGGAGGACGAGCGCTCGGTCACCGCCCGGCCCACGGCCGAGGGTGCCGCGCTCCGCGAGCAGGCGCTGGACGTGCCACGCAGGATCGCGGTGGCCACCGGGATGCCCCTGGAGCGCATCCGCGAGTTGCGCGCCGATCTCAATGCGCTTACCGCGAGACTGGACACCGCCGACCCGGACGCGGCCGACTGCGCGGCGGCCGACGACTGAGGTCCGGGTCGCTCATGGCTGGGCAGACGTACGGCCCCGGGCATCCGCCGACACCCGGGGCCGTTACTTGGAGACGTCAGCCGCTCTGACCGAGGCCGTCGTGCGCGCCGCCGCCGTCGTCGGCCGCGCCGCCGTCACCCGCAGCGCCGCCGTTGTCCTGAGCACCGGGGTCGGCCGTCGCGTCACCTTCCGCCGCAGCGCCACCGTCCGCCGCAGCGCCACCGTTGTCCTGAGCGCCGGGGTCTTCCGTTGCGCCACCGTCCGCCGCGCCGCCGTCCGCCGCGCCGCCGTTGTCCTCAGCGCCGCCGTCCGCCGCGCCGCCGTTGTCCTCAGCGCCGCCGTCACCCGCCGCGCCGCCGTCGCCGATCTGGGCGCCGACCGCCGCCAGGGCCGTCGTCACGGGCTGGAAGAACGTCTCGCCGCCCGCGGTGCAGTCTCCGCTGCCGCCAGAGGTGAGGCCGATCGCGCTCCCGTCCTGGGTGAACAGCGAACCGCCGCTGTCGCCCGGCTCCGCGCAGACATCGGTCTGGATGAGCCCGGTGACCGTGCCCTCCGGGTAGTTGACGGTGGCGTCGAGGCCGGTAACCGCGCCGTCCTTCAGCCCGGTGGTGCTTCCCATACGGAACACCTCCTGGCCGACCGCGGCGTCGGCCGCCTGCGTGATCGACACGGTCTCTCCGTTGCCCACGTCGACCGTGCTCGCGGCTTGCGTCGCCGGGTCGTCGTACGTGACGAGCGCGAAGTCACCGTCTCCGGGGAACGTCGCCGCCTGGACAGTACCGATGGGCTCGCCGTTCGGCTCCTCCGACCACTGCTCGGCGGCGACACCGCAGTGGCCCGCGGTCAGGAAGCCGGGGCTGCCGTCCTGAGTGGTGACATTGAAGCCGAGCGAGCAGCGCGCGCCGCCGCCGAAGATGGCGTCGCCGCCCTCCACGAAGGGCTTGAACTCGCCTGCGGACTTCTGGATCCGGGCCATGCCCGTGCCCAGGGACTTCACGGCCGATTCGATTCTGTCCCACCGCTCGCCCGACACCGTGCGGTCCGCCGTGACGAGGATCTGGTTGGTCTTCGGGTCGACGGCCCACGCCGTTCCCGGGATGGTGGCCTTCTCGGCCAAGGTGCTCGCGGCGGACTTCAGTTCGCCCGCGCTGTTCTCGACACTCCGCGCCAGGGCGCCGGCCTTCTTGACCTCGACGATGACGTTGTTGTCATTGCCTACCACGTTGACGACGACCTGCTGCTTCTCGGCGTCGTAGTACGCCCCACCGTAGGCCTCGCCCAGCTTCTCGCCGAGCTTCGAGACGAGATCCGCCGCCGATGCGGCGCTCATCGTCCTGGGGGCCGACCGTGCCTCGGAGTCGGATTCCGACTGCGAAGCGTTGGCGTGGGGCAGCAGGATGGCCGCTGCGGCGATTCCCACCGCCCCAGCTCCCGCCAGAATGGCCTTCCGCTTGGGTATTCGCCTGTGACTCAACTCGTCGCCTCCTGTAGGGGGGTACGGAGTCCGGTTGCCGACGGAAACCGGGGGACGCGTCCGACCGTTGATACGGATGGGGCGGGAGTTGTACTCATCCACGGTGCGGGACAAGTTTTCTGACGGCCTGTTACCGAGGTCGGCATGCGCTCAATCGGATAGCTTGCGCCAGTGACGACTTTCGTACGAAGACTTATGGTCGTGGCCGTTATGGGCACCATGCTCGTCGGCTGCGACAGCGGTTCCGAGAAGGCCTCCCCCACCTCCCGCACCTCCCCCAGCAGGACGACCGCGCCCGTCTCACCCCAGCCCGGGAAATCACCCCAGCCCGGGAAGCCGGTCGACAGGGTCGAAAAGAACGCTCCCAACGGCCTGACGCCCGTATTCGAGCGCGCGCCAAAAGCGGCATCCAAGACTGTCGCGCTCACCTTCGACGCCGACATGACGGCCGATCAGGGGCCGCGGGCCGCCCGCGGGGAGCGTTTCGACAACCCCGCCCTGATCGCCTCGCTGCGGAAGCTGAACGTACCGTCGACGGTCTTCATTACGGGCCGCTGGGCCGAGGAGTACCCCGACCAGGCGAAGTCGATCGGCAACGACCCGCTCTTCGAGGTCGCAAATCACTCGTACAGCCACTACGCCTTCAAGTCCCCCTGCTACGGACTGCCGGTGGTCGACAAGAACGACATGCGGGCCGACGTGGACCGAGCCTTCGCTGCGTTCAAGAAGGCCGGGGTGCGCAATGTGGTGCCGTACTTCCGCTTCCCCGGCGGCTGTTACAACGACGCGGCCCTTCGGGCCATCGCCCCGGCGAAGGTGACCGCGGTCCAGTGGGACGTCGTCAGCGGCGACGCCTTCGCCACGAATGCCGACGCGGTCGCCGAGCAGGTGCTCGCGGGCGTGCGGCCGGGATCCCTGGTGGTCATGCACTGCACGCACAGCGCGGCTCCTGTCACCGAGCAGGCGGTCCGGAGGATCGTCCCCGAGCTGCGCAAGCGCGGCTACCGCTTTGTGAAGGTCTCCGACCTCATGCGCGGCTAGCCGGAGGGGTCAGCCCGAACACGCCGTCCGCTGGGCCTCCTGCCATTCGCATACGGGGCAGAGCGTCACACCCTTGACCGACTCCGCATACTCCGTCGGCTTCCGGCACAGCACGCAGTCAGCAAACGGCGGGCCGCCGGCCGCCGTGGGCGCGCGGTCCGGGGCCTCGCAGTGCGACTCGTCCATGCGTACGAGGTTAGCTGGCCGACGCCTTCTGGGGGGTGAGCTCGCTGGGCCGTACGATCACGAATCCTTCGCCCTGGAGCATCAGCTGGACGGCCTCGCCCGAGCCGCCGCGGATCATCGAGCCCACGGACTGCGAACGGTGCAGGGAGGTTTGCAGCTGGGCGCTCCAGCCGACGACCGCGTCCGTGTCGACGTACACCGGCTGCGCGGCGGTGACGGGTATCACGATGGGGTTGCCCTCGCAGATGACGGCGAGCTTTCCGTAGCCGGTGAAGAGGCTGTTGAAGAGCCCGCCGCCGGTCATGCCGGCGCCCTTCACCGTCTTGATCTCGTACGAGAGGGTGGCGTCGAAACACAGGACGTTGCGGCCGTTGACGGTGAGCGCGTCGCCCTGGTCGATGTCGACGATGAAACAGTTCGCGGCCTCGTGCGCGAACCACGCCTCGCCCTGGCCGCGCACCGCCATCAACGGCAGGCCCTCACCGGTGACGGCGCGCTTGAGCATGCCGCCTATGCCCTGGCCCTTGCGCTCGAACTGGAGATTGCCGCGGAAGGCGATCATCGATCCCTGTCGCGCGTGCATCTCGCCGTTGACGGCGTACTTGATCGACTTGGCGTTCTGCAAGGTCATGCCGGGCGCGGTGGCCGGCTGCGCCATGTTCTCGGAAGCGAAGAGATCACTTTTCATGGTGTGCATCGTGTCCCGGAGGTACCCGTTCCGCCAACAGCCTCGACCGGGCAGAACAGCAGCGGCTGGCAGACTTGCCGGTGTGAGCAGCGAAGAAACCCGCCCCGACAGCCCCGCCGATGGTCCCGCAGGCAGCCCCGTCGGCAGTCCCGCCGACAGCCCCTTCCGGCACGAGAGCACCGCACGCGACGAGGCCCCGCAGTTCGTGCTTCCGCTGGTGGTGCGCATCGAGAAGGCCGAACCCCCGTCCCGTACCGACGCGCTGGAGACCGCGGCCCGCGCCGTGCTCGACATCCTGAGCGACGAGCGATCGGCGGGCGACGGAGAGTGGGCGCAGTCGATGCGGGACTGGCAGGACGCCCGGATCCGCAAGGTGGTGCGGCGGGCGCGCGGCGCGGAGTGGCGCAAGGCCGGGGCGCTGCCGGGCATCACGGCGACGGGCGGGACCGCCGAGGTACGGGTCTTTCCGCCCGTACCTCTGGACGGATGGCCCAAGGAGCTGGCCAAGCTCCAGGTCTCGGGCACGGATCTGGACGACCCCGAGCCGCCCGCCGCGCCCGACCTCGCGGGCCCGGTGCTGTGGCTGAGCCCTGATGTCGGCATGTCGGCGGGCAAGGCGATGGCGCAGGCCGGACACGGTGCCCAACTGGCCTGGTGGGAGCTGTCGGAGGCGGACCGCAAGGCGTGGCGCGAGGCCGGTTTCCCGCTCCGGGTGCGCACCGCGGATCCGGCGCGCTGGCGAAAACTCACGGTCAGCGGCCTGCCGGTGGTGCGGGATGCCGGCTTCACGGAGATCGCTCCGGGGTCGTGCACGGTGGTCGCGGACCATCCCTCGCTGCGCGGCTGAACACAGCGGGCCCGCCGTACGTACCTCTCAATACCG
Organism: Streptomyces sp. NPDC002868; assembly: GCF_055563295.1. NCBI lineage: Bacteria > Bacillati > Actinomycetota > Actinomycetes > Kitasatosporales > Streptomycetaceae > Streptomyces > Streptomyces sp. NPDC002868. The sequence goes on along the minus strand of NZ_JBVHDR010000001.1, from coordinate 278,429 downwards.
CCAAGTAGGTTGAGCGCTGATTTGTTGGCGGTTGGTTGCCGAGAAACTCATCGGTTCAGGAGGCACTTTGTTGCGGCGCATCAACGGGACGGCTCTCATCATCGCGGCTCTGGTCGCCACGGTAGGCGCGCTTGCGTTCCCCGTGTGGTCGTACGCGGACCGTTCCGGCACCGGGCAGGACAATCTCAACGCCGCGAGCGTGGCGACGCAGTGGGGACCGCTGTCCGCAACGGACCGCGACTTCCTGGTCAAGGTCCGGCTGGCCGGGCTCTGGGAGCTGCCCGCGGGACAGCAGGCGATCGAGCGCGCGCCCACGAAGGCGATCAAGGACGCGGGCGACCACCTCGTGGTGGGCCACGCCGACCTCGACAAGCGGGCGCGCGATGTGGCCGCCAAGCTCGGCGTCGAGCTGCCGAACCAGCCGACGGAGCAGCAGCAGGCATGGCTGCGGGAGCTGTCGGCGGCGAGCGGCCAGGACTACGAGCGGAAGTTCGCGAACCTGCTGCGCAATGCGCACGGCAAGGTCTTCTCGCTGGTCGCCCAGGTCCGGCACACCACCAGGAACACGCTGATACGCCAGCTGGCGACGGACGCGAACCAGACGGTGCTCGACCACATCACCATGCTGGAGTCGACCGGGATGGTCGACTTCGACTCCATCGCGAACGAAGCCGCGGGCGGGGCGACGGCCAGCCCGACCGGTCCGCCGCCGCCGAACGGCAACCTGCCGCCGCAGCCGGCGCCGGCGTCGCCGTCCGGGAACGACCAGTCCTTCACCTCGCGGCCGTCCACGCAGCCGGGGCCACCGACAGCGATCAACACCAACCGTCCGTAGCGCCGGCGCGCCGGGTCCCGGCCGGAACCGGCTGGAACCCGCCGGAACCTCAAATGAAGCTCTGAACGTCCCCTCCTCTGGGTTCGCCGCTGTCCGGCGGGGCCATGAGCTCTGCACGCACCGTCACACGGCGCAGAGGAGGGGGACCCAATGGAACTCGGTATCGGCATCGGCTGGCGCCCGGAGATCGCGGACGCGGTGGAGGAGCTGCCAGGCATCGACTGGGTCGAGGTCGTCGCGGAGAACATCTGCCCGGGCCATCTGCCCGCCGCGCTGACCCGGCTGCGCTCGCGCGGCACGCGGATCGTCCCGCACGGCGTCTCACTGGGCCTGGGCGGCGCGGACCGGCCCTCCGCACAGCGGCTCGCGGACCTGGCCGAGCGGGCGACGGCACTGGGCGCGCCCCTGGTCACCGAACACATCGCGTTCGTACGGGCCGGAGGCGTGCTCACCGCGTCCCCGCAGCTGGAGGCGGGCCACCTGCTGCCCGTGCCGCGCACCTGGGACGCGCTGAAGGTGCTCTGCGAGAACGTCCGCATCGCACAGGACTCCCTGCCGGTGCCGCTGGCACTGGAGAACATCGCGGCGCTGATCTCCTGGCCCGGTGAGGAGCTCACGGAGGGCCAGTTCCTGGCGGAGCTGGTCGAGCGGACGGGCGTGGGCCTGCTGATCGACGTGGCCAACCTCCACACGAACCATGTCAACCGCGGCGAGAACCCGGCGACGGCGCTCGACGAACTCCCGGTCGAGGCGATCGCGTACGTCCACGTGGCGGGCGGCACCGAACGCGACGGCATCTGGCACGACACCCACTCGCACCCGGTCACCGAGCCGATCCTGGACATCCTGTCGGACCTGCGGGCACGGGTGTCCCCACCCGGGGTGCTGCTGGAGCGCGACGACGACTTTCCGCCCAAGGAGGAGCTGGCGGCGGAGTTGACGACGATCCGCGGGAGAGTAGCGGGGCAGCCCGCCGGGCCGCGCGGCGAAGCCCGCGCGCGAGGGGGCCCGGGGGCCCGCCCGAAGGTTGTGGAGAGCAGCTCATCCGACGCCCGCGAGCGCGTCGCGCTCTCACAGGCCGCCCTTCTCTCCGCTCTCGTCGCCGGCACCCCCGCCCCCGAAGGCTTCGACTCACAGCGCCTGCGCGTCCAGAGCCGCGCCCTCGCCGCCAAGCGTGCCGACGTCGTCGCCAAGGTGGCCCCGGAGCTGCCCGAGATCCTCGGCGACGGATACCGCGCCGCGTTTCTCGCGTACGCCAAGGGACGCCCCATGCACGACGGTTACCGCCGCGACGCGCTCGACTTCGCCGAGCAGCTGCTCGTCTCAGGACGTCCCGATGACGACAATGCCCGCCGCCTGCTCACCCGTTGGTGGGAGGAGCGCGCCGCAGCCCATCCGCCGCGCCGGGGGACCCGACTCGTCCGTGCGGCCCGCGCCGCGCTCGTCAGGCGGTGAGCGGCATGGTCCTTCTCGCCGTGTTCGTGTACCTCGCCATCGGCGCTTCGTCCGCCGCGCTGATCGTCCGGGCCTCCGCGTCCCGGACCCGCCATCCGGCCGGCGGCGGACAGATCCAGCACGTCTACGAGGCGGCCTTCCTCAGCGGCGGCCCCGCCCGTGTCGCCGACGCCGCACTCGCCGCCCTGCACGCGGACGGCCGGCTGGTCATCGGCGGCCCGGGCATCGTCTCCGTACGGCATGCCCTCGCCCATGACCCCGTGGAGCGCGCGGTGTTCGAGCAGCTGGCCGCCGCCCCGACCGGCGCGCTGCACACTTTGCGCCTCGCGGTGATGCGCCACCCCGCCGTGCAGGAGATCGGCGACGGCCTCGCCGCGCGCGGGCTGATGACGCCGCCCGGACAGAACCGGGGGCTGACGGTGTGGGGCTACACCCAGGGCTTCCTCTGCGTCATGGGGCTGCCCCTCTCCTTCGGCCTGACCATCTTCAGCTTCATCCAGAACGACGGACCGGTGGATTTCGGCCCGCCGTTCATCCTGATGGTTCTGCCGGCCCTGATCGCGGGCATCGTGATCGGGTTCATGATGGGGGGTCGCGCCCGGCGGCGGATCACGACTGCCGGGCGGCACGCCCTGCGCTCGTACCTGGTGCAGTACGCCCAGGTGTACTCGGCGGCCCATCTCGTCGCGGTGCACGGTCTGCGCGGAGTGCCGGATCCCGCGCTCCAGGCGCAGCTGACCACGGCGGCACGGATCCCGGCGGGCCGCACGGACGGCTACTCGCCGTCGTACACGGACTCCGCGGCCGTGTGGTGCGCCGGGTCGAGCCCGGGATCCGGCTGTGGCAGCTCCAGCTGCGGCGCGAGCGGGGGATCGAGCTGCGGTGGTTCGTCCGGCGGCTCCAGCTGCGGCGGTTCGTCCGGCGGCTCCAGCTGCGGCGGTTCGTCCGGCGGCTCCAGCTGCGGCGGATCCTCGGGCGGGTCCAGCTGCGGAGGCGGCAGCAGCTCCTGACCGCAAGCAAAGCCACCACTTCCCGCAACACCCCACAGGATCACCCCGGAGCCGACTAGCGTGCTGGACCGCACGCAGGAGGCCCCATGCGTTCCCTCACCGGCACCGGCCTGGTCGTCGTCGCCCTGACGGCGACCATCGCCGCGATCCTCTTCCCGATCTGGTCGTACGACGACCGCTCAGGCACCGGCCGGGCCAACCTCAGGGCCGGTTCCGTCAGCACACCCTGGGGCCCGCTCTCCGCCGCCGACCGGGACTTCGTCGTCCGCGTCAGACTCGCCGGTCTGTGGGAGCTCCCCGCGGGCCAGCAGGCCGTCGGCCGCGCCCCCACCGTCGCGGTGAAGGTGGCCGGCGAGCATCTCGTCGAGGGCCACACCTATCTCGACGCCCGCGTCCGCGAGGTCGCGGCCCGGCTCAACATGGAGCTGCCGAACCAGCCGACGGCCCAACAGCGGGGCTGGCTCAAGGAGTTCACCGAGGCACGCGGCCAGGAGTACGAGACCAAGTTCGCCAATATCCTGCGCCGCGCCCACGGCAAGGTCTTCTCCCTCGTCGCCGACATCCGCAACAGCACCCGCAACACCCTGGTGCGCGAACTCGCCAACGACGCCAACACCACCGTCCTGGACCACATCAAGGTCCTGGAGGCGACCGGCCTGGTCGACTTCGACGCCATCGCCGACGACTCAGCCGCCACCGCGACCGCAAGTCCCACCGGACCGCCACCGCCCGCCCCGGGCGCGACACCGCCGCCCGCAGACCCCGTCACCCCCACCCCGGCCACGTCGTTCCCGCTGCCGCCCGCGGCCTCCCGCCCCCGCGCCGACGTCACGGACCGATAACGCCACGGTCCGTATGGTGAACAACCCATGGCGCAACCGCGGACATCTCGCGTAGAACTCGGCCATGTTCTGGGTCCTCTTCCTGCTGGTGGCCTGGGCCGCGGCGGGCATCAGCTGCGCCCGGCTCTGCATCGCCTCCGTCGAAGCCGCTCGCCCCGCCCCCGAAGGAACAAGCCGGAAGGGGCAGTTGAGCCTGTACGAGGCCGCCTTCCTGGCCGGCGGCCCGCACCGGGTCACGGAGCTCACGCTCGTCTCGATGCACCGCGGCCGCAGGCTGCTTCTCGCGCGCACCGGCTGGGCAACGGTCGTCGACCCGGAGGGCGAGGACGACTTGGAGCGCTCGGTCATCGGCGCGATAGGACCCGCGGGCCAGGCCCGGATAGCCGCGGTGCGGGCCGCCGCATCCGCCGCCGACGCGGTACGGGCCCTGGCCGACCGGCTCGTCAGCGCCGGCCTCGCCGTCCCGGACGCGGCCAGGTCGGGTGTCGCCGCCGCCGTGCGCGCCGTCCAGGTCGCGACCGCGCTCACCGTCGCGCTGGCGGCCGCCGCCCTGCTGATGCTCCCTCAGGAGCAGGGCGCGAAGGCCCCGGTCCTCGCCTGGTTCGCCCTCCCCCTCCTGCTCACCCTGGGCTGTCTGGCCATCGCGCGGATCGAGGTGCATCCGTACACCCGCTGGGCCTCGCCCGACGGCCAGCGTCTCCTCGGCGCGCTCTCCCCGGGGGACACGCTCACCGCCGTCGCCGTGCGCGGCGTCGGCGCGCTCGACGATCCGGACCTGCGGGCGGCGCTGGCGAGCGGCCGCATGGCGCATCGGAGTCATTGACCCCGACACCGGACATTGGTCCTTTACATCGCTAATAAGCCCACCAAGGATCCCTTTCGTCCCGTGGCCTCACGGCCGCTGTCCGCACGAAGGGAACTCGATGAGAGCAGTTGCGATGTACGGGGCCGCGACGAGCCTCAGTGCCTTGGTCGTCTCTGCGCTGGCCGTCGCCCCGGCCGGCGGCACCACCACTGTCGATGCCGAGTCGTACGGCACGACCGTCGCCGCCGAGCGCGCGGCCGCCGCCGGGATCTCCTTCGGACGCTGCCCCAAGGTCGAGATGCTGCCCGCCCCCGTCCAGTGCGGCACGGTCAAGGTCCCCCTCGACTACGCCAGCCCCTCGGGCCCGCAGATTTCCCTGACCGTCAGCCGTGTGAAGGCGAGCGGCAAGCCGGCCGAGCACCAGGGAGCGTTCGTCTACAACCCCGGCGGCCCCGGCGCCTCCAGCATGTACTTCCCGATGGCCGCCCAACTCCCCGAGTGGAAGCGGATCGCCCAGGCGTACGACATCGTCGGTTACTCCCCGCGCGGTGTCGGCCGCTCCGCCCCGCTGTCCTGCCAGGACCCGGCCGACTTCACCAAGGCGCCCACCCTGTCGCCGGTACACCCTTCCCCCTCGTACAAGATGGAGCGGATTGCGCAGGCGAAGGCGTACGCCCAGGGCTGCGCGAACAACGCGGGCCCGGCGCTTCGGCACTACACCTCGCTGAACAACGCCCGCGACCTGGATGTGCTGCGGGCAGCGCTCCGCCAGCCGCGGCTGACCTTCATGGGTGCCTCGTACGGCACGTACTTCGGCGCGCTGTACGCGACCCTCTTCCCCTCCCACGTACGCCGCATGGTCTTCGACTCGGCGGTCAACCCGGAGCCGGGCCGGATCTGGTACCGCAGCAACCTCAACCAGTCGCTCGCCTTCGAGAGCCGCTGGGCGGACTTCCGCGCCTGGGTCGCCAAGCACGACCAGACGTACCATCTGGGCGCCACGCCGGAGGATGTGGCCATGAGCTACGAGCAGGCACGCGCCCGGCTCGCCCTCGAGCCTGCGGGCGGCACGGTCGGCCCCGGCCAGCTGCACGCGGCATTCCTGCGGGCCGCTTACCACGACGACTACTGGCCACTGCGCGCCGGCGCGCTGGCCGAGTATCTGAAGGGCAACGAGGAGCCGCTGGTCAAGCAGGCCGCGCCGCGGCCGGAGGAAGCGTATGAGGCGGAGAACGGCAACGCCGTGTACACCGCCGTCGAGTGCAACGACGCGCCCTGGCCGACCGAATGGGAAGTGTGGGACCGCGACAACAGCGCTCTCGCACGCATCGCGCCCTTCGAGACCTGGGACAACGCCTGGATGAATCTGCCGTGCGCCTACTGGCCCGCGCCCCGGCAGCAGCCGCTGGACGTGCGTACCAAGCTCGGTGCGCTGCCGCCGACGCTCATCCTGGCCGCCGAGCGGGACGCGGCGACGCCGTACGAAGGGGCGCTTGAACTGGCGCGGCGGCTGAAAGGCTCCGTGCTGATCACGGAGAAGGACGCCGGCACGCACGGCATCGGCGGCGGCAACAACCAGTGCGTCAACGCCCACCTGGAGAAGTACCTGCTGTACGGCGTGACGCCGGTGCGGCGCGCATCGTGCGCGCCGCACCCGGAGCCGGACCCGGTGTCGCTGGAACGGGCGGCGGCAGAGCCGAAGCTGCCGCACGTCGTCTGATCTTCCGGGTCGGGGGACGGCCGGGTCCGCATCGCGCGGACCCGGCCATCGGGCTTCTGGGGCGAGCCCGCTTTACGCGAGCCCCGCCACCAGCTCCGCGACCGACTTGCGGCGGCCCGTGTAGAACGGGACCTCTTCGCGGACGTACATACGCGCCTCGGAGCCGCGCAGATGACGCATCAGGTCGACGATGCGGTACAGCTCGTCGGCCTCGAATGCGAGCAGCCACTCGTAGTCGCCGAGCGAGAACGACGCCACCGTGTTGGCGCGCACGTCCGGGTAGCCGCGGGCCATCTTGCCGTGGTCGGCGAGCATCCGGCGGCGGTCCTCGTCGGGCAGCAGGTACCAGTCGTAGGAGCGCACGAAGGGGTAGACCGAGACATAGTTGCGCGGCGTCTCGTCGGCCAGGAAGGCCGGGATGTGCGACTTGTTGAACTCGGCGGGGCGGTGCAGCGCCATGTTCGACCAGACCGGCTCGAGCGCGCGGCCGAGCCTGGTGCGGCGGAAGAGGTTGTACGCCTCCTGCAGCTCGTCCGCGGTCTCGGCGTGCCACCAGATCATGACGTCGGCGTCGGCGCGGAGCCCGGACACGTCGTACGTGCCGCGCACGGTGACGTCCTTGGCGGCGAGCTGGTCGAACAGCTCCTGGACCTCGTCGGCGTAGCCTGAACGGTCCTCGGGCAGCACATCGCGCAGCTTGAAGACGGACCACAGCGTGTACCTGATGACCTCGTTGAGGTCCTTGGCCTTCTTGCCTGCGTTCGGAATCTTTTCGGGCGCACTCATAAAGCTATTCTCCCGCGCCGCGATCGGTGCCCCGCGCCAGGGTGGGCGTGGCGAGGATCTCGTCGGCGGCGCGCTGGGCGCCGGCGATGCAGGCGGGGATGCCGACGCCGTCGTACGCCGCCCCGCAGACCCTGAGGCCCGGCAGTTTGGCGACCTCGTCGCGGATCCGGGCGACGCGCGCGAGATGCCCGACGGGGTACTGCGGCAGTCCGCCGATCCACCGGGTCACCTCGGTGGCGACGGGCCTGGCCGCGAGTCCGGTGGCCTCCCCGAGATCGCCCAGGGATACGTCGACGAGCTCGGCGTCCTCGCGGTGCAGGTGTTCCTCCTCGCCGTAGCGTCCGATCGAGGTGCGCAGCACGAAGAGGCCGGAGGAACCCTTGTCGACCCAGCTCCACTTGCGGGTGGAGAAGGTGGACGCCTTGATGGTGCGGCCGTCCACGGGCGGCACCAGGAAGCCGCTGCCTTCCGGCATGCCGGCCAGGTCTGTGCGCCGGAAGGCCATGGTGACCAGCGCCATCGAGGCGTACTCGACCTGGCCGAGCTCCGCGGCGGCGGCCGGGGATTCGGCGGCGAGCAGCGCGGACGCGGACCAGGCCGGGGTCGCGAGCACCACGCCGTCGGCGGCGATGACGCGCTGGTCGGTGCGGATCTGCCAGCCTTCGGCGCTACGGGTCAGCCCGAGGACGGGCGTCTCCATGAGGATCTCGCCGCCCCGGGCGCGTACGGCGTCGGCGACGGCGCCCGGCAGCTGCCCCACGCCACCCTCGATGCCCATGAAGACCGGCCCGGCGGCCTGCTGCTCGGCGGCCTTCGCCTGGATGTCGCGTACGGCGGCGAGCAGCGAGTCATGGGTCTTCGCCGCCTCGAAGAGCTGAGGGACGGCGGCGCGCATCGAGATGCGGTACGCGTCGCCCGCGTACACCCCGCCGAGCAACGGCTCCACCAGCCGGTCCACGACCTCGCGGCCGAGGCGCTCGGCGACGTACGCGCCGACCGCGACATCGTCGCCGAGCTCTGCGGGCGCGAGGTCCCGCTCCCGCTCGATACGGGCGATGCCCTCCGCCGAGAGCAGTCCCGCGAGCGCCGCCGGGTCGCCCGGCACACCCATCACATGCCCCTTGGGCATCGGGCGCAGCGCACCGCGCGTCCACACCGAGGCGGAGGCGGTGGCGGGCGGCTGGAGCCGGTCGGCGAGGCCGACGGCGCGGGCCAGTTCGACCGCTTCCGGGCGGCGGGCGAGCATCGACTCGGCGCCGAGATCGACGGGGGCGCCCTCGATCTCGCCCGCCTGGAGCTTGCCGCCGAGCCGGTCGGTGGCCTCCAGGAGCGTGACGCGCACCCCGGAGTCGAGCAGCCGGTGCGCGGCGGCGAGACCGGCGATGCCGCCTCCGATGACGACGACATGACCCGTACGTGTGTCCATGCCCCCCACTCTCTCAAACCCCCTACCGAGTCCTGACCGTGACCGCTTCGGAACCGGAAAACGGCAACCCTCACCACGGGCCCGTCCGTCAAACCGGCAACACTCACCATCTGTCCCTGGGGGGGACGACATGCGTGCACGTCGTACGGTCGCGGCACTGTTTCTCACCGCTTCACTCGCGCTTGCCGGATGCAGTGCGGCCGATTCCGAATCCGGCGCGGACGACAAGGCGCAGAGCGCCGCGAAACCCGCGCTGCAGGACGGCGGGGCCGGTGCGGGCTACGACTCCGACCGGCAGTCGTCCGGCGCAGAGCAGACCAAGCCGAAGGACCCGGTCGCCCTGGCGCCGACCCACATCATCCGCACCGCGGAGCTCGCCGTGGAGGTCAAGGACGCCCAGAAGGCCCTCGCGGCGGCCCGCGGGAGCGCTGAGAGCGCCGGCGGGCATGTCTCCAACGAGAGCACCGAGCGGATCGACGACACCCATGTGACCTCGCGCGTCGTGCTGCGCGTCCCGCAGGAGAAGTACGACGCGGTCCTGGCCGAGCTGGCAGGCGCCGGAAAGCTGCTCTCCCGCAAGGCCGACGCCAAGGACGTCACCGACCAGGTCGTCGACGTGGAGAGCCGCATCGCGACGCAGCGGGCGAGCGTCGCACGCGTACGGGCGCTGATGGACCGGGCCGAGAAGCTCAGCGACGTGGTCACGCTGGAGGGTCAACTGAGCAGCCGTCAGGCCGAGTTGGAGTCGCTGCTCGCGCAGCAGGCCGCGCTCAAGGACCGTACGACGCTGGCGACCATCACCTTGGTCCTCTCCGAGAAGGAGGACAAGGAGCAGAAGGAGGACGACGACCCGGGCTTCCTGGACGCGCTCGGCGGCGGCTGGTACGCGCTCGTGGCGGTGGGCGTATGGATCGCGTTGGCGGTCGGAGCGGTGGCCCCGTTCGCCGTGGTCTTCGGGGTGCTGTACGCGCTGTGGCGCTGGGTGCTGCGGCCGCGGCTCGCCAAGCGGCCTGTCGCTGCGCGGCCCGTCGCTGAGCCCGCGGTGCCCGCGCCCGGCCCCGGATCCGGCCCCGCCCCGGGTCAGGACTGAACGGCCTTCGCGCCGTAGCGTGTTCCCCATGGCAATGGAGCGGCTGGTGGTCATCGGGGGCGATGCGGCGGGCATGTCCGCCGCATCGCAGGCACGCAGGCTCAAGGGCCCGGACGAGCTGGAGATCGTCGCGTTCGAGCGCGGCCACTTCAGCTCGTTCTCGGCGTGCGGGATTCCGTACTGGGTCGGCGGTGATGTGCCCGAGCGCGACGACCTGATCGCCCGTACGCCGGCCGAGCACCGCGAGCGCGGTATCGAGCTGCGGATGCGCACGGAGGTGACGGAGATCGACGCCCCTGGCGGGCGGGTGCGCTCCCGTGATCTGGAGACCGGCGCCGAGTCGTGGACGGGCTTCGACAAGCTGGTGATCGCGACCGGCGCGCGCCCGGTCCGGCCGGCGCTGCCGGGCATCGACGCGCCGGGCGTGCACGGCGTGCAGACCCTCGACGACGGCCAGGCCCTGCTGGACACCCTCGCGCGCACCGACGGGCGGCGCGCGGTCGTCATGGGCGCCGGCTACATCGGCGTCGAGATGGCGGAGGCGATGCTGAAGCGCGGCTACGAGGTGACGGTCCTCAACCGCGGCGAGCAGCCGATGGCCACCCTCGATCCCGACATGGGCCGCCTGGTCCACGAGGCGATGGACCGGATCGGCATCACGACGGTGAACGGCGCCGGGGTCACCAAGATCCTCACGGGCTCAGACGGCCGGGTCCGCGCCGTCGCGACCGAGAACGCGGAGTACCCGGCGGACGTGGTGGTCCTCGGCATCGGCGTCGAGCCGGAGACCACCCTCGCCCGCGCCGCCGGTCTGCCGCTCGGCGCGTACGGCGGGCTGCTCACCGATCTCGCGATGCGCGTGCGCGGCTACGAGAACATCTGGGCCGGCGGCGACTGTGTGGAGGTTCTCGACCTGGTCTCGGGCCGCGAGCGCCATATCGCGCTGGGCACGCACGCCAACAAGCACGGCCAGATCATCGGCGCGAACGCGGGCGGCGGGTACGCGACCTTCCCCGGCGTCGTCGGCACGGCGGTCAGCAAGGTGTGCGATCTGGAGATCGCCCGCACCGGCCTGCGCGAGAAGGACGCCCGCGCGGTCGGCCTGCAGTACGTCACGACCACGATCGAGTCGACGAACAGCGCCGGCTACTACCCCGACGCCGCGCTGATGACGGTGAAGATGCTCGCGGAACGCCGTACGGGCCGGCTCCTCGGCGTCCAGATCGTCGGCCGCGACGGCGCGGCCAAGCGCGTCGACATCGCGGCCGTCGCCCTGACCGCGGGGATGACGGTGGAGCAGATGACGGCCCTGGATCTCGGCTACGCCCCGCCGTTCTCCCCGGTCTGGGACCCGGTGCTGGTGGCGGCGCGAAAGGCGACGGCGGCGGTGCGGAAGGCGGGGCCCCTGTAGAGACCCCCGAGCTGTCGTTCGACGAGGCCGGGCGCATCGCGTCGGTGGATAACGTAGCCCTCGGCGAGGCCTCGGCCTGAAACGCCCCCGCCGGCGCCGCGCCACGCTTCCGGATCAGCGCCCGGCCGGGCCCAGCCGTCTCTCGCCGCGCGCGGTCGCCTCGGACAGCGCGCCGGAGAGCCGACGGTGCAGCAGCCGGGTCACCGGTCGTTCGATCAGCCGGTGCACGAGCCAGGAGGCCACCAGCATGCCGCCGGTCACCAGCGAGAGCACGGTGTACGGCGGCAGCCGGTGTGCCAGCGCTCTGATGAGCTCCCAGCCGGCGTACTGGTGCAGCAGGTAGAGCGGGTAGGTGAGCCCCCCGGCGTACGGCAGCCAGCGCCACTTCATCCAGTCCAGCTTCCCGGTCGCGACCAGGGCCATCGCCCCGAAGCAGACGGCGAGGATGGCGACGACCGGCCAGAAGGGAATGCTCTGCTTGAAGTAGCCGAGGCTTCGGCTCCAGGTGTCGTGCGCGGAGGGCAGGGCCGCTCCGAAGCACACCAGCACAATGCCGGTGAGCAGCAGGTTGGGCCGGAAGCGGTACATCAGGAAGAAGGCCATTCCCGCGATGAAGTACCAGCAGTAGTTCGGCATGATCAGCAGCTGGAGCACCGAATCGTCGGACTTGGCGAAGAGCATGCCCACCGCGGCCCAGACGCTGCAGAAGGCCAGCACGCGTCGGTAGCTCAGGCCCCGCCACGCCATCAGCGCGAACAGAAGATAGAAGCGCAACTCGGCGAAAAGCGTCCAGTACACCCCATCGACCTTGGGGACGCCGAGCGGCTCCTCAAGCATGGTGAGGTTGGTCAGCACGTCCGCCACGGGCAGCGGACTCCGGCCATTCGGTATGAGCAGCAGTACGGCGGTGGTGGCCAGGACGGCGAACCAGTACGCGGGGTACAGCCGGCTCACCCGGGAGACGAAGAAGTCCCCCAGCGATCTGCCCCAGCAGCTCATGCATATGACGAAGCCGCTTATCAGGAAGAAGAGCTCGACGCCCAGCCAGCCGTAGGCGGTGAAGGGGAACGCGCCCGGGAATAGCGCTTCCCCGCGGGCCGTCCAGCCTCCGTAGAGCGCCATGTAGTGGTAGGCCACCACCATCAGCGCGGCCAGCAACCGCATGCCGTCCAGTGCGGACAACCGGCCGACGCGCTGGGGCGTCGTGTTGGGCACCGGCGCCGGCGCCGGCCGCGCACGGGGCAGCGTCAGCGTCGGGGAGTCTTGCACGCGCAACGGCGGTTCGCCCCCGTTACCTCTTTTGTGGCCCGCTTCACGATTCCCCGCCCGACAAGCCCCGCATGCGGCTCCCTCCCTTGCTCATTCCTTCACTTACTTGACGGCCTGACCCACCCGCGATGTTTCATCAGGGGCCGTGAATTTTTCTGTGCACCCGGCACCGGCTTGCGCAAATTCCGGCGAAGGAAACCAGGCGGCCGGGGGGACCCAGCGGTGCAGCCCTGCAAAGGCAACGCCGCCGCGTTCGACGGCCCTTGGCCGTTGCGGGGCACCGCGCCCCAGCAGTTGGCCCCTCAGCGCGCGGCCTGCGTGTGGACGTACTCGACGAGACGCGTCAGCGCGTCCGGGTCGGTCGTCGGCAGGACGCCGTGGCCGAGGTTGAAGATGTGACCCTCGAGCCCGGCCGCGGCGTCCAGCACCTCGCGGGTCTTGGCCTCGACGGCCTCCTGCGTGGAGAACAGGACGGCCGGGTCGAGGTTGCCCTGGAGCGCCTTGCCCGGGCCGACCCGGCGTGCGGCCTCGTCCAGCGGCACCCGCCAGTCGACGCCGACGACGTCCGCGCCCGCCTCGCCCATCAGGCCGAGGAGTTCGCCGGTGCCGACGCCGAAGTGGATGCGCGGCACGTCGTACGAGGCCACCGCGTCGAGGACCTTTGCGGAAGCCGGCATCACCGAGCGCCGGTACTCGGCGGGGGCGAGCGCGCCCACCCACGAGTCGAAGAGCTGCACCGCTGAGGCACCGGCCTCGATCTGCACCTTGAGGAAGGCCGAGGTGATCTCCGCGAGCCGGTCGAGCAGGTCGGCCCACAGCTGCGGGTCGCCGTACATCAGGGCCTTGGTGTGCTCGTGGTTGCGCGAGGGGCCGCCCTCGACGAGGTAGCTCGCGAGGGTGAAGGGCGCGCCGGCGAAGCCGATGAGCGGGGTGGCCCCGAGCTCGCCGGTGAGCAGCCCGATCGCCTCTGTGACGTACCAGACGTCCTCGGGCGTGAGGTCGCGCAGCCGTGCCAGGTCGGCGCGGGTGCGGATCGGCTCGGCGACGACCGGGCCGACGCCCGGCTTGATGTCGAGGTCGAGGCCGATGGCCTTGAGCGGTACGACGATGTCGCTGAAGTAGATCGCCGCGTCGACCTTGTGGCGGCGCACCGGCTGCAGCGTGATCTCGGTGACGAGCTCGGGCCGCATGCAGGACTCGAGCATCCCGATGCCCTCGCGGACCTTGAGGTACTCGGGCAGTGAGCGCCCCGCCTGACGCATGAACCAGACCGGGGTGTGCGGCACCGGCTCACGCCTGCACGCCTTCAGAAAGGCTGATTCTTCGACAGCGTGTGTCTTCGGCTGGCCCGAGGATGGGGTATCCCCAGCTCGGGCGAAGCCTCGAGCGAGGGGAAGGTCATTGGCACTCACGCCGAGAATCTTCGCACGTACACCTGAAGTGGCCGCTCCGGGCCGGGTGTCCCTCCCTGCGCGAAGCCCCCGTTCCGCCTACTCTTCCCCGCATGGCTGCGGCTCAGGGACATTTTTCCGATCATTCCAACAGCGCTGACGACGCGGACAGCGCGGAGGGGAATGCCATCCCGCGCGCGTTCCGGCTGGCGGTCGACGCACTGCGGGCCGCACGGCTGCGCCCCGAGGTCGAGGTGGACCCGACGCGCCCGCCGCAGCGGCTCGCGCCGCATGCCTACGCGCTGGAGGCGGCGGTCGTCGACGGCGACGACGACCTGGCGGACGGCCGCCTGGTGCTGCTGCACGATCCGGCCGGTCATGACGCCTGGCAGGGAACCTTCCGGCTGGTGACGCTGGTACGCGCCGAGCTGGAGCCCGAGATGGCGGCCGATCCGCTCTTTCCCGAGGTCTGCTGGTCGTGGCTGACCGGCGCGCTGGAGGCGCGCGGGCTCTCGTACGGAGAGGCGAGCGGGACCGTCACCCGCGCGAGTTCTCACTACTTCGGTGGACTCTCCGACCGGCGCCCGGCGACGCAGATCGAGATCCGGGCGTCGTGGACACCGCGCGAAGGTCTGGAGGGGGTTCCTGACTCGGCGGCACACCTCGTGGCCTGGTGCGATCTCCTCTGCCAGGTCGCCGGGCTGCCGCCGTCGCCGGCCGGTCCGGTGGACGCGGCGACGGGCGTGGTCTCGCTTCCACAGCGGCGGGGCCCGCAGCAGCCGTGACTCCGCGCCCGGGGCGACGCCCGGGAGACTGATCACGAGAGGTGCTCGCAGCCGCAGCCGGGACTCAGCCCGGGACGTGCCGGGAGGCCGACGCCCGCGACGTGCCCGGAGGTTGACGCCGGGGATGTGCCCGCAGGAACGCACCGGGACCGCGGCCGGAGATCGTGCACGGGACCGCCGGGACCGCGGCCGGAAGATCGAACACGGGGCCGCCGGGAGCTCGTAGGATGATCGATCACTCGTCCGAATTGCCCCAATTGTTACTCACCAAATCGTGATCATTCTCTAAAGGCGGACGGG
The DNA here is from genome assembly GCF_055563295.1 of Streptomyces sp. NPDC002868. Taxonomy (NCBI): domain Bacteria; kingdom Bacillati; phylum Actinomycetota; class Actinomycetes; order Kitasatosporales; family Streptomycetaceae; genus Streptomyces; species Streptomyces sp. NPDC002868. Next base: position 263,304 of record NZ_JBVHDR010000001.1, on the reverse strand, counting down.
TTCGGTGCCGAAGAGGTCTGTGACCCTAACTGCACGGTCCGCCCCGGCTTCTTCCCCCCGAGCCGGCTCCGTCCCGCACCCTCCCAGGAGGCCTGGTGTCCGTTCTTCTCGAGCAGCCCGCAAGCCTGGTCGCCTACCGCCCGAACAAGCCGACGGCCATGGTCGTCGTGGCCGACCCGCGCGTCCGCTCCACCGTCACCCGCCACCTGTGGGCCCTCGGAGTGCGTGACGTCATCGAGGCGTCGTCCATCGCGGAGGCCCGTCCCCGCGTCGGCAACCCGCGCGACATCTGCGTTGCCGACGTCCACCTGCCCGACGGTTCCGGGCTGACCCTCCTGTCCGAGACCCGAGCCGCGGGCTGGCCCAACGGCCTCGCCCTCTCCGCCGCCGACGACATCGGCGCCGTGCGCAACGCCCTCGCGGGCGGCGTCAAGGGCTACGTCGTCACCGGCACACGTACGAACATCGGGCACCCGACCCGACCCGGCGCCGCCCCCATCGGCGCCGTGGCCGGCCGGATGCACCGCCGCCCCCCGGGCGCCCCGAGCCACCCGGGCGGCTACCGCGAGCTCTCCGGCCGTGAGGTCGAGGTGCTCCGCCTGGTCGCGGAAGGCCAGTCCAACAAGGCGATCGGCGTCTCGATGGGCCTGTCCGCGCTGACCGTCAAAAGCCACCTCGCCCGTATCGCGCGCAAGCTGGGCACGGGCGACCGGGCCGGAATGGTGGCCGTCGCCCTGCGGACCGGCATCATCCACTGACCGCTGTACATATTCTTCGCGCCCGTCGACGGAACGTTCCGTCGACGGGCGCTCTCCGTTGACGGATACCCTTGACACGTGACCGACGCCCAAGACACCGCAGCAGAGACCGCACTGCGAACCACCGGGGGCGCTCCCCCGGACGACGTCGAACCGGCGCCGATTCCCTTGCTGGAGCCCCGTGAAGGCATTCCGCCCGTGGTCGCCGACGAGGCGGCACTCGCCGAAGTGATCGCCGCGTTCGCCAGGGGATCCGGCCCTGTGGCCGTCGACGCCGAGCGCGCGTCCGGCTACCGCTACGGCCAGCGGGCCTATCTCGTACAGCTGCGCCGCGAAGGCGCGGGCAGCGCGCTGATCGATCCGGTCGGCTGCCCCGACCTCTCCGAGCTCGGCGAGGTCCTGGCCGGTACGGAGTGGATTCTGCACGCGGCCACCCAGGATCTCCCCTGCCTGCGCGAAATAGGCATGATCCCGACCCGGCTCTTCGACACGGAGCTCGCCGGGCGCCTCGCGGGCTTCCCCCGGGTCGGCCTCGGCGCGATGGTCGAGTCCGTCCTCGGCTACGCGCTGGAGAAGGGCCACTCGGCGGTGGACTGGTCGACCCGCCCGCTGCCCGAGCCGTGGCTGCGCTACGCCGCGCTCGATGTGGAGCTGCTGGTCGATCTGCGCGACGCGCTGGAGAAGGAGCTGGACCGGCAGGGCAAGCTGGAGTGGGCCTGGCAGGAGTTCGAGGCGATCGCGTCGGCTCCGCCCGCTCCCCCGCGCAAGGACCCCTGGCGTCGTACGTCCGGGATGCACAAGGTGCGCCGCCGCCGTCAGATGGCGGTCGTACGGGAGCTGTGGACGGCCCGCGACAAGGTGGCGCAGCGGCGCGATGTGTCGCCGGGCAAGGTGCTGAGCGACTCGGCGATCGTGGAGGCGGCGCTCGCCGTGCCGGCGAATGTGCAGGCGCTGACCGCGCTGCCCGGGTTCGGCCACCGGATGGGACGACGGCAGCTGGAGCAGTGGCAGGCGGCCGTCGACCGGGCCAAGGCACTGCCCGACGCCGAGCTCCCGCAGCCGGGCCAGCCGCTGAACGGCCCGCCGCCGCCGCGTTCGTGGGCGGACAAGGACCCGGTGGCCGCGGCCCGGCTCTCCGCGGCGCGTGCGGCGGTCTCCGCGCTCGCGGAGGAGCTCAATCTGCCGCAGGAGAACCTGATCACCCCGGACACGGTCCGCCGGGTCTGCTGGGAGCCGCCGGCCGAGCCCACGGTGGCCGCGGTGGCCGAGGCGCTGGCCGGGCACGGGGCGCGCGCCTGGCAGATCGAGCAGGTGGCGCCGCTGCTGGCGAGCGCGCTGACGGCGACGGCCTGACGCCTGCGGCGGGGCTGAATTCGTCAGCCCCGTGGGGGTCCCCCGGACGAGGTCTGGGGGAGATCGAGGCGCGGGGGGCCGGGGGCGGAGCCCCGGCTACGAGCCGGCTCCCCCGTGTGACGTTCACCGCTCCCGCCGTAGGGGGTGGGCAGGGTGGTTACCCGCAAGTAGCATGAGCGGAGGAAGCGCGCGCTTAGGCGCGTGCCCGCAGCAGTGCCACCCCGCACCCTGGAGGAGAGCCATCGTGCCTCGTACCGTCAGGGACGTCGTCTTCGTCGACGGCGTCCGCACCCCGTTCGGCAAGGCGGGCCCGAAGGGCATTTACCACGAGACCCGTGCCGACGATCTCGTCGTGAAGGCGATCCGGGAGCTGCTGCGCCGCAACCCGGACCTCGACCCCGCCCGTATCGACGAGGTCGCGATCGCCGCGACCACGCAGATCGGCGACCAGGGTCTGACCATCGGCCGGACCGCGGGCATCCTCGCGGGTCTGCCGCAGTCCGTGCCTGGTTACTCCATCGACCGCATGTGCGCCGGCGCCCTGACCGCCGTCACCTCCGTCGCGGGCAGCGTGGCCTTTGGTGCCTACGACATCGCCATCGCCGGTGGTGTCGAGCACATGGGCCGCCACCCGATGGGCGAGGGAGTCGACCCCAACCCGCGCTTCGTGTCGGAGAAGCTCGTCGACGAGTCGGCCCTGTTCATGGGCATGACCGCGGAGAACCTGCACGACCGCTACCCCTCGATCACCAAGCAGCGCACCGACGAGTACGCCGTGCGCTCGCAGGAGAAGGCCGCCAAGGCGTACGCCAACGGCAAGATCCAGCAGGACCTGGTGCCGGTCTCCGTACGCCGTACCAACGCCGAGGCCGGCGAGACCGGCTGGGGCCTGGTCACCGCGGACGAGCCGATGCGGCCGGGCACCACGCTGGAGAACCTCTCCGGCCTGAAGACCCCGTTCCGCGTCCACGGCCGCGTCACCGCCGGTAACGCCGCGGGCCTGAACGACGGTGCCACCGCCTCGCTCATCGCCTCCGAGGACTTCGCCCGTGAGAACAACCTCCCGGTGAAGATGCGCCTGGTCTCGTACTCCTTCGCCGGCGTCGAGCCCGAGGTCATGGGCTACGGCCCGATCCCGGCGACCGAGAAGGCCCTTGCCCAGGCGGGCCTGTCCATCGCGGACATCGGCCTGTTCGAGATCAACGAGGCCTTCGCCGTCCAGGTGCTGGCCTTCCTCGAGCACTACGGCATCGCGGACGACGACGCACGCGTCAACCAGTACGGCGGCGCCATCGCCTACGGCCACCCGCTGGCCTCCTCCGGCGTACGCCTGATGACGCAGCTGGCCCGGCAGTTCGAGGAGCAGCCGCAGGTCCGCTACGGCCTGACCACCATGTGCGTCGGCTTCGGCATGGGCGCGACGGTCATCTGGGAGAACCCGCACTTCGACGGAGGCAACAAGTGAGCACCACCGCTGAACTCCTGAAGGGCGCGGCCGAGCTGTTCCCGGACGAGGTAGTCACTCAGGCGCACGTGCGCCACCTCGAACTCCCCGGCGGGGCTGGCAAGTTCGCGCTCATCACGCTGGACAACGGCCTGGACCACACCAAGCCGACCACCTTCGGGCCGCAGTCGCTGGCGAACCTCAACGCCGCCATCGACCAGGTCGAGAAGGAGGCGGCCGAGGGCACGATCGTCGGCATCGGCATCACCGGCAAGCCGTTCATCTTCGCGGTCGGCGCCGACCTCAAGGGCGTGGAGCTGCTGAAGCGCCACGAGGAAGCGCTGGCGATCGGCAAGGGCGGCCACGACGTCTTCAAGCGGCTGTCGGGGCTCGCCGTCCCGACGTTCGCGTACTACAACGGCGCGGCGATGGGCGGCGGTGTCGAGGTCGGGCTGCACTGCTCGTACCGCACCGTCTCCACGGCGATCCCCGCCTTCTCGCTGCCCGAGGTCTTCCTCGGTCTTGTCCCGGGCTGGGGCGGCTGCGCGATCCTGCCGAACCTGATCGGCGCGGACCGCGCGGTCTCGGTGATCATCGAGAACTCGCTCAACCAGAACAAGCAGCTCAAGGGCAAGCAGGTCTTCGAGCTCGGGATCGCCGACGCGATCTTCGAGGGCGCGGACTTCCTGGAGCAGTCGCTCATCTGGACCGCGTCCGTCCTCAAGGGCGAGATCGCCGTCGAGCGCGCGGAGATCGACCGCGGCGAGGCCTGGGACCAGGCCGTCGCACGCGGCCGCTTCATCGCCGACTCCAAGGTGCACGGCGCCGCTCCGGCCGCGTACCGCGCCCTCGACATCATCGAGGCTGCCAAGGACGGCGACCTGCAGAAGGGCTTCGACGCCGAGGACACCGCTCTCGCGGACCTGATCATGGGCGGCGAGCTGCGCAGCGGCATCTACGCCTTCAACCTGGTCCAGAAGCGCGGCAAGCGCCCGGCCGGGGCGCCGGACAAGTCGCTGGCCCGCCCGGTCACCAAGGTCGGCGTCGTCGGCGCGGGCCTGATGGCCTCGCAGCTGGCACTGCTCTTCCTGCGCCGCCTCGAGGTGCCGGTCGTGCTGACCGACATCGACCAGGAGCGCGTCGACAAGGGTGTGAGCTACGTCCACGCCGAGATCGAGAAGCTGCTCGGCAAGGGCCGCATCAACCAGGACAAGGCCAACCGCCTCAAGGCCCTGGTGACGGGTGTCCTCGACAAGGCCGAGGGTTTCTCCGACGCGGACTTCATCATCGAGGCCGTCTTCGAGGAGATCGGCGTCAAGCAGCAGGTGTTCGCCGAGGTCGAGGCGGTCGCCCCGGCGCACGCGATCCTCGCCACCAACACCTCCTCGCTGTCGGTGACCGAGATGGCGTCGAAGCTGCAGCACCCGGAGCGGGTCGTCGGCTTCCACTTCTTCAACCCGGTCGCGATCCTCCCGCTGTTGGAGATCGTCCGCGGCGAGCAGACGGACGACGCCGCGCTGGCGACGGCGTTCGGTGTCGCGAAGAAGCTGAAGAAGACCGCCGTACTGGTCAAGGACGCGCCGGCCTTTGTGGTCAACCGCATCCTGACCCGCTTCATGGGCGAGATCCAGAACGTCATCGACGAGGGCACTCCGGTCGAGGTGGCCGAGAAGGCCGTCGAGCCGCTGGGTCTGCCGATGTCGCCGCTGGTCCTGCTTGAGCTGGTCGGTCCTGCGATCGGCCTGCATGTCTCCGAGACCCTCAACCGGGCCTTCCCGGACCGGTTCACGGTCTCCGAGAACCTGGCCGCAGTCGTCAAGGCCGGCAAGCGCGGCTTCTACGTCTACGACTCCGGAAAGCCGGAGCTGGACCCGGAGGTCGCCGCTCTCCTCAAGCAGGGCGATGTCGTCCTGACGGAGGAGCAGACCCGCGAGCGCGTGCTGAACGCGGTGGCGCAGGAGATCGGCCTGATGCTGGAGGAGGGTGTCGTGGCCGAGGCCCAGGACATCGACCTCTGCCTGATCACGGGCGCCGGCTGGCCCTTCCACCTGGGCGGCATCACGCCGTACCTGGACCGCGAGGGTGTCTCCGAGCGCGTGAACGGCAAGCCGTTCCTGCCGCAGGGCGTGGCGAGCGTCCCGGCGTAACACCTGTCGCAAGCAAGCGAGCAAGCAAGCGGGCAAGCAACTGCCCCGGCACCGTCCTTCGGTGCCGGGGCAGTTTGCGTTGTCGAGGCGGCGGCGCGCGGCCGTCAGATCCGGGTCCAGGCCTCCATCGCCAGACCGGACTCCGTCGTCTTCTGCCGGGTGATCCGGAGGCCGCCGTCCGGGGCGAACGCGGCGAGCACGACGCGGCCATCGGCGTCGACAGCCAGTGCCGGGGCGCCCACGCACGCTTCTCCGGTGCCGGTCCAGACCGCGCCCGCGGGCTCGTCCTCGGTCGGATACGCGGCGAGCGCGGGCCGTCCGTCGCCGTCGCGCTGCGCCATGAGCGTGCAGTCGTGGCCGTCCACGGAGGCCCGCAGCACGGCCACCGGTCCCGTTCCCGTCCCGCCGCCCAGCGGCTCGGGCACGCTGTCCTGACGCCAGGCGTGCACCTCGGCGGACTTCTCGTCGCGCCAGAAGAAAGTGAGCCGGTCCTCACCGGTCGCCACACCCGATACTGAGCCGTCCCGGACCTGCGCGGGGATGTCCTCGTCTCTGGTGAACAGCGGCTTGTCGCCGTCCTGCAGCCAGCGCATGATGCCCTCGCGCGCGGGCGCGAGAATCTCCGCCCGGCCGCTGCCGGTCGCGGCGACGGCGAGCCTGCCATGGGCTCCGCTGCCCTTGAGATCGGCCCACGGCCGCCAGGCTCCGGAAGAGGTCTGGCTTCGGCCGCACACCCCGCCGCCGACGTTGCGTACGAAGACATGGACGTTGCCGACACCGTCCACGACCGACGCCGGACGGCCTATCTGCCCGGCGAGCTTCCAGTCGTTCGGATACGGCGTGCCCAGCGGCTGCCAGTCCTTCACCGGACGGCCCGACTGGTACTGGATCGCATGGACGAGGTCCGTCCGGACCTCGTCACCGCCCGCCGGGGTCTGCCGCAGGCCGAAGAGGTGCACATAGCCGTCGGCTCCCTGAGCGAAGGAGAGGTACGGCAGCAGACCGTCGGCCGGGACCACCAGCTCGGGGCCCGACCAGTCGGGCCCGGCAGGCAGGGTCTCGGTCCACCGGAGCACACCGCCTACGGTGGGTGCATACGCCGTGAGCCGGCCGTCCTTGCCGCGCAGCAGCCAGCCGGTGGCCGTCGGACTGCCGTCCTCCGCAGTGCTGACCGGTGCGTGGCCCCGCTGTGCGGTGGGAACCTCGCGAGTCCGGCCCGCCTGCTGCTTCGATCTTCGCGCAGGCCCCAACGCCATGGCTCACCGGCCACCTTTCCTGACGAGAAACCGCACTGAGCGGCCGCATACAACGCTCCATGAAGTGCTGCGACAATAACACCCAGCCGGTCGGCGAATTTTTGGGGATTTCTGATGCGAACGCTTGTGATCGTCGACGCGGCAAATGTGGTCGGTTCCGTGCCCGACGGCTGGTGGCGCGACCGTCGCGGGGCAGCCGAGCGGCTGCGGGACCGACTGGTCGATGTCGCGGCGGCCGGAGTCCCCGGGCATCCCGGTCCCGTCGAGCTGGTGTTCGTCGTGGAGGGGGCCGCCCGCGGGGTGGAGAGCGTGCCCCAGGTGCGGGTCGAGTCCGCGCCGGGCAGCGGGGACGACAGAATCGTGGAGCTGGTGTCCGAGCGTCCGGCGGGCCGGCCCTGCGTCGTGGTCACGGCCGACCGGGAGCTCAGACGGCGGGTTGAGGCGTACGGCGCCGAGTGCATGGGACCGCGGGCGGTTCAGCCGTCCGAGCGTACATAGAACACCGCGCCGTCGACCTCGTCGGGCAGCGGCTCGTAGTTCCGGGACAGCAGCCTGTTCAGGGTGGGGATCCGCTCCGGGGCGAACGGTTTGCCGCGGGAGTCATCCACGATCAGGGCCGGTCCGCGGCGGCGCATCTCGCCGGCGAAGACCTGCCACGCGCCAGCCACCGCGTACTTCTCACCGACCTGCGGACCGTTGCGGCCGCCGCTGTAGTTGGTGAGCAGTCCGGCGGTCAAATACCTGCTGGCGGGTGCCCGGTCGGCGAGCCAGTACGTCTCGGGGTGTATCCCCCACACCAGAACCGGCTCCGATGGGCTTGTACGGGCCTGTACGGCGGCGGCGAGCCGCTCGGCATGGTCCAGCTCCGGGCGCGGCGCCAGCATCCCCCAGGCGAGGAACAGAGCGCACCCGCAGGCCGAAGTGAGCAGCGCCGTTGCGAGCCGGTCGCGCGGCAGGATCTGCAGCGCTCCGGTCGCCAACAGAGCCAGCGGCGGGATCAGTTGCAGGTAGTAGTGGCCGAAGAAGTGGAAGCCGAGCAGCACGGCGGCCGCCGACGCCGCGAGCCACAGCCACAGGTCGGTGGCGCCGGTCCTGGCGATGCGCAGGACCCGCACGATCGGCGGGATCAGCCCGGCGCAGGCGGCGCCGAGCAGCGCGGAGTTGACCACGGCCCGGAACAGGACGTGGAGTTCTGAGCCGGTGAAGGTGGCGTACGCACCCGAGCCTGTCACCGTCCAGAACACAAAGCCGTACGGAGTGGTCAGCCCGGCGGCGCAGAACACCGGGAGCCCGAGGCCGACTCCCGTACGCAGCAAGGCTGTTCGGGGCGGTGACGTCTGCCAGAGCAGCCACAGGACCGGGACCAGGACTGCTCCGCCGGTCTGTTTGGTGAGGAGGGCCCCCGCCACCGCGAGGCCCGCCGCGGCCCAGCGGCCCCGGTCCGCGCACCAGATGGCGGCTGCCGTGAACGGCAGCATGAAGACCTCGAAGGTGGCCGCCTGCGCGTCCTGCGGATTGAGGCCGATGGAGACCAGCAGATAGAGGACGCCTGCGGTGCGTCCGGCCCGGTCGCCCCAGCGGCGGCGGGCGATGCCCACGAGCAGGGCGGCGGTGATCAGTTGGGCGATGACCGCCAGGATTTTGACGGAAAGCAGGGATTCGTCGCCGAACAACGCGAACGACGCCTGGTACAGCAGGGGCAGCAGCGGCGGTTTGCGGTCGACCACCGTGTCGTACAGCGCTCCCCCGTCGGCCAATATCCGTGCCTGGACGGCGAGATAGCCCTCGTCCGGGTTCCACAGCCGGCGTCCGAAGGAAGGGATGCGGGTGACGAGGGCGAGCAGGGCCAGCACCGGGAGCAGCCGCCGCCAGTAGCCGGGCGGGGGGACGGCGGACGGAGGGACGGCGGACGGAGCACGGCCTCGCTGCCGGGGCAATGCAGTTGCGGATACGTACCGTAGCGACGACGACGGCTCGACGGGCATGCCTGCCTTTCGCGGTCCGGGGGTTCACCCGGAAAAGCACAGTATCCGGCCCCGCAGTCCCCCCGAAGCGGGACATACGGGGCCGGGCAGAACAGGTCTAGTACTTGGCGTCGGCACCCAGCTTGCCGAGGCGGCTGTGGTGGCGCCCGTACACGAAGTACACCAGGAAGCCGAGCGCCATCCAGATGGCGAACCGCACCCAGGTCTCGGCCGGCAGATTGAGCATCAGCCAGACCGAGGCGGCCACCGAGAGGATCGGAACCAGCGGCACCCACGGGGTGCGGAACGCGCGGTGCAGTTCGGGCCTGGTGCGGCGCAGGACGATCACGCCGAGTGCGACGACGACGAACGCGAAGAGCGTGCCGATGTTCACCAGTGTCGCGAGCTCGTTGATGCTGGTGAAGCCCGCGATGATCGCGATGATCACGCCGAGCAGGATGGTCGGCCGGTAGGGCGTGCGGAAGCGCGGGTGTGTGACGGAGAAGAACCGCGGCAGCAGCCCGTCCCTGCTCATCGCGAAGAACACCCGGGTCTGACCGAGCAGCAGAATCATGCACACCGTGGTGAGTCCGACCGCGGCGCCGAAGCTGATGACACCGGCGTAGAACGGGTGCCCGACGGCCTTGAAGGCGTCGGCGAGCGGGGCGCTCACCGACATTTCGGTGTAGTGCTGCATGCCGGTGACCACCAGCGAAACGGCGACATAGAGCACGGTGCAGATCAAGAGCGAACCGAGGATGCCGCGCGGCATGTCCCTCTGCGGGACTTTGGTCTCCTCGGCGGCGGTGGCCACCACGTCGAAGCCGATGAAGGCGAAGAAGACGACGGAGGCGGCGGTGAAGATGCCCATGACGCCGAAGTTGGTGGGTGCGTATCCGAAGATCAGCTGGACCAGAGGGGCATCCAGACCCGCACCGGCGGGCTGTGGCTGCGCCTTGGGGATGAAGGGCGAGTAGTTGTCGGTGTTGATGAAGAAGGCGCCCGCGACGATCACGATCATGACCACGGTCAGTTTGATGGCGACCACGACCGCAGTGACCCGGGCGGACAGTTTCATGCCGAGCACCAGGATGACCGTGAGAATCAGCACCAGCACGAAGGCCAGGAGATCGAAGCCGAATCCTACCGCCACATCGGGCCCGGAGAGCGCTTCGGGCATGTGCCAGCCGACGTTGTCCATCAGCGAGCGGACATAGCCCGACCAGCCGACCGCCACCACGGCGGTACCGAGGGCGAACTCCAGGACCAGGTCCCACCCGATGGTCCAGGCGACCAGCTCACCGAGCGAGGCGTACGAGAAGGTGTACGCCGATCCTGCAACCGGGACGGTGGAGGCGAACTCGGCGTAGCAGAGCGCGGCGAGGCCACAGACGATGCCCGCGGCCACGAACGCGAGGGCGGTCGCGGGGCCCGCCGTCTCCTTGGCCACCTTGCCCGTGAGAACGAAGATGCCGGTGCCGATGATGACCCCGACCCCGAAGACCGTCAGGTCCAGCGCGGAGAGGGATTTCTTGAGCGCGTGCTCCGGCTCCTCGGTATCACGGATCGACTGTTCGACCGTCTTGGTCCGGAACAGGCCGTCTCCGGCTGGTCCCGTGTCCTGCTGCGTACTCACCGGCGTACCTCCACGCACTCGTCGTGAACGCCATGATTGAGACATTGGCGGTCCGAGAGGGCTCCGTACGGGTGGATTTCACGCGAATGGGCCGGTCGGACCACCCATACAGGGTGAACCCACCGGCCCTTCGGCGCTACAGGTCAGTCGCGGGCGGACTCGACCGCCTCGGTGTCGAACCGGCCGTCCAACTTGGAGACGAGACCGGTGATCTGACGGGCGATGTCCGGCGCGGTCAGGCCGATCTCCGCCATGACCTCCTTGCGGGAGGCGTGGTCGAGGAAGCGCGGCGGGATGCCGAAGTCGCGCAGCGGTACGTCGACACCCGCGTCGCGCAGCGCCTGGGCGACGGCCGAACCGACGCCGCCCGCACGGCTGTTGTCCTCGACGGTGACGACGACGCGGTGCTGCTCGGCGAGCGGCGCGAGGGCCTCGTCGACCGGCTTGACCCAGCGCGGGTCGACGACGGTGGTCGTAATGCCCTGGGCGTCGAGCAGATCGGCGATCTCCAGGCACATCGGTGCGAGCGCGCCGACGGAGACGAGGAGGACATCGGGCCGGTCCGTGCCGGCGGTGCGCAGGAGGTCCATGCCGCCGACCTTGCCGACGGCCTTCACTGCGGGGCCGACCGCGCCCTTGGAGAAGCGCACCACGGTCGGCGCGTCATCGACCTCGACGGCCTCGCGCAGCTGGGCGCGGACCTGGTCGGCGTCGCGCGGGGCCGCGATCCGCAGGCCGGGCACGCACTGCAGGATCGACATGTCCCACATGCCGTTGTGCGAGGCGCCGTCGGTGCCGGTGACGCCGGCCCGGTCGAGTACGAACGTCACGCCGCACTTGTGCAGGGCCACGTCCATCAGCACTTGGTCGAAGGCGCGGTTGAGGAAGGTGGCGTACACGGCGAAGACGGGGTGCAGTCCGCCGGTCGCGAGGCCGGCGGCGGAGACCGCGCCGTGCTGCTCGGCGATGCCGACGTCGTAGACCCGGTCGGGGAAGGCCCTCGCGAACTTGTCGAGGCCTACCGGCTGCAGCATCGCCGCGGTGATCGCGACGATGTCCCCCCGCTCCTTGCCGAGCTCGACCATCTCCTCGCCGAAGACCGAGGTCCAGTCGAGGCCGGAGCTGGCGATCGGCAGGCCGGTGTCGGGGTGGATCCTGCCGACGGCGTGGAAGCGGTCCGCCTCGTCCTGGAGGGCGGGCTGATAGCCACGGCCCTTCTCGGTGAGGCAGTGGACGATCACGGGCCCGCCGAAGCGCTTGGCGCGGGCGAGCGCGGACTCCAGGGCTTCGATGTCGTGACCGTCGATGGGGCCGACGTACTTGAGGCCGAGGTCCTCGAACATGCCCTGCGGGGCGATGAAGTCCTTGAGGCCCTTCTTGGCGCCGTGCAGGGTCTCGTAGAGCGGCTTCCCGACGACGGGAGTGCGCTCCAGGATGTCCTTGCCGCGGGCCAGGAACCGCTCGTAGCCGTCGGTGGTGCGCAGTGTGGCGAGGTGGTTGGCGAGGCCGCCGATGGTGGGAGCGTAGGAGCGCTCGTTGTCGTTGACGACGATCACCAGGGGACGGTCCTTGGCGGCCGCGATGTTGTTCAGTGCCTCCCAGGCCATACCGCCGGTGAGGGCTCCGTCGCCGATGACGGCGACGACGTGGTCGTCCTTCTTCAGCACCTCGTTGGCCTTGGCGAGGCCGTCGGCCCAGCCGAGCACGGTCGAGGCGTGGGAGTTCTCGATGATGTCGTGCTCGGACTCGGCACGCGCGGGGTAGCCGGAGAGGCCGCCCTTCATCTTGAGCTTGGAGAAGTCCTGACGGCCTGTCAGCAGCTTGTGGACGTAGCTCTGGTGGCCGGTGTCCCAGAGGACCTTGTCCTTCGGGGAGTCGAAGACACGGTGCAGTGCGATGGTCAGCTCGACCACGCCCAGGTTGGGACCGAGATGGCCGCCGGTCTTGGAGACGGCGTCCACGAGGAAGGTCCGGATCTCGGCAGCCAGCTGGTCCAGCTGCTCCGGGCTGAGCCGGTCCAGATCGCGCGGTCCCGTGATGCGGGTCAGCAGCGCCACCCGTGCCTCCTTGCAGTTGTGCGGTCTAGCTTGCCGGTCTGTCGAGTCTAATGTTCCGCCTGCGGCGCCGGTCGCCGGGCGGTGCGATCTACATCACGCATTCGGATGAACACGCAGAGGTGCGCGCATACGCAGAGGTGCCCGGCACCGCGAACGGCGCCGGGCACTCCTGCGGAACCGCGGTCAGGCGCGGCCCGCGGTCTTCTGTGTCTTACGGGTGAGGGAGTCGATCACCACGGTCGCCAGCAGCACGCCACCGGTGATCATGTACTGGATCGGGGTGGCGATGCCTTCCAGCGCGAGTCCGTACTGGATGGAGACGATCACCATGACGCCGAGCAGCGCGTTCCAGGTCCGGCCGCGTCCGCCGAACAGGCTGGTGCCACCGATGACGGCCGCCGCGATGACGTTCATCAGCAGGTCACCCGCGCCGGCGCTCTGGTTGGCCGCCGCGATCTTGGACGCCCAGAACAGACCGCCGACGGCGGCGAACGTGCCCGCGAGCGAGAACACCGAGATCCGGACCGCCGTGACGTTGATACCGGCACGGCGGGAGGCCTCGACGCTGCCGCCGAGCGCGAAGATCTTGCGGCCGTACGTGGTGCGCCGGAGCACGAAGTCCGTCACGACCAGCACCAGCAGGAAGAGGACCAGCGCCAGCGGCAGGCCCTTGTACTGGTTGAACATGGCCGCGGCGGCGAAGGCCACCACTGCGAGCAGAACCGTGCGCACGACGATGTCGACGAGCGGCCGGGACGGGATGCCGGCGGCCTCACGGCGGCGGGCGTCGAAGAAGGCCGAGAGGAAGAACCCGGCCACCGCGACCGCTGCGAGGCCGTAGGCGGCCGCCACGTCCGTGAAGTAGTACGTGGTCAGCTTGCCGATCACACCTTCGCCGTCCAGGTTGATCGTGCCCTGGTCGCCGAGCAGCTGGAGCATGAAGCCCAGCCAGAAGAGCAGGCCGGCCAGGGTGACGGCGAACGCGGGTGCGCCGATCCGGGCGAAGAAGAAGCCGTGGAGCGCGCCGATGACCGCGCCGCTGACGATCGCGACGATGACGGCGAGCCACTCGTTGATGCCATGGGTGACGCTCATGACGGCGGCGATCGCGCCGGCGACGCCGCTGACCGAGCCGACCGACAGGTCGATCTCGCCGAGCAGCAGCACGAAGATGATGCCGACGGCCATCATGCCGGTGGCGACCATCGTGACCGCGATGTTGCTGAGGTTCTGCGCGGAGAGGAAGTTCGAGTTCAGGCTCTGGAAGACCACGGCGATGATGATCAGGCCGATGATCACGGGCATCGAGCCCAGGTCGCCGGAGTGCAGCTTGCGCTTGAACTCTGTGAGGTAGCCGGCGAAGCCCTGCTCGCGGACCAGCAGCCGGGGGTCGACCGCGGTGACCGCGTCGTGGGCGGCCTCGGGGTTGACGACGGGCGCGTCGGTGGGAGTGGAGGTCTTTTCGGTGTTCACTTCTGAACCTCCGTGGTGCGCGCCGCACGCCGGGTCACGGCGTTGTCCGTGGCGCCGGTGATGGCGGAGATGATCTCTTCCTGCGAGGTGACCTTGACGTCGAAGACGCCGTTGTTCCGGCCGAGCCGGAGCACCGCCACCTTGTCCGCGACGGCCTTCACATCGGCCATGTTGTGGCTGATGAGGATGACCGCGTGGCCGCGCTCGCGGAGCCGCTCGACGAGGTCGAGAACCTGCGCGGTCTGCTCGACGCCGAGGGCCGCGGTGGGCTCGTCGAGGATGACGAGCTTCGGCTCGCCGAGCATGGAGCGGGCGATGGCCACGGTCTGGCGCTGGCCGCCGGAGAGCGAGGCGATCGGGATGCGCACGCTGGGGATGCGGATCGACAGCGTGTCGAGCAACTCGCGGGCGCGGCGCTCCATCTCGACCTCGTTGAGGATGCCGCGCTTGCGGATCTCCCGGCCGAGGTAGAGGTTGCCGACGACATCGATGTTGTCGCACAGCGCGAGGTCCTGGTAGACGGTCGCGATACCCAGGTTCTGGGCGTCGTGCGGCCTGTCGATCGATACGGACCTGCCTTCCCACTCGATGACGCCTTCATCGATGGGGTGCACGCCGGCAATCGTCTTGACCAGCGTGGACTTTCCGGCGCCGTTGTCGCCTACGAGGGCGACCACCTCGCCGCCGTGGACCTCAAGCTCTACGTCGGTGAGCGCCTGAACGGCACCGAATCGCTTGGAGACCCCGCGCAACGCCAGCACGGGCGTAGCGGACACGTGAACCATCTCCTTCGCCGCCTGACCGGCGGGGATACCGCGCCGGGGGAACGGGCGCGGTGGTTGAGCAGAAGCGAACAGAACGGAAGAAGCGTTTCTGTACGGCGCCCCGCCCCCGATAGCGGGGGCTGAATGAGGGGCAGAGCACCGGACAGGCTTCCAGGGGGCGTAAGTCCCGTAAGGCTTGGGGGACTTACTTCAGGCCGAGTGCGTCGCAGGCGGCCTTGTACTTCGCGGTGCAGATCTGGGCGGCCGTGTACACGCCGTCCTTGATGACCGTGTCGTTGATGTTGTCCTTGGTCAGCGAGACGACCGGGACGAGCACGGACGGGATGCCCTTGTTGGTGGGGCTGTCCACCTTCTCCTTGGCGATGGAGTCGAGCTTCTCGCCCTTGGCGAGCGCGACGGCCATCTCGGCGGCGGCAGCGGCCTCCGGCGCGTACGGCTTGTAAACGCTCGCGTACTGCTCACCCGCGACGATCCGCTGCACACCGGCGAGCTCGGCGTCCTGGCCGGTGACCGGCGGGAGCTTCGCGAAGCCGCCGGCCTTCAGGGCGGTGATGATGCCGCCCGCCATGCCGTCGTTGGCGGAGTAGACGCCTATGATCTTGTCCTTGCCGAGGGCCGAGATCGCGGCCTCCATGTTGGCGTTGGCGTTCTCCGGCTTCCACTCCTTGGTGTCGTACTCCTTGCCGATGTTCACCTTGCCGTCGAGCTCGGCGTGCGCGCCCTTCTTGAAGAGGGCGGCGTTCGGGTCGGTGACGGCGCCGTTCATCATGACGATCTGGCCGTCCTTGGCCTTGGCACCGAGCGCGGTGAGGAGCGCCTTGCCCTGGACGTGGCCGACCTCTTCGTTGTCGAACGAGGTGTAGGCGTCGATCGGGCCCTCGGCCAGGCGGTCGAAGGCGACGACCGGGATGTTCGCCTCCTTGGCCTTCTTGACCGAGCCGGCGATGGCCTTGGAGTCCACCGCGTCCACGATCAGCGCGTCGACCTTGTTGGTGATCATGGTGTCGACCTGCTGGTTCTGCAGCGTCGCGTCCTGCTTGGCGTTGGCGTAGATGACCTCGGCCTTGCCGTTGGTCAGCTCGCTGATCTTCTTCTCGATGAGCGGCTTGTCGAACTGCTCGTAGCGCGCCGTCTGGTTCTCCGGCAGCAGCAGACCGATCTTGATCGCGTCGCCCTTGCCGGCGCCGGTCTCCTTGGTCTTGTCGCCGGACTCCTTGGCGCTGCCACACGCGGCGAGGGAAACAGCCATCGTGGTGGCTGCTACAGCAACGGCGGCACGACGCATTCGCATGTTCATCTTCGAAACCTCCCTGACGAGGCCGCGTCGTTGCGGCCGAGGTGGCTGGAAGTCAACTCGGCCCCGCTGCCAGCGTCAAGGAGTAAATCCTTAACGAGATGACAACGGTGCCATTCGTTATCTAAGTGAAGGCAGGTGCTCCGACGGGGAGCGGACTGTCCAGAAGGGTCGAATCGCCCATTTCGCTGAGTACCAGGGCCAGTGAACCCAGCACTTCGGCACGTGCTCCGAGCGCCCCAGGAAGGACGGACAGCTGACGTGCCGCGCTGGGAATCGCGTAACGCGAGACCGACTCCCGGATCGGTCCGAGAACCAATTCTCCCGCCTCCGCAAGATTTCCGCCCAGCACGACGCGACTCGGGTTGAGCAGGTTGCACAGATTGGCCACACCGCTCCCGATGTGCCGCCCCACATCGGCGACCACGCGGCGGCAGCCGGGGTCGCCCTCGCGCGCCAGCTGCACCACACGCTCCATGGTCAGATCGGGTCCATGGCTGGACTGGAGCAGCGGCAGTACGTAGCGGGCGGCGGCGAACGTCTCCAGACAGCCGCGGTTGCCGCAGCGGCAGACCGGGCCCGATTCATCCAGCGTGATGTGGCCGATCTCGCCGGCCGTGCCGCCCGGGCCGCGGTAGATCTGGCCGCCTATCACCAGACCCGCGCCGACGCCGCTGGCGACCTTGATGTACGCGAGGTCCTTGACCCCCCGGCCACTGCCCCAGACCAGCTCGCCCAAGGCGCCGAGGTTGGCGTCGTTGTCGACGTACACGGGCACGCCGAGCCGCCCGGAGAGCTCCTCGCTGGGGTTGATCCCGGTCCAGCCCGGCAGGATCGAGGTGGAGCCGAGGGTGCCGGACTCCACGTCGATCGGACCCGGTACGCCGAGACCGACGCCGATCACCTTGTCCTGGCCGATCCCGGTCGCCGCGATCAGCCGGTTGACCAGCTGTTCGGCCCGGCCGAAGCCCTGCGCGGACGAGGCGTCCACATCGAGCGGTTCGGACTCCTCGGCGAGCACCTGGTGGGCGAGGTTGCCGATGGCGACGCGCAGATGGGTGTGGCCGAAGTCGACGCCGATGACGATGCCCGCGTCGCCGCTGAGAGAGACGCTGCGGGCCCTGCGACCGCCGGCCGAGGTGGGGGTGACCTCGACGGTTCCGCCGTCTTTCAGTTCGCGAACGATATTGGAGACCGTTGCTGCGGAGAGGCCTGTGCTCCTCGCGATCTCCGCCTGCGTGAGCGAGCCCGCCATACGCACAGCGCGTACGACCCGCTCTAGGTTGGCCCGGTGCAGAGATGTCTGCGACCCCGGAGTCTCCATTGACTCATCCACTCCTGCCCCCGGTGGGCGGCACGACGGCCGCCCCCGGCCGGGGCCACCGCGAAGCGGCACCCGACGTTTCTCCAACTTGTGAACTCTAAGCTCAACTCTCGGGGCTTATCCCGTCAAGACCTTGAGTGGGGGCAACCACGGATGAGCGAGGCTGGGCGGCAGCTGGGGCAGCAGTGGACGAAGGGGTATTTTTCGGGCGCCTAGGCGCCCGCCAGCTCGGCGTTGGCCCGGGCCGTGACCAGGGTCAGCAGGCGGCCCGCGGTCGCCAGGTCGTCGGCGGGGAGGTCACCGTAGAGCCGCTCAGTGATCTCGGCGACGGCCGCCCGGATCCGCCCGTTCAGCGTCCGGCCCGCTTCCGTGAGGCGAAGGCGGGACGTGTCACCGGGCAGGGTCTCCAGCAGCTTCGACTCGGCGAGCTCGCCGATGGTCGCCAGGACCGCCGGCTCGTCGATCTTCAGGGCGCCGGTCATCCGGGCGACGAGGGCGCCGTGCTCGACGGCCTCACCGCCGTCGGCGACGGCGTTCAGCGCCACCGACTGATCGAACGTGGCACCGGCGGGAGCCAGGACTGTCTTGAGAAGGGCCCGCGTCGCATAGTGGGCCTGGCCTATGACCTGGCCGTTGAGGGTCGGCGCTGTGGACATCGTTACTCCTCGGTCGGGAAGTCGAGTGGTGCGTCGAGCAGGAGCGCCAGTTCGCGGGAGAAGACTTCGGCACGTGAACCGTGCAGTCCCCCCAAGGGCTCCAGAAGCTGATCGAGGAGCCGCTGGACGACGGCGATCGCGCGCCGGGTGACCGCACGCCCATGGGCGGTGAGCGACAGCTGGACCGCTCGCGTGTCGGCGGGGTCCGGGGCGCGCTCGACGAGACCGGCCGCCTCCAGGGCGCGGGCCAGCTTCGACACGTAAAGCGGTTCGAGGCCGGTGTGGTCGGCGAGCTGCCGCTGGCTGGGCCGGAGCCCGGAGCGCTCCATGCCGAGCAGCGATGCGACCAGTGAGTACTGCGCGTGGGTCAGGCCCAGCGGCGCGACGGCCCGGTCGACGGCGACCCGCCACTTCATCGACAGTCGCCAGACCAGGAAGCCGGGCGTGGGGCCCTCGGATGCTGCACTCATAGCAAATACAGTACATGGATACTATGTACATGGCTACTGTTATGAAACACGGAACCCCGACCCCCGCGAGGGCCGGGGTTCCGGGGTGGTGCTCCTACTTCAGCGCACCCGCGGTCAGACCGGCGACCACCTGCCGCTGGAAGATGATGTACGCCGCGAGCACCGGCAGCATCGCCATCACCAGACCGGCGAAGAGACCGGACCAGTCACCCTTGTAGCCCTGGCTGACGGCAAGTTCGACCAGGCCCTGGGAGAGCACCTTCTTCTCCGGCTCGGTGTTGAGCACGGTCGGCAGCATGTACTGGTTCCACTGCCCGAGGAAGTTGAAGATGGCGACGCTGATCAGGCCCGGCTTCGCCATCGGCAGCATCACCTGGAAGAACGTCCGGGTGTGGGAGGCCCCGTCGATCAGCGCCGCCTCGGCCACCGAGGTCGGCAGCGTACGGAAGAAGGCGGTGAGGAAGAAGACGGTGAACGGCAGGGAGTAGGCGATGTACACCAGGATCAGGCCGTGCAGCGTGTTCAGCAGGGCGACGTTGTTCAGTACGAAGAACAGCGGCACCAGCGCCAGCATGACGGGGAAGCTCATTCCTCCGATGAAGAGGAAGTAGATGAAGCGGTTCCCGGGGAAGTCGAAACGCGCGAGAACGTATGCGGCCATCGAGCCGAACAGCAGCGTGCCGACCAGCGAACCGCCCACCACCAGAACGGTGTTGAGGAAATAGTCGCTCATGTGCGCCTGGCTCCAGGCGCGCGACCAGTTCTCGAAGTGCAGCGAGTCGGGCAGTGACCACGGCGAGGTGAAGATGGCCTTGTCGGTCTTGAACGAGGTCATCACCGCCCAGAGCAGCGGCAGGACGACCATGATCGCCCAGATGACGAGCACACCGTGCGAGAAGACGTTGAGGATGCCGCCCTCGGTCCTCTTCGTCCTGGCGGGCGGGGCTGTCGTCTTCACCACCGGCGGGCGGTCCTCGGAGATGCCGGCGGGCGGGGTGTCAGTCGTCTTCATGTCAGAACTCCAGCCGCTCACGCCGGCCGAGCCGCATCACGACGGCCGCGAAGGCCAGCGTGACGACGAGCAGGGCGACACCGATCGTTGTCGCGTATGCCGCCTGGCCGTCGCGGAACGCCGTTTGGTAGACGTACAGCGTGAGCACCGTCGTCGAATAGTCGGGTCCGCCAGGGCCCACGGTCATGATCTGTACGACCGCGAAGGACTCCGCGCCCAGGGCCAGGATTCCCATGTAGACCCAGCCCGACTGCACGGTGTCCCACAGCAGGGGCAGGGTGATCCGGAAGAAGGTGGTGAACCGGTTCGCGCCGTCCAGCAGCGCCGCTTCGTAGAAGTCCCTGGGGATGGACGCCATGCCCGCGGAGAACAGCACGACGAAGAAGCCGACCGTGCTCCAGACCAGGACCGCCATGACGCACCACAGGGCGAGATCGGGGTCGCCGAGCCAGCCCGGCTGGATGCTGTCGAGGCCCACGGCCCGCAACGCTCCGTTGATCGCACCCTCGTTGGGGTTGTACGCGAACTGGAACAGCAGGGCCACGATCGCGATCGAAAGCACCTGCGGGAAGAAGTACGCGATCTTGTAGAACGACGAACCGCGCACTCCGGCGATGGCGGCGCCCTTACGGCGCCGCCCGCCGACATTGAGCATGAAGGCGAAGAACAGCGCGAGGCCGAGCGTCACCAGCGGCAGCAGCAGCGCGAACCACAGGCTGTGCTGGAGCGACTTCCAGAAGATGTCGTCGTCCAGCATTCGGCTGTAGTTGTCGAAGCCGACCATCTTGAAGTCCGGGCTCAGGCCGGTCCAGTCCGTGAAGGAGTAGTAAATGGACTGGATGAACGGCCATACGACGAAGATTGCGTACAACGCCAGTGGGGCCGCCAAGAACCCCACGATGAACCGGTACTTGCCGTGTTGCATGGTTACCGACCCCGATCTTCCGGCGAATGCCGCCGCTGGTGACGCGAGCTCACTGGTGCTTGTAGTGCTTGATGGACTGGTCCTTGGCCGCCGCGTCCGCGAAGCCCTGGATCTTCTTGATGGTCTCGGCCGGGGTCGCTCGGCCCGCCATCATCTCGCCCAGACCGGCGACGCCGATCTGCTCCTTCTGCAGCTTCACGTACCAGTCCTGCAGGCGCGGGTTGACGACGTTCTCACCGGCCTTCTTCAGCGCGTCGACACCGGACTGCATCGCCGTCGACAGTGTCAGGCCGTCGGTGCCGCCGTTGAACGCCGTCAGCGACTTCACCTGCTGGGTGAAGCTCTTCGACGAGGCCTCGCTGAGCATGATGCGTAGCTGCTCCATGCCGCCCTCGGCGTTCTTCGCCTTGGCCGGGACGACGAAGGGCTCACCGCCGGACGCCCAGATGGTTCCGAACGGCAGTTTGTCGGACTTGTCGAGGCCGGTGGGCGCGGCCACCATCATCTTGAAGTCCTTGGGCGTGGTCTTCGCTGCCTCGTTCTCCACCCACGAGCCGTTGGGGATGAAGAGCGCCTTGCCCTCGGTCCAGGCCGTCTGGGACTGGATGTGGTCGATGCCGGGCGTGCCCTTGAGGATGTAGCCCTTCTTGAAGAGCTCGTAGTACGCCTCGAAGGCGGCCTTGACGGCCGGGTGCTCCCAGGCCTTGGGCTCGAGGTTGTCGATGGCGTCGAGGACCTCACGGCCGCCGATCTTGGCGATGAAGGGGTACAGCGAGAACGGCAGGTAGTAGGGGTGCTTGCCCGCATACGTCCAGCCGGCGATGCCCTGCTTCTTCGCCTTCTCGCACAGGGCGAGCATCTCGTCCCAGGTCTCCGGGTACGCGGAGTCGAGCTTCTCCAGGGCGGTCTGGGAGTACCACACGCCGTACACGGTGTACGCGTAGTAGAGGATCCAGACCGGGTCACCGTCGAACTGGCCCATCTCGACGATGCCCGGGCGCAGCGTGTCGCGCACCTTCTTGTTCGGGTCGTCGATGGACGGCGCGTCCAGCAGCGGGGTGAGGTCTGCGAGCTGCTTCTTGCCGACCAGGACGCCCATGTCCATCTGCTGGGCACCCGAGTTGTCGATCAGGTCCGGCGGGGTGCCGCCGTTGAAGCGCGGCTGCAGCTCCGACTGGATCTTCTGCGTCGCACGGTGCTTGACCTTCGGAGCCTTCGGGAAGGCTTCCTGGTACTTCTTCTCGGCGTCCAGCGCGTACTGCTGGCCGAAACCACCGTCGAAGATGACGACCTCGAGCTGCGCCGTCTCATTGACACCGAGCGGGTTCTTGGCGGTCTTCTTGCCCTTTTCGACCTTGTTCTCGCTGCCGCCGTCGCTGCTCGCACACGCGGACAGGAAGCTCATCGTCGGAACGGTGATCAAACCGATTGCTGCGGAACGCTTGATCAGATCGCGACGGCCAAGGCCCTCATTGTTGTGGGCGGAGGTGGATCCCATGCTCAAGTCCTCGCCTTCTCCAGGACTCAGGCGGTGTACCGGTCGCCCGTCCTTCTCGCCTGAGGCGAAGGGCCCCGCCACCGCAGTCAGTTGCTGTGTCTTCCCGGGGGGAAACTCAGTGAAGCTTGGGTCGTGCACGGTCGGCAGCGGGAACGGATCTTCCGCGGACGGCAGTCGCTGTTGCAGATGCCGGTCCGCTGTCCCCCGTCCCCCCTGGCCCGCTGCCATATGTGGAACAGCTATGCGGGTGCCGACAGGTATAGTCCACTTCACATCGGGTGAGCAAGATCGAGAGCAAGGTTGGGCAGCAGTCTTTCCCGAGTTGAGACCTCGCGGACACCTGAGTCCCCTGCGCGCCCAAGTCCCGTGCGCGCCCATACGATCACAGCACTCTTCGCCGAACGGCTGAAACCGGCCGCCTCACCCCGTCAACACCCTTGACACCGTATGGCACTTACCTCCCTACTGGAGCCTGCGCATCGCGCCTGACAACGTTGTCCAACGCGACTCCACTGGAGGAAAGGCCCCGGGATGCAGCCCACCCCCAGACCTCGGCAGAGACATTTCCACGCGGCAGCCTTGGTGGCTGCCGCTTCCATGCTCGTGATGACGGCCCAGTCGGCCGCCGTCGCACTGCCCGCGCCGTCCGCCCAATCCCCCTCGGCGGACCGGGAATTCACCTCGTCCTTCGAGGCGGACGAGCCCCAGCCGGACTGGCGCAATACCGTTGACGTCGGAGCCGATGGACAGAAGCGGTCATCCGGTATCGATGGCGGATTCTCCAGCGGAATACCGGGCAATATCACCGATAAGGTGATAGAGCTGCGTGCCAGCGACGAGAACACCGGCGCCGGTGAGACCAAGGAGAACCTGGTCGATCTGCAGCCGGGTACCAAATGGCTGGGATTCCAGCCGACTGCCTGGATCGAGTTCGACACGGACGCGCCGGTCAAGGTCGTCACGTATGCGCTCACTTCGGCGAACGACCACGCCGAGCGCGACCCGAAGGACTGGACCCTCAAGGGCTCGGCCGACGGCAAGGAGTGGAAGGTCCTGGATTCCCGCGAGGGCCAGACCTTCGAGAAGCGCTTCGAGACGAAGACGTACAAC
The DNA here is from genome assembly GCF_055563295.1 of Streptomyces sp. NPDC002868. Taxonomy (NCBI): domain Bacteria; kingdom Bacillati; phylum Actinomycetota; class Actinomycetes; order Kitasatosporales; family Streptomycetaceae; genus Streptomyces; species Streptomyces sp. NPDC002868. The sequence continues at coordinate 240,142 of NZ_JBVHDR010000001.1, read as the reverse complement.
ATCGGCGACGGCACGAATGCGACGGCGTACGCCCACTACCGGCTGGAGATCACCAAGAACAACGGCGCCGGCGACGCCACCCAGCTCGCCGATGTGCAGTTCTCCAACGGTGACACCAGCACGCCAACCCCCGAAGACATGCGCAGCCAGGTCGACCGCGGTCCCGGCGGCTCCCCCACCGCCAAGTCGAACGTCGGATTCACCGGCAAGCGGGCGCTGAAGTACGCAGGCACCCACAAGCCGGACGGCCGGGCCTACTCGTACAACAAGGTCTTCGACGTCAATACGGCCGTGGGCCGCGACACTCAGCTGTCGTACCGGGTCTTCCCGTCCCTGCCGGAGACGGATCTCAACTATCCGGCCACGAATGTGTCGGTGGACCTCGCCTTCACCGACGGCACCTATCTGAGTGATCTTCGGGCGCTCGACTCGCACGGCGGGCTGCTGACCCCGCAGGGCCAAGGCGCGGCCAAGCGGCTCTACGTCAACCAGTGGAACCATGTCGCGTCCAGGATCGGCTCGGTCGCGGCCGGCAGGACGGTCGACCGGATCCTGGTGGCGTACGACTCCCCGAAGGGCCCGGCGAAGTTCCAGGGCTGGATCGACGACATCTCGCTGGCGCCCAAGGCTCCCGAGAAGCGGCTCGCCCATCTTTCGGACTATGCGTCGACCACCCGCGGCACCAATTCCAGCGGCTCCTTCTCGCGCGGCAACAACTTCCCCGCGACTGCCGTCCCGCACGGCTTCAACTTCTGGACGCCGGTGACCAACGCCGCGTCCAGGAGCTGGCTGTACGAGTACGCGCGCGGCAACAACGCGGACAATCTGCCGACCGTGCAGGCCTTCAGCGCCAGCCATGAGCCGAGCCCCTGGATGGGCGACCGGCAGACCTTCCAGCTGATGCCGTCCGCGGCGGCAGGCACACCGGACACCGACCGCGCCAAGCGCGCTCTGCCCTTCCGGCACGAGAAGGAGACCGCCCGCCCGCACTACTACGGGGTCACCTTCGAGAACGGCCTCAAGGCCGAGATCACCCCGGCCGACCACGCGGCGATGATGCGGTTCACCTATCCCGGTGACGACGCGAGCATCATTTTCGACAACGTCACCAAGGAGGGCGGACTGACCCTCGATCCTGCCACCCGCTCCTTCACCGGTTTCTCCGACGTCAAGAGCGGTCTGTCCACCGGCGCCACCCGGCTCTTCGTTTACGGCGTCTTCGACGCACCGGTCACCGCATCGGGCGCCGACGGAGTGAGCGGCCACCTCCGCTTCGATGCGGGCGAGGACCGCACCGTCTCTCTCCGGCTGGCCACCTCGCTCATCAGCGTCGACCAGGCGAAGAAGAACCTCGCCGACGAGATCCCGGCCGGCACGGGCTTCGAGCGGGTCAAGGACCGGGCGCAGGACGCCTGGGACGAGCTGCTCGGCAAGGTGGAGGTCGAGGGCGCGAACCACGACCAGCTCACCACGCTCTACTCCAGCCTGTACCGGCTGTACCTCTATCCCAACTCCGGTTTCGAGAACACCGGCACCACGTCCCGTCCCAAGCACCAGTACGCGAGCCCGTTCTCGCCGATGACCGGGCCGGACACCCCGACCCACACCGGCGCGAAGATCGTCGACGGCAAGGTGTACGTCAACAACGGCTTCTGGGACACCTACCGGACGACCTGGCCGGCGTACTCCTTCCTCACCCCGGAGAAGGCGGGCGAGCTGGTGGACGGCTTCGTCCAGCAGTACAAGGACGGCGGCTGGATCTCCCGCTGGTCCTCGCCCGGTTATGCCGACCTGATGACAGGCACCAGTTCGGACGTGGCCTTCGCAGACGCGTACGTCAAGGGCGTGGGCTTCGACGCCGAGGCGGCGTACGAGGCGGCGCTGAAGAACGCGACGGTGGTCCCGCCGAGTTCGGGCGTCGGCCGCAAGGGCATGGAGACCTCGCCGTTCCTCGGCTACGCCTCCACCGAGACCCATGAGGGGCTGTCCTGGTCGCTGGAGGGCTACCTCAACGACTACGGCATCGCCAAGATGGGCCAGGCCCTCTTCAAGAAGACCAAGAAGGCCCGCTATCAGGAAGAGTCCGAGTACTTCCTCAACCGGGCCCGCAACTACATCACGCTCTTCGACTCCAAGGCCGGCTTCTTCCAGGGCCGCGATCTGAAGGGCGACTGGCGGGTCGAGAGCGAGAAGTACGATCCGCGGGTGTGGGGCTACGACTACACCGAGACCAACGGCTGGGGCTATGCCTTCACGGCCCCGCAGGACAGCCGCGGCCTCGCCAATCTCTACGGCGGACGCTCCGCGCTCGGCGAGAAGCTCGACAGCTACTTCTCCACCCCGGAGACCGCCTCGCCCGAGTTCGTCGGCTCGTACGGCAGCGTCATCCATGAGATGACGGAGGCCCGTGATGTCCGGATGGGCATGTACGGCCACTCCAACCAGGTCGCCCACCACGTCACGTACATGTACAACGCCGCCTCACAGCCCTGGAAGACCCAGGAGAAGGTGCGCGAGGTGCTCTCCCGCCTCTACACCGGCAGCGAGATCGGGCAGGGCTACCACGGCGACGAGGACAACGGCGAGCAGTCGGCCTGGTATCTCTTCTCCGCGCTCGGCTTCTACCCGCTGGTGATGGGCAGTGGCGAGTACGCGATCGGTTCGCCGCTCTTCACCAAGGCGACCGTGCATCTGGACAACGGCCGCGACCTGGTGGTCAAAGCCCCGAAGAACAGCGCGAAGAACGTCTACGTCCAGGGTCTGAAGGTGAACGGCAATACCTGGAACTCCACTGCTCTGCCGCATCAGCTGATCGCGCGGGGCGGCACGCTGGAGTTCGCGATGGGCCCGAAGCCGTCCTCGTGGGGTACGGGCAAGAACGCCGCCCCGGTCTCCCTCACCCGGGACGACAAGGTGCCCTCGCCGCGCCACGATGTGATCACGGCGAGCGGTCCGCTCTTCGACAACGCCTCGGCCACGGAGGCCGCGTTCGAGACGGCGGAGCTGCCGGTGGCGTCGAAGACCCGGGCCGTGCAGTACACCCTCACCTCGTCGGCACGGGCAAAGGCCCCTGCGGGATGGGTGCTGCAGGGTTCGCAGGACGGGACGGTCTGGAAGGACCTCGACAAGCGGTCCGGCCAGTCGTTCGCCTGGGACAGGCAGACCCGCGTCTTCACGGTGGGCGCGCCGGGCACGTACGCGAAGTACCGGCTGGTGGCGACGGGTTCGGCGACGCTCGCGGAGGTCGAGCTGCTCTCCTGACGTTACGAGTTCGTCACACCACCACACAGGCCCGCATTCGGATCCTCCGGATGCGGGCCTGTTTGTTCCCTTACGGACCCCTCCCGGACCCGCTGATTCCCCTTCAAACCGATTGACTCGTAAAGATGTTGTGCAACGATCCTGATGATCCTGCGATGACCTCGTGAGGCACATCGCGTCTCATCACGCACATGGAGAAAATACGTGGCCAATCTTCCCGGCCGTAAGCGCGGACGCGTCCTCTCGCGTCTCGCCGTCGCAGCCATAGCCGCTGCCCTGGTCGGCACCTCCGCCGGGTCCGCCGTGGCCGACACCCCGGTCCCCGCGCCGCTGAAGAGCGTTGACATGGGTTCGGTCGCCGACGCTGCTCCGGAGCAGGCGACCGCGGAGGCCGACGCCGCTGCCCCGGTCAACGCGCTGTTCGCCGCGGACAAGTCCGGTGAGCTCTTCCTCTACATCCCCAACGGCACGGGAGCCTTCAGCCCGCGCCAGTCCATCGGCGGCAACTGGGACCTGTTCTGGGCCTCGGCCCAGGCGGACCACAACGCCGACGGCGAGTCCGAGGGCCTCTACGCCTGGGACAAGCTGGGCAACATGTTCTACAACGACAGTGATGGCAACAGCAGCGAGGGCCGCGGCTGGAACATCTACAACAAGGTCCTCGCCCCGGGCAACCTCGGCGGCACCCAGGCGTACGACATCCTGGCCCGCGACAAGGCCGGCGTCCTGTACGTGTACAAGGGCAACGCCAACGGCACCCTGCAGTCCCGGGTGAAGGTCGGCTCCGGCTGGAACATCTACAACCAGATCGTGGGCCAGGGCGACCTGTCCGGCGACGGCAAGGCCGACATCGTCGCCCGCGACGGCTCCGGTGTGCTGTGGCTGTACAAGGGCACCGGCAACGCCGCCGCCCCGTTCACCGCCCGCACCAAGGTCGGCTCCGGCTGGAACACCTTCAACTACCTGGTGTCCACGGGTGACCTGAACGCGGACGGCCGCACCGACCTGATCGCCCGCGACGGCGCCGGCGCCCTGTGGCGCTACAACGGGACCGGCAACGCCGCTGCCCCGTTCTCGGGCCGCGTCAAGATCGGCGCTTCCGGCTGGAACATCTACAGCATGCTGTTCTGATCGCGTAGCTGATCAGCCATACGGAAGGGCCGCATCCCCGTCACCGGGGATGCGGCCCTTCTGCCGTACTGCCTTGCTCCCGTGCTTACTTGCGGATCAGGTTCCGCAGCACGTACTGCATGATGCCGCCGTTGCGGTAGTAGTCCGCCTCACCCGGGGTGTCGATACGGACGACCGCGTCGAACTCCACACCGGTGTCGGTGGTGACCTTGACCGTGCGCGGCGTGGTGCCGTTGTTCAGCTCGGTCACGCCGGTGAAGGAGAAGGTCTCCTCGCCGGTCAGGCCGAGGGACTCGGCGGACGCGCCTTCCGGGTACTGCAGCGGCAGGACGCCCATGCCGATGAGGTTCGAGCGGTGGATGCGCTCGTACGACTCGGCGATGACGGCCTTGACGCCGAGCAGCGCGGTGCCCTTGGCGGCCCAGTCGCGGGACGAGCCCGAGCCGTACTCCTTGCCCGCCAGGATGACCAGCGGGATGCCGGCGGCCTGGTAGTTCTGCGAGGCGTCGTAGATGAAGGAGACCGGGGCGTCGTCCTGGGTGAAGTCGCGGGTGAAGCCGCCCTCCGTGCCCGGCGCGATCTGGTTGCGCAGACGGATGTTGGCGAAGGTGCCGCGGATCATCACCTCGTGGTTGCCACGGCGCGAGCCGTACGAGTTGAAGTCGCGACGCTCGACGCCGTGCTCCGTGAGGTACTGGCCGGCCGGGGTGTCGGCCTTGATCGCACCGGCCGGGGAGATGTGGTCGGTCGTGACCGAGTCGCCCAGCTTGGCGAGCACGCGGGCGTCGGCGATGTCCGAGACCGGGGTGGTCTCCATCGTCATGCCCTCGAAGTACGGGGGCTTGCGCACGTAGGTGGACTGCGGGTCCCACTCGAAGGTGTTGCCGGTCGGGATCGGCAGCGCCTGCCACTGTGCGTCGCCCGCGAAGACGTCCTGGTAGGACTTGTTGAACATGTCCTCGCCGATGGCGTTGGCCACCACGTCGTTGACCTCGGCCTCGGTGGGCCAGATGTCCTGGAGGTGGACCGGCTTGCCGTCCTGGTCGATGCCCAGCGCGTCCTTGGTGATGTCCAGCTTCATCGAGCCGGCGATGGCGTACGCGACGACCAGCGGCGGGGACGCGAGGTAGTTCATCTTGACGTCGGGGTTGATCCGGCCCTCGAAGTTACGGTTGCCGGAGAGCACCGAAGTCACGGCCAGGTCGTGGTCGTTGACGGCCTTGGAGACCTCTGCCGGCAGCGGGCCGGAGTTGCCGATGCAGGTGGTGCAGCCGTAGCCGACAAGGTTGAAGCCGAGCTTGTCGAGGTAGGGGGTGAGACCCGCCTTGTCGAAGTAGTCGGTGACGACCTTGGAGCCCGGGGCGAGCGTGGTCTTGACCCACGGCTTGCGGGTGAGGCCCTTCTCGACCGCCTTCTTGGCCACCAGCGCGGCGGCGACCATGACGTACGGGTTCGAGGTGTTGGTGCAGGAGGTGATCGCGGCGACGGTGACGGCGCCGTGGTCGATCTCGTAGGTCGAGCCGTCGGGGGCCGTGACCAGGGTCGGGCGGGTCGGCACGCCGTTGGTGGCGGCCGGGGCGTCGGAGGCCGGGAAGGACTCCTTGCCCGCCTCGTCGTCGTCCTCGACGTAGTTCCGTACGTCCTGCGAGAACTGGTACGCGGCATCGGCGAGCACGATGCGGTCCTGCGGACGCTTCGGGCCGGCGATCGACGGGACGACCGTGGAGAGGTCCAGCTCCAGCTTCTCGGAGAAGTCGGGCTCGGCGGCCGGGTCGAGCCAGAGGCCCTGCTCCTTGGCGTACGCCTCGACCAGCGCGAGCTGCTGCTCGCTGCGGCCTGTCAGCTTCAGGTACTTGATGGTCTCGTCGTCGATCGGGAAGATCGCGGCGGTGGAGCCGAACTCCGGCGACATGTTGCCGATGGTGGCGCGGTTCGCGAGCGAGGTGGCAGCGACGCCCTCACCGTAGAACTCGACGAACTTGCCGACGACGCCGTGCTTGCGCAGCATCTCGGTGATGGTGAGGACGAGGTCCGTGGCGGTGGTGCCCGGCTTGAGCTCACCGGTCAGCTTGAAGCCGACGACGCGCGGGATGAGCATGGAGACCGGCTGGCCGAGCATCGCGGCCTCGGCCTCGATGCCGCCGACGCCCCAGCCGAGCACGCCGAGGCCGTTGACCATGGTGGTGTGCGAGTCGGTGCCGACGAGGGTGTCGGGGTACGCCTGGCCACCGCGGACCATGACGGTACGGGCCAGGTGCTCGATGTTGACCTGGTGGACGATGCCGGTGCCCGGGGGGACGACCTTGAACTCGTCGAAGGCGGTCTGGCCCCAGCGCAGGAACTGGTAGCGCTCCTTGTTGCGGCCGTACTCCAGCTCGACGTTCTGCGCGAAGGCGTCGTTGGTGCCGAACTTGTCGGCGATGACGGAGTGGTCGATGACCAGCTCGGCCGGGGCGAGCGGGTTGATCTTCGCCGGGTCGCCGCCGAGCTCCTTGACGGCCTCACGCATGGTGGCGAGGTCCACGACGCAGGGCACACCGGTGAAGTCCTGCATGATCACGCGGGCCGGCGTGAACTGGATCTCCTGGCTGGGCTGCGCCTGGGAGTCCCAGCCGCCGAGCGCCCTGATGTGGTCGGCGGTGATGTTCGCGCCGTCCTCCGTGCGGAGCAGGTTCTCCAGCAGCACCTTCAGGCTGTAAGGGAGGCGCGCGGAGCCCTCGACCTTGTCCAGCTTGAAGATCTCGTACGACTCGTCGCCCACGCGCAGCGTGCTGCGGGCGTCGAAGCTGTTCGCCGACACGACAGTCTCCTTCATCAATGTGCGCGTACTACCTCAATGCTGCCGCCACGGCTTCTCGCCGATCCGCTAAGGTAAGACTTAGTTAGGTAACCCTTACCGGATGGCGGCTGCGGTACGCCTTCGGCAGATATCTCGATGTCGAGATAACTCTAGTACATGACCGCTGCCGGGTCATGCCCCGACCTCGCCCATCGCCGCTGCGTGGATGCCGAGCGGGGCCGAACTACCGCTTTTACGAGCCGCGACACCCGATTGCCCACAGCCTGTCACCCCAATGGCCTATCTCCGCGCGATCACATCTCATATCTGAGATAGCCTGCGGCCATGGCAGACGATTACCTCGTACGCATCGGCAAGCTCATCCGTGACGCCCGTCAGCATCGGGGCTGGACACAGACGCAGCTTGCCGAGGCGCTCGGCACCAGCCAGAGCGCCGTGAACCGCATCGAGCGCGGCAACCAGAACATCAGCCTTGAGATGATCGCGCGTATCGGTGAGGCGCTGGACAGTGAGATCGTCTCGCTCGGCTACGCCGGGCCCATGCACCTTCGAGTGGTCGGCGGCCGCCGGCTGTCCGGCGCGATCGACGTCAAGACCAGTAAGAACGCCTGTGTCGCGCTGCTCTGCGGTTCGCTGCTCAACAAGGGTCGTACGGTGCTGCGCCGGGTGGCCCGTATCGAAGAGGTCTTCCGGCTGCTGGAGGTGCTGAACTCCATCGGGGTGCGCACCCGCTGGATCAACGAGGGCGTCGACCTGGAGATCGTGCCGCCCGCGCACCTCGACATGGACGCCATCGACGCGGAGGCAGCCCGCCGGACCCGGTCGATCATCATGTTCCTCGGGCCGCTGCTGCACCGGATGGACACCTTCCGGCTGCCGTACGCGGGCGGCTGCGACCTCGGCACGCGGACCATCGAGCCGCACATGATCGCGCTGCGCCGCTTCGGCCTCGACATCACCGCGACCGAGGGGCTCTACCACGCGAAGGTCGAGCGCACGACCACGCCCGAACGCCCCATCGTGCTGACCGAGCGCGGCGACACGGTGACCGAGAACGCGCTGCTGGCCGCCGCCCGGCACGACGGGGTGACCGTCATCCGTAACGCCTCCTCCAACTACATGGTCCAGGACCTGTGTTTCTTCCTGGAGGCGCTGGGCGTCAAGGTCGAGGGCGTCGGGACGACGACGCTGACCGTGCACGGTGTGCCCACCATCGACGTGGACGTCGACTACTCCCCCTCCGAGGACCCGGTCGAGGCGATGAGCCTGCTGGCCGCCGCGGTGGTCACCGAGTCCGAACTCACCATCCGCCGGGTGCCGATCGAGTTCCTGGAAATCGAGCTCGCGGTGCTGGAGGAGATGGGCCTGGACCACGACCGTACGCCGGAGTACAGCGCCGACAACGGGCGTACCCGGCTGATCGATCTGACCGTGCGGCCCTCCAAGCTTGAGGCGCCGATCGACAAGATCCACCCGATGCCGTTCCCCGGCCTGAACATCGACAACGTCCCCTTCTTCGCGGCCATCGCGGCGGTCGCCCAGGGCAAGACGCTGATCCACGACTGGGTCTACGACAACCGCGCGATCTATCTGACGGACCTCAACCGGCTGGGCGGCCGCCTCCAACTCCTGGACCCCCACCGGGTCCTGGTGGAGGGCCCGACCCGCTGGCGCGCGGCGGAGATGATGTGCCCGCCGGCGCTGCGGCCCGCGGTGGTGGTGCTGCTGGCGATGATGGCGGCGGAGGGCACGTCCGTACTGCGCAATGTGTATGTCATCAACCGGGGTTACGAGGAGCTGGCGGAGCGGCTGAACTCGGTGGGCGCGCAGATCGAGATCTTCCGCGACATCTGACGCATCCCCAGGTCAGGAGACCTTTTCTCCTTCCTGGGCCGTCTGTGGGCCGTCGGCCGTGTCATCGCCTTCGCGAAAGATACCGTCGATGGCCCTTCGCGCCCGGGCCTGGCTGTTCGGCATCGAGTGCGTGTACGCGCGCAAGGTGAGCCCGGGTCGCCATGCCCGAGGTACTCGGTGGGCCGTCCGGCGTCTTCCACGGCAGGGTGACTTCGAGCGGCGGACGCTCAGTGATGTGTTCGGAGGGCGAATGCCACCGCATCGGGCAGGGGGACGTCCCGCAACTTGCCGCCCTTGGGCGGAGCGAACACCAGCTGCGCCTTGACCATCTTCACCTGGCGCACTACGTGCACAACCCCGCTCAAGAAGTCCACCTCGTCGACGGCCAAGCCGAAGATCTCCCCTTGCCGCAGCCCGCACCCTGCGCCCAGATCGACCACCTTGCGGTAGGCCGGCGGCAGAGTGTCGCGGACGGCGAAGACACGTTCCTCGGGCCAGGGCTTGAGCTTCCGGATGTCGGCCCGCTGCGGCCGTACCGAACTCGCACGGCAGGGGTTCCGGACGATGACGCCATCGTCGACCGCCGCCCTGAATACGGACGAGACGTTGGCGAAGATGACGCGCTGATACGAGGGGGCCGCCGCTGGCGCCACCCTCCCAGCGGGATGACGCTTGAGAGTGCACCGCCGCACCTCTGTGGCATTTATCGAGCACACAAATTGAAGCTCATTTAGAGGGTGTCTCACGTGGCAAGTTTCGCGAGCTTCTTGTAGCAGGTCAGGGCGGCGGCCAGGCCGAGGAAGGCGAGGAAGTGCGAGCCCTTTCGTTCGTATCGGACGGTGAGGCGGCGGTAGCCGAAGAGCCAGTGGATCGACCGTTCGATCTTCCAGCGGTGCCGACCGAGGCGTTCGCCGGACTCGATGCCGGGCCGCGCGATGCGCGCGACGAGCCCGCGCTCGCGCAGCCAGGCCAGGTGTTCGGCGGAGAAGTACGCCTTGTCCGCGCGGAGTTTGACGGGTCGGCGCCGCCGTGGTCCCCGGCGGGACCGGACGGCGGGTATGCCGCGGATGAGCGGCTTGAGGGCGAGGCTGTCGTGCATGTTCGCGCCGGACACGGCGACGGCAAGTGGGATGCCCTGGGCATCGGACAGCACGTGCAGCTTGCTGCCCTTCTTGCCGCGATCGACCGGGTTCGGCCCGGTCAGCGATCCCCCCTTTTGGCGCGAACGGAGGCCGCGTCGACGATCGCCGAGGTCCAGTCCACCTCGCCGCGGGCCCCGAGTTCGTCCAGCACCGCCCGGTGCAGCCGACGCCACAGGCCGGCCTCGGTCCATACCGTGAAGCGGCGATGCGCGGTGGCGGGCGACGTGCCGAACGTCGGCGGCAGATGCCGCCAGGCACAGCCGCTGGTCAGCGCGTACACCACTGCCGTGAACACGGCCCGCTCGTCACACGGAGCGGTCCCACCACCTTGCGGACGAGCAGCGAACGACGGCAGCAACGGGGCGGCCAGCTCCCAGAGTTCATCAGGAACCAGACGCTTCGACAGATCAGCACCCACGACCGGCAGCATGCCGCACGAACATCAAGTCACGTGAGACAACCTCTAAGCCTTGATTGGTGCGGCCGACCTGGCGGCCTGCTCGATCTTCGCGCAGTAGGCTGCACGGGCTTCCTCGTCGATCTGCTTCTCGAGTTCGGCGCGCAACCCGGTCCGGCCGTCGAGGCCCTCGCGCAGGATATCGGCGTGCCCGGCATGCCGGATGGACTCGCCGAGGACATGGACCATGATGGCGAACAGGTTCGTGTCGGCATAAGGCTCCGGCCACCACGGCACGTGGCCGGGGGCGTCGAGGGGAAGCTCGTTGATCGTCGCGTCCGAGTGTTCCCACGTGCGCCGGTAGAACCCGATGATCTGATCGCGGGTCTCGTCCTCGGTCGCCCACAGATCGCTGCCGTTGGAGTCCTGCCACCGGGGCAGCGGTTCCGGGGAAGGGCGGTCGAAGACCTCGCCGAAGTACCTGGCCTCGACGGTGGCCACGTGTTTGACCAGGCCGAGGAGGTTGGTCCCGGTCGCTGTCAAAGGCCGGCGGGCGTCGTATTCGGACAAGCCGTCGAGTTTCCAGAGCAGCGCCTTGCGGTCCCGCCGCAGTCTCCCGTGCAGGTTGTCTTTCGCGAATTCATCGATCATGCGGCATGAGCCTGCCATGGGCTGCTCGTGGTCTCAAGATCCCGTACGTGGTCCGCAACGACTGGCAGAGCCGAGGCCTGGCCATGGCCGCCGCCCTGACCTGCTACAAGAAGCTCGCGAAACTTGCCACGTGAGACACCCTCTTAGCGTCGCATCGAACACCCGCGTAATTGACCAGGCCAAATGTTGAAATAAGAAGGTTTCTATCGGTCGGGCACCGCCTGACCCCTCGTGGCCCCGGAATGGCCAACTATAAGAATGCCGAAGTAAGCGAACTTTGCCCGTGGCTCACCTAGCTAACGACGAAAACAGCTCATTGAACTAGAGATCGAGATGCGAGTACGCCTCTCTGCGCGCACGATGACAGTAGGAACACACACCTGCTATGGGAGTGGCCATGCGCTTCGTAGACTCTCGAGCGTCAAGAAGGCTACGCAACGGTTCATGCGCTGCGATTCTGAGTATCGCCCTGGTGACTATTAGTGGAGGAGCAGGGTACACCGCGCAGCCTGCCAAGATCCCTGGAGAGCTAATCGGCAGCTGGATCGCTGAAAATAAAGCCTACGGTATGGAATTCGAAGTAGACGGAACCTACGTGTTTACCCACACTGAAGAAGATTACGCTGAGAGCGGGTCCTTCGAGGTGCAGAAGCAGAAAATCCAGTACCGGCCAAAAGTGGCAATATCACAAGGTCAGCAACAAAGTCCCCCAAGCCCATACATAGAAACTTGGAAAGTTGAAACACGCAGCGACGGCCCAGACGTGCTGGAAACCGAGGGGAAAGATGCCAGCTGGTCACTCCTTGAAATGGATATCACCCAATGCGGCACATCATAGGTCGGCGCAACTAGTGGCATCAAGCTCTTTGAGCCCCTTCTCCCATTTCTCGATAAGCGGTACCGTCTTTTTGGACAGGTCGATTGCTTGCTCTAGAGTGCCAAATGACTTCAAGTGTCCAGCCACCTGATTCATGTTCCGACTCACCCGCAATCCGTCGTCGACGACTTCTTCAACCTCATCCTTAATCTTGTCAGGGCGTTCGATCGCTCTAAGCTCTCCGTTGAGCTTCCGCAGAGCGGCTGATGCCTCTTCAAAATAGGAAGCGGCATAAGCCAAGTTTTGATCGGTAAGTGAGTTCGTGCTCCAGTTTGTTTGCACGACACTCAGAGCCGCACTTGCATTCTTGGTGGCAGTACTAAAATCCCTAAATTCACGTTCACAAACAGCATTAGCGTCAGAGGTCCAATCCGCCGGCTTCAATCGCTCCGGGCGGTCCATGACTTGAATAACAACCGCCGCAATGGCTGCGAGGCCGGCCAGAACGCCGATCAAACCTACGATGCGCTTACGCAGGCTCCATCGTCGCCCCTGGGTGGGCTCGCCAGTTGAGTTGCCTCCCTGGTCCATAGGCTTGTAATTCCACAAATCCAGGCATAAATATCTTGAAGCGCGAGACTTCATCCATGCGGCGGACGATGACGGACACCGCGATACTCATGGATTGATCTTGCCAATGAAGCCGGAGCGGCTCGCCTGTCGCCCCCGAGGTCGTCAAGGAGCTCGTTACAGATCATGAGCGGGCCTTCTCGTTGACCTCGAGCAGATGAGGCTGCAGGCCAACGAGACGAACGCCTTGTGCCCACCGTCACCTGCGCGTCAGAACCCTGCTGCCCCGCGGCGCCGCCGCTGCGGGGCAGGCGGTTCCTCCAGTGCCCGTGTCATGTCTCGTGTCCATGCACCGCTGCCATCACGGGCCTGGCAAGTCAGTCTCAGGTGCAGAGAGAAGGGGAACTTGCGTTCACGAGCAAGACCTACGTAGAGGATTGCGGTGCCGCCCATAGCGATTGGCCCGATGTCCACTGAGTCGCCGCCTCTCAGTTCCTGAACGTAGTTGCCGTTGCGCCTGGTCCTCTCCCAGAAAGAGATACTCCCCGCGTAGGTGCCCTCCGCTACTGCGAGCAGATTCGACAGTCCTGCTCCGGCAGTCTGGCGCAGCTCGATCAGCGCGTAGTCATCGGGCCCCGACGGAACCAAGTCCAGGGGAGGGCGTCCGTAGTTGACGGACACTATCTCGAAGACCGGCCCCCGCCCTTCGTGCCGAGCCAGCTCCTCATCGTCTAAGGCTTGTCCCGTAACCCCTAGTCAGGGGTGAGATGATCTTGATGTGGCTGGTGTGATCACGGCGTTGGAGCCGTCTTGGATAGCCCCGTTCACCGGGATGAGCCCGCGCTGCTTCGGCAAGTTGGTGACCGCTATACAGCGCGAGCAGGCGACCAACGTGCATCGCGGACGACCATGGAGCCTGTCACTGGAGGACCGCATTCTGTTGGTCGCAGCGTACTGGCGCACGAACTTGACGATGCGCCAGCTCGCGCCGCTCTTCGGGATCTCCAAGTCGGCCGCCGACCGAATCATCGACCATCTCGGGCCGATGCTCGCCGTGCAACCACGCAGGCGGTTCCGTAAGGACACCGTCCTCATCGTCGACGGCACGCTGGTGCCTACTCGGGACCACACCGTCGCTGAGCAGTCGAAGAACTACCGCTATTCCACAGCCCACCAGGTCGTCATCGACGCCGACACTCGCCTGGTCGTGGTGGTCGGCCGGCCCGTGCCGGGCAACCGGCACGACTCCCGCGGCTGGGAAGAGTCCGGCGCCAAGGCCGCCGTCGGCAACACAATGACCATCGCTGACGGCGGCTACCAGGGCACCGGACTGGTCATTCCGCACCGTCGCCGCAAGGGCGAAGAACTCCCGGACTGGAAAGAGGAACACAACCGGTCCCACAAGCAGGTCCGCGCCCGCGTCGAGCACGTCTTCGCCCGGATGAAGACCTGGAAGATCCTTCGTGACTGCCGCCTGAAAGGCGACGGCGTTCACACCGCCATGCTCGGCATCGCCCGACTGCACAACCTCGCCCTCACGGGGTAACTCCCGCCCCATACGAGACCGGAGAGGCCCAAGAGAGGCGGCCCCCACCTCCCCACCACCCCGGCTCGGAGAATGCTCAGTCGATACAGAACTCGTTGCCCTCGATGTCCAGCATCGGGATGCACGCATCATTGCCGTCATACAGCGTTTGCACGTGTACCGCACCGAGAGGAACCAGCCGCGCGCATTCGACCTCAAGCGCGGCGAGACGCTCCTTACCCACGAGACCGGTGCCGACCCGCACATCAAGATGCACCCGGTTCTTGACGGCCTTCCCCTCGGGAACGCGCTGGAAGTACAGTCGCGGGCCCACACCTGAGGGATCTATGCAGGCGAACCATGAATCCCGCTGCTCAGGTGGCTGCGCACGCTTGAAATCGTCCCAAGTGGCAAACCCTTCCGGCGGAGGCGGTACGACGTACCCCAACGCTTCGCACCAGAAACGAGCGAGACGCTCAGGTTCTGCGCAGTCAAAGGTGACTTGGAACTTCTTGATCGCTGACATCGGCGCACCGTAGCAGGCGGACTCTGCCGCACGTCTCCCCAGGTGGATCAGCCCGCCCCCCATCGCGCCCTGGGCCGCTTTGGACACCAAGCGATCAACCCAGACAGGCCACAGAACGACGCGACTGTCGTGGAGCCCACCGGTGGTCCCCGCGATCCAGTCCTTACCAACGCCCCGGATGCTAAAGATCAGTTACGGGACAGCCCTTAGCTGCTTCTTCATCAGCGCGAGCTGTTCTTGTGCGCTACGAGCCTGCGATCCGGAGATGCCAGCGGCCAGCAAGCTCACACCCGCAGCGACGATGGCGACGACTGTCTCTGTGTCCAACTTTCCCCCTGAACCTCAGTGCTTCGCCGACTCGATACCCTGACGCGCGGTCCAGGAACCGCACTTCGTAACCCGTGCACCGTTGGTGCCCTCCGAGCGCAGCACGAGGCATCAGCCCATCTCACCGCTCTTGCGAAAGATACTGTCGACGGCCTTTCGCGCCCGAGCCTGGCTGTTCGGCTGCGGACCCTGGCGTGCTTGTGCGGGGAGAAGTTGTCCAGCACCACGTACAGCTTCTGGCTGGGCCAGCGGGCCCGCAGGGTCTTGAGGAGACCGAGGAACTCGCGCCATCGCTTGCGCGGGCGGATGCGGTAGTACAGCTTGCCGGTCGTCAGGTCGAGGGCGGCGAGCATGTGCCTCACGCCGTTGTAACGGTTGTAGGTGGCCCGCAGCCTGCGCGGACGCCGTACCGGCCCCCATGCCTTGCCCTTGCGGGGCATCAGGTTCAGCGGCCCGAACTCGTCGACGCATATCACCCGGCCGTCGGCGGGCGGGGTGTCGTACAGCGCCAGGACGCGGTGCATTTTGGCGATGAACTCCGGGTCGGTGGACGCCTTCCACGTGGTGGTGGTCTTCCAGGAGACCTTGCCGTCGGCCAGGATCCGGCGCAGGGTCTCCCGACTGATGGCCACGGTCACCTTCTGTTTGACCAGGTGCTCGGCGAGCTTGCTCAGGCTCCAGGTGGAGAACGCGGTGATCTTCCAGTCGGCAGGGGACGTCCGGGCGATCAGGCAGATGTGCTCGCGCACCTCGTCACTGATCGTCTTGGGGCGTCCCCCGCTCCATTTTGGGTCCAGCGCGTCGAACCCCCGCTCGTTGAAGGCGTGGATGACATCGCGGACGTAGTCCTCGCCGACCTGCATCAGCGTGGTCCTTGACCGTCTGGCCCTGGGCGGACATCAGAACCACGATCGCCCGGCGGAGTCTCACCGGGTCCTTCGCAGTCCGGCTGATTCGCTGCAGCCTGCGGCCCTCCTCCATGCTGACCGGCCGGACGAACACACTCGGTCGACGCCCCACAACCACCTCCAAGATCAGATCCTGGAGACAGTCTGCTGACCGAGGGGCAGCACGTCGATTACCCAGCTAAGGCTGCGTGACGAGCCACTAGCCCAGGTGGCTGGCCATGCCTACGGCACCTAGAGGCGCCAAGACCGAGGAGTCCGGCCTTCCCTGTCGAATGCGCGTCGAAGTCTTGGTGGGCAGCAGGGGTGAGGGTGCCGTTTTCCCATGTCAATAGCTATCTGTAGCAGCTGAGGCCCAGCGCCTGCTAAGCGCCTGTCCCAGCATGACGGGAAGCTCTCTGCCCTCACGGGAGCGATTGTCGGTGCCCGTCTGTACCGTCCCGCTCATGACTAAGAGACCCTCGAAGCACTGGCGCGACGGAGTGGAGGAGGAGGCCAGCAAGCTGGCTGCCGGCACGTTGAACGCTGAGGACGCGTTCATGGCAGACCTCTACCCTGTGTCGCTTCTCGACGCGACCGACGCAGCCCTGGGCGCGTTCGAGAGCGAACTGCGGACGCTCCGCAGCCCCTCCGACAATGAGGTCTTCGAAGCAGTTGAACGTGTGGTGCTCGCCCTGAACGTCATCAATGATCAGCATGACGGGGCCGCCTACGAGACCGGCGAACGCGAAGAACTCGGCGACTACATCGACCAGGCGCTCACAGAGTGCGGCGTGGACGTTCCTGCGCTCACCGCACGCCATGGGCTGGGCCGGTACGAGATCACCGACAAGTGGCGGGCCTGGTAGGCATCCGCGGCGTGCCATTGCCGTGCCAGAACACCAGGGCAGTAGCGGTCAGTCGGGGGTAGCGGCGGCGTCAGCCTGCACCCCGTGACGGCAGCCGCGCGCAGGCGGGATGAGCTGGGCGAACGTCTCAGAGCTCGGTGCCAGGCTTACAAAGCAGATGTCGGCTGTTCGAAACCGTCCTCGCCCCTGATCCGGATCTTCGCCGAACCGCTCGAGATAACGTCCCGGCTGGCCAGCTGGGGCCGTCGCGGGGCCGTGGAACGTCGCTCAACGCTGGCCAAGGACGACCGTCAAGACAGCCCCGCCGCAGGTGGGAGGGGCTGTCGTTGACGAGTCGGGAGGTCGGAAACCCTTTGCCTCAGTTCCGCGACATTTAAACGGGGAACGCCGCCATACCCAGCCTGACCAGCAAGAATGCCCACCAGGAGGGGGTGCGGCGGCACCCGTGGGACTCCCGAGCCGGACATTGACGAGATGCTCAAACAGCGGCCGGGAACGCTGGCGATAAGTGTCCCCGGCACAGGCCACGACCTGCCGCGTGCCGCGCGTTCACCCGGACGAAGTCCGGGTGAACCTAGCGACGGGCGCGTTCGAGATCGTCCCCGGCTCCGGCTCCGGCTTCCCCTGTCTGCGGACGACCCGGCGGCAGGGTTGCCCGGAGCCCGGGTGCTGGGCCATGAGGAGGCACTGCGCGCCGAGCTACAGCCGCCGTCGTCGACCACGTCCGCCCCCTGCTCGTCCGGCACCGCCCAGGCGCTTGGGCGTGCGTTCGGGCCGGCCGCGCTGGTCGACCGGCTCCAGGGTGTCGGGGTTCAGGCGACGGGTTGCGCCGAATCAGCTGCGGCCCTGGCCCGGATCGCGTCGGCCGGATCCCAGCCCTCGTGCGGTGCGGAGGCGAGGAGCAGACGGGTGTACGGGTGCTGGGGCATGCCGAGCACGCGCTCGGTCGGGCCCTGTTCAACGACGCTGCCGCGCTGCATCACCACCGTTTCGTCCGTGATGTGCTGGACCACGGCCAGGTCGTGGCTGACGAAGACGAGCGCCACGCCGGTGTCGTCCCTGATCTCACCGAGCAGTTGGAGGATCTGGGCCTGGATCGACACGTCCAAAGCGGCGACCGCCTCGTCCAGGACGAGGATCTGTGGGTCGACGGCGAGGGCCCGGGCGATGGCCAGTCGCTGGCGCTGCCCGCCCGACAGCTGGTGCGGGCGGGCGCCCGCCTCGCGGGTGCCGAGGCCGACCTGGTCCAGCAGTGACTGGATCCGGGCATCCGTCGAGGGATGTCCGTGCAGCCGCAGGGCGGTGCGCAGGCACTGGCGGGCCGTCAGGCGTGGGTCGAGCGAGACGTACGGGTCCTGGAAGACCATCTGGATCTCGCGTGCGCGCGCCAGCCGGGCGGCCGGGCGGTGCCGGCTGAGGGCCGACGGCCGCGAGGCGCGGTCTCTGCCGTTCACCGTGACCGTCCCGGCGTCCGGCTGTACCAGGCCGCCGAGCATGCGGGCCACGGTGCTCTTGCCCGATCCGGACTCGCCCACGATGCCGACCGATGCGCCGCGAGGCACGGTGAACGAGACGCGGTCAGCCGCGGTGAGGCTCGCGCCGCCCGGCAGCCGGTAGGTCTTGGTCAGGGCGTCGACCACCAACAGGGGCGCGCCGTGCGGCGGATCGAATGCGGTCACGGTGTGCTCCTCTTGGCCAGGGGCGAGGGGACGGCAGCGGGCGACGCGGACGCCTCGGCCTGGGCGTCGCCCCCGTTCGGGTCCTCGTGGCTGTTGTGGGACGGCTGTCCGGTCGGTTCCGCCGACACGTCGGACGCGTCGGACGCGTCAGGCAGGTCGGGGAGCCGTCGGCAGGCGGCGGTGCCCCCGCCCGGAACGGGGATGGGCTGCGGAATCCACGTTTCGCATGCGGACTCGGCGTACGGACAGCGTGCGCTGAAGGGACAGCCGGTGAAGCTGTCTGCCAGGGAGGGCGGGCGGCCGGGGATCGGGTGGAGCGTGCGGGTGGTGTCGCCGAGGGCGGGGGAACAGTCGAGCAGGCCCCCGGTGTACGGGTGCTGGGCATGTGCGAAGAGCCGATGCGCGCTCTGCTGTTCGACGACGCGGCCCGCGTACATCACATATACGCGGTCGCAGTACGCCGCGGCGAGGTGCAGGTCGTGGGTGATGAACAGCAGGCCCAGCTCGCGTCGTTCGCGCAGGCTGCGCAGCAGGGCGAGGATTTCCGCCTGGGTGGTGACGTCCAGTGCGCTGGTCGACTCGTCGGCGAGCAGCAACCGTGGCTCCGTGGCGAGCGCGCCGGCGATGACGACGCGCTGCAGCATTCCGCCGGACATCTCGTGGGGGCGCTGGCGGATGCGCCGTTCGGGGTCGGAGATGCCTACGGCGTCGAGAAGCTCGACGGCCTTCGTCCGCGCCGCGCGCTTGTCGCTGGTGCCGGTGCGGACGAGCCGTTCGATGAGGAAGTCGCCGATCCGGCGCACCGGGTTCAGGGCGGAGCGCGGGTCCTGATGGACCATCGCGACCGTACGCGCCCGGTGGTCTCGCAGCTGGGCATCGGTCATGGAGAGTACGTCCACGCCGTCGACCAGCACCTTCCCCTGGGCTCGCGCCACTTCCGGGAGGATGCGCAGGGCGGTCTTGGCAGTGGTGGACTTGCCGGAGCCGGATTCGCCGACGAGGCCGACGACCTCACCGGTGCGGATCTGCAGGCTCACGTCCGCGAGCAGTGGCCGCGCAGCACCCGGCAGGTGCAGGGTCAGGTTCTCGATGTCGAGCAGCATGAGCGGCTACCTCCTGGCGCCGAGCCGGTCGGCGGCCCAGACCCCGACGACGTTGAAGGCCACCACGACGGCGGCGATGGCGATACCCGGCACGAGTGCGGGGAGCAGGGCGCCCTGGACGATCGCGGACTGCCCCTCCTGAACCATCAGCCCCCAGTCGCTGCTGGGCGGCTGGGCACCGAAGCCGAGGTAGCTGAGCGTCGCCAGACTCATCAGTGCCTCGCCGAACAGGACGACGAGATAGCCGACGATCGAGCGCGCGAGGTTGGGCACGAGGTGGCGCACACATATACGCGTTCCGCCCATGCCCTGCACACGGTAGGCGTCGATGTACGGCTTCGCCCGCTCGGCCAGCGCCACGCTGCGGGTGTACTTGGCGATCGTGGGAGCGAAGGCCAGCCCGAGTCCCAGCACGGACGTGGTCATGCCGGCCCCGAACACCGCGATGATCAGCACGACGAACAGCAGGCCCGGGAAGGCGTACATCACGTCGGTGACCCGGGACAGCAGCGTGTCCACCCAACCTCCGCGCCAGGCAGCGACGGTCCCGATGGTGACGCCGAGGATCGCGGCGAGCGCCAGGAGCACGATCGGGGCGATCAGGCTCGTACGGGCCCCGAACAGCACCCGGGAGAGCAGGTCCTGCCCCGAGGCGTCGGTGCCGAGCAGATGGTCGCCACTGGTGCCGGCCAGGGAGGACGACAGATCCACGGCGTCGGGGGCGTACGGCGCGAGCAACGGGGCGAACACGGCGGCGAACACCACGAGTCCGAGGAATCCCGCCGCGACGGCCACCCCGATAGGTCGGCGGGCGCGCTCCCCGACGGGCAGCAGCGGCCCGGTGGTGACGGCGGTCGTCATGCTGAACTCCTCACGGCCTTGACGCGGGGATCGAGCAGCGGGTGCACGAGGTCCACGACGGTGGTGACGACGATGTAGCAGGTCACCATCAGCAGCAGGACCGCCTGTGCGACGGGGAAGTCGTGGCTGTTGATGGCGCCGACGAGCAGAGAGCCGATGCCGTTCAGCCCGAAGACGGTCTCGATGGCAACGGTGCCGGCAAGCATGCCCGCCGTGACCAGGCCGCACATGGTGACGATCGGCCCCCATGCGTTGCGCAGGACGTGCCGCCGAACGATCTGACGCTCGGGCAGCCCGGAAGCGCGCGCCACCTCCACATGGTCGGCGGCCCCCGCCTCGACCATCGCCTGCCGGGTCACCCGGCTGATGACGGCGAGCGCGCCGAGCGCCATGGCCACCGCGGGCAGCGTGAGGTGGTGAATCGTGCCCGCGAATCCCTCACCACTGCCCGTCACCGGGAACCAGCCGAGCTGGACACCGAACAGCGCGACGAGAGCGATGCCGCCGACGAACGAGGGCACGGACGCGGCGAGCGTGGTGCCGCCCACCACCGCCGAGTCGACCCAGCTGCCGCGGCGGACGGCGGCGAGGATGCCGGCGCCGACACCGAGGACCACGAACAGGACGGTGGCGTAACCGACCAGGGCCAGGGTGGTGGGGAAACGGCCGGCAAGCAGGTCGGAAACCTGGTCGTTGTACTGGAACGAGCGGCCGAGATCGAAGTGCAGACCGTCCCAGAGCCAGCGGCCGTACTGCACGACCAGCGGCTCGTCGAGG
The DNA here is from genome assembly GCF_055563295.1 of Streptomyces sp. NPDC002868. NCBI lineage: Bacteria > Bacillati > Actinomycetota > Actinomycetes > Kitasatosporales > Streptomycetaceae > Streptomyces > Streptomyces sp. NPDC002868. The sequence continues at coordinate 218,968 of NZ_JBVHDR010000001.1, read as the reverse complement.
TGGTACTGCTCCCGGACCGCGGCCAGCCGCTCAGGGGTGAGTTTGTCGCGGCCCCCGGCGAGGAAGACGGCGGGGTCGCCCGGGGCTGCGTACACGGCGGCGAAGATGACGAAGGACGCGGCCAGCAGCGTGGCCAGCAGTCCCCCGATTCGTCGGCCGATTGCGGCGCTCATGAGTGCTCAGCCTCGCTTCGCACCGAGCGCTGCGGCCCAGGGGTAGTAGAGGTACGCCATCGAGGCGGGCGGGCCGGTCAGCTTGTCGTCGATGACGAGCGCGGTGGGCACTTGGGCGATGGGGATCCACACGGCGGCGTCGGCGAACTGCCGCTGGACGTCGACCATGAGAGCGGCGCGCTTCTTGTCATCCAGCGTACGCATCGCGTCCTTGACCTTGGAGTCGTAGGCAGGGCTCTTGAAGCCGACCCAGTTGTTGGAGCTGTCGGACAGCGCGTTGTCGTAGAAGCCGACCGGATCGCTCTTGGAGATGTACCAGTCGGCGACCAGGACATCGATCTCCGCACGGGCTTCCGCGTCGCCGTAGAACTCTCCGTACTCGGCGGGCGGCACGGTCTTGATCTGGCTCTTGAGGCCGATCTGGGTCAGTGCCGCGCGGACGGCGTTGGCGATGACCATGCGGCCCTGGCTGTTGTCGGTTCCGATGACGATCGGCTTGTCCGGAGCCGCCTTGGCGTTCTCCACCAGCTTCTTCGCCGCGGCGATGTCTTCGGCGTCCGGATGGGCCGGCGCGCCGGTGAGCTGCTTCTGGGCAGCGGCGAAGGTGGCCTTCTCGTATCCCCAGGAGCCCGAGCCGACAGGTGTGGCCCAGGGCTCGATCAGGCCGCCGTAACCGGACTTCGCGATGCCGCTGCGGTCCAGGGCGAGGGAGAGTGCTCGGCGGATGTCCGGGTCGGCCAGGCCGCCGCGTTCGGTGGGGATAAGGGAGAGGGCGGCGGTGCTCGGTCCGTAGTGCTGGTCGAGGCCCTTCTTGCCGCGCAGCGCGGCGGCGGTGCTGATCGAGTCGGCGTAGGTGCCGTCGGCTGCTCCGGTCCTCAGGGCGTTGACCATGGCGCTGTCGTCGGCCCAGCGGAAGACGACCTGCTGGGTGAGCGGCCTGGTGCCCCAATAGGTGTCGTTCCGGTCGATGACGATCGAGTCGCCGGACGTCCAGTCGGTCAGCTTGTACGGACCGGAGCAGGCGTCGGGCTGACCGGGGGTGCCGAATTCCTTGCCGGCCTTCTCGACCTGCTCACGGTTGTAGACGAGTCCCGCGTCCCCGGCGAGTGCCTTGGTGAACAGGGCGTCAGGCTGCTTGAACTTGACAGTGATCTCGAGATCGCCGCTCTTGGCCATGGTGGCGACGTTCTCGAACTCGTCGGACTGCTCCATTTCCGGCTCCGCGTGCCGCTTCAGGCTGAACAGGACATCGTCGGCGGTCATGGCGGAGCCGTCGTGGAAGGTGACGTCGTCGCGCAGCGACAGGACGAGCGTCTTGGGGTCCGGTGTGGTGGCCGTCCGGACCAGGGAGGGGCGGACCATCATGTCGGGCTGCAGTTGGTAGAGGCGCTCGCACACATTGCTGAGCACGGTGCGGCCCGCGCTGCCGCCCTGGGTGTCCAGGTCCAGGGAGTCGGGTTCGTCCTCCAGCAACCAGTTGGCGGTGGCGACTTCGCCCTTCGCCTCGGCTGTGGTCGGTGTGAGCTTCAGCGTGGCGGCGTCGGCGGTCTTGCCGCCGCCGGCCGACGGACCGGTGTCCGCGCCGCTGCACGCGGTGGTGAGGGCCATCGCCCCAGCGAGGCCGGCGGCGGCGATCGAGGTCTTGAGCTTCATTGCGGGGCTCCTGAACAGGGGACGGGAGAGAGCGAAGACTGCTTGCTCGGGGACTTGGGTGCGGGCGTGGTCCGGGGCGGGTCAGTGGGGGGCGTGGGGGCCGTCGTAGAGATTCCAGGGGAGGTGCTGGTACTCGTGATCACAGGGTGTTCCGGCCGTCACGTGGTAGTCACCGACGGTGAGGTCCACACAGGAGGAGACGAGCGTCTGCCACTGCTTGACCTGCGGCTGCCGCGGGTCGGTGTGCGTACACAGCGACTCGGGGAGCCCGAGATGGTCGGACATCGCCTGCCGGATCGCCTTGCGGGACTCGTCGGCACCGGTGGATTCGCGCAGTCGGTGCAGCCCTTCCTCGGCGCGTGGCACGCGCACGAGGGAGTCGGGGGCGAGCGGACGGTAGCCGTCGGCCAGGGCGGTGGGAATGCCCGCCTGGTAGTGGTTGCCGTGCACGAGCAGCCCGTCCGTGGGGTACATCCAGCCGTGGCCGGCGGGGGTGGTCTCCAGGTCGATGGCGAACCCCTCGCGGCAGGTGAGGAGGGCGTTGCTGGCGATGTGGGCGCGGGTGCGGCAGAGCACGCCCAGTGCGTCGGCGATGCTCGACTGGTCGAGAACGCTGCGGCGGATCACGGTCTGCGGCAGTCCGACGGCGTCGCTGAAGCGCCCGCCGAGACCGTTGGCGTTGAGGGCGATCCCCGCGGAGCTGGCGCCCTGTCGGCCGATCTGTCCGGCCTCCACCTGCATGATGAGGGTGGGCTTGGGGGGCTGGACGATACGGAGCATGACGACGGTGTCGGCGACACCCGCGCGCCAGTCCCAGTTCTGACCGGCCCAGACGTGGCCGTCACCGCTGGCCTGTCCGTACGCCGCGAAGGAGGTGCAGCCCTCGGCAGGCTCCTCCTCGTCGCGCATCTGCGCGAAGGAGTCGTCGTAAATGACTTCTCCGCGGGCGTTGAGCGCCAGGATGTCGAGGAGGTCGAGTCCGGCGCCGGTGGCGATGCCCTGCATCTCCTCCAGCAGGTGCGGCGCATAGTCGTGCACGGGCTCGAGCCAGCGTGCGGCCCGTCCGGTCACCTGCTGCCAGGTCAGGCCGGACGATTCGCCGAACGCCTCCGCGTAGTAGCCGAGCGCGGCCTCCAGCTGTGGTCCTACAGCTTCTCCGTACTGCCTGCCGCGCTCTGCGGGGGTTCCCGAGATTTCAATGACCGGAAGGCTGTGCTGCATCGCGGGACTCCTCAGGGACACACCAGTTGCTGTAACATCCGTTCCGGAAATACACGCTCTTGGAACGGGATGCTCGAGAGCGTAACGGTGATGACGTGAGAGTCAAGAGGTGTAATGAAGAATCCAGAGTCCGGCAGTGCGGGTCCCGGTGGGCTCACTCGCCTGCGGGCGACCATTCGTGATCTTTGGGATGAGCTGTCTGCCTCTGAACGGACCGTTGCGCAGTACCTCGCGAGCGCTCCGGCCGAGCAGGTGATGTTCGCCAGCGCCCAGCAGCTGGGCCTGGCCAGTGGCACCAGTAACGCCACGGTCGTGCGGGCCCTGCAACGCCTCGGCTATGCGGGACTGCCCGCGCTCAAGCGGGAGCTGGCTGCCGATTTCACCTCGGCGATCGCCCCCGAGATCCGGCTCCAGCAGCGCATCGCCCACGTCGGTCACGACCTGGAGGGCATCTGGAACGACGTCTTCGACGAGACGCAGGACCGCATCGACCAGTGCCGCCGGCTCACCGGTACCGACGCCCTCCAGCGGGCGGTCGCGGCCATGGCGGATGCCCGCGAGGTCTTCTGTTACGGCGTCGCGGCCTGCGAGCTCGCGGCCCGCCATCTTGCGCTGGCCCTCGGCCGCATCGGCCGCCGGGCCCGATTCGTCGGCGCCACCGGCTTCGCCCTCGCCGACCCCCTGCTCTCCCTCGCCCAGGGGGACGCGGTCGTCATCTTCCAGCCCGGACGCCCCCTGCACGAGTTGACGGTCCTGGTGGAGCGGGCGCGCTCGGTCGGCGCCAAGGTCGTCTTCGTCACCGATGAGCTGGGCGAGGCCTTCGAGGACCGCGTCGACGCCATCCTCACCGCACCCCACACCCCGACCGGGATCACGAACGAAGCGCTGACCGGCCTCATCGTTGCCGACGCTCTGCTGCTCGCCCTCACCGCGGTCGACGAGACGCGCGCGGTGGAGCATTCCCATCAGCTGACCGCCTTGCGCGAACAGCTCCTTGCGCACCGGGAGCCCCGCACGCGCAAGGCGTGAACGGGGCTCCCGCTCCTCGAAGGGAAGGCTCTTGCCGGTGTCGATGACGGCGAAGTGCCGTGCGGACCTGGCACGGCACATGGTCGGACCTCGCACCGGGAGCCGCTCTGCTGACAGCCCTGACCCCGAAGAAAACTGCTCTCCGCCAGCGCGACGTGGTCGTCGCAGCCATCGTCGGCAGGGGAAGTGGAGTGACTGCGGCTGGATACCAGTGGCAATCGGTTCGGTGGTCGGCCTCAACCCTCCCGAGCGGAATCCGGGTCAGTCTCCGGGGCCGTGCCTCCGCCCAGCGGGAAAGCGCGGGCAGTGCCGCGGACGCGCAGGCCGACCTCGTCCCCCACGGCTGGCGGGACCGCGGCCGGGTCGAAGATCCGGGCAGCCACCGGCGTGCCGTCCCCCAGTCGCAGAGCCAGCACCGCGTCATGGCCGTAGAAGTCGCGCCGCACGACGGTAGCGGCGACCGCGTCCGGAGCCCCGCGCACGGCGAGCGCGATCTGCTCGGGCCGTAGCATCACGCGCATCGGGCCGGTCGGCACGCCGCTGTCGGCCGGTGTGAGCGGTACGGCGCCGAGCGAGGTTCGGGCCAGGTCGCCGTCGATCACCGCGGGCAGCCATACGGCCTCGCCGACGAACCCGGCCACCCACGGATCGGACGGTGTCGCGTAGAGAAGTTCCGGCGGGCCGCTCTGGACGATCCGACCGTCCCGCATGACCGCGACGTCGTCGGCCATCGACAGGGCCTCCGACTGGTCGTGGGTGACAAGGACGGCCGTGGCGCCGTCGGCGCGCAAGGCCTGCCATACGTCCTGGCGCACCTCGGAACGCAGTGCGGCGTCGAGTGCGTTGAACGGCTCGTCGAGCAGCACGACCGGCGGTCGCGGCGCGAGTGCCCGGGCGACGGCGACGCGCTGCTGCTGTCCGCCGGAGAGGTGGTGCGGCATCCGGTCCTGGAAGCCGGAAAGGCCCACCAGGTTCAGCACGGCGGTCGCCCGGCCGGCCCGCCGGGCGGCGCGGTCGAGTCCGTAGGCGACGTTGTCGAGGACGGACAGGTGGGGGAAGAGCGCGCCTTCCTGGGGAACCACCGCGATCCGCCGCCGCTCGGGCGCCACCGCTGCGTCGGGGGTGGCGACCCGGTGGCCGTCGACACGGATCTCGCCCGCGTCCAGCACCTCGAAGCCTGCGATGCAGCGCAGCAGCGTGGTCTTGCCGCAGCCTGAGGGCCCGAGCACGGCCACCAGCGCTCCGGAGCGGACGGTCAGGTCCACCCCGGACAGGGCCTGGACGCGGCCGAAGGCTTTGCAGACGTCGGCGATTCGCAGTTCCGCCACGTCAGCCGCCTCCCCGTGTGAGGACTCCGGTGCGCGCCGACAGCCACCACGTGGGCACGGCGGCGATCAGTACCAGCAGGGCCGCGTAGGGTGCGGCGGCCGCGTACGCGGAGACCGACGTCTGTGTCCACAGTTCGGTGGCGAGCGTGTCCATCCCGGTCGGGCGCAGGAGCAAGGTAGCGGGCAGCTCCTTCATGCAGGTGAGGAAGACCAGTGCGGCCCCGGCGCCGATGCCGGGCGCGGCCAGGGGCACGGTCACCGTGCGCAGCACGTACGCCCGTCGGCGTCCGAGCGAGCGGGCGACCTCCTCCAGGCCGGGAGGAGCCTGCGCCGCGGCGGCGCTTACGGCCGCGACCGCGAGGGGCAGGAAGAGCGACGCATACGCCAGTCCGAGGAGCCACACGCTCTGGTAGAGCGGGTGCACCACGTTGATCCCGAAAAAGACCAGTGACAGCCCCATGACCAGGCCGGGCAGGGCGTGTGAGAGATAGGCCAGGCGGTCCAGGGCGACGGCGAGCAGGCCGGGTGCGCGGGCGGTGAGGAGCCCCAGCGGCAGCGCTAGGAGCATGGTGAGACCCGCGCCGGCGAGGGAGACCCACAGCGAGTTTCCCGCGGCCGCGGCGATCCCGGTCAGCGACCCGGGCCGCGAGACGCCCTCGCCGAACCACCGCATCAGGCTCGCCGCGGGGACGCCGAGAGACAGCGCCGCCACGCCGGCGAGCCCGAACGCGGCCGGCCACCGCAGTCGGCCCAGCCGCAGCCGCGCCTGTGGTCGAGGCGCCCCGCTGCCGAGCCGGGCGTAACGGGCCCCGCGTCGCCGGGTCAGCTGCTCGGCCAGCAGGATGAGCGCGGTGAGGGCGACGAGCACCGTGGCGAGTACGAGCGCGCCGGTGCGGTCGAAGCCGAGGTTGATCGAGGTGAAGATGGCCCGGGTGAAGACGTCGACCCGCACGATGGAGACGGCGCCGAAGTCGGAGAGCACGTAGAGCGCGACGAGCAGAGCGCCCGCCCCCACCGCGGGCCGTACCTGGCGCAGCGTCACGCCGCCGGCCGTGTGCCACGGGCCGCGCCCCAGCGACCGCGACACTTCCTCCTGCGCCGGGTCCACGCCGGCCAGCGCGGCCGCGACGGGCAGGTAGACATACGGGTACGAGACCAGCGTGAGCACGAGTGCGGCCGGCCAGAAGCCCTCGAAGCCCTCCACGGTGGACACCCAGGCGAAAGCGGCGACGTAGCTGGGGACAGCCAGCGGCAGCGCAGCGAGCATCCCGAACAGCCGCCGCGCCGGTACGTCGGTGCGGGTGACCAGGAACGCCGCTGCCACGCCGAGTACGGTGCACGCCGCGGTGACGACCGCCGCCAGCGCCACGCTGCGGACGACCAGCGCCCCGGTGCGCGCCGTAAACAGCTCGTCGGCGATGCGGGCCCAGCCTGCCTCGCCGGCCCGTAGCCCCAAATAGGCCAGCGGAATCAGGGCGACACCGACCGCGAGCGTCGCGGCAGCCGCCAGCGCCGGGCGGGGCACCAGCCGCCGCACCCGGCGCAGAGCGAGGGCCGACGACGACATGCTCAGGCGAGCCCCGAATCCTTGATCATTTCGACCGTCGTCTCCAGATCGTCCAGGTCGTTGAGGTCGATGTCCGGCGCGTTCAGCGACGACAGCTTCGGCAGCCCGGGGGCGCTGTCGACGTCGGCCACCAGCGGATACTCGTACGTCTCCTCGGCGAAATAGGTCTGGGCCTGCTTGCCCAGCAGATAGTCGACGAATACGCGTACGTCGGGATCCTCGTCGGCCTTCTTCAGCACGCCGACCCCGGAGACGTTGACCAGGCTGCCGATGTCTCCGTCCGGGAAGAAGTGGTTCTTCGCTTTGAGGGCGTCGACGCTGCCGCCCTCCTCCTTGGCCAGCTCGTACACGTAGTAGTGGTTGACCAGCCCGGCGGCGATCCTGCCCTTGTTGACGTCGGCGACGATGGGCGCGTTCCCTTCTCGGATCTGCGCGTCGTTCGCCTTCAGCCCCGCGAGGAACTCCTTGGTCTTCTCCTCGCCGTGCTGCACGCGCATAGCCGTGATGAATGCCTGGAACGAGCCGTTGGTCGGCGCGATGCCGACCTTGCCTTTCCATTTCGGCCCGGTCAGCTCGAACACGGACTTCGGCAGCTCGGCGACGCGAACCTGGTCCATGTTGTAGACCATCGTGCGTACGCGGCCGGTCACCCCGACCCACTCCCCGCCGTCGTCCCGGTAGGCGTTTGCCACCTTGTCCAGCACGTCGTCGCGGAGCTTGGCGAACAGACCCTGCCTGGCCACGGCTCCCAGGGCTCCAGCGTCCTGCGCGAGAAACACGTCCGCCGGGCTCCGGTCCCCTTCTTCCTGCAACTGGGCGGCCATCGCGGCGGTGTCGCCATAGCGCACGTCGACGGTGATGCCGCTGGCTTCCCGAAAGTCGTCGAGCACGGGCTTGACGAGCGACTCGCTCCGGCCGCTGTACACGGTGATCTTCTTGTCGGAGCCCGACTCGCTCTGCTCGACCTGCGCCGAGCCGCAAGCCGTGCCTCCAAGGGCCAACAGACCGCCGAGGGCCGACGCCAGCACGAGCCTCATCCGGGACGTACTCACGAACCCACTCCTCCGTTGCCGGTCGGCCGGGCCGCAGCGGGAGCCGGGCCATCCTTAGGCCAGGCTAACCTTACATATGGGGACAAGTCAGGTTTTGTGCGCGACATAAGGGTGAAACCTGCAACTGGTGCCGCACCTTTCAGGTGGAGCTCGACAGAGTCGTCGGCCGTGCTCGTGGTCGCAGTGCCGACACGGCCCTCGCGGTCAGCTCTCGGGCTGCTCGACGACCTGCGCGATATAGAGCGGCTCGCCGAGCTTCTCGATGAGATCCAGCTGTGTGTCGAGGTAGTCGATGTGGTGCTCCTCGTCGGCGAGGATCGACTCGAAGATGTTCGCCGAGGTGATGTCGCCCTTGGAGCGCATGACGTCGATGCCGCGCTTGAGCCTGTCGATCGCCTCGACCTCGACCTCACGGTCCGCCTGGAACATCTCGGTGACCGTCTGCCCCAGCCGCACATGGAAGAGCCGCTGGTAGTTGGGCAGGCCGTTGAGAAGGAGGATGCGGTCGGTCAGGACCTCCGCGTGATTCATCTCCTCGAACGACTCTTGCCGCGTGTGTGCCGCGAGCTTCGTCCAACCGAAGCTCTCCTGCATCTTGGAGTGCAGAAAGTACTGGTTGATGGCGGTCAGCTCCGCGGTGAGCTGCTCATTGAGGAACTCGAGGACCTCGGGGTCGTCCTGCATGGCAAGTCGTCCTTCCAGAGAGACCGACGCCACGCCGCGCCTCCTCGAACCACGCCTGCGGGTTGGCCGACGAATCCGATTCGGCCAGGACGCTGTCGTCGGCTCCCCCCTTCTTCGACGATAGCTCGCGGCGGATCAAGGCGCCCGACGTGTCGGACTCGGTCTGCGCCGGCGCAGGGATTCGGTGGCTGGTCCTCGTGATCAAGCTGCTTGCGGAGCCGTCGCAGCTCCGGGTGGCGGTCCGGGTGCCGGCCCACGAAGAGGCGTTGCGCGCCGAGCTGCGGGCCGCCGACGTCGACCACGTACGCTCTCTGCCGGAGGCGATAGGCCCTCAACCGCGGTGCAGCTCAAGGACCCGCGGCAGTCGGGGAAGGCGACTCACACCTTCTCGAAGACCATACGAACGACGGTGAAGCGGCCTTCCCGCATGAACCGGAGTGCGGTCTTCTGCTCCCTGATGATGTCGGACACCGCGCTCTCACCGATGAGTTCCGCGCCGCGTCTCCGGTTGGCCTCAGCCCGCTCCAACCAGCTCTCCACCGTGGACACGCCGTCGCTCGGGTCGTTTCGCGTCTCCACCATGCGGAACAGGCCGCGGCCGGCTTCGGTCAGTTCGTCCCGGGTCGGCAGGAAGCACTCCGGGAACACCTTGCGCGACGCGTGAAGACCTTCGCGTACGTTCTTGACACCGCCGTAGACGCCCTTGAGGCCGAGGCGTTCCTTGGCGACATGACTCCCGCCGTGCGGGGCCAGTTGCTGGGGAGAAAGCAGCAGGGAAGCAAGCCAGCCGCGGTCATTCCAGGCGTTGGCCTGCAACGACAGACGCCCGGCCGGCCGCAGCCAGGAATGGCAGCGCTGAAAGAACTCGCGGTATCGGGCGACACGCTTCGACCGCCACATGGTATTCCCGGCGAAATGCTCGATTGCCTCGATGGCGATGATGGCGTCATAGGACCCGCCTGGTTCATGATCGAACCAGTTCTCGAGCCGGACCTCGCAGCCCGGCCAGTGCTGGTCACGGGCCCACGCGGCCTGGGCGGGACTCATCGTGATCCCTACCGCGCGCTTGACGTGGTGGGTCTCCACCAGTCGGTGCAGGAGGCTGCCGTAGCCGCAGCCGACATCGAGCACCCGTTCCGCGCCCACGGCGTGCGCCGCTTCGGCGTGGTAGTCGAGCTTGCGCAGCTGGGCCGATTCCAGTGTGTCGCCCTCCTCCCACATTCCGTAGGAGAAGACGAGCTCGGGGCCCAGAATCAGCCGGTAGAAGTCGCCCAGGAAATCGTACTGATGAAGGATCGCCTTCGACGACGTCCCCTTATAAGAGGATCCCTTCTTGGCTCCGTGCGTCACGCTACCCACCAGTCCCTTTTCGGCGATGCAGGCCGGAAGGCCAGCCCAGGCCACCCGTTCCACATAACCGTGTTCCAGGACCAATCCGGGGTCACACACCCGGCCTCGGACCTCAGCCCGCCCGATCGGATGCAAGTCTGACCAGGGGCGGTGGGTTCGTTCTTCCCCCGAATCGCGAAGGTCCCCCTGGCCGCACCGAAGCCGGAGGCCCGCCAGGAGGAAGCTGCTGGAGTCCACAACGGGACCTCTGCTGCTGCTCGCGGACCGAGTCTGAGCCCCCGCCGCTACGGATCCGCAAGGGCGACGTCAGTGGTGCTCCACCACCGGCCTGCGGCGGATGCGGGCGGCCATGACCGCCACGTCGTCCTCCGCGTGGGCGGCGTCGAGTTCGTCGAGTACGACGTCGAGCAGTTCGTCGACGCTGCTGTCAGGGACGGCGTGTACGTCCGCGAGGCGGGCGAGCGAGGCGTCGATGTCCTCTCCGCGACGTTCGACCAGGCCGTCGGTGAACAGCAGCAGGGTGTCACCGGGTTGGAGGCCGCGCGAGATGATTTCGTATCCGCCGAGGCCGGTGCCGAGAGGTGGTCCGACGGGCACGCCTATCAGCTCCGCGGCGCCTTCCCGGCTGAATACGGCGGGCGGCAGATGGCCTGCGCTGGAGAAGGAGCCCATGCCGCGCGCCGGGTCCACGCGTACGAGCAGACAGGTGGCGGGCCGCCGGGTGACGGCCTCGGAGATGGCGTTGTCCAGCTGCCGCAGCACCCGGTGCGGTGGCAGGTCGTTGGCCGCGACCTCGCGCAGCGTGGAGCGGTAGCTGTTCATGTCGACGGCGGCCTCCACGCCGTGGCCCATCACATCGCCCATCACCAGCAGCGTCCGGCCGAAGTGCAGCCGCACGGTCTCGAACCAGTCCCCGCCCACGAGGCTGCCGGATCCCGACGGCAGGTACCGGGTGGCGACCTTGAGGTTGGGGTGTGGGAGGCCGGGGTCGGTCAGCAGGGCTCGCTGCAGCTTGAACGCGGTCCGCTCGGCCTGTTCGTACAGGCGGGCGTGTTCGATGGCGGTGGCTGCCCGCGCGGACACCGCCTGGACGCTCCGTACGTCGTCCTGAGTGAACCTGCCGTGGGTGCGGGCGACCAGCACCGCGCCGATGGCCCGGCCGTCGGCGATGAGCGGCATGGCCAGTCTTCGCTCGTCGAGGACGGGACGCCCGGCCCGCATCGCACGGACCGAGACCGGGACGGCGTCCGCGGAGGAGTGAGCGAGCAGCTCGTCCCGCCCTGACACGGCAGCGCGGTACACCCCGCGCAGCTCCTCATTGCCCAGGTCACCGGTAGTGAGGGGAGAATTGGGAAGCAGGTCGACCGCCGCCGCGTCGGCAAGACCGGGACTGAGGTAACTGACCACTTCCAGGCACGTGGTCTCCGCGTCGAGAGTCGTCCCGATGCCTTCGCCGGTCTCCGCCAGTGAGAGGTAGGACGGAGCTGCCTGCAGCTCGCCGGCCGACGCGGGCGCGGTCTCGACGATGACGCCCACGACACCGACGACTTCTCCATGGATCGTCAGACGGTGCCATGTGCAGCGGCTGAGTGCGGTCACATGCGTGCGCGACACCCCGTCGGTGAGAACCCTGGTCAGCAGCAGCGGGGAGCCGACCCTCGGCCGGGCTCCCCAGCTGACGGGGCTGCCCGCCAGCCCTTCGTGCTCCTCCCCCGCGATCCGGCAGTAGGCGGCGTCCGCGACCACGTACCTGGTATCGGTGTCGAGGACAGCCAGGCCCACGGAATCAGCCTGCGAGGAGGCGCTCTGGTACCCGCCGAGGGAGTCGGCACTCACATGATCGCCTCCTCCGGGTCCTGGCCTTTCTCCCCAGTCCCATGCGCCTCACGTCTACCCGCATTGGCACAGTTCAGCCAGGTCCTGGACCGGATTGTGGCGAGGCGGGGCCGGGGCGAGAGCCTCAGGGTCCAGGGCTGATGCCTCCCTGGAGGCGTTCCAGGTCTGCGGGACGGACCTGGATGGCCAGAAGGGCGATCACCGCGGCGATCACCGTGAAGATGGCGGCCATGATGAAAGCGGCGGAGACCCCGGAGGTGAGCACTTCGTCGCCCCAGGGCGGCGGGATTTGACCGGTGCGTTCGAAGAACAGCCGCTCCCTCGGTCCGGCCTGGGCCATGAAGCGCGGGATCTGCTCCTGGGCCTCGTTGCGGCTGGCCGTGCCGAACACCGTGACCAGGATGGACAGGCCGAGCGAGCCGCCCACCTGCTGGGTGGTGTTGAGCATGCCGGATGCGGCACCCGACTCGTGCGTGGGCACTCCGGAGACGGCCATCAGCGTCAGCGAGACGAAGTTCATGCCCATGCCGAGCCCGAAGATCAGCATCGGGCCCAGGATGCTGCCCGGATACGTGGAGTGGATGTCGGTCTGGGTCAGCCAGGACAGGCCCGTCGCGGCCAGGATCGCGCCTGTCACCATGAAGGGCTTCGGGCCGAATTTGGGCAGGAGTTGGGAGGCGATACCCGCGCCCACCGCAATGACCGCGCTCACGGGGAGGAAGGCGAGTCCGGCTTTCAGGGGGCTGAAGTCAAGCACGTTCTGTACGAAGAGCGTGAGGAAGAAGAACATGCCGAAGATCGCGGCGGCGAGGCTGAGCATGATTCCGTACGTGCCCGCGCGGTTACGGTCGGCGAACATGTGCAGCGGGGTGATCGGCTGTTTCGAGCGGCGTTCGACCAGGATGAAGGTGGTGAGGAGCAGCACAGCGGCCCCGAACGACGCGAGCGTGAACCTGTCGCGCCAGCCTTCCTGCGCGGCCCGGATGAAGCCGTAGACCAGCGCGACCATGCCGAGCGTGGAGGTCAGCGCGCCGGCCAGGTCGAAGTGGCCGGGATGGCGCTCGGACTCCTTGATGTGGCGGGGGGTCGCCAGAACGATGAGCAGGGCGATCGGCACATTGACGAAGAACACCCAGCGCCAGTCGAGCCATTCGACGAGGACGCCGCCCGCCAGCAGACCGATCGCGCCGCCGCCCGCGGAGACCGCGGCGAAGACGCCGAACGCCCGGTTGCGGGCCGGGCCTTCGGTGAACGTCGTGGCGATCAGCGCGAGCGCGGTCGGTGACGCTATGGCGCCGCCGACGCCCTGAAGGGCGCGCGCGGCCAGGAGCTGGCCGGAGTTCTGGGACAGCCCGCCGAGCAGGGAAGCGAGCGCGAACAGCAGTACTCCGAAGACGAAGACCCTGCGGCGGCCGAGGATGTCCCCGGCGCGGCCGCCGAGGAGCAGCAGACCGCCGAACGTGAGCGTATAGGCGCTGACCACCCAGGACAGGCTCGTGGTGGAGAAGTTCAGCGAGCTCTGGATGTGCGGGAGAGCGATGTTCACGATGGTGATGTCGAGAACCACCATCAACTGACAGGAGGCGATGACGAAAAGCGCGATCCCATCGCCGCTGCCGCCCTGCTTCTTCGGGGCGGTGCCTTTGGAGGTGGGCGTCGGCTGCGAGGGCGTCATGGCGGATCGCATCCCTCTTACGAGGGTCAGTAGACGATTCCGTCTACCAATCGACCGTAAGCCCGGCGCGGGACCGTGACCAGTCGATCAAGACCCGCTGACAACCGGCTCCGCAACGAAGGTGCGCAGGGCCGTGGACAGGGCCTCCGGCTGGTCCTCGGCGATGAGCGTGCAGCTGTCCTCGATCTCCAACAGCCGCCCCTGCGGCAGCAGTTCGGCCAGCCGCCTGCCGTGTTCGCGCGGCATCATCCGGTCCTGGGCCGCCCAGATGACCAGCGCGGGCCGGTCGAATTTCCGCAGTCCTTCGACCGCCTCCAGGAGTTCGGTCTTGCGTACGCCCGCGTTGTAGCGCTTGAAGTCCGCCCTGATGGCCTTGTCGGTGAGCAGGGGCCGCAGCCAGCCGTCGGCGATCTCGGGCGGTACGGGACGCTTGGTGAGCGCGCCGAGTCCGATGGGCAGTCGGCGCAGCGGCTTCAGCGCCAGGATCCGGGCCATCAGCGCGATGCCGCCCGGCACCTTGCAGACGAGGGAGATCATCTTGCCGGGTGCGCCCGGCGGGTAGTTGTCGAAGGCCTCGCAGGAGATGAGCACGAGCCGGGCGAGCCGTTCGGGATGGCGTCCTGCGACGGTCTGGGCGCGTCCGCAGTCGTTCTCGACGAGGGTCACATCGCGCAGGTCCAGGCGGTCCAGGAACTCCGCGATCAGCTCGTTGACGGAGTCGGGGGTGAGCAGGACGTCCGGGCGCATGGGGGTGCGGTGTGAGCCGTACGGCAGGGTCGGGGCGATACAGCGGTGGTCCCGCCCCAGGTCGGCGACCACCTTGCGCCAGACCGTCGCGTCATGGACCAGCCCGTGCAGCAGGACCACGACCGGGCCCGGGCCTCCGCTGTCCTCGTATGCGATCGTCCCTGCGCCGAGCTCGATCTCCGGCATGGCGTCTCCCCTCGTACGCTGACGGGCATAACGATGTTATGCCCGTCAGGGGAGTACGGCCAAGCCCTCCAGCTCCACCAGCGCTACGTCGTCCCAGAGGCGGACCACCCCGATCACCGCCATCGCTGGGTAGTCGCGGCCCGCCAACCGCCGCCAGATCCGGCCCAGTTCGGGTGCGTGCGCGCGGTAGTCAGCCACATCGGTGGCGTAGACGGTGACTCGGGCCAGGTCCTGCGGGGCGCCGCCGGCGGCCGCGAGGGCGGTGAGGAGATTGGCCAGCGCGGTCTCGAACTGCTCGGGCAGCGTCTCGCCGACGATCTTGCCCTCGGTATCGAGGGCGGTCTGCCCGGCCAGGAACACGATCCGCGTGCCGGTGGCGGTGACGGCGTGGGAGAAACCGGTGGGCGGGGAGAGCTCCGCCGGATTGTGGCGGTGCAGGCTCATGCGTACGGCTCCTTCGTGCCCTTTGCGTACGGTCCCTCGGCGTGCAGCTCGTGGGCGTGCAGCTCCTCGGCGTACAGCTCGTTGGCGTACAGCTCCTTGGCGATGATCGTGCGCTGGACCTCGGTGGCGCCCTCGTAGATCCGGGGTGCACGGACTTCACGGTACAGATGCTCCAGCAGATGCCCGCGCTGGAGCGCGCGTGCCCCGTGCAGCTGGACGGCGGCGTCCACGACATACTGCGCGGTCTCCGTGGCGAGCAGCTTCGCCATGGCGGACCGTTTCGGCACATCGGTGGCGCCTTCGTCGTACGCCTCGGCCGCCGCGTAGACGAGAAGCCGCGCGGCTTCGATACGGGTGGCCATCTCCGCGACCTGGTGGGCGACCGACTGGAGGTCCTTGAGGGGGCCGCCGAAGGCACTGCGTCGGGCGGTGTGGCCGAGCGTCGCATCCAGGGCCGCCTGGGCCATTCCGACGGCGAACGCGCCGACGCTGGGGCGGAAGAGGTTCAGGGTGTTCATCGCGACGCGGAAGCCCCGGTCCTCGTCGCCGAGCACATCGTCCCTGGTCACCGGGACATCGGTGAAGGTCAGCGCACCGATGGGATGCGGCGAGAGCATCTCCAGCGCGGCACCGGCAAGGCCCGGCCGGTCGGCGGGGACGAGGAAGGCGGTCACGCCACGGGCGCCCGCGCCCTGTGTCGTACGGGCGAAGACGGTGTAGAAGTCGGCCTCGGGGGCGTTGGAGATCCAGCGCTTCTCCCCGCTCAGTCGCCAACCCCCTTGATCCGGAACGGCTTTGAGGGCGAGAGCGGCCGCGTCCGAGCCGGCGTCAGGCTCGCTGAGCGCGAAGGCGGCGACGGCGCGGCCCGCGATTACCTCGGGGAGCCAGCGTTCCCGCTGCGCGGCCGTGCCCGCCTGGACGATGGGGTAGCTGCCCAGTCCCTGGAGGGCGAGGGCGGTCTCGGCCTCCGTGCATCCGTAGGCGAGGGACTCGCGCAGCAGGCACAGCTCGAGCGCTCTTGCTCCCGCTCCCACCCCGGCCGCGGCCCCCGCCCCCGCTCCTGCTCCCGCTGGAGAGCCCGCCGCCGCACCGAACAGCCGCTCAAGCAGCCCCAGTTCACCGAGAGCGGCCACCAAGGGTCGGTTGACCCGGCCCGGCTCCGCTTTCTCCGCGAGCGGTCGCAGCTTCTCGGCGGCCAGCGTACGCAACTGCGCACACCAGGCGGTCTGTACCGGATCGAGCGAGAATACGGGCATTCGTGCCCCCACTTCTGACGCATCTATCGCGGACCGTTGACTGTCGTCACCTTCACGATACGCTCGTTTGGCGACCCCACCACGAGAAGGGGGCGAACCATGGAGCTGTCACCCTCGGCCCACTGCGACACCTTTGCGCGCGACCATCTCCCGCCCGCCGGGCAGTGGCCGGAACTCCTCTTCGAGCTGCCCTCGCTGCGCTATCCGCAGCGGCTCAACTGCGGGGCCGAGCTGCTGGACCGTACGATCGACCGCTTCGGCGCCAACCGGCCCGTCTTCCGCACCGGGGGCGGCGAGATCTGGACGTACGCAGAGCTGCGCGACCAGGTCGACCGGATCGCCCATGTCCTCACTTCCAGCCTGGGAGTCGTCCCCGGAAACCGCGTCCTGCTGCGCGGCCCCACCACGCCCTGGCTCGCGGCCTGCTGGCTGGCAGTTATGAAGGCCGGCGCGGTGGCGGTCACCGTCCTCGCCCAGCAGCGCGCCAAGGAGCTGGCCACGGTGTGCGAGATCGCCGCCGTCAGCCACGCCCTGTGCGACATCCGCTCGCTCGACGACCTGGCGAAGGCCGAGGTGCCGGGGCTGCGCATCACGGGCTACGGCGGCGACTCCCCCGACGATCTGCTGCGGCTCGCCGCCGCCGGGACCCGTGAGCCGTACGAGGCGGTGGCGACCGCGGCCGACGATGTCGCGCTGATCGCCTTCACCTCGGGCACGACCGGCCGCCCCAAGGGGTGCATGCACTTCCACCGGGATGTGCTGGCCGTCGCGGACACCTTCTCCGCGCAGGTGCTGCGGCCACAGCCCGACGACGTCTTCGCGGGCAGCCCGCCGCTGGGCTTCACCTTCGGGCTCGGCGGTCTGGTGATCTTCCCGATGCGGGCGGGCGCGTCCGCGCTGTTGCTCGAACAGGCGGGCCCGACACAGCTGTTGCCCGCGATCGCCGCGCACCGGGTGTCGGTCCTGTTCACCGCGCCCACCGCGTACCGCGTGATGCTGGCCGGCCTCGACGGGCACGACACCGCCTCGCTGCGGCGGTGTGTGTCGGCCGGTGAGAATCTGCCCGCCGCCACCTGGCAGGCCTGGCAGGAACAGACCGGGCTGCGCATCATCAACGGCATCGGCGCGACCGAGCTGCTGCACATCTTCATCTCGGCGGCGGACGGGGCGATCAGACCGGGCACCACCGGGATTCCGGTTCCCGGCTGGCAGGCGCGGGTGGTGGACCGTTCCGGCCGGCCGGTAGCGGACGGGGAGCCGGGCCTGCTGGCCGTGCGCGGCCCGGTGGGCTGCCGCTATCTGACCGACCCCCGGCAGCTGGATTATGTGCACGACGGCTGGAATCTCACCGGTGACACGTATGTGCGTGAACCCGACGGCTACTTCCGTTACGTCGCCCGCGCCGACGACATGATCATTTCGGCCGGCTACAACGTCGCGGGGCCCGAGGTGGAGGACGCGCTGCTGCACCACCCGGATGTGGCGGAGGCCGCGGTGGTCGGCCGCCCCGATGAGCTGCGAGGGCAGATCGTGGTGGCCTACGTCGTGCTGCGTGCGGGGGTCCCGGCCTACGAGGACACCGCCGCCGCGCTCACCGACTCGGTGAAGCGGCGCCTGACACCGTACAAATGCCCGCGCGAGATCGTCTTCCTCAATGCGCTTCCGCGCACCCCCACCGGCAAGCTGCAGCGCTTCCGCCTGCGGGCCCTAGAGTGATCACGTGGCCGAGCAGCACACTCCCCGTTCCCTGATCGTCACCCTGTACGGCGCCTACGGACGCGAACGGCAGGGGCCCCTCCCCGTGGCCGAGCTCATTCGTCTGCTGGCCGTTCTCGGCGTGGATGCGCCGTCCGTGCGCTCCTCGGTCTCCCGGCTCAAACGCCGCGGCCTGCTCGTCCCCGAACGCACGCCGGACGGTGCGGCCGGCTACGCCCTGTCGCCCGCCGCCCGTCAGCTGCTCGACGACGGCGACCGGCGGATCTACGCCCGGCACGCCCCGCTGCTGTCCGACGGCTGGGTGCTCGCCGTCTTCTCGGTGCCCGAGGCCGAGCGCCACAAGCGCCATCTGCTGCGCTCGCGGCTGGGGCGGCTCGGCTTCGGGTCGGCGGCGCCCGGGGTGTGGATCGCCCCTGCATGGCTGTACGAGGAGACCCGGCACACGCTGCGCCGCCTCCAGCTCGACCCGTACGTCGAGCTGTTCCGCGGCGAGCACCTCGGCTTCGCGGCGACGGCGGAGGCGGTGGCGCGCTGGTGGGATCTGGGCGCGATCGCCAAGCAGCACGAGGAGTTCCTGGATCTGCACGAGCCGGTGCTACGGGCGTGGGAAGCGCGCGATGAGGTGCCGGCGCGGGACGCCTACCGCGACTATCTGCCGGCGCTGGACTCCTGGCGGCAGCTGCCGTACATCGATCCGGGTCTGCCGGCCGAGCTGCTGCCACAGGGCTGGCCCGGCGGACGGTCGGCGGAGGTCTTCGCTCGGCTGCACGCGCTGCTGCGGGACGCGGGCGCGGAGTTCGTGCAGCTCAGCTCAGAGTGAGCCGCGGTTTCGGGGCGTCGGTGCGGCCGGTCGGGGGCTTGCGGCTGCCCGCCCGGTAGGGATCGGGCCACAGCGCCGCCGCTCCCGCGTAGTCCTGGTCCGCTGCCGCGTGCAGGGTCCAGTGGGGGTCGTACAGATGCGGCCTGGCCAGCGCGCAGAGGTCTGCGCGGCCCGCCAGCAGGAGCGAGTTGACGTCGTCCCAGGAGGAGATCGCGCCGACCGCGATGACGGGGATGCCCAGGGCGTTGCGGATCCGGTCGGCGTACGGGGTCTGGTACGAGCGGCCGTACTCCGGCTGTTCGTCGGGGACCACCTGCCCCGTCGACACATCGATCGCGTCCGCGCCATGGGCGGCGAAGGCTCGGGCGATCTCGACCGCGTCCTCGGCTGTGGTGCCGCCGCGTGCCCAGTCGGTGGCAGAGATACGGACGGTCATGGGCCGGTCGTCGGGCCAGACGCCGCGCATCGTGTCGAAGACTTCGAGGGGGAAGCGGAGCCGGTTTTCCAGGGAGCCGCCATAGGCGTCCGTCCGCCGGTTGGTGAGCGGGGAGAGGAAGCCGGAGAGGAGGTAGCCGTGGGCGCAGTGGAGTTCGAGCAGGTCGAATCCGCAGCGGGCGGCGCGCCGGGTCGCGGCGGCGAACTGCTCGCGGATATCGGTGAGTCCGGCGCGGTCCAGGGCGTGCGGGACCTGGTTGACGCCGGGGCGGTACGGGAGCGGTGAGGCGGCGGCGAGGGGCCAGTTCCCCTCGTCCAGCGGCTTGTCGATGCCTTCCCACATCAGCTTGGTGGAGCCCTTGCGGCCGGAGTGACCGAGCTGGACGCCGATCGCCGTGCCGGGCGAGTGGTGGTGCACGAAGTCGGTGACGCGCCGCCAGGCGGCGCCCTGTTCGGGGGTGTAAAGGCCGGTGCAACCAGGGGTGATGCGGCCCTCTGCGCTCACACAGACCATCTCGGTCATCACCAGGCCGGCTCCGCCGAGGGCCCGTGCGCCGAGGTGTACGAGGTGGAAGTCGCCGGGGACGCCGTCCGCGGCGGAGTACATGTCCATGGGCGAGACGACGACCCGGTTGCGGAGGGTCAGTCCGCGCAGTCTGAAGGGGGTGAACATCGGCGGGGTGCCGGGCGGGCAGCCGAAGTCGCGCTCGACGGCGTCGGTGAACGCCGGGTCGCGCAGCCGCAGATTGTCGTGGGTGACGCGGCGGCTGCGGGTGAGGAGATTGAAGGCGAACTGCCGCGGCGGCTGGTCGAGGTACCCGGCCAGCTCCTCGAACCAGCGGAGGCTGGCCGCCGCCGCGCGCTGCGTGGACTCGACGACCGGGCGGCGCTCCGTCTCGTACGCGGCAAGTGCGGCGGGCAGGTCGGGCTGTTCCTCGACGCAGGCGGCAAGCGCGAGGGCGTCTTCGACGGCGAGCTTGGTGCCGGAGCCGATCGAGAAGTGGGCGGTGTGGGCGGCGTCGCCGAGAAGCACTGTATTGCCGTGGGACCAGCGGTCGTTGACGACGGTGCGGAAGGCGATCCAGGAGGAGCTGTTGGAGCGGAGGCCGCGGCCGCCGAGGGCTTCCGCGAAGATCTTGGAGCAGAGGTCGGTGGACTCCTGCTCGTCGGCCGTGTCGAAGCCGGCGGCCCGCCATACCTCTTCGCGCATCTCGACGATGACGGTGCTGGCATCGGGGGCGTACGGGTAGCCGTGCAGCTGCATCACTCCGTGCTCGGTCTCGGCGATCTCGAAGCGGAAGGCGTCGAAGGCGAAGTCGGCGGCGAGCCAGATGTAGCGGCAGCGGTGGGTGGTGACGCGCGGCGCGAATGTGTCGGCGTGCGCCTCGCGGGTGAGACTGTGCACCCCGTCCGCCGCGATGACCAGGTCGTACGCGGCGGCGAGTTCGGCGGCGGGCGGGGCGGGGGTGCGGAAGCGGAGGCGCACGCCGAGGGATTCGCAGCGCCCGTGCAGTATCTCCAGCAGGCGACGTCGCCCGAGGGCGGCGAAGCCGTGCCCGCCGGAGGTGAGGGTGCGGCCGCGGTGGACGATGTCGATGTCGTCCCACCGTACGAACTCGTCCTGGAGCGCGCGGTAGATGACGGGGTCGGCGTGCTCGATCCCGCCGAGGGTCTCGTCGGAGAGGACGACGCCGAAGCCGAAGGTGTCGTCGGGGGCGTTGCGCTCCCAGACGGTGATGTCGCGTTCGGGGCCGAGCCGCTTGAGCAGCGCGGCGGCATACAGCCCACCGGGCCCACCGCCGATGACCGCCACGCGGAGGGCGCGTCGGCGTGCCTCGGGCGCGGTGGCCGTCGGCCGGCCGGGCTGGGGGACCCGGACCCTCTGCTCTGCCGGGGAGCCGGAGGTCCGGGCCGACTGCGGCGCGGGGGGTTCTGCCCCATCCCGCCCTCCCCCAGAGCTTCGCCTGGGTGGGGGTGCCTCCGGCGAAGCCAGGGGGAGTACCCGCATCCCGAACTGGGGCTCCGGACGCCCGCTGGGGGTCCTTCCACGCCCGCCGGGCAATTCAAGCCCCGTCGGCGATTGAGGCGCGGGGGTCCGGGGGCGGAGCCCCCGCGCGGGGGCCGGGGCGGAGCCCCGGGGTGGGCGGCGTGGCATCGTCAGCGCCCCCGCCACTTCGGCGGGCGCTTCTCCGTGAAAGCGGCGTGGAACTCCGCGTAGTCCTCGCCGTTCATCAGCAGCGCCTGCGTCGCCGCGTCGAGTTCGACCGACGCCGCGAGCGGCATGTCGAGCTCGGCCGTGAGCAGCGCCTTGGTCTGCGCATACGCCAGGGCCGGGCCCTCCGCGAGCCGGCGGGCAAGCTCCGCGGCCCGCTCGTCCGATCGGCCCTCGTCCGTCAACTCGCTGATCAGGCCGATCCGTTCGGCCTCGGGCGCGCGGACCGGTTCGCCGAGCATCAGCAGCCGGGTGGCGTGGCCGAGGCCGACCACCCTCGGCAGCAGATACGCCGCGCCCATGTCGCCGCCCGAGAGCCCCACCTTGGTGAAGAGGAACGCGAAACGGGCCGACGGGTCCGCGATACGGAAGTCCGCGGCCAGCGCCAGCACCGCGCCGGCCCCCGCCGCGACGCCGTGCACCGCCGCGATCACCGGGAAGGGGCATTCGCGCAGCGCCCGTACGACCTGCCCGGTCATCCGGTTGAAGTCGAGGAGCTGGGCGGTGTCCATGGAGAGCGTCGCGCCGATGATCTCGTCGACGTCACCGCCGGAGCAGAACCCGCGCCCTTCCCCGCCCAGCACCAGTGCTCGTACGGACCGCTCCCGCGCCAGCTCGGCCAGCAGATCACGCAGGTCGGCGTAGGCGCCGAAGGTGAGGGCGTTGAGCTTCTCGGGACGGGCGAGGGTGACGGTCGCGACCCCGTCGTCCGTCGTGAGCCGCAGATGGCGCCACTGTCCGGTGCGCTGCGCGGAGCTGGAAAAGGGGCTCATGGAGTGTGGCCTCCTTCAGCGGGCGGGGTGCTGCCTGCCACTCGAAGCTATCACCCTTACGTGACTCCCGTCACGACTGCGCGATACGCCGATTGTACCGATGCAAAGGTCCCGTCCCAGATGTGGCACAGGTCCCATCCAAGGCGGACCCCAGCCCCTTGTCCGGCGTCTTGCGCTTCATAAGGTTGAAAGCACGACGTCGAACCTCGAATGGACCGCCCGCCTTGCTCGAACTCTCCGGCCTGCCCGTCCCCGCCTCGTGGCGCATCGCGCTGCCGCACACCGCGGCAGCCGTGCCGATCGCCCGCGCCCTGATCCGTACGGCGCTGGCGGACATCAAGGCGCCGGCGGACAGTGACACGGCCGAGCTGCTCACGGCGGAGCTCGTCGCCAACGCGGTGGAGCACACCAGTGGGGAGACCCCCATCGAGCTGGTGGTGGAACTCCTGCCGACGGGCTGTCAGGTGGAGGTCCATGACGGCGACCCCGCCCCGCCGGGCGATTGGCCCCGGCCCGGGCCCGGCCAGGCCCCCGACGCCTGGCAGGAGCACGGCCGAGGGCTGCTGCTGATCCGTGCGCTGAGCTCGGCCTGCGGGCACCGCCTCACCGACGGGGGCAAGGCGGTCTGGTTCACGCTCCCGTCGCGGAGCCGACCTCCTGCCGCATGACTATCCGGCGGAGGCGAGCGTGGCGACCATAACCGCCTTGATCGTGTGCATACGGTTCTCCGCCTCGTCGAAGACGACGGAGTGCTCCGATTCGAAGACCTCGTCGGTGACTTCGAGCTCGGTCAGGCCGTGGCTCTCATGGATCTCGCGAGCGACCTTGGTGCCCAGGTCGTGGAAGGCGGGGAGGCAGTGCAGGAACTTCACGTCCGCGTTGCCGGTGGCGCACAGCACGTCCATGGTCACGGCATACGGACCGAGCACCTTGATGCGCTCGTCCCAGATCTCCTTGGGCTCCCCCATCGACACCCAGACGTCGGTGGCGACGAAGTCCGCACCCTGGACTCCCTCGGCGATGTCCTCGGTGAGGGTGATCCGGGCGCCGCTGGTCTCGGCGGCCGCGCGGGCACGGGTCACGATCTCCTCGGCCGGCCAGTACGACCTGGGCGCGACGATCCGTACGTCCATGCCCAGCAGTGCGCCGGTGACCAGGTAGGAGTTGCCCATGTTGAAGCGGGCGTCCCCGAGGTAGGCGAAGGAGATCCGTTCGAGCGGCTTGTCACTGTGCTCGGTCATGGTGAGCACGTCGGCAAGCATCTGGGTGGGGTGCCAGTCGTCGGTGAGGCCGTTGTAGACCGGCACCCCGGCGTACGCGGCGAGCTCCTCGACGGTGGACTGGCCGTCACCGCGGAATTCGATGGCGTCGAACATGCGGCCAAGCACCCGCGCGGTGTCCTTGGCGGACTCCTTGCTGCCGATGTGCGAACCGGCCGGGTCGATATACGTCGTCGAAGCGCCCTGATCGGCGGCCGCGACCTCGAACGAGCAGCGCGTACGGGTCGACGACTTCTCGAAGATCAGCGCGATGTTCTTGCCGCGCAGCCGCTGGACCTCGGTGCCCGCTCGCTTGGCGGCCTTGAGCTCGGCGGCCAGGTCGATCAGGCCGCGGAACTCCTCGGCGGTGAAGTCCAGCTCCTTGAGGAAGTGGCGGCCTTCGAGATGTATCGCCATGGTGGCTGCTCCTGGGTCGCGAATGCGGTGACCGTGGAAGTGTATACGAGCCTCCGCATTGCTATACGGCCGCTTTGCCATACGGCCGCCTCCATGGCCGGCCGCGGGACTGGGCGGCGTACGGCACTACACGGCATCGCGTTCGAACGGACAGCTCATACAGCGAGGGCCTCCACGGCCCCGGCCCAGCTCGCTGCCGGGGATCTCGATCACTTCGATGCCCTGTTTACGCAGATGGGTGTTTGTCGTGACATTGCGCTCGTACGCCACGACGACGCCCGGCTCGACGGCGAGCACATTGCAGCCGTCGTCCCACTGCTCGCGCTCCGCCGAGTGCACGTCCTGCGTCGCCGTGAGCACCCGGATCTCCTTCAGCCCCAGCGCGGCGGCGATCGCGCTGTGCATGTGCTCGGCCGGATGATCGCTGACCTTGAGGGCCTGAGGTCCGACGGCCGGTTCGATGGTGTACGAGCGGAGCATGCCGAGCCCCGCGTACTGGGTGAAGGTGTCGCGGTCGACCATCGTCATCACGGTGTCGAGATGCATCAAGGCCCGCCGCTTGGGCATGTCCAGCGCCACGATGGTCCGGGCGGAGCCGGCCGCGAACAGCCCGCGCGCCAGCATCTCCACGGCCTGCGGAGTGGTCCGCTCACTCATCCCGATCAGCACCGCGCCATTGCCGATGACCAGGACGTCGCCGCCCTCAATGGTTGAGGGGTAGTCGTCCTGCCCCTCCGACCAGTGGTGGAACTCCCCCGCCCGCGGGCTGGTGAACAGCGGGTGGTGCTTGTAGATCGCCTCGAAGTGGACGGTCTCGCGCTGCCGGGCCGGCCAGCGCATGGCGTTGATGGAGACGCCGTCATAGATCCAGGCGGAGGTGTCGCGGGTGAAGAGGTGGTTGGGCAGCGGGCGGAGGAGAAAGTCGTCCAGGTCCATCACATGGAAGCGGACGGAGGTCGGCTCGGGATGACCGGCGAGGAACTCCCGCTTGGTCATCCCGCCGACGAGCGCCTCGACCAGGTCGGCCGTGGGCAGCTCGTCGAAGACGGATCTGAGGTGATCGGTGGCGAGCGGCCCGTACTCCTTCTCGGCGAAGACCCGGTCCAGGACGAGCTTTCTGGCCTCCGGGAGCTCCAGCGACTCGCGCAGAAGATCGCCGAAGAGGTGCACCTCCACCCCACGGTCACGCAGGACGTCCGCGAACCCGTCATGCTCCTGACGAGCGCGGCGCACCCACAGCACATCGTCGAAGAGCAGAGCGTCCTTGTTACTGGGGGTGAGGCGCTTCAGCTCCAGATCTGGCCGGTGCAGTATGACCTGGCGCAGCCGCCCGGTCTCGGAGTCGACGTGGAATCCCATGCCTCCATCCTCACCGCGCGGAGCGCCATTCACCCGGCGAATGGTCCACCAGATCCACCCGAACAGTTCACAGCCGGGGGTCGACCGGCTCCGACTCCAGTGCCAGCACGGCGAAGACCGCCTCGTGGACCCGCCACAGCGGCTCGCCGTCGGCCAGCCGGTCCAGGGCCTCGAGGCCGAGCGCGTACTCCCGCAGCGCCAGCGAGCGCTTGTGGTTCAGGAACCGGTTGCGCAGCCGCTCCAGGTTCTCCGGGCGGGTGTACTCGGGACCGTAGATGATCCGCAGGTACTCGCGGCCGCGGACCTTGATGCCCGGCTGCACGAGCCGGCCCTTCTCGTCCCTGGCGAGTGCCTGGAGCGGCTTGACGACCATGCCTTCGCCGCCCCTTCCGGTCATCTCCAGCCACCAGTCGACCCCGGCGCCGACCGATGCGTCGTCGCCGGTCTCGACGACCAGCCGCCGGGTGACCTGGAGCAGGCCCGTGGGGTCGTGCTCCACCAGCCGGTCCAGCCATACCAGTTGCTCGTCGTGCGGCACGGACGCCAGCGAACGCCCCTGCGCGGCGAGGATCTGGAACGGAGCGAGCCGCACCCCGTCAAGCCCCTCGGTCGTCCAGCAGTAACGCCGGTACGCCTCGGTGAACGCGGCGGCGTCACCGGAGCGTCCGCGCTGCTTGGCCAGCAGTCCCTCCACCTCGACGCCGCGCGCGACCGCCGCTTCGAGGGCCGCCGTGGCGCCGGGGAAGACAGCACGGGAGGCGGCGCCGACCGCCGCGTACTGCGAGCGCAGCAGCCCGGACGCCTTGAGCGACCAGGGCATCAGCTCGGCGTCCAGCAGCAGCCAGTCAGTGTCGAGTTCCTGCCAGAGACCGGCTTCGGTGACGGACGTACGCAGCCGGTCGAGGATCTCCTCGGTGACAGCTTCATCGTCGAAGAACGGTCGTCCGGTCCGGGTGTGCAACGCGCCGGTCGGCCCTCCCCCATAGCCTCCGGCATGGGAGGTACCCCCAACCCCGAATCGCTCGCGCGCGGCCTCGGCGTCACGG
Source organism: Streptomyces sp. NPDC002868 (assembly GCF_055563295.1). Lineage (NCBI taxonomy): Bacteria > Bacillati > Actinomycetota > Actinomycetes > Kitasatosporales > Streptomycetaceae > Streptomyces > Streptomyces sp. NPDC002868. Next base: position 192,730 of record NZ_JBVHDR010000001.1, on the reverse strand, counting down.
CAGACGAGCACCACCGCCCGCGAGCCCATGTGCTTCTCCTCGCACACGACCTTGGCGACGCCGTCCGCCCGGTACTGTGCGAAGGCCTCAGCCGGGTGCTCCAAATAGCCTGCTTCCCTCGATGTCGCGGTCGGCGACATCGTCGGCGGCAGATAGGCGAGCAGCCGCGGGTCGACGGCGAAACGGCTCATGACTTCGAGCGCCGCCGCGGCGTTCTCCTCACGTACGCCGATACGCGCCATGTGCCGGGTCTCCACGACCCGCCGCCCCTGCACATCGGCGAGGTCCAGCGGACGGCCCTCACGGCCGCCGGGCGCCTCGGTGACGAGGGGCCGCACCGGCTCGTACCAGACCTTCTCGGCCGGTACGTCGACGAGCTCGCGCTCCGGCCAGCGCAGCGCGGTCATCCGGCCGCCGAAGACCGCTCCCGTGTCCAGGCAGATGGTGTTGTTGATCCACGATGTGCTGGGCACGGGTGTGTGGCCGTAGACCACAGCGGCGCGTCCTCGGTAGTCCTCCGCCCACGGGTAGCGCACGGGCAGGCCGAACTCGTCGGTCTCGCCGGTCGTGTCGCCGTACAGCGCGTGCGAGCGGACCCGGCCGGAGGTGCGCCCGTGGTACTTCTCGGGCAGACCTGCGTGGCAGACGACCAGCTTGCCCTCGTCCAGGACGTAGTGGCTGACCAGGCCGTCGATGAATTCCCGCACCTGCTCGCGGAAGGAGTCGTCCTCCTTCTCCAGCTGCTCGATGGTCTCGGCCAGTCCGTGCGTGTGCTGGACGTTCCGGCCCTTCAGGTAGCGGCCGAGCTTGTTCTCATGGTTCCCAGGCACACACAGGGCGTTGCCCGACGCGACCATGCTCATCACCCGGCGCAGCACACCGGGGCTGTCCGGTCCCCGGTCGACGAGGTCACCGACGAAGACGGCCGTACGCCCTGCGGGGTGTGCGCCGTCCACATAACCGAGCTTGGCGAGCAGGGTCTCCAGCTCGGAGCGGCAGCCGTGGATGTCGCCGATGATGTCGAAGGGGCCCGTGAGGTGCGTGAGGTCGTTGTAGCGACGCTCAAGGACGACCTCAGCGGCCTCGACCTCCTCCACGCTGCGCAGGATGTGCACCTTGCGGAAGCCTTCGCGCTCCAGTCCGCGCAGCGAGCGGCGCAGTTCACGGCGGTGACGCTGGATGATATGGCGAGGCATCCCGGCCCGGTCGGGGCGTACCGCATTGCGCTCGGCGCACACCTCTTCCGGCAGGTCGAGGACGATTGCGATCGGCAGCACGTCGTACTGGCGCGCAAGCTGCACCAACTGCCTGCGGCTCTCCGACTGCACGCTGGTGGCGTCGACGACGGTCAGCCGCCCGGCCGCGAGCCGCTTGCCCGCGATGTAGTGCAGTACGTCGAAGGCATCGCCGCTCGCGCTCTGGTCGTTCTCGTCGTCGGCGACGAGGCCGCGGCAGAAGTCGGAGGAGATGACCTCGGTGGGCTTGAAGTGCTTGCGGGCGAAGGTGGACTTGCCGGATCCGGTGGCGCCGATGAGGACGACGAGAGACAGGTCGGTCACCGGGAGTCTGCGCCTCGCCGGCGCGGCGGTCGTGGTGGACGTACTGGTCATGCGGCCTTCGCCTCCTTCTCGGCCTCGGTCTTGCTCTTGGTCGCGGTCTTGTCAGTCTTGGTCTTGTCAGTCTTGGTCTTGTCGGTCTCGGCCTTGTCGGTCTCGGCCTTGTCGGTCCTGGTGAAGACAGCCATCTGCGTCGGCGGCCCCACCTCGGGGTCGTCGGGCCCCACGGGGACGAACTCGACGCCGTAGCCGTCCCGTTCGGCGACGCCCTCCGCCCAGGTGCGGAACTCGTCCCTCGTCCACTCGAAGCGGTGGTCCCCGTGGCGCACATGCCCGGCGGGCAGGGTCTCCCAGCGGACGTTGTACTCGACGTTCGGCGTCGTCACGATCACGGTCTGCGGCCGGGCGGATCCGAACACCGCGTACTCCAGCGCGGGCAGCCGCGGCAGATCGAGGTGCTCGATGACCTCGCTGAGCACAGCCGCGTCATAGCCGGCCAGCCGCTTGTCGGTGTAGGTGAGCGAGCCCTGCATCAGCTTGACCCGCGCGGCCTGCCGCTCCCCCATCCGGTCCAGCTTCAGCCTGCGCCCGGCGATGGTCAGCGCACGCACCGACACATCGACTCCCACGATCTCGGCGAAGCGCACCTCCTTGAGCAGCGCCTGCACCAACTGGCCCTGGCCGCAGCCCAGGTCGAGCACCCGGCTCGCCCCGGCGCCGCGCAGCGCCTCAAGAATCGCGTCCCGTCGCTGCTCGGCGAGCGGAACCGGCTTCTCTTCGGTGTCCGTCGTCTCGTCCACGGCGTTGTCGACGTCCTCGACTTCGAGGTCGTCGGCCTCGGCGAGCCGCACCAGCTCAAGACGTTGCATCGCCTGCCGGGTGAGCCCCCAGCGGCGGGACAGATAGCGGCTGGTGATCAGCTTCTGCTCGGGGTGCTCGGCCAGCCAGCCCTCGCCCGCCCGCAGCAGCTTGTCCACCTCGTCGGGCGCGACCCAGTAGTGCTTGGAGTCGTCGAGCACCGGCAGCAGTACGTACAACTGCCGCAGCGCCTCGGCGAGCCGCACCTCCCCCTCCAGCGTCAGCTGGACGTAGCGCGAGTCTCCCCACTCGGGGAACTGCTCATCCAGCGCGACCGGCTCCGCCTCGACCGACGTCCAGCCCAGCGGCCCGAACAGCTTCCGAACCAGCTCCGCACCACCACGCGCGGGCAGCGCGGGCACCGCGACGCGCAGCGGCATCGGAGCCTCGGCACGTCCGGGCAGCGCGGCGCACACGCCCCGCAGCGCGCTCTTGAAGACGGTGCTCAGCGCGACGGCCAGCAGCGAGGACGCGGCGTACGGCCGGTCGTTGACGTACTGCGCGAGCGCCGAATCGGGCGCCCCACCACGGCCCTTGCCCTTGCCGCGCCGCACCAGCGCCACCGGATCCACCTCCAGCAGCAGCGCGGCCGTGCAGCGCTCGGCGGACGCCTCGGGGTAGAAGACATGCGCCGTGCCGTGCGAGGTGGAGAACGTCTGCGCCTTGTCGGGATGCTTGTGCAGCAGAAAGCCGAGGTCGGTGGCGGGACGTTCTGGGGTACCGGTGGTGCTGATCGTCAGGAACACGCGTCCGAGTATGGCCGTATTCACCCATCCTGACCAGGGAATTCCTGGCGGGTGCGATTACCCACAGGCGCGTGGAACGGTTTCGCGTGGCGGGGCATACCGCGCCTACGACCGCCCCTGGACGCCACCCGCGTTCAAGGGCCGCCGCCCCTAGCGGCCGCCGCTTTCGAGGGCCACTGTGAGGTCCGCGATCTGCCCCGGCCCCACCCGGCAGCAGCCGCCGACCAGTCGGGCACCGGACGCCAGCCAGTCGCGCACCCGGCCCGGGTCGTACGTGGTCCCGCCCCGCCACGCCCGCTCGTCGGCGTCCCAGCGCTCACCGCTGTTCGGATAGACGACCACCGGCTTACCGGTCACCGACGCCGCGAGTTCCACCGCACGGCCCGCGTCACCCGGCTCGCAGCAGTTCACCCCGACGGCGATCACCTGATCCCGGCCGACGGCCAGGGCGAAGGCCGCCGGCAGCTCCTGGCCGGCCCGGGTGCGCTCGCCAGTGATGCTGTACGACAGCCAGACCGGCACTCCGCACCCGTCAACCGCCCGCAGCAGCGCCTCCGCCTCGTCCGTGTCCGGCACCGTCTCCAGCGCGAGCACATCGGGGCCCGCTGCCACCAGGGCCTCGATCCTCGGCCGGTGGAAGCGCTCCAACTCCCGCACGGACAGCCCGTACCGGCCCCGGTACTCGCTGCCGTCCGCGAGCATCGCGCCGTACGGCCCGACCGAGGCCGCCACCCACACCTCCCGCTGGACCAACTCGCCTGCGCTGCGGGCCAGTTCAACGCTGCGGGCCAGCAGTCCCGCTGCCTCCTCCCGCGCGACTCCACGTCGGGCGAACCCCTCGAACGTGGCCTGGTAGCTGGAGGTGATCAGCACCTGCGCGCCCGCCCGCACATACGCCGCATGCGCGGCCTCGATCTGACTCGGATCGTCGGCGAGCAACCGCGCCGACCAGAGCTCGTCGGACAGCTCGCAGCCCTGCGCCTCCAGTTGGTTGGAGAGGCCGCCGTCGAGGACTACGACCCCTTCGGCGAGGGCGGCGGCGAGTGTACGGGCGGGGCGCACGGCAATCAGCTCAGCTGGGACTGGATCTGGGAGGAGATCAGCTCCAGGTGATCGAGATCATCGAGGTCCAGGACCTGGAGGTAGATCCGGGATGCTCCGATGGCGCTGTACCGCCCGATCTTGTCGACCACTTCGGCGGGCGAGCCGGCCAGCCCGTTCGCCTTCAGTTCGTCCACCTCCCGTCCGATGGCGGCCGCGCGGCGCGCCACCTCTGCGTCGTCCTTCCCCGCGCAGACGACCAGGGCGTTGGAATACACCAGGTCGTCCGCTCCTCGCCCGGCCGCCTCGGCCGCGGCGCGGACCCGGCCGAACTGCCGCTCGCTGTCCTCGATCGAGGCGAACGGGATATTGAACTCGTCGGCGTACCGCGCGGCCAGCCGGGGGGTGCGGGTCGCCCCGTGCCCGCCGATCAGCACCGGCAGCTTCCCCTGGGCGGGCTTGGGCAGCGCCGGCGAGTCGACGAGCTGGTAGTACGCGCCCTCGTACGAGAAGGTCTTGCCGACCTCCGTGGCCCACAGCCCGGTGACGATCGCCAGCTGCTCCTCCAGCCGCGCGAACTTCTCCTTGGGGAACGGGATGCCGTACGCCTTGTGCTCCTCCTCGAACCAGCCCGTGCCCAGCCCCAGTTCGACCCGGCCTCCCGACATCTGGTCGACCTGCGCGACCTGGATGGCCAGCACTCCGGGCAGCCGGAACGTACCTGCGGTCATGAGCGTGCCGAGGCGGATCCGCTTGGTCTCGCGGGCCAGCCCGGCCAGGGTGATCCAGGCGTCGGTGGGCCCGGGCAGCCCGTCGACCGACCCCATGGGGAGGTAGTGGTCGGAACGGAAGAAGGCATCGAAGCGGAGGTCTTCGGTGGCCTTGGCAACGGTCAGCAAAGTGTCGTAGCTCGCCCCTTGCTGGGGCTCGGTGAAGATTCGAAGATCCATGCATCCATCCTGCACCTTCGAACGGCCGCCGACCCCGACGTCCCCACCAGGTCCGCACCGGCCCGACCGGATGGAGACCCGTCACCCCGGCCGGGCGCGCCCGTCCCGCACAGCTCGCACCCGACCACTGCGAGGTCATGACGGCCCCGCCGCGGAGTCCACAGCGTCCACGACGCCCACCGAGCCGGAAGGGCCGGAGGGGCCGGAGGAGCCGGAGGAGCCGGACGAGCCGGACGAGCCGGACGAGCCGGAGGGGCCGGACGAGCCGGACAGGTCGAACGAGTCCGTCGGGTCCGGTAAATCCGGCACCTCCGGCGGCTCCATCGACTCCATCGGCCCCGCCACAGCCACCGGATCGGCTCTGCCCCGGATCGTGTCGGGCGGTCTCTCCGCAAGCCGGCGCAGCATTCCCCGCACCCGGTCGCTCGACTCGTCTGCGGCGTCTATGGCCTCGATGCACTGCCAGTACAACCCCTCCTCGTCAGTGGCGCACGCGACCCCGACCAGGGCGATTCCCACCTCTCCCAACAGCACGCCCAGTCCGATCAACGTCCCCCGTGCATCCGCCACTTCGGACAGCTGCGCGGCTCTGACCCCGCCGCTGCGCACCATCGGATGGTCGAGCACTCCGCATCCGCGTCCGCCGATCTCGCTGAGCCCGCGCGCCTCGCCTCTCAGCTCCAGCGGTCCGCAAACCGCCAGCCTGCTCCCGATCGCCTGTGCGAGTGCCTGCGCCTGCCAGGCCTCCGCCACGATGTCCGGCACGGCCCGGCTCTGCGCCAGGGCATGCCGACTGACTCCGATGAGCCGCTGCGCATCCATGTACGCCGCCCCCGTTCGTACGACTTACTGCCCACTCAGTTCATTACCCAGAGTGAAGGCTCTTGAGCCTGAACGCCAAGGGAATTCGGAAATCTGTGGACACCAAGGCCGATGTGGATATCCCGACCACTCCGTAGAGTGACGAAAGCGTGTGTAGCGGATCACCGGACCCGCCGAGGATCACTTCGCCGGGAACCGAATCTCGTTCCGGTCGATCTTGTCGGAGAGCGCGGCAAGCACGTCGATTCCGAGCACTTCGCAGAACTGCAGCAGATACGCCAGCACATCCGCGACCTCGTCCCGCACCCGGTGTGCCGACCCCTCCTCGTCCATCACTCGCGCCGACTGCTCCGGCGTCAACCACTGGAAGATCTCGACCAGTTCGGACGCCTCGACGCTCAGCGCCACCGCCAGGTTCTTCGGGGTGTGGTATGGCTCCCAGCCGCGAGCCGCCGCGAACTCGGCCAGCCTGCGCTGCAACCCCGCCACATCGAGCCCGCCCAGCCCGTCCTGTCCGTGCCGTTCGTGCCGTTCGTGCTGTTCGTGCTGTTCGTGCTGTTCGTGCTGTTCGTGCCGTCCAGCCTGTCCGTCCCGCCCGTCATCTGTCGTCACGGCACCAGGTCTACCACCGTCACACCGTCCACTCCGCGCGCATACGACGCATCGGCGACCGCCCCCACCAGCCGGACATGGCCCCTCGCGCACACCTCCGCGCCCAGCGACACCAGTTCACGCGCCTGTCGCGGGTCCAGGCAGCGGTCGAAGCCGTCCGCGAGAACGGTGAGAGCCTGGTATGCCGACGGCACCTCGGCCGCCTGGTCCATGGCCAGCACGCCCGGCCCGGTCAGCAGCACCAGCGCGAGCGCCAGATACCTCAACTCGCCCTCGCCGAGCCGCCCCACGGGAGTGGCTCCCCGCATGCCGCCCCGGCCCAGCAACGCCCGCACCGTCCCGTCGTCCAGCTCCTCGACGGCCAGTTCCTCCACCACTCCCGCGCACCCCACCCGCGCCGCCGCGGCCAGTCGCGCATGCCGCTTGGCGCACTCGCTCCGGGTCCGGTGCAGCACCTCCGCGAGGTTGTCGCAGCCGCGCCTCAGCCGCCCCTCCCCCGCCGCCACCGGCTCGCGCATCCGGTGCGGCTGCGGGTCACAGGCGAAGACGGACCGCAGCGCCACCACCACCTGTTCCGCCGCCGCAAGCACCTGCAACTGCCCCTGTGTCTTGCCTGCCACGCGTAACGGCAGCAGGGCCGTGCCGAGCCGGTCGTCCGGCAGCGGGGCACGCGTCACCGACGCGGCCCCGGCCGTGTGCCAGGCGGCCTGCACGGAGGACCGCCCGGGATCGCGCAGCGCGGTGGTCAGCAGGGTCCGCCCGCCGCTGGTCAACCGCTCGCCGACGACACGCAGTTCGGGTTCCGCCTGTACGGCCAGATCCAGTTGTACGGGACCGGCGGGGCCATCCACCGTGCAGCCGATCCTGAATCCCCGCCGCCCCTGCCCGTCGGCTTCCGCCCACTCGGGTACACACGCAGCGGGATCGGGGAACGCGGCCTCGATGTCGTCGCCCGAGCCCAGCCGCGCCAGCGCCTCGTACGCCTGCAGGACGCTCGACTTGCCGCTGCCGCTCGCCCCCGCGAAGAGCGTCAGCGGACCGAGGGGAAAGGCCGCGCCACGGTGTGTCCTGAAGGCGGAGAGCCGCAGTTCCGTGACGGTCGGGCGGGCGCCGTTCGCGCCGCTGAGCGTGGTGTTTGCGTCCATGAGCCGGACGGTACGCAGCGCGCAATGCGCCGAACCGTTCCGCCTCGACGGCCTTCCTACGAACGGGGGACGGCGGCGGCCGCTATCCCCTCGACCTCCGTGCCGATCGGGGCCAGCAGGAAGACATTCCGGTCGACCCGGTGCATCCCGCTGCCGAGCCCGAAGACGACACCACTGCTGAAGTCCAGGATGCGCTTGGCGACATCGGTGTCGGCGCCGGTGAGGTCGAGCAGCACCGGGATCTGGGCGATGAGGTACTCGGCGACCTCACGCGCGTCGGCGAAGACCTGCACCCGCAGCACGACGAAGCGACGCTGCTCCGCCACCGCGTAGTCCTGCGGGATGGTGCGGTGGTCGACCCGAGACGGCCACTCGTTACGGCTGCGCAGTGGGACGACCTGGGCCAGGCCCTCCCACTGCTCGTCGGTGACGTCGTACCTCTCGTACCTACTCATGCGACCCATCCTCGCGCTCCTCACCCGTTCGGCCCAACAGCGACACGGGCGAGTCGGCCGCGGATCGGTCCGGGGCTGTTCGGCGCGGCCGCTCAGTGCCCGGCGGGGTCGGGTACAAGGCCGTCGGCGACCAGACCGGCGAGCACCGCCTCGCTCAATGCCTGGACCGCGGACATGGGGCGGACCATCACGGTGAACTCCTTGACCCGGCCCGTCTCGTCGAACTGCAGCAGGTCGATGCCGTGGATCTGCTTGCCGTTCACGACAGCCCGGAAGAGCAGGATCTCCGAGGGAGCCTCCTCGCCGTCCGTACTGGTCTCGGCCGCGCCCGCGAACCGGCCGACGTAGCGGAAGTCCTCGAAGGTGCGCAGCAGGACGCCGAGGAGGCCGATGACCATCGGCCTGCCTTCGAAGGGGGTGAACTTCACTGGACTGTAGAAGCGGATGTCCTCGGTGAACAGGTCATCCAGGGCGGTCAAGTCCCGCTTCTCGACGGCTGCGCGAAAACGCTCGGTCGTGTCCATCAGTCCTCCTGAAACTGTCACCACTGCCACCGACACTGATTCCTGATACTCAAGAATCTGACTAGTCACTTTATTGAGTATCATGCGGAGAGACACCGAGGGAAGGGGGGCTGCGTTCGATGGCCCTGCGACATGCCGTACTGGCTGCGCTGCTCGACGGCGAGTACAGCGGATACCAACTGGCCAAGGCGTTCGATGTCGGCGTCGCGAACTTCTGGCATGCCCTGCCCCAGCAGCTGTACGCCGAACTGGCCAGGCTGGAGAAGGAAGGGCTGGTCACGGGTCGGCAGGTGGTGCAGGAAACCCGGCCCAACAAGCGCCTGTTCAAGGTCACCGACGCCGGCCTCGCCGAACTGGAGGAGTTCGCCGCGGCCGCGTCGAAGCCCTCGTTCATCCGGGACGACCTGCTCGTCAAGGTCCAGGCCGCCGACCGCGTCGGCACCGGCCCGGTGATCGAGCAGCTCGAAGAGCGCGCGGCCGTCGCCGAGGCCAAGATCGAGCTCTTCGGCAAGCTGCTGCGGCAGATCCGGGGTGAGACGGACGAGGACGAATTCCTGCGCCGGGGAGAGCGGATCGGTCCGTATCTGACCTGTCTGCGCGGTCTCGCCTTCGAACGGGACAACCAGGACTGGTGTCTGCGGATCGCCACGGTCCTGAGGGAACGGCAGTCGGACCGTCACCGCATCGCATAGGCGAGCGCGAGCGGCGGCGGTCCGCCGCCGCTCAAACGGATGACGAGGGCGGGGGGCAGCCCGGTGAGCTGGTCGACCCTGAGTTCGGTCATGACGGGACTCCTTGTCCGGGTCGGGGTGTGGTGGCTGCCGCCAGGGCGACAGCGGTGAGCAGGAGGAGAGCCGGCGCGAGCGCGGCGGCCGCGCCGTGGTGGAGCTGAAGCAGGCCGCCGGCGAGGGCGCCGGTGAACATCGCGGCGAGGGAGAACAGGCGGCGTACGGTGGCCGGCCCCGGCCGGTCGGCGGCCAGACCAGTCAGGGTGCGGGTCATGACGGTGGTGGTGAGGTCGGGTACGGCGAGCTTCCGGACCACGGCGTTCTGCGCGCCCATGCCGAGTGCGAGCAGCACGATCAGTACGTGCTTCGTGGCATCGGCGAGATCGGCCACCAGAGCCGCCGCGACCAGGACGCCGTGCGCCGCGACGAGCAGCGCGAAAAGCCGCACGGGCTCCGCGCCCCTGGGCGTGATCCGCCCTCCGGCGAGCGCACCGGCCACGAACGCCGTGCCCGCCAGGACGGAGGCGACAGCGGACAGTTCCTTTTCGCCTGCCAACGCGAAGCCCAGGAAGACCACATTGCCGGTCATGTTGGCGACGAAGACATGGCCGAGGCCCAGATAGCTGACGGCGTCCACCAGGCCGGTGACAAAGGTCAGCAGAACGAGCAGCGGGGGCAGTACGCCGTGGTGTCCTGGGGTGCCGGGGAAGAGGCGGGCGGCGGCCCGGCCGAGCAGAGTGTTCATGCTTTTCCTTCGGCGGAAACCCGGTGCGGTGCGAGCCCGGTCGGCCAGCGGCCCGGTCCGGTGAGCGCGAGCCCGCCCAGCCGGAAGCTGACCTTCTGCCCACCGTGCCCGGCGAGCAGCAACCCGGTGACCAGCCTCAGCAGGAGCAGTCCGGCGTCCATCAGCCCGCGGCGTCCGCGCTGATCACGGACTGGGCATAGACGACGCTCATGCCGTAGGCGCCCGCGTGCCGCTTCACGACCTCGAGGGTCGCCGTGTACGTCTCCGAGCGCGCCCGGCCCCGCTGGAGATCCAGCAGCACCTGGAGCCAGCCATCAACTAGCCTGCTCCTGAGCGCAGTCGGCGACCCAAGCGCCCGGCAGCAGTAGGTCTCAAGACATTGGAAGGTCATGCGCGAAGACGCCCTCGTTCACGCCGCCACCGGTGTTCACCTGGTCCACGGCAGCAATACCAACTGGGTCATCCTGACCGACGGTGACGCCGTCACGCTGATCGACTGCGGCTACCCGGGAGACCGCAGGCAGGTCCTCGAGTCGCTGGCGGACCTGGGCCACGCACCCGATGCGGTAGAGGCGGTGCTCATCACGCACGCGCACAACGACCACATCGGTTCGGCGGAATACCTCAGCCGCACCTTCGACGCCCCCGTCTTCCTGCACGAGGCAGAGGTACCCCACGCACGCCGGGAGTTCCTCCACCAGGTTTCCATCGGTCAGGTCCTGATGAACGGGTGGCGTCCCGGCGTGCTTCCGTGGGCAGTACACGCTCTCCGGTCGGGCGGCACCGCGGACTCCCGCATCACCCGTCCTCAGAAGTTCCCCGTGGCGGGTGCGCTCGATCTGCCGGGTCGCCCGGTCCCCGTACACACACCCGGCCACACCGCGGGGCACTGCTCCTACCACCTCCCCGACAAAGGGATTCTGATCTCCGGAGACGCGCTGGTCAGCGGCCATCCCACGTCCCGTGTGCGGGGGCCGCAACTGCTGCCCACGATGTTCGACGCGAACCGCGAACGCACCGTGGCATCCCTGGACGTGATCGAGCAGTTGGCGGCCGACATCATGCTGCCCGGGCACGGCCCCATCCATCACGGGTCGGTACGCGAGGCCGCCCGGCGTGCACGCGAACTCACCTCCTGACCGGACCGGCTGACGCGAGGACCCGGCCCTGCGGGGCACGGGCGATCGCGCCGGCCACGCTGCATCGGCGCGCCTGCCGATCACATCAGGGCTTCCGTACCCGCCGTAGAGGGCTGCCAGAGAACCGCTACTGGTCAGGAGCCCCATGGTGGGATGCCCCGCGGCCCCGCGCCGCGATACGACGTCGCGGCGGTCCGCCTTCACGGACAAGAGCACATCGACGCGCGTACGGGACGCGGTGCACGCCGCCATCTTCACCCCCGACGTGTCCGCACCCGCGGGGTCGGGTGCCGAGGGGACGGGTGCCGAGGACACGCAACTACCGTCCACAGCAGCCCGGTTGAACGCACTGCTGCGCCAGTCACCGGACCCGGCCCTCACCCCCGCCGAAACCGGCCTGATGACCGAATGGCTGGACCGGCTGTCCAACGCCCCGCGCAACCAGTAGCCACAGCCTCCGAGCGGTAGCGACGGGCCCCTCAGGGCGTCAGGTAGGAGTGGAAGACGTCCTCGGGGTCGTACTGCGCCCTCAGGGTCTGCAGCCGCTGCCAGTCGCTCGGCGTGAACGACCGCTCGGCGCGGGTCGGACTGGCGGTGAGGTCGGCCTCGGCGATGTAGTGCCCCGTCCCGAGCGGCTCCACGGCGCTCATCGCCTCGCGCAGCCAGCGGATGTTGATGTCATCTTCCGAAGGTTCGTCCCAGACGGCGTAGGGGACTACGTAGCTCGCGCCGAGCACCGAGAACGCCATGTCGCGCAGCAGATCCTCGTTGTGCGACACGGGCGATACGGGTGCCAGGACGAGGGACTTGTCGGAGGGGGCACTTTCGACCGCGTCGCTGAGCTTGGACAACAGCGTCCCGAAGTCCGCCTGAGACCACAGGGTGTCGGCCGCGAAGCGGTGCTGTCCGGGCCAGATGCTGCCGGAGGCGTCGTAGAGGGCATCGAGAGACGTCGGCTCGTCCGCCTCCCGGAAAAGGGAGCGATCGGCGAAAGGGCAGTTCTTGAGCGGACGGAGGGCCTGGACGGCCTGCTCGCTCGAATCCGCGAATGCGGTGGCGGCTACGACGATCACCTTCGGCCGTGGCCTTTCCTTCGTCATGTGCGGGGCGGCCGTTGCGAGTACGAGAGCCAATTCCACGGTCGACTCCAGCTCGTTCGCGGTCTCGATGGCCCAGTTCGACACCTCTTCGACGTCCGCGAGAGGAAAGGCATACGTGGTCGACATGATCGCCCCGGGAAGCCGGTGCAGGCGAAGGCGGAAGCGGGTGACGACAGCGAAGAAACCCGGACCCGCTCCACGCGCCGCCCAGAACAGGTCGGGATTCTCGTCCTCGTTGCAACGGACCACTTCGCCGTCCGCCGTCACGGCTTCAATCTCGTAGACGCTCCGGCAAGCCGGCCCCAGGGCACCGGAATTCCACCCGAGACCACCGCTGAGGAGATATCCGCCGACGGCGACCGACCCACAATGCCCGGTGGGAAAGGCGAGGCCGCGCGCGGCGAGTTCCGGAACGAGTTCGCCGCCGGTGACAGCCGGCTGCACGGTCGCCGTCGCGGACGCCTCGTCGATGTCCCACCGCCGGAGCCGGGAGAGGTCGATGAGCATGCCGTCGGAGCGGAGGGACGACCCGCACCAACTGTGCCCGCCCGCCCGTACGGCGATGCGAAGACCGCGGGAGCGAGCCAGCCCGATGGCTCCGGGAACATCCCGCTCGGAGGCGGCCCGGACGATCACCTCCGGGAATCGCTCGGGCTTGAGCCCGTTCCACACCATGCTTGTCCGGACGGCTTCGTAGTCGGCGTCGCCTCGCTGGACGAGCGCCCCCTCAACACCTCCGGCCTGCCCGTGTTCGCGCATCATGGACTCCAGGACTTGCGCCGGCTGCGGCTGCGGATGAAGCTGAAGATCCGGTGTGAAGTACCGCAGAGTACAAGCGGAGACATCCCCAGTTTACCGGCCGCCCCGAAAGCTCGCGGCCTTGAATTGCTGTGCTGGAGATGGCCATCGACACCATGAGAGCTTTTGTCCTCAGGAGAGTCGGCGAGATCGGTGTCGTCGAGAAACCCGTCCCCGAACCGGGCCCCAATGAGGCGGTCGTGCGCACTACCGCGGCCATGGTCTGTGCGTCCGACGTGCATACGATGAAGGGAGCGATCCCGGTCGCTCCCGATGTCACATTGGGACACGAGGCGGTCGGCGTCGTTCATGCCCTGGGTTCTGCCGTCGAGGGCCTCAGGGAGGGCCAGCGTGTCGCCGTGGGTTGCGTGACCCCGTGTTTCCAGTGCGAATACTGCCAACGCGGCTTCTCCTCGCAGTGCGGCGGCAGAATGATGGGAGGCGCGGTGTTCACCGTCCAGGCCGACGGGAACATGGCGGAGTTTTTCCTCGTCCGCAATGCGCAGGCCAATCTGGCGCCGATCCCCGAGACCCTCGGCGACCACCAGGCCTTGTACGCGACGGACATGCTGTCGACCGGATTCGTCGCCGCCGAGCACGCGGAACTCGAATTCGGTGAGACCGTCGCGATCTTCGCCCAGGGTGCGGTGGGGCTCTCGGCGACGATCGGCTGCCGTCTGCGCGGGGCCGGACTCATCATCGCTGTCGAGTCGATATCCCGGCGCCAGGAACTGGCGAGGCATTTCGGCGCCGATGTCATCCTCGACCACACCCAGCACGACCCGGTGCGGCGAATTCTGGAGTTGACCGACGGTCAGGGCGTGGACGCCGCGATCGAAGCGCTCGGCACCCCCCCTTACCTGGGAAGCGACCTTCCGTGTCACCAAGCCGGGCGGACGGATCTCCAATGTCGGATACCACGGCGACGTACCCGAGCCGCTCAAAATCCCGTTGGAACCCTTCGGATACGGGATGTCCGACAAGCAGATCTACGGCGGACTGAACCGCGGGGGCCGGGAGCGGCTGCGGCGGATCTTCCGGCTGCTGGAGCACGGCAAGGTGGATCCCACGCCGATGACCACGCACGAGTTCGGCTTCGACGAGATCGAACGGGCATTTCGGATGATGGAATCGAGAGAGGACGGGATCATCAAGCCACTGATTCGTTTCGACTGACGCGTTTCGGCTGATGCGCTGTGTTGCCTAACCCGTGGTCAGACCGAAAATGGTGATGATCACCAGACAGCACACCGTCACGACGGCGGCGCCCGCCACATGGGTACGGAAGGATCGCGCCCGGCTGGGCAGCAGCCAGAAGGCGAGCGCCCGGTTGACCAGCGGCATCAGCAACCACGTCAGAACGCTGACACTCAGCACGTTGCTGATGAACAGGGCCAAATACCCGGGCATTCCCAGGCTGTTGAACCAGTCGCCGACCGTCAGGTTCAGGATCATCACCGTGGGATACAGGGCCAGCACCACGGTCATGGCCTGTTTCCAGTTGGGCGGAATGCCTTCATCCGCACCCTCGCCGAAGCGGAACCAGCCGCCGAACGCCGACCCGATCTTGCGCACGTCGTACGAGCGGAAGTAGCCGCGCCCTTCCTCCAGAAGCTTCTCGCGGGCCTCGGAGTCTAGCCAGCCGTCGAGGTGTTCGCGCGTGTCGAAGCGGAAGGCGACCACCCAACGGTCCTGAATGCCCTCCACCGGCTTGAACATCTCCGACCCCATAAAACCGGGAAACCCCTCCTGCGCTTTCAGGATCTTGTCCTCCCAGCGCATGAAGTCCCGCTCCCGCCCCGGCAGCACATCGTGCGAGATGACCGCCGTGACGACATCTTGGGCCGGCGTCCCACCGGTGAGCACCTCCTGTGTCGGGGTCCCGTCGAACAACGAGCGGCCCTCATCAAGGAGTTGTCGGCGCGCACCCGAATTCAGCCACGCGGTCAGCTGCTCGACACCGGAGAAGCGGAATACGACGACCCACTCGTTCTCTTCGCCGGAGACCGGCGGGTACAACTCCGTGCCCTGGAACCCGTCGAAGCCTCGCACGACCTGATTGGTCTTCTCCTGCCAGCGCTTGTAGTCGTCGTCCCGGCCCTCCCGGACCTTCTGGGAGGTCACGACCGTAGCGCTGTCACTGAGGTCACGGCTTGCACGGGTACCCATACGGAGTAGTCTAGATCAAAAGGGAGTTATCGGACAAATTGGAGAGATTTGCGCCGGTCAGCAAGCGGGAGGATTTCGAGATGGGACACAAGGAGTTCATGGCCGAAGCGGTTCGGCTGGCCACAGAGTCCGTCGAGAACGGCTGGGGCGGCCCGTTCGGTGCGGTGATCACCAACGACGGCGAGATCATCGCTCGCGGGCAGAATCGCGTACTCCTCACGGCCGATCCGACCGCGCACGGCGAAGTGGAAGCCATCCGCAAGGCCGTTCAGGTGTTCAATCCCGAGGCGCCCAGCATCTCCGAGGAGCACCAGAACGAGTACACCCTGGAGTTGGTGCCTCGGCCTGAGGGCTCCCCCGACCTCGTGCCGGAGCGCGCTCGCATGCTGCAGGGGTGCGCGATCTACACCAGTGGCGCCCCCTGTCCGATGTGCATGAGCGCCATCTACTGGGCTCGGATAGGCACCGTCTACTACAGCTGCGACTGGAAGGCCACTCAGGAGATCGGCTTCGACGACGCCTTCCAGTACGAGGACTTCGCGAAGCCCCCGGACCATCGGAGCATCACTCTCGAGCAGCTCCACCCCGAGCTGGGCGCCACGTCGTACGAGGCATGGGCGAAAAAGCCGAACAATCACCCGTACTGACGCGGAGTCCCTGAACTGCTCCCTGGCCGGCATCGTCTTGGAATTGCCCGGCCGCAGGGGCGCGGGGCAGGAAGGGGAACGCGATGGAGCTGTTCCCGCCGATACCGCTCGCGGAGTGGCAGGACACCAAGGAAACGCTGCACCGATTCGCGCAAGTCGTCGGCAAGATCCGCCTCTCCGCGAGTGCCCGGCGCAACCACTGGTGGAACGTTCCGTTCCATCTCACCGGACGCGGCATCACCACACGTCCGATGGGACAGGTCGACGGAAATCCGGTCTTCACCATCGACTTCGACTTCGTCGACCATCAACTGGTCGTCGCGACCTTGGACGGCAGAGCGTCCCTCCCGCTTGAGGGCCAGTCCGTGGCGTCCTTCCACAGCAACGCCCTTGACGCTCTGGCCCAACTGGGCGTCCGGGCGCGCATCGCCATTCCCAGGCCGTACGACCTGCCCGATGCCGACCGACCGTTCGCCGAGGACACCGAGCATGCGGCCTACGATCCTGTGCTGGCCAACCGCTACTGGCAGGTCCTCAGCCAAGTGGCGTTGGTGCTGGAGGAATTCGCAGCCGGCTTTTCGGGAAAAGCCAGCCCCGTACACCATTTCTGGCACACCTTCGACATCGCCCACAGCCGGTTCTCAGGGCGTCACATCGACCAGCCGCCGCAGGTCGATCCAGTGACGCGGGAGGCATACTCCCGAGAATTGATCAGCTTCGGATTCTGGTTCGGTGACGATACGTTCGCCGAGCCCGCTTTCTACTCCTACACCGCCCCCGAGCCTGCGGCACTGACCGGGGAGCCGCTCAAGCCCGCTGCAGCACACTGGGTTTCACGCAATGACACCCACCTGGCCGTGCTGCCCTACGACGCGGCCCGCGCCGAAAACGATCCTCGTGCCGCCGTACTCGACTTCTATGAGAGCGCGTACCAGGCCGGATCCCGACGCGCCGGCTGGGACACCGCCGCTTTCGCCTCTCCGGACGGGATCACGGACCCACATCTGCCGGTCCCGCGTCGCTGATTTCCGAACGAACGGATTCCGAACGAGCTGATTCCGAACGAGCTGATTCCGAACGAGCGACGGCAGGCCGAGTGAACCCCAACAGCAACGTCAGTGCACGTGGTGCTGCCAGTCCGCGGGCACCTTGCCCCGCGGGCCCGGGGTCGGCTGGGAGGTCGGGTGCGAGGCGGGTGGGAGCAGCTGCGGGCCCTCGTAGTACTCCCCGGTCTCGATGTTCCAGAACCAGCTCTCTCCCGGCTCGAAGCTGGTGAGGAAGGGGTGTCCCGCCTCGCGCGCATGCTTCGTACCGTGCTGCGAGGGTGAGGAATCGCAGCATCCGATGTGCCCGCACGCGGCGCAGCGCCGAAGGTGCAACCACCATCCCGGACCGTCGCCCGCCAGACACTCCACGCAGCCGTCTCCGCTCGGAGTCGCAGTTGGATCTATACCTGGGATCTGGTCATGTGCCATTTGGCATGCCTCTCTGAGTGAGGCCGGGCAAGTGTCCTTGGGGACCCGTTCGGCGTGCTGAGGTCAGTGACCTGCCCTTCTTGCATCGTAACGGGCCAGTCAGCACGGAGCGCGTCCGGGCGTCCCGCCCGGGGACCAGCTGAGGACCGCGCCGCAGCCGTCGCAGAAGGACTGCCCAAGGGCGGGGCAGACCGGCCGGCGGGGCCGTCGCTGTCCCGGTGCCGCAGCCGCAGCCGCCTGCGAGGCCGGCCGCACACCACCACTGCCCCGCGGGCGCGGCTCGGCGTGCGCCCAGGAGGGTCCGAGGCAGATGAAAGGCGCCCGACCGAGCATCCCCGGCCGAGCGCCTCCCTCGTTTTCAGCCCTGCAGTCGGCCGACCTGTCTCAGCAGTTCAGGCCACTGCTCCTCCGGCTCGGAGCCGGTCAGTCGCAGATACCCAGGCCCCGACACCCACTCCAGGAAGAAGGTGGTGAAGTCGTCCGCGATCGTCTCGAAGACGGACGACATCCACCATTCGACCCCGGTGTCGGGGAAGTACCAGACCGAACCGGTCGACCGGTTGAGGAAGAACGGCTCGTCGGAGATGACTCCCGGGCAGAACCATTCCTCACGACCCAGTGCCACCGCGGCTCCGTCGACCGGGTCCGCGTAGAACTGCATGCTGTCGACCGTGGCAGCGTTGAGGAGCGTAACGTCTCCGCAGGTCGCGCCGTCGGTCGCCGAGAGGAACTCCTGGATCGGGCCCGGTAGCCCGGTCCCGATGTCTTCGGGCCGAGCCCCGGCGGGCAGCGAGTTCAGCATGCGCCACTCGTCGCGCGTGGCAATGGTGGAGCGCAACTCCTCCACCACCCGCCGGAGTTCGGCATTCACCGTGTGCTCCCCACCATTCGATCTTGATCTTGATCGGAGTGAAGTCGTCCAGGTTCTTGATCTGCGGCCAGATCTGCTGAGTCCCGATGTGCCAGTTGGTGAACCGGTCCAGCATCTTGAGATTACCGGCGGCCCGGACCGGCGTGGCCTGGCGATCGCGGTCGCGGTGCTGCTCGCCTGCGGCGAGCTCATCGGCTACGGAATCCTCAACACCCCCGACAAGCCGAAGGCCCGCGCCGTCCCGACCGCCGAGGTGACCTACGAGGTCACCGGGACCGGCACGGCCGAGATCTCGTACCTCGCACGCAGCGAGTCCGGCAAGGCGACGGTGTAGAAGAGCGTCGCACTGCCCTGGAGCTGCACGCTCGCCATCCGCACCAAGCATGTGCAACTCGCCACCGCCTCCGGCAGCTTCGGGCGGGCGGCTTGCACAGGACGGCTGCATGAGCCGACCGCGGCATCCGCCGCACGGCGGGACCGAGCGGGGGTCAGTTGGTGGGCTGGGCAGCCTTCCAGGCGCGGTAGTGGACGTCGATCGCGTCGGTGAGCGAGGCGTGGCGCGGCGTCCAGCCGAGGAGGCGGTGAGCCTTGGCGCTGGTGACGAGTTCGTCCTGGTCGGCGGCCATCTGCATCATGCCGCCGGCCTCGGCGCTCTCCAGGGTGATCTCGCCAGTGAAGCCGGCCGCGCGGACGGCAGTGTGCTGGACGTCCAGGGCGCGCAGGCGCTGCTCGTCGGCGACGACGAAGGTCTCGCCGTCGACGGCAGCGGGGTTGTCGAGGATGCGGACGTACGCCTGGGCGAGGTCGTCGACGTGGACCCAGCTCCATCGCTTTTCGGTGTCTCCATAGAAGACGGGGTGGCCGGCCTCGGCGGCAGCGAACCATTGGCCGGTCATCGACGTCGTGGCGGGCCCGCCGTACATGAAGCCGGGCCGAACGACGGTGTGGGCGAGGCCGGTGGCGGCGAGTTCCTTCTCCAGCTGGAAGCGGAAGCCGATGGGGCTGTCGGGGTTGCCGGGGGTGTTCTCGTCCATGAGGGAAAGGCCGGTGCGGCCGTAGGAGGAGATGCCGGTGGTGAACACCAGGTGCCGGCGGTGCCCGTCGTGCTCCTGCGCGGCGTGGAGTTCGGCGAACAGGCCCTGGTCGGCACCGAAGGGGTCGCTTATGTCCATGAGCAGGTGCACGACGGCGTCCACGCCGTCCAGGTGACCGCGCCAGGTGTCGGGCTTGGCGAAGTCGCCTTCGACGGGGGTGACTTCGGCCAGGGTCAGGGCGCGGGCCGCCTCGGAAGTCGTGTCGCGGGCCAGGCCGTAGACCGTGTGGCCCGCGCGGGCCAGGGCGGCGGAGACTCGGGAGCCGGCGTAGCCGGTGGCTCCGGTGACGAGGATCTTCATGGTGGTTCTCCAGGTGGATGCGGGCCGGGCTCGACCGGCTTGTTGTTTGCCCAAGCAATATCTCGGCCGTCATGGGCGCGTCGCGAGACGGAGAGAAGCGTCAGGCTGCGGTGTCGGTGGTGAAGAAGCGGGCGAGGCGCTCGGCGAGCCAGTCGGGGTTGTCGGCGCCGAGGGTGTGACCGGCCGCGGGCACGATATCGGCGCGCACGTCGGTGGCGGCCTGGCGGGCGCCGTCGAGCAGGATCTGCTGGGGCAGGCCGTGTTCGCCGTTGAGGACCAGGACCGGCATCGCGAGGCGGGCGGCAGCCCGTGCGGCGCGGCCGTCCTCGGTGAGGGTGGCGTAGTGCTCGAACCCGCCGCGCATCCCGTCGGGCGCCCGGTAGGCGCGCAGCAGTTCCGCCCGGTCCTGCTCGGTCACTCCGCCGGCGGTCATCATCGCCCAGTAACCGCCGAGGTACTCCTCCTCCTTTCCGGCGGTGAGCATGGCCGCGAGGTCGACCTGGGCATGGAAGCCGAAGTGCCAGGACCCGCCGGTCGCGGGGTTCATGTGCTCCTCCAGGCCGAAGCCGGGCAGGAACGCCTCGCTGAGCACCAGGCGGCGCATCTCACCGGGATGGGCCAGGGCCCAGGCGTGGGCGACCATGGCGCCGATGTCGGTGCCGACCACGTTCACCTCGGCGAGCCCGAGGTGGTGCACGAGATGGTGCAGGTCCTCAGCCTCCTCGCGTTTGGTGTAGCGGCCGACGGGCTTGGCGGAATCGCCCGAGCCTCGCAGGTCGGGGGCGATCACGGTGAAACCCGCCCGGGCCAGCGGCTGCATCAGCGCCCGCCACTCGACCCAGGTGAACGGCCACCCGTGCAGGAGCACGATGGCCGGGCCGTGTCCGCCCGTCACGTAGTGCAGGCGCACGCCACCGGCGTCCGCGTACTGGTGGGCGAAGCCGTCCAGGCCCGCTGCCGCACTCCCGGGAGCGGGTGGCGGCGGCGCGGGTGCGGCTGTGTTCACGAGGTCCTCCGTTGGGTCGGGCCGGTGCGGCACCCCCGCACCAGGTCAGATACTTGCCTAGGCAAGTAGTAACATCGATTTTCTTGCCTAGTCAAATAAAGTCGGGCATGGTGTGACCGTGAACGACACCGCTCCGCTCAACCCCGCCGAGATGCTGCTGTGGCAGTCCCTCGGCCGCCTGATCCACGCCCTGCCCCGGGTGCTGGAGGACGACATGAGCCGCGCCGGTGGGATGTCCATGACCGAGTTCGCCGTCCTGCTCACCCTCAGCCGAGCCCCCGACCATCGGCTGCGCATGTCCGAACTGGCCACTGCCACCGGGCTGACCCCCTCGCGCATCACCCGCGTCGTCGACACCCTGCGCAGCCACGGCCTGGTCACCAAGGAACGTCACGGCACCGACGCACGCGGCAACGACACCGTCCTCACCGACGCCGGCCAGGCCCGCGTCGAAGCGGCACAGCCCGCCCACCTCGCCAGCGCCAGGCGCCGCGTCCTCGACCACGTTCCGGCCGACCTGGTCCCCACCGTCGCCGACGTCCTGCAAGCCCTCACCGAGGCCACGATCAACCCGCGCAACTGCCCCGACGCCGAGACCGCCGAGAGCACCGCCTGACCCGCAGTGGCTCCAGCTGACGTCACCCCATGCTTGCCGAAACGGCAACGAACGTTGCCACCCCGTTCGTGCGAGTCGCAGGGTGGCGGCATGACTGAGATGAACAAGCGAGACTTCGCTGATCTCGATGTTGTCGTGGTCGGGGGTGGTGTGGCTGGTCTGTCGGCTGCGCTGACTCTGACTCGGGCCCGGCGTTCGGTGCTTGTGGTCGACTCCGGAGAGCCGCGCAACGCTCCCGCTGCCGGGGTTCACGGGTTCCTGTCCCGCGACGGCCTCGCGCCGGGCGAGCTGTTGCGGGTGGGCAAGGACGAGGTCACCGGTTATGGCGGGCGGATCGTGGCGGACCTGGTCACAAGCGCCCGTCGTACCGGCGAGCGCTTCGTCGTGGACACCGAGGGTGGCGAGAGCTATGGCGCGCGGCGTCTGCTGGTGACCACGGGGCTGGTCGACGAGCTTCCCGACGTTCCTGGCGTGCGTGAGCGGTGGGGCCGTGACGTGCTGCACTGCCCGTACTGCCATGGCTGGGAGGTGCGCGACGCGCCGATCGGCGTGCTGGCGACCGGTCCGGGGGCAGTGCACCAGGCGCTGTTGTTCCGGCAGTGGTCGCCGGATGTGACCGTGTTCCTGCACACCGCGGGCGAACTGACCGAGGAACAGTGGGAGCAGCTGGCCGCCCGCGGTATCGCCGTGGTTGACGGCGAGGTGGTCGGTCTCGATGTCGACGACGACCGCCTCTGCGGTGTACGGCTGGCTTCGGGTACGTGTGTGCCGGTGCGGGCTCTTGCTGTGGGGCCGCGATTCGAGGCGCGCGGTGAGGTGCTTTCGGGGCTTGGCCTGACGACCGTGGAACACCCCTTGGGCGTGGGCAGTTACGTGGAGTCCGACGCGAGCGGGTTCACCGGGGTCGCGGGCGTGCGGGTGGCGGGCAATGTCACCGACCTCATGGCCGGCATCGCGGTGGCCGCGGCGTCCGGAGTACAGGCCGCAGTGGCGATCAACGCCGACCTCGTGGCCGCCGATACCGCGGCGGCATTGGCCCACCGCTCGGCAGCGCAGGCCCAGCAGGCATTCAACCCGGCCGCGGAAGCCGCCAACTGTGAGCGGGTCCTCGGCGAACGCCGCCACGGAATCGAGACCGTGATCAGTCCCGGGCACCGCTCGCACGACTGACCCGTCTCGCGCAGTGACCCGTGAGCGCCATCCGGGCGCGAGGGCCTGCGGCAGATTCGCGTCCCCGGCGAGGTCGAGGAGGACGAAGCGACCCCGGGGCAGCAGTTCGTAGACGCGTATCGCCTCCGAACCGGCGGCGGTCAGACCTATGTCGGGCACCCGCCGTCCCACCAGCGGGTCAGCGTCGGCGGTCACGGGCGGGTAGGAGGTGCTCAGCGCGGAGACCCGTCCCTCGAGCAGCCGGTTGACGTCCTCCAGGGACAGGAGTTCGTCGAGGAGCCTGCGCAGGGCGACGGCGGGCAGCTGGTATTGCGGTACGAGGGGCAGCTCGGCGAGCAGGGTCTGGACCTCGGTGTTCTCGGTGACTGCCTGCCCGACGGGGCGGCGTTCGGCGTCGTACGTGTCGAGGAGCCCGGGCGGAGCCCAGCCGTTGACCGTGGCGGCCAGCTTCCAGCCCAGATTCATGGCGTCCTGGAGGCCTGTGTTCAGTCCCTGGCCGGCCGCGGGGAAGTGAATGTGGGCGGCGTCCCCGGCGAGCAGGATGCAGCCGGACCGATAGGCGGCGACGAGGCGGGTGGCATTGCCGAAGCGCGAAAGCCAGCGAGGCTGCGCGACCCGCAGTCGGAGCCGCAGATCCACGTCAGCGAGGTACGGAACTCCTCCAAAGTCACCGGCTGCCCGGCCGGGATCCGCATCCGCTCCGGATCGATGCAGACGAACCGGGTGAGCCAGCCCTCCAGCGGTACGACGAGCACGCCACGGGCCCGTGCGGCAGCAATGACGGCAAGGATCTGCGTCGACGTCCGCAAAGTCCCCGAGCATGCCGGTCAGTGTCTCGTCGGTGCCGGGGAAGCCGATGCCGGCGGCCTGCCGCACCAGGCTGCGCCCGCCGTCGCAGCCGACCGCGTACTGCGCCCGTACGGTGTCGCGGCTCGGTACGCCGCTCCACGATCCGGGTCCGTACGCCCGCCAGCGCCAGCTCGCAGGCGAGCATCAGCCCGGTCGGGCCCGCCCCCCACGACAAGCACGTCGGTGTCCATCAAGTGACCTCCATTATTTAGTGAACATCGTTCACGTGAACGATGTTCACTACAGTGGCGCGCATGAGCAACCCGTCAACCCGCACACGTGGGCGCCCCGCACGACTGGACCAGGCGCGGACCGTCGAGACAGCCCTGGACCTGCTGGACGAAGCCGGGCTCGACGCGCTGACCATGCGGCGTCTGGCTGATGCGATGGGCGTCCAAGCCGGCGCGCTGTACCGCTACTTCGCCACCAAGCAGGAGTTGCTGACCGCGATGGCGGAGCGGATGCTGTCCGACGCGGGCGCACCCAGAGGCCCCGTGGGCGAAGACTGGAGCGAACAGCTGGCCGGCCTGGCCAGAGCGATGCGTACAGCGCTGCTCGCCCATCGCGACGGCGCCCGCGTCTTCGCCGGCACGCACTCGACCGGGGCGTACACCCTGCACTTCGCCGACACCGTGATCGGCGTCCTGCGTGAGGCCGGCTTCGACGATGCGGACGCGGCACGCGCCCTGATGGCGGTGGCCAATTTCACCGTCGGCCACACCCTGGAAGAGCAAGCCGCTTTGGAACCGGGCGCAGAGGCCCCCGCCGACCCGGGTCGCCTGGGTGACGCCGTGGCGGCCGGGTCGTACCCGCACCTCACGGCCACCCTGCCCGTGCTCACCAGCACGGACTTCACCGCCCACTTCGAGTTCGGCCTGCGCCTGCTCATCGAGGGGCTGCACGCCCTGCGACAGCAGCGCTGACCTCCGACTTCACGCCCGTCCGGAATGTTGTTCAGCGGGGTGGTGTGCAGCGCCCTCGGCAGGGTCACAGATTCGGCACTGGGGCTGCCCGGCTCGGCATGGCAGATGACGAGTTGCAGCCCGGACACGCCCCGTACATCGAAGGCGTGGTACGCCAGCATCAGCCGCCCGACCTGCGGAAGGTTGAACTCCTTCGTCTGCCGGGCCTTGCCCCGCACGGTGTGGGAGTCCCAGAGCCGGGCGAAGTCGGCACTACCGTCGGCCGGCATGCCCAGGAGCGCCCGCAGCCGTGCGGGGTGCGGCGCAAAGCCGGTGGAGTCGGCCCTGGAGTGCCGGCTCGGACACCTGGGAGCAAGTAACCCGCCGATAGGTTCCGGAGGTTCACCTACGGCGGCGGGCGGCCGGTGCGCGCTCGGCGACGTGCTGGGCGACCGCGTCGAGTCCCCGCGGCCCGTTGGGTGCAGGGCGAACGCGCGCCGCGGAGGCACGAACCGCGCCAGGCGCGGGCACTGGCGCAAACACGGGCGCGGGCGCAGGCACCCGCACCCGTGCCGGCGGCAGGGGTCGGGCTGGATGCCGGCCGTCGTCCAGGAGGCGGCTACCTCAGGAGCCATTTTCTGGTCAGCTCCATCACCTCAGCGCGGCTGTGACCGCCGTGGTCGGCGGCGATGAAGTGGTAGCCGATCCGCAGTGAGAAGGCGAGCATGCAGCGGACCTCGACGTCGTCCTCGTCGGCGCAGAAGGAGCCGAAGAGTGAGCGCAGGTACTCCATTCGCCGGTTGTCGACGCGCCGGAGTCGCTGCGCGACAGCCTCGTCGCGCCGGGCCCAGTCGCGGATCGCGAGGTCGGCCGCGACGCCCGTCATCGGCCCGTCGCCCGACGAAGCGATCGTGAACAACCGCTCCAGCTTGGCCCGGGCGTCTCCCCCGCCGCTCTCGACACGCTCGATCACCGCCTCGGTGACCTCGCGCTCCCACGTGTCGAGCATCTCGGTGAGCAGCGCGGCCCGATTGCCGAAGTACCCGTAGAAGCCGCCCTTGCTGACGCCGAGCGCCTGCGCCAGCGGCTCGATCCGGACGGCCTCCGGGCCGCCGGCGGAGAGCGCCCGCAGCCCCTCCTCGATCCATTTGCCGCGAGGCGTGCGGGTCACGCCCATGATGTGTCTCCCCTCACGCCTCCCCCCATCTATACGGTGCCGTATAGATGGGTGCTAGTCTCGATCTATACGCCATCGTATAGATCGGGGCCCACTCATGAGACTCCCCAGAACCGCGCACACTTCCCGTCCCTGGCGGATCCACGAGATCGCCGGCGACTTCCACGTCGAGGACGTGTGGGCACTACCGACACCAGGCGGTCCCGACGACCTCGCGCGACTGGTGCGCCAGTTCACGAACGGCGACCCGGCACACGCGTCACACATCTCCTCCCCTGTGCCGCGCATGCTCTTCGCGGTCCGTTGGAAGCTCGGGGAACTGCTCGGCTGGGACAAGCCCGGCGCCGGCATCGGCGCCCGCGTGCGGACCCTGCGGGACCGGTTGCCGGCGGACCTCCGAGACGGTCCCCGGGGGCCCGACCCTGCCGCGCTTCCGTTCACCTCCGTCTACCAGACGGACGACGAGTGGGTGGCCGAGATGGCCAACCGGACCGTGCACGGAGTGATGCACATCGGCTGGGTCCCGGACGGGGCCGGCGGTTACCGCGGCCAGATGGCTGTCCTGGTGAAGCCGAACGGGCTGTTCGGCGCCGCGTACATGGCAGCCATCAAGCCCTTCCGGTACCTGGGGGTGTATTCGGCGATGCTTCGAGCGATCGGACGCAAGTGGCAGGCGAGTGCCGGCGAAAGGAGCAAGGGCTGACCGGATCCGGCGGAGGGCCATCTCGGCCATCCGGCGTGGCCCCTCCGATCAAGCGCCCGTCCGACACGCTCGCGCGGTTCGCTACGTACCTGCGTCGACTCCTGGGCGGCGCCGCCGCCGGCGAACGGCGGGCCTTTGCCGCCGTTCGACGACCGAGAAGCCGTCGAGAACGGCGACTGCGGTGACTACGTCCCGAACCGCTCCCAGGAGCCCCCGACCCGTCGCGGAAGCGCTCGCAAACCCCTCTCGCCCGGTACCTACGACGACGGGCCCTCGCCCTGTGGTGGAGGCAACGGATCAACGCGCATCGCGGCAGTTGCGGACGTTTCAAAGACCCGCTCAGGGCGGCCCCGGATGGGTCGCCCGTCTCGACTCGTACCAGGTGTCGCCCACTGGCTCGGACGCCATGTTCCAACTCCAAGAGATCGACGGGGTGATGCCCAGGTAGAAGCCGGGACCCACCATTCCCGTCCGCTCGACGGGACCGGCCGCGTCGCCGTAGACCCGAATGCCACGTGCGATGAACGGGTCGAACGAAACCAAGTCATCGACTACCAGCGCGACCTTGTGGTTTCCGGCCTGGATGTTCCGGAACTTCCGGGTGCGGAGCACTGAGTCGCCCGAGCCTCCCACCCAGAAGACCGTGCCGTCGAACTCGAATCCAACCGGAACAACGTCAGGCTGCGCTTCAGGACCGATACTCGCGAGGCGTGCAATCGGCTGAGATCGCAGGTAGGCGATCTCCTCGTCTGTGAAGGACATGGAACCCCTCGTGCGGTCGACAGCCTCGGACGACGGGCAAGTCCTCGAAGTCTTGCAGAACGTCCCGATGTCAGCATGTCCGTGAATGTCTGGGCGGCCAGGGGCTTTCACGTGGTTGCCGACCAGCCCGCAGCGCCGCGTGCGCCGCGACGTAGCACCGCTCGTCCCTGGTATGGCGGAAGGCCGCGGGACGCCGACACTCCTCCGGTCCAGGACATGAGGGCCAGGGCAGCAGCGCCGGCCCTCCCCCTGGCTCCACGCGTCCACGAGCCACAGCACCAAACCGCCGGGCGCGCTGGAGGCCGCGGGCTCCCTGGCCACGCTCCGAAGTCGAAGTCCGTCGCTTGGGCTGCGGTGATGGTCACATCGGTCATGCACGAGTCCCGCTTTGGCGCTCACGGCCAGGCCGAGGCCAGATACAAGGCCGTTGAATACGGCTTGCGGTCTTTCACCATCGACGCAGCGGCGCCATGTCCCTCGATGAGCGTCCGCTCGGGGTAGTGGACCTGCTGGCCGAGCAGTCCCGTACGAGCATGGCGATTGGGTCCAACATCACAGCCCTCCCCTTGGTCGTCATCACGCCCCGTATCGCATAGCCGTCTTGATTCAACTCGGTGTCCCTGCCGCAGGTTCCAAGGCGTCCACTGCGTACCGCGAGGCGTCCCCAATCCCACGGTGCGGCGTTTGCGGTAGCAGGCAGGGCACTGTGCCAGCGACCTCGTTGAGCGGCGGGGTCGGCAGAAGTTCCTAGGCGTCCGGCTTCGTGCCGCCCGGCGTGGCCAAGTCGCGCAGGAGCGCTTCCGTCGCCTCGTCCATCGGGAAGAACGTCTCCACCGCGAGTTCGGAGAGTGTCACGTCCGCGGGGGCGCCGAAGGTCGCGATAACGCTGAAGAGGGACATGTCCCCGTACGGCGTGCGGACCCTCAGTGGGACCACGAAGCCCATCGGGTCCACCGGGCCGGGCGCGAGGGCGAGGCCCGGCGGGGCGGGATAGGCTGAGACCTCGTCGTACAGCTCGCGCAGATCGCGGTGGCCGGTGGCGTTGACCTGGTGCTGGAGGCGGCCGAGGGCGTGGGCGCGGACCTCGGCAAAGTTCAGGCACTGGGGCGCCAGGCCGTCGGGGTGCAGGATCAGCCGCATGACGTTCGCGCCCGAGTCCGTCAGGTGCGGCGCAACCATGTTGAGCAGCACGGACATGGCCCGATTGCAGTCGACGACGTCCCAGATCCGGTCGATCGCGGCGGCCGGGTAGGGGTCGTGGCCTGCCAGCATGGTCGTCAGCGCCGTACGCACCATGGCCATCCGGTCGCTGCCCAGGGAGCTCTCCCGGTAGGCGGGGGCGTAGCCGGCGGCAAGCAGCAGGCCGTTGCGGTCGCGCAGGGGCACCTCGAGGTGTTCGGCGAGCCGGAGCACCATCTCCCGGCTGGGCCGGGCGCGGCCGGTCTCCACACAGGACAGATGCCGGGTCGAGGTGTCCGCCTTCAGCGCGAGATCCAGCTGGCTGAGCTTCTTGCGCTGCCGCCAGTCCCGCAGTAACACCCCGACGCGGGGCAGGTCTTCCGTCTCCATGCGAATCTCCTATGTCAAGCCGCGGCGGCGAAGTAAGCGTCCGCCGTGTGGGCTTGGGGTTGCTGGTCTTGGAGCAGGCGGCGGTAGACGACGTCGGAGAGATGCCGCTTGAGGACGCGCAACGCCTCGGACTTGGTCTTGCCGGCCGCGCGCAGCCGACCGTGCACCGCCCAAGACGGTGAGGCGAGAGCCAGCTTCACACTGATTCCACCGTAGCCGCCGTCGTGAGCAGTGCCATGACCTCGGAGGTCATGGAGTCCGCGACCTGGTGCGTGTCACGGTGGGATCACCCCCCGACGGCGAGAAGGAGTCCTGAGATGACGCACACCCTGGCCACGACCGACACGGCGGCGCCCTCGCGCGACACGGCCCGGCTGCTGCGCCTGGTGCTGCGCGTCGACAGTGTCAGCACCGCCGTGATGGGGGTCGTGCTGATCGCGGCCGCCGGGCCGCTCGGTTCCGCCACCGGGATGCCGGTGCCGTTCTCCGTCGGGTTCGGGATCTACCAGCTCGGCGGGGCGGCGGCACTCGCGCTGGTCGCGGGGTATCCGGTGATCCCGCCCGGTCTCGTGTGGGCCGTGATCGCGGTGAACGCGCTGTCCGCCGTCGCCAGTGTCGTGCTGGCCTTCGGCGGCATGGTGCCGCTCACCGGCTTCGGCACCGTCTTCATGCTGATCGGCGCGCTGATCGTGACCGTCTACGCGGCGCTGGAGTACGCCGGTCTGCGGCGCATGACCACTGTGGGCTGACCCGCCCCGTACGAAGTCGCTTCCACGAAGTCGCCTCCGCCCAGGGCGGGTTCCTCCGGCGCCGGCTCGGCGCGACGTCAGTCGCGCGGGGCGCGGGCGCGCATGTAGACGATCGGAGTGGGCAGCGTGATGATCCCGTCCGCGCCGCGCAGGACGTCGAGCCGCCGAGCCACCTCGTCGGCGAGTTCCTTGCTCTCCTGCTCGGAGAGCCTGTCCCAGAGCCTGCGCATGCCGTGCGAGCGGGTCCACTCCACCCACTGGGCGCCGGAGCCGACGGTGATGAGCAGGTCCTCCTCCACTGCCTCCACATCGACGAAACCGGCGCCGGTCAGGGTGGCCTCGACGGCCTCGGGGTCACCAGCCAGTTGTTATGGATGTTGGTGAAGGGACAGTCGTAGGCGTCACCCTGCTTGGGCTGCGTCATGTGCGGCAGCAGCAGGTCGTGGACGTCATCGGGGAGGAAGCCCCACTTGCCGGTGGCGGTCGGGAAGAACGACGGGGCGCTGGCGATATCGCCCGTAACGCCCACACCGCACATAGTGCGCACACATAAAATCGCAGGTCAGGATCCCTTAGCGACCGGTTCCAAAATCGCCACGCACTCCACATGATGCGTCATCGGAAACAGATCGAACGCCCGCAGCGTCCGCGGCTTGTAGCCCGCGTCCCCGAAGTACGCCAGGTCCCGCGCCAGTGCCGCCGGGTCGCAGGCCACGTACGCGATGCGTCGGGCGCCCAGGCCCGCCAGGTGGTTCACCGTCTGCTTGCCCGCCCCCGCGCGCGGCGGGTCGAGGACGATCAGGTCCACCTCGGTGATCTTGGTGCGCGGCAGGACCTGCTCGACCTTGCCGTGTTCGATGCGTACGCGCTCGAAGTCCTGGAGGTTGTGGCGGGCGTCCTCGACGGCGCGCTTGGTCGATTCGATGCCGAGTACCGCGCCCTTCTCGCCCACCCGGTCGGCGATCGCGCCCGCGAACAGGCCCACGCCGCAGTACAGATCGAGCGCCATGTCGCCCTTGCGCGGCAGCAGCCCCTGCATCACGGCCTTGACCAGGATGTCCGCGGCCTGCGGGTGGACCTGCCAGAAGCCGCCCATGCCGACGCGGTACGTCCGGTCGTCGGCCCTCTCCCTCACGAAGGCGCGGCCGTGTACCCGGTGCACCCCGCCGTCGTTCTCGTCGACCCGCAACACCGAGACAGGCTTGTCCAGTTCGACCAGCGGCAGCCGGCCTCCCGGGCGCGGGGTGAGGATGACCTGGCGGTCATTCGAACCCGTCGCCGCGATCGCCTCGACCGTGGCCATCTGCGGCCAGTCCTGCTTCTCGATGCCGAGTTCGGTGACGCCGGGCGCGGCGATCATGCAGTGGTCGATCGGCTGAACGTCGTGCGAGCGGTGCTTGCGCAGGCCCGCCCGGCCCTCCGTGTCGATCGCGTACTGCACGCGCGTGCGCCACGCGGGCACCTCGCCCGCGGGCAGCTTGTCCCCCGGCGCCGGCATGACCGTGCCGTCCCAGCCGGCTTCCTCGGGCGTGAGGCCCGCGAGCCGCTGCAGCTGCTCGGCGATCACCTCGCCCTTGAACCGCCGCTGTGCGCCCGGCTTGGCGTGCTGCCAGTCGCAGCCACCGCAATTGCCCGGACCCGAGTAGGGGCAGGGGGCCTCGACGCGGTCCTTGGACGCCTCGATGATCCGTACGGCGTCGGCCCGCAGGAAGCGGGAGCCCTCTTCGCCCTCGGTGATGCGGGCGACGACCTTCTCACCGGGCAGCGTGTGCCGTACGAACAGCACCCGCCCCTCCTCGGTGCGGGCGATGCAGTGGCCGCCGTGTGCGACGGGGCCCACCTCGACCTCGTACTCCTCCCCGACCAGCGACGACTCGGATGCGTTCTGCATGACGGGGTGACTCCAGGGATGAGAGGGGGGCCGCCGTCCGTGTGCGGACGGCAGCCCCCCAGTCTACGTGGGTGCGCGGACCCCTCAGCCCTTGCCGCTGGGCTCCTTGGGGCGCTGGTCCACCGGCCCGCGCCGTACCGAACCCGGCGCGTTCCATTCCTGGCGCTTCCTCGCCCGCTTCTTCGCGACCTCGGAGGACACCAACTGGTACGGCACCGAGGTCACCATCACACCGGGCGTGAACAGCAGCCGCCCCTTGAGGCGCAAGGCGCTCTGGTTGTGCAGCAGATGCTCGTACCAGTGCCCCACCACGTACTCGGGGATGATGACGCTGACCACGTCCCGCGGGCTCTCGCGCCGCAGCCCCTTGACGTAGTCGATGACGGGCCGGGTGATCTCGCGGTACGGGGAGTCGAGGATCTTCAGCGGCACATTGATGCCGCGCCGCTCCCACTCCTCCTTGAGCGCCTTCGTCTCGGCGGGGTCGACGCTGATGCTGACGGCTTCGAGTTTGTCGGAGCGCATCAGCTTGGCGTAGGCGAGGGCGCGCAGCGTCGGCTTGTGGATCTTGGAGACCAGAACGATGGAGTGCACGCGGGAGGGGCGCACATAGTCGTCGGGGCGCTCCTCCTCCGCGGCGATCTCCTCCGAGACACGGTCGTAGTGCTTCCGGATCGCGGACATCGTCCCGTAGAAGATCACCATGCCGAGCAGCGCGACCCACGCGCCGTGCGTGAACTTGGTGGCGAGCACGACGACCAGCACCAGGCCCGTGAAGAACGCGCCGAAGGTGTTGATCGCGCGGGAGCGGATCATGGCGCGGCGCTTGGCCGGGGCCTTCTCGGTCTTCAGATGGCGGTTCCAGTGCCGCACCATGCCGGTCTGGCTGAGCGTGAAGGAGACGAAGACGCCGACGATGTAGAGCTGGATCAGCTTGGTCGAGTCGGCCCCGTAGAGCCAGACCAGCAGGATTGCCGCCCCGGCCAGCAGCACGATGCCGTTGGAGAAGGCGAGCCTGTCGCCGCGGGTGTGCAGCTGGCGCGGCAGATAGCGGTCCTGCGCGAGGATCGAGCCGAGCAGCGGGAAGCCGTTGTACGCGGTGTTGGCGGCCAGGAACAGGACCAGCGCGGTGGCCGCGGCGAGCAGTACGAAGAAGAACGTGCCGTCGCCGAAGACGGCGGCCGCGACCTGGGAGATCACCGGGTTCTGGACGTAGTCTCCGCCGACCGGGGTGCCGTTTCGGAGCAGGTCGTGCGCGGGCGTCTCGGCCATCCTCACATCGGTGGCCATGGCCAGGCCGATGATGCCGCAGAACATGGTGACGGCCAGGGCGCCCATGAGCAGCAGGGTGGTCGCGGCGTTCTTGCTCTTGGGCTTGCGGAAGGCGGGGACGCCGTTGCTGATCGCCTCGACGCCGGTGAGCGCGGCACAGCCGGAGGAAAAGGCCCGCAGCAGCAGGAAGATCAGCGCGAAGCCTGCCAGCCCCTGGTGCTCGGGCTTGATCTCGAGGTCGGCGGTCGGGGCCCTCATGGTGTCGTCGAGGACGATGCCCCTGAAGGCGCCCCACGCGATCATGATGAAGACGCCGGCGACGAAGACGTACGTCGGGATGGCGAAGAGCTTGCCCGACTCCCTCACGCCGCGCAGATTCATCAGCGTCAGCAGGACGATTATCGCGATGGCGCAGGGGACCTTGTGCTCTACGACGAAGGGGATCGCGGAGCCGAGGTTCTCCACTCCGGAGGAGATCGACACGGCCACCGTGAGGACGTAGTCGACGAGCAGGGCGCTGGCGACGGTGAGGCCGGCCCTGGGTCCGAGGTTGGTGTTGGCGACCTCGTAGTCGCCGCCGCCGCTCGGGTAGGCGCGGACGTTCTGCCGGTAGGAGGCGACCACCGTGAACATCAGCACCACGACAGCGGCCGCGATCCACGGGCTGAAGTGGTAGGCCGACACACCCGCGATGGAGAGCACCAGAAGGACTTCGCCCGGTGCGTACGCCACCGAGGACAGCGGGTCGGACGCGAAGACGGGCAGTGCGATGCGCTTCGGGAGAAGCGTTTCCCCCAGTTTGTCGCTGCGCAGCGCCCTGCCGATCAGGATCCGTTTGGGCACGTCGGTCAGTTTGGACACGCAGAGGATCGTAAGCGCTCCGTATCGACGACGCCCACTCACTACCCCGCTCTTCCCCGGAATCTCCGTTCTCGCAGCACAAAGGGGTCCCGGGGTGGACCGCGCGTGTGTAGCTTGGGCCGCGGTCTGAGACCCTGTTAAGCCTGAGCTAGACCATTGACAGCCGGAAGGACGGTCGTGCACATCGTCATCATGGGATGCGGGCGAGTGGGAGCCGCTCTCGCGCAGACCCTGGAGCAGCAGGGGCACACGGTCGCCGTCGTCGACCAGGACCCCACGGCCTTCCGCCGCTTGGGCTCCGGGTTCGGCGGCCGCCGCGTCACCGGAGTCGGTTTCGACCAGGACACTCTGCGTGAGGCGGGGATCGAGGAAGCCGGTGCCTTCGCCGCGGTCAGCAGCGGCGACAACTCCAACATCATTGCCGCGCGGGTGGCTCGGGAGATGTTCGGCATCGAGAACGTCGCGGCCCGTATCTACGACCCGCGGCGTGCCGAGGTGTACCAGCGCCTTGGCATCCCGACCGTCGCCACCGTCCGCTGGACGGCCGACCAGATGCTGCGGCGGCTGCTGCCGTCCGGCGCGGAGCCGCTGTGGCGGGATCCGAGCGGCGGGGTGCAGCTGGCAGAGGTGCACACCTCGCCGTCCTGGATAGGGCACAAGGTCAGCACGCTGCAGGAGGAGACGGGCGTGCGCGTCGCCTTCCTCACCCGGCTGGGGGAAGCGGTTCTGCCGACGTCGCAGACCGTGTTGCAGGAGGGCGACCTCGTCCACGTGATGATGCGTACGGACGAGATCGAGAAGGTCGAGGCGGCCTTCGCCGAGGGCCCTGAGGAAGGCGGTCACTGATGCGGGTCGCTATTGCGGGCGCCGGCGCGGTGGGCCGTTCCATCGCGGGCGAGCTACTGGAGAACGGGCACGAGGTGCTGCTGGTCGACAAGGCGCCGACCGCGATCTCGGTGGAGCGGGTGCCGCAGGCCGAGTGGCTGCTGGCGGACGCGTGCGAGATCACGTCGCTGGACGAGGCGGCGTTGCAGCGGTGCAACGTTGTGATCGCGGCGACGGGTGACGACAAGGTCAATCTGGTCGTCTCGCTGCTCGCGAAGACGGAGTACGGCGTGCCGAGGGTGGTCGCCCGGGTCAACAACCCGAAGAACGAGTGGCTCTTCAACGAGTCCTGGGGCGTCGATGTCGCGGTCTCCACGCCGCGCCTGATGTCGGCGCTGGTGGAGGAGGCGGTGAGCGTCGGCGATCTCGTACGGCTGCTCCGCTTCAGCCATGGCGACGCGAACCTGGTCGAACTGACCCTGCCGCCGGAGTCGGCGATCGCCGGCACGCAGGTGGGCGATGTGGCCTGGCCGGAGGACACCTCGCTGGTCACGATCATCCGCGGCTCGCGGGTGCTGACGCCGGGCACGGAGGAGACGCTGGAGGCGGGCGACGAGCTGCTGTTCGTGGCGGCGCAGGCCCGCGAGGAGCAGCTGGAGGACCTGCTGTCGGTCCGCCGCGAGGACGCGACGAGCTGACGGGTTCCGTACGCGAAGGGGCCCGGGGAACCTGATCGGTTCCCCGGGCCCCTTCGCGCGTGTCCGGCCGCGGTTACGTGCCGGCCGCGGCTACACCTCGCGCTGCGCCGCCGACGCCGCCTTGCGTTCCTTCTCGGCGCGTTCCTCCGCCTCCATCTCCGCGAAGACGTCGATCGGCGCCGGCGCCTTCGCCAGGAAGACCCAGGTCAGGTACACCGCGAGCAGGAACGGCGGGATCTTCAGGGTGACCAGGACCCAGCCGAGCTGCGTGGTGTCCGCCCACCAGTAGAGCGGGAAGAGGATCGCGCACTTCGCGAGCAGGATCAGGCCCCACGCCCAGCTCGCCTTCGCGTACGCCTTCTTCCGGCCCGGGTTACGCGTCCGCCAGGAGAGGTTCTCCTTGAAGACCGGGCCCAGAATCAGGCCGATCAGAGGGACGCCCGCGATCGTCGTCGCGATGTATGCCACCGCCAGGCCGAGCGTGTAGATCATGCCCGGCAGATAGAAGTCCTTGGCATTGCCCGTCATCATCGCGAAGATGACGCCGAAGGCCACTCCGAAGACCCCGCTGAACGCGTGCTTGACGGTGTCCTTGCGGATCAGCCGGACCGCGACGAGCAGCAGCGAGAGCGCCAGGGCCGCGATGGCCGAGATGTGCAGGTCCTTGTTGATCGTGAAGATCGTGACGAACAGCAGTCCGGGAAGGACCGTCTCCACCATTCCGCGCACGCCGCCGAAGGCCTCGAACAGCGCTGCCTCCGTGACTGCTTTGGCGTCGCTGTCCTGCTGCTTCTGGTCGTTCGTCGTGGTGGTCGGCTTGTCGAGAGACGTCACCGGCTACTCCTGTCCGAGCGGTCGGAGTTCGTATTTGGGGTTGAAAAGCACCCGGCGGCCGTGGCTCATCGAGATCCGGCCCGAAGCTATGAGCCTGCGGCCCGGTTCGATGCCCACGATGGACCGCCGGCCGAGCCAGACGACGTCCAGCGGGGCCGTACCGTCGAAAAGCTCCGCTTCCAGCGCGGGCACCCCGGCCCGCGGACGCAGGGTGACCGTGCGCAAGGTACCAGTCACCCGGACTATCTGGCGGTCGTTGCACTCCGCGATGCGGGTACACCCCGATGCCTCCGCGTCCTCCTGCAGTTCCTCGGACTCGAGGTCCTGCTGGGACGTGGACAGCCGGTCGAGCATGCGGCGGAATCGGCCGGCGGGCTTCGCCGGCCTCTCGGCCTTCTCGGAACGGGGTACGGCACTCATACAAGAAAGCGTACCGGCCGCCACAGGCACCAGATCCGGTCGGTGATCCGATTCTGGATCAGCACTCGAAGCGGTATCCCATACCCGGCTCGGTGACGAAGTGCTTGGGGTGTGAGGGGTCGGCCTCCAGCTTGCGCCGCAGCTGCGCCATGTAGACCCGCAGATAGTTGGTCTCGGTGCCGTAGGACGGGCCCCAGACCTCCTGGAGCAGCTGCTTCTGGCTGACCAGCCGGCCGGTGTTGCGTACGAGGACCTCCAGCAGATGCCACTCGGTCGGGGTCAGTCGCACATCGCGCCCGTCGCGGTGCACCTTCTTCGCCGCGAGATCGACTGTGAAGCCCTCAGTCTCGACGATCATGGCGTCGTCGTCCCCGCCGACGGGCTCCGCCCTGCGGACCGCAGCGCGCAGCCGGGCGAGCAGTTCGTCCATGCCGAAGGGCTTGGTGACGTAGTCGTCGGCACCGGCGTCCAGCGCCTCGACCTTCTCGTCGGAGGTCTGGCGGGCGGAGAGGACCAGGATCGGGACACGGGTCCAGCCGCGCAGGCCCTTGATCACCTCTACGCCGTCCATGTCGGGCAGACCGAGGTCGAGTACGACGGCGTCGGGGTGGCGGGCCGCAGCCAGCTGAAGCGCCGTCGCGCCGTCGGGGGCCGCGTCCACCTCGTACTTGCGCGCCTTCAGATTGATCACGAGGGCGCGTACGATCTGCGGCTCGTCGTCGACCACGAGCACCCGGGTCATTGCGGGCCTGCCTTTCTGCTCGGCACTGACATTTCTGCTCTGCACTGCCATCACTGGCGTCCCGGTCAGGAGATGACCCGGGCGGGAAGTTCGGGGCTGACCGGAGCGGCTCCGGGTGCTGCCCTGAGAGTGAGGACCATGGTCATGCCACCGCCGGGGGTGTCCTCCGCGGTGAGCGTGCCGCTCATGGCTTCGACGAAGCCGCGGGCGACCGCGAGACCGAGGCCCACACCGGCACCTCGTGGAGCGTCACCGTAGCGCTGGAACGGCTCGAAAATCCGCTCTTTCTCGTCATCCGGGACACCGGGGCCGCGGTCCGCGACCCGCACCTCGACGCGGTCGCCGAGGGCGCTCGCGGAGACGGTGACGGGTGTGGCGTAGGGGCTGTACTTGACGGCGTTCTCGACGATGTTGGCGACGGAACGTTCCAGCAGTCCCCGGTCGACGGCCACCATGGGCAGCGTCTCGGGTATGTCGAGCTCGACACTCTCCGCAGGCACCGCGACGAGCGCCATCGGGACGACCTCGTCGAGATCGGTCACCCGGATGAGCGGCGTGACAGTGCCGGTCTGGAGGCGGGACATGTCGAGGAGGTTGCCGACGAGATGGTCGAGGCGGTCGGCGCCGTCCTCGATCCCTTCGAGCAGTTCCGCCTCGTCCTCGTCGGACCAGGCGACGTCGTCGGACCTGAGCGAGGAGACGGCTGCCTTGATGGCGGCCAGCGGGGTGCGCAGATCGTGGCTGACGGCGGCGAGCAGGGCCGTACGAATGCGATTGCCCTCGGCCAGCCTGCGGGCCTCCTCCGCCTGGCCGACCAGTCGCTGGCGGTCCAGTACGACGGCGGCCTGGGCGGCGAAGGCGGCGAGCACCCGGCGGTCCTCGGCGGGCAGGACACGGCCGGACAGGGCGAGCGCCATATGGTCGCCGACCGGCATGTCCACGTCCGCGTCCTCGGGGCGCTGGACGGCGCTGGGGCCGACGCTGCCCGCGCAGGTCCACGGCTCGACGTCGCTCTGCCGCTCCAGCAGCGCCACGGACTCCATACCGAAGGTCTCGCGGACCCGCTCCAGCAGCGCGTCCAGCGTGGTCTCTCCCCGCAGCACGCTGCCGGCCAGGAAGGACAGGATCTCGGACTCGGCACGCAGCCGGGCCGCCTGATCGGTGCGGCGGGCCGCCAGGTCCACCACGGAGGCCACAGCGACGGCCACCGCGAAGAAGATCACGATGGCGACGATGTTCTTCGGGTCCGAGATCGTCAGGGTGTGGGTTGGCGGCGTGAAGTAGTAGTTCAGCAGCAGCGAGCCGACGGCGGCCGAGGCGAGCGCCGGCAGCAGTCCGCCGAGCAGTGCTGACGTCACGGTCAGGAAGAGGAAGAGCAGGACGTCATTGGCGAGCCCCAGGCTGTCGTCGAGGCTGGTCAGTATCAGCGAGAGCAGTACGGGACCGGCGACGCCGACGAGCCAGCCCGCGACGATCCGGGACCGGCCGAGCCGGGCGCCGCGGGCCACCGGCAGTCCCCGGCCCTTGCCCGCCTCGTCGTGCGTGACGATGTGTACGTCGAGGTCGGGACCGGATTCGCGGGCGACCGTCGCGCTGACGCCGGGGCCGAACATGTACTGCCAGGTCCGGCGGCGGCTGGCGCCGAGCACGATCTGGGTGGCGTTGACTCCGCGGGCGAACTCCAGGAGCGCCGACGGGACGTCGTCGCCGATGACGTGGTGGAAGGTGCCGCCGAGGTCCTCGACGAGGGTCCGCTGGACGGCCAGCTCCTTGGGAGAGGCCGAGGTCAGCCCGTCGCTGCGGGCGATGTAGACGGCCAGCACCTCGCCGCCGGCGCCCTTCTCCGCGAGCCGGACGGCGCGCCGGATGAGGGTGCGGCCCTCGGGGCCGCCGGTGAGGCCGACGACGATGCGCTCACGCGCCTGCCAGGTGGAGCGGATGTTGTGCTCGCCGCGGTACTGCTGGAGGTATTCGTCGACCCGGTCCGCGACCCAGAGCAGGGCCAACTCCCGCAGCGCGGTGAGGTTTCCGGGACGGAGGTAGTTGGAAAGGGCCGCGTCGACCTTGTCCGACTTGTAGATGTTGCCGTGGGCCATGCGACGGCGCAGCGCCTGTGGCGACATGTCGACCAGTTCGAGCTGGTCCGCCCGGCGGACGACCTCGTCAGGAACGGTCTCCCGTTGTCGTACGCCCGTGATCGACTCGACGACGTCGCCCAGGGACTCGAAGTGCTGGATGTTGACCGTCGATATGACGTCGATGCCCGCCGCGAGCAGCTCCTCGACGTCCTGCCATCGCTTGGCGTTGCGCGAGCCCGGCACATTCGTGTGAGCCAGTTCGTCCACGAGCGCGACGGCCGGATGGCGCTCGAGGACCGCGTCGACGTCCATCTCGGTGAAGACCGTGCCGCGGTACTCGATCTCGCGGCGCTGGATCTGCTCCAGGCCGTGCAGCATCACCTCGGTGCGCGCTCGGCCGTGGTGCTCGACGAAGGCGACCACGCAGTCGGTGCCACGCTCCACACGGCGATGCGCCTCGGACAGCATGGCGTATGTCTTTCCGACGCCCGGTGCCGAGCCGAGATAGATCCGTAGCTTGCCGCGTCCCATGGCCCCATTGTCTTTCAGACAGCTGTTCACACTGCCTCGACCCTACGGCCAGAGTTTCCGATATTTCGGGCATGAGGCAGGCCTCAGCTGCGTATTTGACGCGATTCTGATGCAGCCCGTTCCCTCCGGGGCCGGACAGACCGGTGGGCCGCACTCCCGTGCAGGAGTGCGGCCCACCGGCCCGGTCGATTTCCGCCCGAGGTGTCAGCGCACCTCGGTGATCTCGGGGCCGCGCTGCAGCTGCCCCATACCGCCGGAGAAGCGGGAGCTCCCCTGCTCCTCCTGCTGAACG
Source organism: Streptomyces sp. NPDC002868 (assembly GCF_055563295.1). Lineage (NCBI taxonomy): Bacteria > Bacillati > Actinomycetota > Actinomycetes > Kitasatosporales > Streptomycetaceae > Streptomyces > Streptomyces sp. NPDC002868. The sequence goes on along the minus strand of NZ_JBVHDR010000001.1, from coordinate 153,008 downwards.
CCCTCGGGCACCATCTGCGCATCGTCCGGCAGCTTGAGGACGATCGGGTCGCGCGGCGCCATCGGCCCGTCGCCCCGTACGACGACGGTGTCCCGGAAGACCTGCTCGAGCAGCCCGGCGGCCGCCGGCTGCACGGCGCCCTGCCCGGAGATCACTCCGCGCAGGAACCAGCGCGGCCCGTCGACGCCGACGAAGCGCACCAGCTGCACACCGCCCGTGCCGTCCGGCAGCTGTACCGGGACCTGGGCCCGCAGCTCCCAGCCGAGCGGCCCCTCGACCTCGTCGATGATGCCGCCCTGCTGCGTGATGCCGGAGGCGATCTCCTCGCGGACCTCGCCCCAGATGCCTTCCTTCTTGGGCGCCGCGAAGGCCTGCAGCTGTACGGCGCTGTCGCGCAGCACGACGGTGGCGGCGACGATCGCGTCACCCGCGACCTCGACGCGCAGCTCCATTCCCTCGACTCCGGGCACGAAAAGACCGCCCAGATCGACCCGGCCCTCGCCGGGCTTGGATACCTCGGAGACGTCCCAGGGGCCGTCGGGCCGGGGCGCCGGCGGAAGGTTCGCCCGGCGGGACGTCCCCTCCTCGGCAGACTCGGCTGCCTCGTCGGAGTACCGAGCGTCACGCTCGTCGACGACCTGCTCGGCCTCGCCCGCTGCGTCCGCCGCGTCCCTGGCGGAACCACTCTTCTTGCGACGTCCGAACACGTCACTGTCCTTCCCGGTCGGATACGACCGAAGCGTATCGATTCCCACCCGTTGAGCCGTCCACGGCGGCATGACCGCCGGTGGACCCGAAGCCCCCCTCGGCCCGCGCCGAGCCGGGAAGCTCCGCCACCTCGTGGAAGCGCACCTTCTCGACCTGCTGGACGACCAGTTGGGCAATCCGGTCGAACCGATCGAACCGCACGGTCTCGCGCGGATCGAGATTGACCACGATCACCTTGATCTCCCCACGGTACCCGGCATCCACCGTCCCCGGGGCATTCACGAGGGCTACTCCGCAGCGGGCGGCGAGACCGGACCGCGGGTGCACGAAGGCCGCGTACCCGTCGGGGAGGGCGACCGACACCCCGGTGGGCAGCACGGCCCGTTCGCCGGGGGCGAGTTCGACCGCCTCGGTGGTCACGAGATCGGCGCCGGCGTCGCCGGGGTGTGCGTACGCCGGGAGCGGCACCTCGGGGTCCACACGACGGATCAGCACATCGACAGGGTTGCGCATCAGGGGTTCACCTCGAAGGCGCGGGCGCGCCTGATCTGGTCGGGGTCGGCCATGGCTGCCTGGATCTCCTCCGGGCGGCCGTTGTCGATGAAGTGGTCGACCTTGACCTCGACGAAGAGGGCGTCGGCACGGACGGCGACGGGTCCGTCGGGGCTGCCGATCCGGCCGACGGCGGTGGAGAAGATCTTGCGTCCGGCGACCGCGGTCACCTCGGCCTGGAGGTGCAGCACGGTATCCACGGGCACCGGGCGTACGAAGTCGGTCTCGAGCCGGCCGGTGACCGCGATGGTCCGCAGCAGCCAGTTCAGCGAACCGAGCGTCTCGTCGAGGGCCGAGGCGAGTACGCCGCCGTGCGCGAGGCCGGGCGCGCCCTGGTGCGCGGGCTTGACGGTGAACTCGGCGGTGACGCGTACACCCTCGCCGGCCCGCGCCTGAAGGTTCAGTCCGTGCGGCTGAGCCTCGCCGCAGCCGAAACAGTGCTCGTAGTGCGCGCCGAGGAGCTCACCGGGGGCCGGGGCTTCGGGGTGCCTCACCGGCGGTATGGCGTCGGCCGGAGGGGTCATAGCCGCGGCCCGGCCCGAGGGTCCGGGGGTCGCCCCCCGGGATTTCGCAGTGCTCACAGGCGCAGACCTTACCCGCGCGGCTACCCGCGGGCCGCACCGTGCCAAGCTTGGCTTCATGCAGCCTTCCGTCCCGCACTACGAAGAACGTCTGACCGCACCCCGTTCGTGGTGGGTCATCACTGCCCTGGTGGGCGTCGCGGGCGGCCTGCTGATGCTGCCGCTGGGGACGCTGCCGATGCTCGGCGGCCTGATCGGCGCGGCAGCGGTGGCGGCGGTCGTCGTCAGTTCGTACGGCTCGGTACGCATCCGCGTGGTGGCGGACTCGTTGGTCGCGGGCGACGCCCGGATCCCGCTGACGGCGCTCGGTGACGCCGAGGTGCTGGACGCGGACGAGGCGCGCGCCTGGCGCTCGTACAAGGCCGATCCCCGGGCCTTCATGCTGTTGCGCAGCTATGTCCCGACGGCCCTGCGGATCGAGATCACTGATCCGGCCGACCCGACGCCGTACGTCTATCTCTCGACCCGGAAACCGAAGGCGCTGGCCGCCTCCCTGACGGCGGTGCGCACGGTCTGACTGCCTGGGCGTCAGCGGCCCAGTTCGCGGGGGTCTTGACCCGTCTCCAGCGGGTCCTTGGGCTGCTCCAGCGGCGGGAGTGGCGGCAGCGCGTCCCAGGGGACCTGTTTGCTGCGCAGGTCCTTGCGGATGCGCTCCGCGAGCTTCTTGGTGTCCCTGCGGTTCAGCACGGCTCCGACGGCCGCGCCGACCATGAACGGCATCAGGTTCGGCAGATTGCGGACCATGCGCTTCATGATCTGCTGCCGCAGCTCGCGCTTGAAACGGCCGCCGAGTGCGGCGTTCACCGAGGACGGCTTCGTCACGTCGATCCCGCGCTCCTCCGTCCAGGAGGTCAGATAGGCGGCGCTGCGCTCCGTGAGGGTGCCCGGCGCCCGAATGCCATAGACCTCGTGAAGCTCGGCGATGAGCTTGAGCTCGATCGCGGCGACGCCGATGATCTCCGCGGCCAGCTCAGCCGGCATCGCCGGCGGTACGGGCATCATCGCGGCCGCGCCGATACCCGCGCCGACCGTGGATGTGCCGTTGGCCGCGCCCGCGACCAGCTTGTCCGCAAGCTGCTCGGGAGCGAGGCCGGGGAACTGCTTGCGCAGCGTCGCGAGATCGCGCACCGGCACGCGTGGTGCGTTCTCGATGATCCGGTCGGCGATGTACGCGAGCACCGCTCTGGCGCTCTCGCCACCCTTCCGGACGCCGTGCCGTACGGCGGTCAGGCGTGGAGCCCTGCTCGGGGACCCCGCCTGACCGGCTGCTTCGAGCGAGGCCGGCAGGCCCCGCCCGTCGTCGTCTGCTGCGCCGTGGGGCAGCAAGGCGGCCGAGTGCTCGGCAGACGCCATGGCGTCGTGTGCCGGGCCCGTACCGCCCTGATGCGCCTCCGGCGGCTTGTGACGCCGAAAGCGCCGCTTCCTGGACGGTGTATCGCCTGCCACGGCCGACCGGACCTCAGTCGCAGTCGCGGCAGATCGGCTGACCGTTCTTCTCTCGTGCCAGCTGGCTGCGGTGGTGCACCAGGAAGCAGCTCATGCAGGTGAACTCGTCAGCCTGCCGGGGCAGCACGCGAACGGACAGTTCCTCGTTGGAAAGGTCCGCTCCGGGCAGCTCCAGGCCTTCGGCCTGCTCGAATTCGTCGACGTCGACGGACGACGTCGTCTTGTCGTTCCGGCGAGCCTTCAGTTCCTCAAGGCTGTCCGAATCGACGTCGTCGTCGGTCTTGCGTGGGGTGTCGTAGTCCGTTGCCATGTCGCTCTCCCCCTCTGGGTGTCTGCGGTGTCTCCAGCGCACGTAACGCGTGAGAGGCCGGACTTGTGCCCGACCCGAGGCGGAGATTTTGCCTCACATCAAGGTCTGTTACTCAATCGACACCCAACCGGATTCCTCAAGAGTGCTCTGGTTGGATGGCGATCGGGACCGTACACGGTCCGAATGTCGCACTTCACGGGCGCCACCCCGTGTACTTCCCGTGATCTCGGCCCCCGGAAACCCGGACTTTTCCCGGTTTTCCGGCAGATCCTTGATCACGGAGAGTAGATGGCCTGAAATTCGCCTCTGTGATCGATCACACACGGGCCTCTCGGGCGCGCGTCCCGAAAATTCCGCGTAAAGCGAACGAAGCGAGGCGCGTCGCTCAGCATCTCAGACCGGGAGGGTGACACGCATCACGAGGCCTCCGCCCTCCCGAGGCTCCGCGATAATACGGCCTCCGTGAGCCCGAGCCACCGAGCGGGCGATCGAAAGCCCCAGGCCGACGCCCTTGTCGCTGCCGGTGCGCTCCTGCCGCAGCCGCCGGAAGGGCTCGAAGATGTTGTCGATCTCGTACGCGGGAACGACCGGCCCCGTGTTCGAGACCAGCAGCACCGCCTGGCCCTGCTCGGTCTCGGTGGTGACTTCCACCCAGCCCCCTTCCGGGATGTTGTAGCGCACGGCGTTCTGCACCAGGTTCAGGGCGATCCGCTCCAGCAGCACGCCATTGCCCTGCACGACGGCGGGTGCGCGCCTCCCGCGGATCTCCACGCCTGTCGCCTCGGCCTCGGCGCGCGCCTGGTCGACGGCGCGCGTTGCCACCTCGGCGAGGTCCACCGGCTTGCGCTCGACGATCTGGTTGTCGCTGCGGGCGAGCAGCAACAGGCCTTCGACCAGTTGTTCGCTGCGCTCGTTGGTGGCCAGGAGGGTCTTGCCCAGCTGCTGAAGCTCCACGGGCGCCCCGGGGTCGGAGAGGTGGACCTCCAGCAGCGTGCGGTTGATCGCGAGCGGCGTACGCAGCTCGTGCGAGGCGTTCGCGACGAACCGCCGCTGCGCGGTGAAGGCCCGCTCCAGGCGGTCCAGCATCTCGTCGAAGGTGTCGGCGAGCTCCTTGAGCTCGTCGTCCGGGCCGTCCAGCTCGATCCGCCGCGAGAGGTCGGAGCCGGCCACCTGACGGGCGGTGCGGGTGATCCGGCCGAGCGGGGACAGAACCCGGCCCGCCATGGCGTAGCCGAAGGCGAAGGCGATGATGCTGAGGCCGAGCAGCGCGAAGAGCGAGCGGCGCAGCAGGTCGTCGAGGGCCATCTCGCGCTGGTGCTGGAGGCACCCCGCGACGGCCTCGTTGAACTGCTCGCCGGTCCCCTGCTCCGGCAGCCGGCACCACTCGGTGGTGGGCTGCACCTGTCCTGTCACGATCTTGAAGGGCAGGTCGCCGACCCTGACCTGCAGCGCCTGCGCGGTGAGCAGATAGATGATCGACAGCAGCAGGATTCCGGCGATCAGGAACATCCCGCCGTACAACAGCGTGAGCCGTATCCGGATGGTCGGGCGCAGCCAGGGCCGCACAGGCTCCCGCGGGTCCCAGGTCGGTTTCGGAGGCGCCGCCGGTGGCGCCGGGGTGGTGGCCATCGATCAGATCCGGTAGCCGGAGCCGGGCACGGTGACGATCACGGGCGGCTCGCCGAGTTTGCGGCGCAGGGTCATCACGGTCACGCGCACGACATTGGTGAACGGGTCGGTGTTCTCGTCCCATGCCTTTTCGAGCAGCTGCTCGGCCGAGACGACAGCGCCCTCGCTGCGCATCAGGACCTCCAGGACCGCGAACTCCTTGGGGGCGAGCTGGATCTCCTTGCCGTCGCGGAAGACCTCACGGCGGTTCGGGTCGAGCTTGATGCCGGCGCGCTCCAGGACGGGCGGCAGCGGCACGGTCGTACGGCGGCCGAGCGCCCGTACGCGGGCGGTGAGCTCGCTGAAGGCGAAGGGCTTGGGAAGGTAGTCGTCCGCGCCCAGTTCCAGGCCCTCGACGCGGTCGCTGACATCGCCGGACGCGGTCAGCATCAGCACCCGGGTCGGCATTCCCAGCTCTACGATCTTGCGGCACACGTCGTCGCCGTGGACCAGCGGAAGGTCGCGGTCCAGGACGACCACGTCGTAGTCATTGACCCCGATGCGCTCCAGGGCCGCCGCGCCGTCGTACACGACGTCGACGGCCATGGCCTCCCGGCGAAGTCCGGTGGCCACCGCATCGGCGAGCAGCTGCTCGTCCTCGACGACGAGTACGCGCACGTCGTGATCCTTCCTCTGGGCCCGTCACCCCGTGATCAGGGCAGGTGTGTGAGCACTGGCTGTGCGCATCCATCCTGCCCGTTACGCGCGTAAACCGGCTGTAAGGCGGTGCAGGTCCGTGACGACCGTCCGGAGCCTCAAGGAAATATCCGGATTCCCGGGGCAGTTGAGGTTTCTCTGAGGGAGGGCCTGGGGAAGACGACTGCACACCCGAGATCACGCCCTGTATGTGGCACGCCACGACCTGTTCCCGGGTTGATCAACCCACCGTCGGCACACCCCCGTGCCACCGACCCACGACGAGGGGGCGCACCATGGACGCATTCACCGCAGGACTGCTGCAGCGCATAAAGGCCGCGGAGACAGACCTCACGCTGGCTCGCGAGACGGGTGACGACTTCCTTGCGGATGTCGAGCAGGCAGAGCTGGACGACCTGCGCCGCCTGGCCGCGGAGCACGGCGTGGAGGTCAGCGCCGCGTAGCGCCGGGCCGTACAGGTACCGGACATGAGAAGGGCCCCGACGCCGCGGGACGGCGCCGGGGCCCTTCTGTGCTGCTTGTTCCAGTTCGTGCTGCTTGTTCCAGTCGTGCTGCTTGTTCCAGTCGTGCGGCTTGTTCCAGTTGCACGGCCCTAGTCGTGCCAGGCGCCGAACTCTTCCAGGAGCGCCTGCAGCGGCTCGAAGACGCCCGGGCTCGCCGCCACCGCCAGATCGTACGAAGGTGCCTGCCCGGGACGGCCGCCGGTCAGGGCGCCCGCCTCGCGGGCGATCAGGTCGCCCGCCGCCAGGTCCCAGGCGTTGAGGCCGCGCTCGTAGTAGCCGTCCAGGCGGCCCGCGGCGACGTCGCAGAGGTCCACGGCCGCGGAGCCGCTGCGGCGGATGTCGCGCAGGCGCGGGATCAGCCGCTGGGCGACGTCCGCCTGGTGGGTGCGTACGGCCGCGACGTAGTTGAAGCCGGTGGAGACCAGGGCCTGGTCCAGCGGGGGCGCAGGGCGGCACCGGAGAGGCTTGTCGTCGGCGTACGCGCCGCCGCCGAGCACCGCGCGGTAGGTCTCGCGGCGCATCGGGGCCGCCACGACCCCCACGACCGTCGCGCCGTCGCGCTCGGCGGCGATGGAGACCGCCCAGGTGGGCAGGCCGTACAGGTAGTTGACGGTGCCGTCGAGCGGGTCGATGACCCAGCGGACTCCGCTGGTGCCGGCCGTGGAGGCGCCCTCCTCGCCGAGGAAGCCGTCGTCGGGACGGTGCTCGGCCAGGAAGCCGGTGATCAGCTTCTCGGCTGCGATGTCCATCTCGGTGACGACGTCGATGGGGCTGGACTTGGTGGCGGCGACGCCCAGGTCGGCGGGGCGGCCGTCGCGCAGCAGCTCCCCCGCCCGGCGGGCGCCCTCCAGGGCGAGGTCGAGCAGTTCGGGCAGGAGAGGATCGGTCACGGGGCTTCCTTACGCGTAAGGGCTGTCGGCGCCGGCGGCCGCGGGCTTCGGCGCCCTGGCCGGGCAGCAGCCGACCGGACAGAGGTCGTACGAGGGGCCGAGCGCCCCCAGCGCGCAGCGCTCGGCGGGCAGGCTCCGCTCCGTCGCGGCACGCTCCAGGACGAGGTCGCGCACCGCGGCGGCGAACCGCGGGTCGGCGCCGACCGTCGCCGAACGCCGCACGGGCAGCCCCAGCTCGGCGGCCTTCGCGGTGGCCTCGGTGTCGAGGTCGTACAGGACCTCCATGTGGTCGGAGACGAAGCCGATGGGCACCATCACCACCGCGGGCGCGCCGGAGCCGTGCAGCTCCTCCAAGTGGTCGCAGATGTCCGGCTCCAGCCACGGGATGTGCGGGGCCCCGCTGCGCGACTGGTAGACGAGCCGCCAGGGGTGCTCGACGCCTGTCTGCTCGCGCACGGCGTCGGCGATCAGCCGGGCGACGTCGAGGTGCTGGCGTACATACGCACCGCCCTCGCCGTGCCCGTCGACCGGGCCCGAGGCGTCGGCCGCGGACGTCGGGATGGAGTGCGTTGTGAACGCGAGATGGGCCCCCGCGCGCACCTCCTCGGGAAGGTCCGCCAGCGACTTGAGGACGCCTTCGATCATGGGGCGTACGAAACCGGGGTGGTTGAAGTAGTGCCGCAGCTTGTCCACGCGCGGCAGCTCGAGTCCTTCCGCCTCCAGGGTGGCCAGCGCGTCCGCGAGGTTCTCGCGGTACTGGCGGCAGCCGGAGTAGGAGGCGTACGCGCTGGTGGCGAGGACGGCGATGCGCCGGTGGCCGTCCTGGACCATCTCGCGCAGGGTGTCGGTCAGATACGGCGCCCAGTTCCGGTTGCCCCAGTGCACCGGCAGGTCAAGGCCGTGCTCGGCGAAGTCCTTGCGCAGGGCGTCCAGCAGGGCGCGGTTCTGGTCGTTGATCGGGCTGACCCCGCCGAACAGGAAGTAGTGCTGCCCCACCTCCTTGAGCCGTTCCGTGGGGATGCCGCGGCCGCGGGTGACGTTCTCCAGGAACGGGACGACGTCGTCCGGGCCTTCGGGACCGCCGAAGGAGAGCAGCAGCAGGGCGTCGTAAAGGGCTGGGTCACGCTGATCCGACATGCGACCGATCCTGCCACCAGCCTCTGACAGCGAGAAAACCGCCGTGCGCGGAGCAGTGGTACCGGCGTAATCTGCCAATGCCTCTCATACGCCTTACGCTGGCGAAGCCACCCAGGCACAGCGAACCAACAACGCCCCCGGCCCACGCTCACCACGGCCCCGGTGAGGCGCCTTACCGGAGCACTCCTTGCCCAGTCCGTACCGCGCCATCTTCGCCGCCCCAGGCAGCAAGGGGTTCTCCGCCGCAGGCTTCTTCGGCCGGATGCCGCTGTCCATGATGGGCATCGGCATCGTGACCATGATTTCCCAGCTCACGGGGCGCTACGGACTCGCGGGCGCGCTTGCGGCAACGCTTGCGATGTCAGCCGCGGTGCTCGGCCCGCAGATCTCCCGGCTGGTCGACCGGCACGGCCAGGCCAAGGTGCTGCGCCCGGCCACCCTCGCCTCGGTGGCGGCCGTCGCGGGCCTGCTGGTCTGCGCCCAGCAAGACGCCCCGGACTGGACGCTGTTCGTCTTCTCCGCGGCCGCGGGCTGTGTGCCGAGCGTGGGCTCGATGACCCGCGCCCGGTGGGCCGAGATCTACCGGGGTTCGCCGCGCGAGCTGCACACCGCGTACTCGTGGGAGTCGATCGTCGACGAGGTGTGCTTCATCTTCGGCCCGATCATCTCCATCGGGCTCTCCACCGCCTGGTTCCCCGAGGCGGGCCCGCTGCTCGCCGCCGCGTTCCTGGTCGTCGGCGTCTTCTGGCTGACCGCGCAGCGCGCCACCGAGCCCGTGCCGCATCCGCGCGAGCAGCACACCGGCGGCTCCGCACTGCGCTCCCCCGGACTGCAGGTGCTGGTGGCCACCTTCGTGGCGACGGGCGCGATCTTCGGCGCGGTCGACGTCGTCACGGTGGCCTTCGCGGAGGAGCAGGGGCACAAGGCCGCGGCGAGCCTGGTCCTCGCGGTGTACGCGCTCGGCTCCTGCCTCGCCGGAGCGGTCTTCGGACTGCTCCACCTCAAGGGCTCGGCCTCCCGAAGGTGGCTGGTGGGAGTGTGTGCGATGGCCGTGAGTATGATCCCCCTCCAACTGGCCGGGAACCTTCCCTTCCTGGCCGTGGCGCTCTTTGTCGCGGGCCTGTCCGTCGCACCCACGATGGTGACCACGATGGCCCTGATCGAAGCGCACGTACCGCGCACCAACCTGACCGAGGGCATGACCTGGACCAGTACCGGGCTCGCGGTCGGAGTGGCGCTCGGCTCCTCGGCCGCCGGCTGGGTTGTCGACGCGTCGGGAGCGGACGCGGGGTACGTGGTGCCCGCCGTTGCGGGAGCGCTCGCGGCCGCGGTGGCGTTCCTGGGGTACCGCCGGCTGCGCAGGCCGGTGCCGACGCGGGAGGGGCAGCGTGAGCGGGAGTACGAAGACGGGGCGCAGCACGTGGCGTAACTGGGCGGGGAATGTCACCGCCCGTCCGGTACGGGAGGTCTCGCCCGCCTCCGCCGAGGAACTCGCCGACGCCGTACGGAAGGCGGCCGAGGACGGCTTCAAGGTGAAGGCCGTCGGCACGGGCCACTCCTTCACCGCCGCCGCGGCCACCGACGGGGTGCTGATACGGCCCGAACTGCTGGCCGGGATCCGGGACATCGACCGTACGGCCATGACCGTCACCGTCGAGGCGGGCACTACGCTCAAGCGACTGAACGCGGCCCTCGCCCGTGAGGGGCTCTCGCTCACGAACATGGGCGACATCATGGATCAGACGGTGGCGGGCGCGACCTCCACCGGCACGCACGGCACTGGCCGCGAATCGGCCTCGATCGCCGCCCAGATCAGGGCACTTGAGCTGGTCACGGCGGACGGCTCGGTGCTGACCTGCTCCGAGAAGAAGAATCCGGACGTCTTCGCGGCGGCCCGGATCGGGCTCGGCGCGCTCGGCGTCGTCAGCGCGATCACCTTCGCCGTGGAGCCGGTCTTTCTGCTGACGGCCCGCGAGGAGCCGATGGCCTTCGACAAGGTCACCGCCGAATTCGACGCGCTCTTCGCCGAGAACGAGCACTTCGAGTTCTACTGGTTCCCGCACACCGGCAATTGCAACACCAAGCGCAACAACCGCAGCGCGGGCCCCGCCGCCCCGCCCGGACAGATCAGCGGCTGGATCGAGGACGAGCTGCTGTCCAACGGCCTCTTCCAGGTGGTCAATTCGCTCGGCCGGGCGGTCCCCGCGACCATCCCGACGATCGCCAGAATCTCCAGCCGCGCCCTCTCCGCCCGTACGTACACGGACATCCCCTACAAGGTCTTCACATCTCCGCGCCGGGTGCGGTTCGTGGAGATGGAGTACGCGCTTCCGCGGGAGGCGGCGGTCGGCGCGCTGCGCGAGGTGAAGGCGATGATCGCGCGCTCGCCGCTGCGCGTCAGCTTCCCGGTGGAGGTACGGACGGCCCCGGCCGACGACATCGCGCTCTCGACAGCCTCGGGCCGGGAGAGCGCGTACATAGCCGCGCACCTCTACAAGGGCACGCCGTACCGGTCGTACTTCACCGCGGTGGAACGGATCATGACCGCGCACGGCGGTCGGCCGCACTGGGGCAAGGTGCACACGCGAGACGCGGAGTACTTCGCGGAGGTGTATCCGCGGTTCGGTGAATTCACGGCGCTGCGCGACCGGCTGGACCCGGAGCGGCTGTTCGGCAACGACTATCTGCGGCGAGTTCTGGGCGACTGAGGACCGAGGGCGGCCTCGCCGGCGGGCGCCTGCTTGCCCATCCGCCCAACCATGCCCATCTGTCCAACCGTGCACCAGGTAGGGGCAGTTGAGCGAAGTGAATAGTTCCCTTTGGGAAGATTCCGTGAATCAGGACACCTGGTCACTCATGTCCCAGACGCCCAACTCCCGTGCTCGAGCAGAAGTTCGGCGGCGCGGCGGTCCACCTCCGTGGCCCGAATGGAGTACTGTGGCGAGCCCTGGGCCCGGCCTCCCTCTCGGATGTCCGGACCCCAGGTAGGGGGCCGAAAGCGGCGCTCGATCCGGCGGCGCCGCGGCACCGCATGGGTACTGGATGCACAGAGTGACCGACTTGTTACTCAGAGTGGCAAATAGGTAACCGTGCCATAACGGCGATCCAGGGCCTGTGCCCGACACGCCGGGCAACTCGGCAAGGTTGTGGCAGGCTGCACCCGGGCAGGCCACACTCGACTAGCGGAAGCAGCGACGCACGTGACGTCGGCAGGCACCACCCGGGAGGTCCCCATGCCCGAACTGCGTGTCGTGGCCGTCTCCAACGACGGCACACGACTGGTGCTCAAGGCTGCGGACAGCACGGAGTACACGCTTCCGATTGACGAGCGGCTGCGCGCTGCCGTGCGCAATGACCGCGCCCGCCTCGGCCAGATCGAGATCGAGGTGGAGAGCCATCTCCGCCCTCGCGACATCCAGGCACGTATACGCGCCGGAGCCTCCGCCGAGGAGGTCGCGCAGCTCGCCGGCATTCCGGTCGACCGGGTGCGGCGCTTCGAGGGTCCCGTGCTCGCGGAGCGTGCGTTCATGGCGGAGCGGGCGCGCAAGACTCCCGTACGCCGCCCCGGCGAGAACACCGGGCCGCAGCTCGGTGAGGCGGTGCAGGAGCGGCTGACGCTGCGCGGCGCCGAGAAGGACACCGTGCAGTGGGACTCCTGGCGCCGGGACGACGGCACTTGGGAGGTCCTGCTGGTCTACCGGGTGGCGGGCGAGCCGCACTCGGCGAGCTGGACGTACGACCCGCCCCGGCGGCTCGTCCAGGCCGTCGACGACGAGGCTCGCGCGCTGATCGGCGAGACGGACGACACGATCGCGTCGCAGGAGCCGAGCTTTCCGTTCGTACCGCGCATCGCACGGCTGCCGCGGGACCGTCCGCTGGACCGCGCGCTCGACCGCCAGATGGAGCGCCCGCCCGTGCCTTCGGCCGAGCCGGAGGAGAGCGGCGGGGAGCGGGACTCCCTGACGAGCCTGCTGGAGGCGGTGCCGAGCTTCCGGGGCGACATGGTCGTGCCCGAGCGGCCCGCACCGCCGGAGCCTCCTGCGACGGAGCCCGTCCAGGAGCCCGAGGCGGAGGAGCCGGTCGCTCCGGCGGCCTCGGCGGGCGCGGGCTCGGCATACGCGGACGTGCTCATGCCGCGCTCGGTGGCGGGCCACCGCGACCGCCTGACGGGTACGACGGACAGGCAGGCGGAGGCGGACGGCGTCCGCCCGGGCCGTCGCGCGGCGGTGCCGAGCTGGGACGAGATCGTGTTCGGCACGCGCCGCAAGAAGCAGGACTAGGGCGCGCCCGCGTCGGCCGACTGCGCAGGGGCCCGGCACCACGACGGTGCCGGGCCCCTTGGCGTGCCCGGGCGTCAGCCCGGTTGGGGGCCCGTCGCCACCGGGCGGGATTCGTCCCTGGACCACTGCGACCAGGAGCCCGCGTACAGCGCCGGGGTGAAGCCCGCGACGGCCAGAGCCAGTGCCTCGTGCGCGCCAGAGACGCCGGAGCCGCAGTAGACACCCACCTCGGGCGTGGTCTCGAAGGCTCCCAGCTTGGCGAAGCGGGCCGCGAGTTCCCCGGACGGGAGGAAGTGGCCTTCCTGGTCGACGTTTTCCGTCGTCGGGGCCGAGATCGCGCCCGGGATGTGTCCGCCGACCCGGTCGATCGGCTCGACGTCGCCCCGGTAGCGCTCCGCCGCGCGTGCGTCGAGGAGGATGCCCGAGCGGGCCAGGGCGGCCGCCGCGTCGGCGTCCAGGAGCGGGAGCGCGCCCGGTGCGGGGGTGAAGGTGCCCTCGGCGGGGTTGGGGGTCTCGGTCTCCAGCGGTCCCGTCCACGCGGCGAGTCCGCCGTCCAGGACCCGTACCTCCGTGTGGCCCGTCCAGCGCAAGAGCCACCAGGCGCGGGCCGCCGCCCAGCCCTGGCCGCCGTCGTACGCAACAACCGGCGAGCCGGCCGAAACGCCCGCCCTGCGCATCACCGCGCCGAAGGTCTCAGGATCCGGCAGCGGGTGGCGGCCGCCGTCGCCGGGCGGGCCGGCCAGCTCCGCGTCCAGGTCGACGAAGACCGCGCCGGGGATGTGTCCGGCCTCGTAGTCCGGCCGCCCGTGCGGCCCGCCCAGCTGCCAGCGGATGTCCAGGAGCACCGGAGGGCGGGCTCCGGCAAGCTCGCTCGCGAGATCGGTCGCGGAAACGATGGGGTTCATGTGTCCATCCTTGCGCAGCGGCCGGGCAGAGAGTAGCGCCTCCGAAACGGATGGTTAATGCCAAAACGGGCATCCTCCATCGGGAACCGGCCAAAAGCGGCGCGGCCGGGGCGCACCGGACGCATGGTGGTGCGAGCATCTGCACGGGGCGCATGCCGTTCCGCACAACGGCGCGTATCCGGTCCCCCGCACGACCACCACGATGGTCCGAGGAGAGAGTGACGATGACCGAGGCGACTCGGCACACACCCGGCGCGCCCTGCTGGGTGAGCTTGATGGTGCACAGCCTTGACGCGACCCAGACCTTCTACGCAGAGCTGTTCGGCTGGGAGTTCGCACCCGGCCCGCAGCAGCTCGGGCCGTACGTCCGCGCGCTGCTGGACGGCAAGGAGGTCGCGGGCATCGGCCGGCTCCCGGCCGACCGGCATCTCGGGGTCGCCTGGACGCCGTACCTGGCGACCGACGACGCGGACGCGACCGTCGAAAAGATCAGGAGCTACGGCGGCACGGTCGGCGTCGGCCCACTGGACGCAGAGGACGCGGGCCGGCTGGCCATCGTGACCGACCCGGCGGGCGCGGTCTTCGGCATCTGGCAGCGGGCCGCCCTCAGCGGCAATGCCGTGTACGGCACGCACGGCACACCGGTCTGGGAAGAGCTGCTGACCACGGAGACCGCTTCGGTCAGCAAGTTCTACCAGTCGGTGTTCGGCTATGAGTTGGAGCCGGTCGTCTCGGCCGACTTCGACTATGTGACGCTTCATCTGGATGGGCGTCCGGTGGCCGCCCTGCACGGCGTGGGCCATGCCCTGCCGCGCGACCGGGGCACGCACTGGATGACGTACTTCGAGGTCGAGGACACCGACCAGGCCGCACGCCGCGTGGTGGAGCTCGGCGGGCATGTGCTGCAGGCGCCGAGGGACGATACCGGCGGGCGGACCGCGACCGTCGCGGACCCGGAGGGCGCCGTCTTCACGGTCGTACGGACGGCCGGTCGCTGACGTCGGCGACCTCGACCGGCAGGACGTCCGGGGAGAGCGCGGCGGCGCGGGCGGTGGCGGCGGTCATCCGCCGCCGGTGGTGGCGCCGGCACAGCACCTCGTAACCGATCTCGTCCGGCGACTGGTTGACGTCACCGACGACGGCCTGGGCGTCTTCGACGACCATCACCCCGCCGACGGTACGGGCGTTGTGCGTGGCCCGCGCGCCGCACCAGCACAGCGCCTCGACCTGCAGCACCTCGACCTGCAGCACCTCGACCTGCAGCACCTCGACCCGGTCGGCGAGTTCGGGGCCCTGGCTGAGGCGGGGCCGTCACGGATGACCCGCCCGGTCCTCCGTTGGTCGAAGTCGGCCGCCTGACGCGGGTCGGCCGCCCGGTCCGGCGCCTGGTGCCGGGTGGGCGGCGAGGTTCTTGCACCCCGGCGCTGTCAGTGGGGCCTGGCAGGATCGGCGCCATGGACTACTGGCCGTTCCCGCCGGTTGAGGCGGACCGTATCGACCCCTTCGACAGCGAGCGGACTGAAACACAGTACGTACTCTTCGGTGGCCACCGCCCCACGTCTGCGTTCACCGATTCCGCCAGGTTCAATGACCCCGATCTGCACGAATGGATCCCTTGGGGGTACAAGATCCTCCGGAGGGCGCAGAAGGTGGCCATCCTCCGGCACGGCGACGTCGTACGGGAATGGCCGGTGCTCCACCGCGATCCTCGCGTTGACCCGGTGGACCCGCCCGCCGGCGAGACGCTGTACCTGGACAACTGGCGGCGCGGTGTCTGTGGGTATCGGGTCCTGTCCTCGCCGACCGCGATGAGCGCCCCGGAGGACGCCTACGACTACCCCGCCGCCATCGCACTGGCGCGCACTGCCTCGCGTGCCGAGGGTCGCGCCCTGGTGGTGTACATGTACGACGCCGAGAACTGGCACTGACGACTGAGGCAGTGCCAGTTGCCGTTGCCTTGCGGGCGATCTCGGCTTCGGCGCTACTGGAGGGAGGCAATCGTCTCGATGGGCAGCGACGGGCTCCCGCAATGGCTAAGCTCCGCAGGGCACGGCCAGCAGTGCTGGCTGCGACGGGAACGGGTCCGACGTCCCTTTCGGGCGTGACTGTCGAGGTAGTCGACACCACGTCAATCGCGACAACTGCACACGCGGCCTGTACGTCGGCAGGGCCTCAGTTGATCATCGCATTCAGGATGGTCGACCTGAGACACCTGCCACCCTGTATCCGGTTGCGCTCAGTTCGGCCATCCCTCCACCCACGGGAGGACCCGAACATGGAGCTGCAGATCGTCCTGGGGATTCTGGGCGCGGCCAGCGTTGGATCGGCGTTCATCTACGCCTTGAAGGGCCTGCTTGACCAGATCCCCGACTTGATCCGGTCGTGGCGCCGTGTCATGCAGGAAGCTCGGCGCCCCCACTCGGCCGCCAGGCCCGAACCGGAGGATGTTCGTCCGCCTTCCGGGAGCCCTGATGGCCGGTGATGACGGACGACCGGTCACGAGGCGTCCAACTGCTCCGCAGCGCTTGTCGGATCGCCGTCCCCCGAGCCTCGCAGATGCGTGCCCGCGCGCGTGCACCGGTCACGGGCGCCGAGGTTCGGGAGCTGCCCCGTTGAGTGCCAATACCTCGGACTCCGAGGTTCCGCCGCCGAACCGGTCGATGGCGTAGGACACCCTGGTGGCTGACCGGGTGACGTACAGATTGGGGATCAGGACGGTCACAGCCCGGCCCACCTGCGTGCCCGGAATCCTCAGCCGCGACTCCCACCGTTCGTCCCACAGCGCCCAGCGGACGGTGACGACGTCGTTGGCGGCCATGCCGGGATACGGGCCGATCCGGACGGTGGCGGGGCCGGTGAAGTCCAACTCCAGGTAGCCGTCGACCGCCTCATCGACTGTCGGCGGTGACAGCAGGTCCGTCATCAGGCCCTCGGTCTCGTCAGCGGGCATCGAACCCGAGATGCGTGATGCTGGCGACGATGCCGGCCACCTTCACGTCGACCACGACATCGCCCCTCGTCCATTTCGTCGTCTGGCCGTCGGGCGCGCCCAGCGTCTGAAGGACGGCCACCGCCAGCCGCTCACGGTCCTCCGCCTCGGGGTAGAAGACCACCAGGCAGAGCTCACCGTGGTCGTTGAAGGCGTACTGCGTGGCCATCACGATCCCGCAGAAAGATTCCGGGCCCCGGCCGGTGACCCACCACTCGCCGTTCTCCTGCGCGGCGCCGGGGAACCGCGCCCGGAACTCCGCAACCGTCGCCCCCCACGCCAGGCCGTTCCAGCCTGTCTCGATCGCGCCGGGCACCACGACCGTGGGCGGTGCGTCGACCGGTTCGCGCCGACGGGTGGGGATGAACCGCGAGAGGCCACGGCGCTGCTTACGAGTCCGGGGCGTCTCGACGTCACGGACCTCAACGTCGCTCGCCTCAACGTCGCTGAGGTCGGCGCCCTCGGTCTCGGCGTCATCGTTCTCGATGTCACTGATCATGGTGGTGACGGGTTGCGGCAGCCAGTCGTCGCTCACGTCCGCGCCGGTAAAGGTGTCCAGTATCTCGGCCATCGCCGGCCGAGCGGTCGGATCCTTTGCCAGACAGGCGGCCACCAGTCCGCGCAACTCGTTGTCGACGAGCGACAGGTCGGGCTCCTCCTGAACAACCCGGTACAGCACGGCGGCAGGATGCCCATCGCCGAACGGAGCAGCGCCCATCGAGGCGAAGGCCAGCACGGACCCCAGCGCGAACACGTCGCTGGCGGGAGTGATCTCGGCGTCGCCGCGCGCCTGTTCCGGGGACATGTAGGCCGGAGTGCCGGCGATGACCCCGGTCACGGTCTGCGAGGTGGCCTCCAGGGCGCGGGCGATACCGAAGTCGATGACCCGTGGCCCGTCGGCGGCCAGGATGACGTTGCCCGGCTTGAGATCGCGATGCACCAGGAGGCAGTTGTGGATGGCGTCCAGTCCCTCGGCCAGCCCCGCCGCCAGTACCCGCAGTGCCTTGGCCGGCAGTACGCCGTGCTCGGCGACCGCAGTCTGCAACGAAGGCCCTGGCACGTAGGCGCTGACGAGCCAGGGGCGATCCGCGTACGGGTCGGCGTCGACGACCTGCGCGGTGAAGAAGCCGCCCACCCGCCTGGCCGCCTCCACCTCCCGGGCGAAACTCCGCCGGAACCCGGCGTCGGCCCCGTACTCCGGGCGGACCAGCTTCACGGCCACGGGCCGACCGCCCGCAGAACGGCCGAGGAAGACCTGCCCCATGCCACCGGCGCCCAGTCGGCCCACCAGCCGGTAGTCGCCCACTCGATCCGGATCGCCCGGCTGCAGAGCCTCCATCGACACTCCCCGTCCTCGGCCAACATCCCCTGGGAAAGAACCTTTTCAGACGACAACGGTCCGTGGGCGGAATCGACAACAGTCTCGAACGCCCCGTTCGCCGGCAAGGTCGTCGCCACACCCGGTCAGACGGCCAGGAACTTCCTGGCCGCGGCCACGCCCGCCGCGGGATCCCAGCCACCCTTCCCGATGACCGCGGCCACCTGTTCCTCCGTGACGTCACCGTCGGCGGCGATCAACGCGTCGATGGCGTCCTGGCGTGCGGTCGCACCGGTGACTCCCGGGGCGGTCCGGGTGAACTCGATGATGCTCTCGCGGGTGCGCTCGATGGTCAGAGCGGGCAGGCCCACGCTGCGGAACCCGTCGTCGAGGCTGTATTCGGCGCGCTTCCACCCGTCGGCGTCGAAGCCGTAGACGAAGCCCACATACAGTTCCGCGTCCAGGGTCTGCCGCACCACGGGCTGCCACCAGTCGGGCGCGTCGGCGAGCAGGTCGGTCTCGTCCTCGCCGAACTCCTCGGCGGCGGGGCCGTAGTACGTTTCCGAGTACTCGTGGTCGTGACCTACCAGCACCGCACGCCCCTCGCCGAGGAGATGCAGTTCAAGCCAGTTGCCACCCGCGTCGTCGAAGTGCCAGACACGCCCGTCGGCACGGCACATGGAATCCCATCCCCGGGCGGCACAGACCGCCGCAAACGCCGCCCAGCGCCCGCGCAGCTGTGCCGGTACGGGCAAATCCAAGGCCACCAGCCCCATAGCGGTGTCCACCTCTCTGTCTATGCGGCATTCGAGTGTGCGAATCGGTTGGAACGCATTCAAGCGCCTGCCTCTGACAACGGGCATCGCCGGGGCCGTCCCGCTCAGTCCGTCTTCGGCGTCGGCGGCCGCCCGAAGTGGCGGGCGGTGGGCACCAGCGCAGCCGCGGCAGGTACGAGGAAGCAGGCCGCCGCGCACACGGCGAGCACCGGCGTGACGCCGAAGGTGTCGATGGCCGGGGCAATAAGGGCCAGGCCGACCGGGGCCAGGCCGTAGGACATGAGGAAGTCCAGGGAGGAGACGCGGGCCAGCTTGTCCGGGGCGACCTCACGCTGGGTGGCCGTGAACCAGGGCACGTTGAAGAGCTCGATCCCGATTCCGGCCACGACGTAGGCGGCGATCACCACGGCCGGGTGGACTGGCAGCATCAGGCTCAGCGGCGCGAAACCGTAAACGGCCAGCCCGGCGAAGGCGGCCCAGCCCTGCGAGCGGGGCCGCCGGCGGGCGGTGACCAGAGCCCCGCCGAGCGCGCCCACGGTGTACGCGGTCATGGCCGCGGCAAGCACCCACTCGGTGTCGTACCGATCCCGGCTGATCAGGGGCAGGGCGACACTGGTGGCGGAGTAGCCCAGCGCGATCACCGCGGTCAGGGCGCCGAGTCCGGCAACGAACCAGGGGTGGCGGCGGGCCTCTCGTATGCCGTCGACGAATTCGGCACGGAACGAGGCGCGCGGAGTGGGCTCGGCGGACGGGGCGGCGGCCCCCCGGCCCGGTATGAGTGCGGCGACCAGCCAGAGCACGCCGATCCCCAGCAACAGCGTCCCGACGTCGACGAAGGCCGAGAGCAGCGCGGTCAGGGTGGGGCCGGCCAGCGTGGAGGTCCGTACCGCCAGGGTCATGGCGGCATTGGCCTGCTGTCGGCGGTCGGCGTCGACGACCTCGGCGGTGAGCGCCTGGAAGGCGGGGCGGCAGGCCCCTTGACCGGCGCCCGCAAGGGCGGCGGCAACGGTCATCAGCACCAGTGACCGGCCGAGGCCGAGGGCGAGGAGGGGGGCGGCGACCGCGGCCGCGAGGGCGGACCAGAGTACGACGGCGCGGCGGGAGTGACGGTCGGCCAGCACCCCGCCGACCGCGACGGCGGCGAGGAAGCCGGCGGTGCGTGCCGCGAGGACCAGGCCGAGGCCGGCCGCGCCGAGTTCCCGGTGCAGGACCGCCAGACCCAGCACGAAGGGCAGCGCCCAGGTCGCGAGCCCGGAGGCTGTGGTGCCTGCCCACAGGCGGAGGAAGGCGATGTCGCGCAGGACGGAACGTGCGGGCGGTGGATCGGTCTTGGGCTTCGCGGGCGCGGGTGTAGTCGCCACGGTGTGGTGCTCCTCGTTCGTCGGCAGGTGCCGGGGCGCGGCTCATCGAACCGCACCCCGGGGGTGTTAATGAAAACGATTACCATTACAGTACCCTTCGAACGCGGCACTCCTGCCCGGTGCACGACAACGCCCACGCTCTTTCCAGACCGGAGAATCCATGCGCCACCGCGCCCGCCTCGGCATCGCCCTCACCCTCGCTCTCGCGACCGCGGGCTGCTCGACCGCCACCAACGACCCCGCATCGGCCGACAAGCCGGCCGCCAAAGCCACCGGTGCGGGGGCGGCCATCACCAGCTGCGGCCAGCAGCTCTCCTTCGGCCAGCCCCCGAAGCGGACCGTCGCCCTGGACCAGACCTCGACCGAGACCCTGCTGAAACTCGGGCTCCAGGACCGGATGGCCGGGACGGCCAACCTGAAGACGAAGATCCCCGCGCAGTACCAGGACGCGTACGCCAAGATCCCGGTTATCGCCCCAAAGATCGCCACCAGTGAGCAACTGCGCTCCGCCACGCCCGACTTCGTCGTGGCCGGCTCCACCGACCTCTACACCAAGGACCGGGCGGGCACCCGCGAGGAACTGGGCGCCCTCAAGGTCCCCACCTTCGTCAGCGCCGTGGACTGCCCGCAGCAGAACAAGGCCGGAAAGACCCCCTTCGAACTCCTCTTCTCCGACTACGAGCAGCTGGGCAAGGTCTTCGGCGCCGAAGAGCGGGCCGGCAAGCTCGCCCAGGAGCAGCGCGCCGCCGTTGCCAAGGCCGGCGAGACCGCCCCCAAGGTCGCCCAGGGCGGGAAGCAGCCCACCGTCGTCTACCTCTACTCGGTCTTCAACGGCATGCCCTACGTCGCGGGCAAGACGAGCCTGCCCAGCGAGATGAGCCGGATCGTCGGCGCGAAGAACGCCTTCGACGACGTGAACGAGGACTGGCCGGAGGTCTCCTGGGAGGAAGTCGCCAAACGCAACCCGGACTTCATCGTCATCGGCGACCTGTCCGAGCGCGGCCGGCCGGGCGACAGCGCCGCCGAGAAGCGCGCCACGATGGCAAAGGACCCGGTGATCTCCAAGCTGGCGGCGGTGCGCGACAACAAGATCATCGAGGTGCCGGGCATCGAGCTGGACCCCTCCGTGCGCTCCGTGCACACGCTGGGCCTGCTGGCGGCCGGTATGAAGGACCTCGGGTATGTCCGCTGACCCGGTCGCCTGTCCGGGACCGGTGGACCTGCTGCATCCGGCGGCCCGTGGGGCGGTGGTGACAGCGCCGACCACCGCGCCGTCCGCCCTGCCCCGGGCCGCCCCGGCCCGGGCGGGGCTGCTCCTCGCCGTGGTGGTCGTGCTGGCCGCCTCGGTGGCGGCCGGGGTGCGCATCGGCACCGCCGACGTGGGGTGGACCGAACTCGCCCGGGTGTTCGGTGCCCGGCTCGGCCTGGGGGCCGCGCCGCTGCCGCCGCTGGTGGACTCGCTCATCTGGGATCTGCGCCTGCCCCGCGTCCTGATGGCGGCCCTGGTCGGCGCCTCGCTCGCGGTCTGCGGCACGGTGCTCCAGGCCGTCACCCGCAACGCGCTGGCCGACCCGTACCTGCTCGGCGTGTCCTCGGGCGCGTCGACCGGAGCCGTCACCGTGGTCGTCCTCGGGGTGGGCGCCGGCACCCTCGGGGTCACAGGCGGTGCCCTCGTCGGCGCGCTGCTCTCCTTCGGCCTGCTGCTGATGCTGCTGCGCCGGACGGGGCTGGACTCGGTCCGTATCGTCCTCACGGGCGTGGTCGTCGGACAGCTCTTCACCGCGCTGACCTCGCTCATCCTGATGGCCTCGGCTGACGCCGACACCACGCGCGCGATCACCCACTGGCTGCTGGGCTCGATGGCCCCGGCCCGCTGGGACGCCGTCGTGGTCTGCGCGATCGTCACGCCACTCGGGCTGGCGGCCGCCTGGCTGTGCGCGAACTCCCTCGACGCACTCGCGTTCGGCGCGGACACCGCCGCGTCCCTGGGGATCGGCGTACGGCGCACCCGGCTGCTGCTGCTCGCGGTGACGGCCGTGCTGACCTCGGTGGCGGTGGCCACCGTCGGCGCCATCGGGTTCGTCGGGCTGATCGTCCCCCACGGGGTGCGGTTCCTCGTCGGGCCGCTGCACCGGGTGCTGCTCCCCTACTCGGCGCTCGCGGGCGCGGTGTTCCTGGTGTGGACCGATGCGCTGGCGCGGTTCGCGTTCGCACCCCGGGAACTGCCGGTCGGCGTGATCACCGCTCTGCTCGGCGTACCGCTGTTCCTTCTCGTCCTGCGCAGGAGGGGTGAACTGTGAGGATCAGCGCCGAAGGTCTGAGCTGGTCGGCGGCGGGCACACCCGTCGTCCGCGAGGTCAGCCTGGACATCGCGCCGGGAGAGACGGTCGGACTGCTCGGCCCCAACGGCTCGGGCAAGTCCTCGCTGCTGCGCTGCCTGTCGGGCCTGCGCGTACCGGACGCGGGCACGGTCCGCTACGACGGCCGGCCCGTACGGGACTGGAGCGCCCGCCGGATCGCCCGTCAGATCGCCTTCGTCGAGCAGGACTCCGGGCTCGACACCGATCTGCGCGTCGCCGACGTCGTGGGGCTGGGGCGGACCCCCTTCCGGGACCGCTGGCGCGGGCCGGATGCCACCGACCGGGCGGTCATCGCCGCCGCACTGGACCGCGTCGGGCTCGCCGCCCTCGCCGGACGCTCCTGGAAGGCGCTGTCCGGCGGTGAGCGGCAGCGCGCCCACATCGCCCGCGCGCTCGCCCAGCAGCCGTACGGCCTCCTCCTCGACGAGCCCACCAACCACCTCGACGTCAAGCACCAGTTGGAACTCATGGAGCTGCTGTCCGGCGCCGATCAGACGGTCCTCGTCGCGCTCCACGACCTGTCGCTCGCCGCCCGGTACTGCGACCGGCTGCTGCTCATGCACCACGGGCGCCTGGTCGCCTCCGGCACCCCCTCCGCCGTCCTCACGGCCGAGCACCTCGCCGAGATCTTCGAGGTGGACGCCGAACTGGCCACCGACGCCCTGGGCCACCCCGCGGTCACCTACCGCGGCCCCCTCCGCAACACCGCACCTCAATTCGCTCTGTGACAAGGATCCTCATGACGACCCAGACAAGCACCGCGCCCGCACCGACCGTCGACGCCCTTATCGCGGCCGTACTGGCCGGTGAACACGGCCCGCTGCCCTCCGAGCCCGTGGCGACCAGCGTCTTCTGGATCCACCACGGCACCCGGCTGGCCGGCGGCAACACCACCTACCTCAACCAGTACGTCCTGGTACGCCTCGGCGGCTCCTTCGGCGGCTGCGCCTTCGAGGCCGGGGAGATCGACCCGGCCATCTGCCGCGACTCCTCGGGCACCCCGCTCGACGTCCTGCTGCGCGAGGCACCGCGCCCGCTGCGGATCGCCGCCCTCGACGCCTACCTCGCCGAGCAGCGCCCGCACCGCGCGGCCGCCGAGGCGGCCGAAGCCGATCCGGTCACCCTCCCCGCCGGGACCCCCGAGGTCCGCGCGAAGGCCCGCGACGCGGCCATCGCCGGGCTGCTCGACATCGAGGAGGGCGCCAAGGTCGGCCTGATCGGGGTCGTCAACCCGCTGGTCGCGGCGATCCGCGAGCGGGGCGGCGAACCGCTGCCGTGCGACTTCAACCTCAAGGCCACCCAGTGGGGCGATCCCGTCACCACCGACATGCACGAGGTGCTGGACCGCGCCGATGCCGTCGTCGCCACCGGAATGACCCTCAGCAACGGCTCCTTCGACACCATCCTCGACCGCTGTCGCACCCGGGGCATCCCCCTGGTCGTGTACGCGCAGACCGGCAGCGCGGTGGCCCGGGCCTTCCTGGGCTCCGGGGTGACCGCCCTGTCCGCGGAGCCGTTCCCCTTCTCCCAGTTCAGCGCCGACCCGACCACCCTGTACCGCTACCGGACGGTGAGCGAGGCGTGATCCCGGCCGCCCGCCGGAGTGTGCCCGGCGCCGACCGTTCCGGCGCCGGGTACGCCTCCTGCCACCACGGCGAGATCCTCCAGGGCGTCTTCCTCGACGCCACCGGGCGCAGGTGCGCCGGCCTGGTCACCCTGCCGATGACCGGACTGGGCAGCCGGGCCGAGTTCACCCGCCACCCCGGCACCCCGCCGGAGCACCTCACCGTCCTGCCCGGCGACCGTGCGAAGGCCGCCCGTGCCGCGGTTCTCGCCGTGGAGGAGTGCGCACTGCGGCGCCGGGAGCCGCCCTGCGGCGGGGAGCTGCGGATCACCGGCGACATACCGGTGGGCCTGGGCATGGGCAGCTCCACCAGCGATGTCATCGCCGTGGTGCGGGCGGTCGCGGACTCCTACGGAATGCGGCTGCCGCCCGACACCATCGCGCGGCTGGCGGTGCGGGCCGAGCTTGCCTGCGACCCGTTGATGCTCGACGCCCGCCCCGTCCTCTTCGCCCAGCGCGAGGGCCGGGTCCTGGAAGTCCTCGGCCACTGCCTGCCGCCCCTCGTCGTCGTGGGCTGCGCTCTGGGCGGGGGCGCACCCGTGGACACCCTCTCCCTGCCGGTCCGGGTCCACGACGACAACGACGTACGCGCCTACGAACGGCTGCGCGCCCTCCTGCGGCGGGCCGTGGCCACGAGCGATGCCGCCCTGCTCGGCGAGGTCGCGACCGCCAGCGCCTGGCGCGGGCAGAAGCTCCTGCGTCACCCGGAGTTCGACACGCTCGCCGACATAGCCCGGCGCCTCGGGGCCGTGGGTGTCCAGATCGCCCACAGCGGCGCGGTGGCCGGCCTGCTCATCGACCCCGCCGCGCCGGGCCTGCGGAACCGGATACGGAGCTGCGTACGGGCCCTGGACAGCAACGGCATTCCCGCCACCCGCACCTTCACGACCTTCCCGACGACCAAGGAGTTCCTGAGTGGACCAGCACATCGCGGAGGCGATCGGCCGGCCGGACCTGATACGCCTCGACGACCGGCTCATCTGCCTGCGCTTTGAGACCATGAAGGTCGTCTCCGCCCTCGCCGCGGTACGCCACCTGCTCGACACCGGGGCGGTGCGGCGCGGAGACACCCTGCTGGACAGCTCCAGCGGCATCTATGCCTACGCCCTCGCCCTGGCCTGCCACCGCTACGGCATGCGCTGCCACATCGTCGGCTCGACCACCGTCGATCACACCCTGCGCACCCAACTCTCCGTCTTCGGGGCGACGCTGGAGCAGATGGAGCCCTGCAGCGACCTCAAGCTGGACCAGAAGCGCCGCGTCGAGCGCATCCACGAGATCCTCGCCGAGCACCCCGAGTACCACTGGATGCGCCAGTACCACGACGACATCCACTACCTGGGGTACCGCGCCGTGGCCGACCTGATCCGGGAGTCAACGGGTGGGGAGGACCTGGCCGTTGTCGGCGGAGTCGGATCGGGCGCCTCCACCGGCGCCCTCGCCCGCTATCTCCGTGCGGACTCGCCCGGCGTCGAACTCGTCGGCGTCCAGCCCTTCGGCAGCATCACCTTCGGCGCCGAGCACGTGGCCGACCCCGAGATCATCATTGCCGGAATCGGCAGCTCCATCCCCTTCGAGAACGTCAGCCACGCGTCGTACGACACGCTCCACTGGATCTCCTTCGACGCCGCCCTGGCCGGCAGCGTCGACCTGCTGCGGCGGCACGCGGTGTTCGCCGGGCTGTCCACCGGAGCCGGCTACCTCGCCGCCCGCTGGGAGCGGGAGCAGTCCCCGGAGCGGACAGTCCTCTTCATCGCCGCCGACACCGGCCACCGCTACGTGGACACGGTGTACGCCCGGCACCGCGAGGCCGTCGCCGTCGACTCCCTCGCCCCCCGCCCCGTCACAACCCAGGCCGAACTCGCCCTCCCCTGGTCCCGGATGCACTGGAATCGGGCCCCGGCCGACCCACACGCAGCCGCGATCGTCAGGCGTGGTTGACCGGGAGGACGTCCGGCGAGAGTGCGCCCGCATGAGCTGAGGCGCTGGTCATGCGGCGGCGATGGTGGCGGCGGCAGAGGACCTCGTAGCCGATCTCCTCGGCCGGGCGGTTCACGTCACCGACGACCACCTGGGCACCCTCGACCACCATCTCGCCGCCCACCGTGCGGGCGTTGTGCGTGGCCCGGGCGCCGCACCAGCACAGGGCCTCCACCTGGAGGGCCTCGATCCGGTCGGCCAGCTCGATCAGCCGCTGCGAGCCAGGGAAGAGTTTGGTGCGGAAGTCGGTGGTGATACCGAAGGCGAAGACATCGAGCCCGAGGTCGTCCACGATGCGCGCGAGCTGGTCGATCTGCTCGGGGGCGAGGAACTGCGCCTCGTCCACGATCACGTAGTCCGCCTTGCCGCCCTTGGAAAGCTGGTCCACCAGGTACGCGTAGAGGTCCATGCCCTCGGTGGCCTCGACCGCCTCCGTGACCAGGCCCAGCCGGGAGGACAGCTTCCCCTCGCCCGCCCGGTCGTCACGGGTGAAGATCACACCCTGGAGCCCGCGAGCCGAACGGTTGTGTCCGATCTGGAGCGCCAAAGTGCTCTTTCCGCAGTCCATCGTTCCGGAGAAGAACACCAGCTCGGGCATGGGGAGTTGAGGACCTTTCGGGTCTGCGTGAGAGGAGCGTCCACGGGCGCTTATGAGCGTACTTCGAAGAGCGGGACGAGCTGCTCGATGGGGGTCATCGAGCCGTGCATCCCCACCATCATCGACTCGTGCGGCTCATTGACGGATGCGGTGATCACCACGTCGTCGTGGGCCGCGGCGACGACATCGCCGATCCGCCCGAAGACCCGCTCGTCGACCCGCGCGCCGAACCAGCCGGCGGCGATCGCCTCGTCCCGGCTCGCCACCCAGAACTGCTCGCCGAGCACCTCGCGCCAGACCGCGAGCACATCGGACTCGGCGCCGGGGACGGCGTAGACATGGCGGGCCCGGCCCTCGCCGCCCAGCAGGGCGACTCCCGCGCGCAGCTCCCAGTCCTCGTCGAAGTCGATGCGCGACTGCTCGTCGAAGGGGATGTCGATCATGCCGTGGTCGGCAGTGACATACAGGGCCGCGCGGGGCGGGAGCTGCTCGGCGAGGCGCTGCACCAGCCGGTCGACGTACATGAGCTGGCCGCGCCAGGCGTCGGAGTCGACTCCGAAGCGGTGGCCCTTGCCGTCCACGTCGCTGTAGTACGTGTAGACCAATGACCGGTCCGCCGCGGCCAGTTGGTCCGCCGCGAGGTCCATTCGCTCCTCGCCGGAGAGCCGGCCGAGGAAGCTGCCGCCACTGAGCGCGATCTTGGTGAGCGGGGTGTGCTGGAAGGTCGGCGACGTCACCTGCGCGGTGTGCACGCCTGCCGCGTCGGCCAGCTGGAAGACGGTGGGGTACGGCTGCCAGGCCCTTGGATCGGTGTACGGCTTCCAGCGCAGCTGGTTCATCAGCTCGCCGGTCTCCGGGTTGCGTGCGGTGTAGCCGGGCAGACCGTGTGCGCCGGGCGGCAGGCCGGTGCCGACGGAGGCCAGCGAAGTGGCGGTGGTGGCGGGGAAGCCGGCGGTTATCGGCCGTCCCGTGCCGCCGCGCGAAGTGGCGAGCAGCGAGGTGAGGTACGGGGCCTCGTCCGGGTGGGCCTTGATCTGCTCCCAGCCGAGGCCGTCGATCAGGAACACGCAGTTCCGGTCGGCGGGGGTGAGCTCGGGGATGGACTGGGTCAGGCCCGGCACCCCCTGGCCCGCGGCGAGCGTCGGCAGCAGATCGGCGAGCGATCCGGTGCCGTAATCGGGGACGGGCGCGGTGTCGAGAGCGAGGGGAACGGGTTCGTCCGGCCAGGCTGCGGGCTGAGCCATCAGCGCGTGGCTGCCGTAGCTTCGGAGAGCGCCTGGGCGAAGGCGAGCGTCTGACGGACGGCGTCCGGGCCGTCCCCCGCCTCGCTGACGCGCAGGCTCAGGTCGTCGGCGGTGGAGTTGCCGGTGTAGCCGTGGTCCGCCTCGCAGTTGGGGTCGCCGCAGGCGGCCGGCTCCAGGTCGAGGCGGGATACGGCGCCCCAGCCGATGGTGAGGACGACCTCGCGGGGCAGGGTGCCGGGGGTGTACGACTCGGGGTTGGCGACGACGCGGCTGACCACGACGGACGAGATCCGGCCGAGCTTGACCGATTCGGTGGAGGTGGTGGCGTACGGCGTCGGGGAGGACGAGTCGGCAGCCTGCTCGTCGGTGTGGCTGACGATGAAGCGGTTGACTGTCAGGACGAGGACGGTGACATGGCGGCGCACTTCGTTCGCGTCGAAGGTGGTCTCCTGGTGCACCAGGTACGACGCGATCTGCTCACCACCGACAGCGGCCTCCACCGCCTCGGCCACGAGGGCCGGGTAGTAGCCGCTGCGCTCGATCGCCGCGCGCAGCCCCTGGGTCGTCGTACCGGTCTTCGCCATGCCGTCCATCCTACGGGGCCGCGGGGCCGGTGAGCGCTCAGTAGCTGGGGAGTCGCCGGGGGCCGAGGTCGGTGCGGGCGGGGGGTGGCGCGAGGCGGACGGACGCGCCGAGCACGGAGAGGCCGCGCTGCGCGACGACGACCGGTTCGAGGCTGACCGCGACCACTTCCGGGTGGTCGTCGACCAGCCGTGACACCCGTAGCAGCACTTCTTCGAGTGCCGGGGTGTCGACGGGCGCGGAGCCGCGCCAGCCGAAGAGGAGGGGCGCGGTCCGGATGGTCCTGATCAGCTCGGCCGCGTCACGGTCGGTGGCGGGGACGAGCCGGTGGGCGGTGTCACCGAGCAGCTCGGATGCGGCGCCCGCGAGCCCGAAGGAGAGCACGGCGCCGACGGCGGGATCGATGGCGGCGCGGACGACGGTGTCGACACCGCGGGGGGCCATGGCCTGCACGACGGGCTGCAGCTCCTCGGGCTTGCCGAGGACCTCGGTCAACTCGCGGTATGCCTGCCGCAGTTGGACCTCGTCGGCGAGATCGAGCCGCACGCCACCGAGGTCGGCGCGGTGGCGGAGGTGCGGGGCGGTGGTCTTGAGGGCGACGGGATAGCCGAGGCGGGCGGCGGCCTGCGCGGCGTCGTCGGGGCCCGGGGCGGGGAGGGTCGGCCGTACGGAGATGCCGTACCGGGAAAGGAGCTCGTGGGCGGCGGCGGGGGCGAGGGTGATGCCGCGGGGGTCGGTGTGCTCGCCGAGCAGCGCGTCGATCTGGGCGGCGGCGCCGGGCTCGTCGATGTCCTCGTACTGGGGGACCTTGCCGGGCTCGGCGGCGTCCCGGCGCCACTGGGCGTACTTCACCGCCTCGGAGAGCGCGCGGACGGCGCGCTCGGCGGCGGGATAGGCGGGGATGCGGTAGTCGTGCGGGGCGGTCGTGGGGGCCGGGGCCCCGTAGCGCGCGGCGGCGGACACGGGGGACGCGCTCTGCCCCGGGGGACGGCGGGGGGTGGTTGCGGGCCGCGCGGCAGCTTCCGGTGCCTTGTGGCCGGCGCCAGGGTCCGGGTCGTCGGTCGCCGGGGCCGTGGCCGGACGCGTGCTTGTGGCCGCGGACGGGTCCGTGCCGGTGCTCGTGGCCGCAGCCGGGTCCGTGCGGGTGCTCGTGGCCGCTGCCAGCGCCTCCGCCAGGCCACCCATTTCCACGTGGACCACCGCCACCGGCTTTGCCGGAGACGTCGCCGACGCGTCACGCAGGGCCGCCGCCAGGACCTCGCCGTCACCCGATTCCGTGACGCCGTTCTCTCCCACCCACGGGATCGCCGTAACCACGACGGCGTCGCACGCATCGACGGTCAGCGCTTCGGCGAGCGCCGCCCGGAAGTCCGCCGGAGTGGCCGTCGTCGTGAGGTCGCGCGGCGGCAGCGGGCGCAGGCCCTCCGCGAGACAGGCGTCGTAGGTGAGGAGGCCGAGGGACTCGGAGTTGCCGAGGATCGCCACCCGCGGCCCGGCCGGCAGCGGCTGGCCCGCCAGCAGCAGGCCCGCGTCGACGAGTTCGGTGACCGTGTCGACGCGGATCACGCCCGCCTGGCGCAGCAGCGCCCCGACCGTGGCGTCCGGGATCCGGGTCACCGGCACCGCGTGCCCGGGCGGCTCGCTGCCGCTGTGGCGGGCGCCCTTGACCACGACGACCGGCTTCACCGCCGCCGTACGCCGCGCGAGGCGGGTGAACTTGCGCGGGTTGCCGATCGATTCGAGGTACAGCAGGACGACATCGGTGTCCGGGTCCTCGTACCAGTACTGCAGAAAGTCATTGCCGGACACGTCCGCGCGGTTGCCCGACGAGATGAAGGAGGACAGGCCCGCGCCGCGCCGGTGCAGGCCCGACAGCAGGGCGATGCCGATCGCGCCGGACTGGGTGAACAGGCCGATGCGGCCCGGCGCCGGCGACTGAGGCGCGAGGGAGGCGTTGAGGCGGACGGCGTCCGACGTGCTGATGATGCCGAAGGAGTTCGGGCCGATGATGCGCATGCCGTACGAGCGGGCCTGCCGCACCAGTTCGCGCTGCCGCTCCCGCCCGGCCGCGCCGCTCTCGGCGTATCCGGCAGTGAGGACGACCAGACCCTGGACGCCGTGCTCGCCGCAGTCGGCGACCGCTTCCGGCACCCGTTCGGCGGGAACGGCCACGACCGCGAGATCGACCGGCTCCCCGATCTCGCCGACGGAGCAGAAGGCAGGGACGCCGTCCACCTCCCGCTGTCCCTCGGGAAAGGCGCGGTTCACCGCGTACGTACGACCGGTGTACCCGGCATCGAGGAGGTTGCGCAGCACGGTGCGGCCCACACCGCCCGGCGCGCGGCCGGTGCCGATGACGGCGACCGATCCGGGCGCGAGGAGGCGCTGCACGGAGCGGGCCTCCGCGCGCTGCTCGCGGCCGCGCTGCACGGCGAGGGACTCGGCGGTCGGCTCCAGGTCGAGGGTCAGATGGACGGAGCCGTCCTCGAAGCTGCGCTTCTGGGTGTAGCCGGCATCCCGGAACACCTTGATCATCTTGTTGTTGGCCGGCAGTACCTCGGCGGCGAAGCGCCGGATCCCGCGCTCGCGGGCGACCGCCGCGATGTGTTCGAGCAGCGTGGACGCGACCCCGCGCCCCTGGTGGGCGTCCTGCACGAGGAAGGCGACCTCGGCCTCGTCGGCAGGGGCACTCGCGGGGCGGCCCTGCGCGTTGATCCGGTCGTAGCGGACAGTCGCGATGAATTCGCCGCCGACCGTGACCGCGAGACCCACCCGGTCCACGTAGTCGTGGTGGGTGAAGCGGTGGACGTCCTTGGCGGAGAGCCGTGGATAGGGCGCGAAGAAGCGGTAGTACTTCGACTCGTCCGAGACCTGTTCGTAGAAACTGACCAGGCGCTCGGCGTCCTCGGTGGTGATGGGCCTGATGCGTGCGGTGCCGCCGTCGCGCAGCACCACGTCTGCTTCCCAGTGATCGGGGTAGGCGTGGTCCGGCTCGGTCTGCATGCCGAAAGCGTAAGGCTCACCCACCAGTAGCGGCGGCCGTTGGCCGCGGGCAGTCTGGGGAGATCCGATTGCGGCCACCCCCGGCCGAAGGCCGGTGCGAGCACTCCGCAACGCATGAGAGACTGGTCTAGACAACCGCTAAGACTTGAAGGGCAACACCATGGCTGAGCGCCGCGTCAATGTCGGCTGGGCCGAGGGCCTTCACGCCCGCCCCGCTTCCATCTTCGTCCGTGCCGCCACGGCCGCCGGCGTCCCGGTGACGATCGCCAAGGCTGACGGCAACCCGGTCAATGCCGCCTCCATGCTCGCGGTGCTCGGCCTGGGCGCTCAGGGCGGCGAGGAGATCGTGCTCGCTTCCGAGGCGGACGGTGCCGACGCCGCCCTGGACCGCCTGGCCAAGCTGGTTGCCGAGGGGCTCGAAGAGCTTCCCGAGACCGTCTGAACCTGCCAGTCGAATTGCTCGACGGCGGAGCCGCGGCATCCCGAATTCGGGAGACCGCGGCTCCGCTTTTTTGCGGTCCGGGAACCATGAATTCGGGCAGCATAAAATCCGCCCCACGAATATCTTCTCTTTGTATACGGTGCGGCTGTTAATTGCGGGCGCTCGCGGTGTTTACGGCATGTTGCGAAGTCCTCACCCGCTCGGGACGGCGCAGCCGGTGCGCGGCCGTGGCCCGCTCGGCGTGCAGCGCGGTCAGCGCCCGCGCCCGTTCCACATCGCCGCGCGCCACGGCGTCCACGATCGCGCCGTGCTCGGCCCAGGACTCGATGGGCTTGGCGGGCTGGTCGACGGCGTACATCCAAGTGATCTTGTGCCGCAGCTGGGTGAGCAGGGCGGTCAGGCCGGGGCTGCCGGAGGCCTGGGCGAGCGTCTCGTGGAACCAGCCGCCCAGCGAGCGCAGATCCTCGCCCTGGCCACGGCGGGCCCGCTCCTGCCCCAGTCTGACCAGACCACGCAGGACTTTGAGGTGCGCTTCCGTACGGCGCTTGGCGGCCCGGGCAGCGCCCAGCGGCTCCAGCAGCATCCGGACCTCCAGCAGGTCGGCCGCCTCCTGCTCGGTGGGCTCGGCGACGCAGGCGCCGGCGTGGCGGCGGGTGGTGACGAAACCCTCGGACTCCAGCGTGCGCAGGGCCTCCCGCACGGGGACCCGGGAGACGCCGTAGCGGCGCGCCAGCTGCTCCTCGGTGAGCCGGCTGCCGCGCTCGAATACACCGGAGACGATGTCGTCGCGGATCGCTGTGCATACCGAGTGCGCGGGAATGCGCATGACCGAACCTCCGCTTTAATCCGCGCGAAACGCAGCCGATTGACGCCTGTTCGGTGACTCTATTGCAGTGGGCCGGATTTTCCGATGGCACCTGGAAATTCATGGATATCTTTTGGCCAGAGGACCGAACGCCGAAGGCCCCGGCGGCGGCCAGGGCCTTCGTCCACTCGGGTGTCGCTCAGACGCCGACGCCGTGCGCGCGCAGGTACGCGACCGGGTTGATGTCGGAGCCGTACTCCGGGCTGGTGCGGGCCTCGAAGTGGAGGTGCGGCCCGGAGGTGTTGCCGGTCGCACCGGAGAGGCCGATCCGCTGGCCAGGGGTGACGCTCTGGCCCACAGAGACGCTGATCGACGAGAGATGGCCGTACTGCGTGTACGAGCCGTCGTTCATCTTGATCACGACGTTGTTGCCGTACGCGCCGCCCCAGCCGGCCTCGACGACGGTGCCGGAGCCGACCGCGTGCACGGTGGTGCCGGACGCCGCGTGGAAGTCGATGCCTGTGTGGCTGCCGGAGGACCAGATGGCGCCGCCGGTCTTGTAGCCGGTGGAGACGTACGAGCCGGAGATCGGCGAGACGAAGGAGTTGAGGCGCTTGCGCTCGGCCTCACGGGCGGCGCGCTCCTTGGCCTCGCGGGCAGCCTTGGCGCGGGCCTCGGCCTTGCGCTTGGCCTCAGCCTCGGCCTTCGCCTTGGCGGCGGCCTCGGCGGCCTCCTGCTTCTGGGCGGCGGCCTGGTCGGCGATCTGGTCGGCGAGCGAGTCGGCGGCCACGATCTGGGTCAGGCCGGTGTCCTCGACCGCGGTGGCACCGGGCTCGGCGGCGAGCGCCGGGGAAGCGAGGGTTCCGATGACGCCGGTGGTGGCAAGGGCCGCGACGCCCGCCATGCTCGCGCTCTTGCGCGTCAGACGGCTCGGGGCACGATGCTTCCCGGTGGCACGGGTGAACGCCATGTAGTGGCTGATCCTTTCCTTCCTTCTCGCCTACCGGGTTAGCTGACGGGTTCGGAGCAGGAAGGTCTCCTACGGGCCCCTCCGCACGGGTGCGAAGGCGTCCGATTCACCCCAGGGACTGAGTGGGTCCCCGGCTCCCCAGGCTCGCGCCTGACGGGGACTCGGCGATGACTGTCCGATGCCGCGGGTGCGGCGGGCAACTGGCGGACAGCCGGACCGACGCTAGGCGGGGCATCTTTCATTCACCAAACAGACAGGCATTTTTGTAGTGCATGCCACAGGGCAGACAGGCAGCCTCTCCAACAAACCGGGCATAAGACAGAACCCCGGCGTCGCTTTGGAGGCCGGGGTTCCGCTTGTCTGTTTTAGGTTGTTTGCCAGATATGACGGATCGTCTTGCGGTCAATCAGCCCGTGACAACGGTCACTTCACCGATGCCCAGTGCCCTGACCGGCTCCTCGATCTGCGAGGCGTCGCCGACGAGCACCGTGACAAGCCGGTCCACCGGGAAGGCGTTGACGGCCGCGGCCGTCGCCTCCACGGTGCCGGTCTCGGCCAGCCGTACGTACAACTGCGCCTGGTAGTCGTCCGGGAGGGACTGCTCGACCTGATCGGCGAGCGTGCCCGCGACGGACGCCGCCGTCTCGAACTTCAGCGGGGCGACGCCCACCAGGTTCTGGACGGCGACATCCCGCTCGGCATCGGTGAGCCCCTCGGCCGCGAGCGTGCGCAGCACCTTCCAGAGGTCCTCCAGCGCCGGTCCGGTGTTGGGGGTGTCCACCGAGCCGCTGATGGCGAGCATCGCGGCGCCCGAACCGTCGGGGGCGGACCGCAGTACCTGGCCGAAGGCCCGTACGCCGTAGGTGTAGCCCTTCTCCTCGCGCAGCACGCGGTCCAGGCGGGAGGTGAGGGTGCCGCCCAGGCAGTACGCGCCGAGCACCTGCGCGGGCCAGACGCGGTCGTGCCGGTCCGCCCCGATGCGGCCGATCAGCAGCTGCGTCTGCACGGCGCCCGGCCGGTCCACGATGACCACGCGGCCCGTGTCGTCGGCCGTGATCGGCGGTACGGGACGGGGCGTGGCACTGTCGCCCTTCCAGGTGCCGAGGGTGTCCGCCAACACGGCGTCCAGGTCGACCCCGGTGAGGTCGCCGACGATCACCGCGGTGGCCGTGGCGGGCCGCACATGCACCTCGTAGAAGCCCCGCACGGCCGCGGAGTCGATCCTGGCCACGGTCTCCTCCGTGCCCTGGCGGGGGCGCGACATGCGCAGGGAGGCCGGGAAGAGCTGCTTGGAGAGCTCCTTGGCCGCACGGCGGGCCGGATTGGCCGTCTCGTGCGGGATCTCGTCGAGACGGTTGCGTACGAGCCGCTCCACCTCACTGTCGGCGAAGGCGGGTGCGCGCAGCGCCTCGGCGAGCAGGCCGAGCGCCTTGGGCAGCCGGGAGACCGGGACCTCCAGGGAGACGCGGACGCCGGGGTGGTCGGCGTGCGAGTCGAGCGTCGCTCCGCAGCGCTCCAGCTCGGCCGCGAACTCCTCCGCGGAGTGCTTGTCGGTGCCCTCCGACAGGGCGCGCGCCATGATCGTGGCGACGCCGTCGAGGCCCTCCGGCTCAGCGTCCAGCGGCGCGTCGAGGCAGATCTCGACGGCCACCACCTGCTGGCCGGGACGGTGGCAGCGCAGCACCGTGAGCCCGTTGTCCAGCGTGCCGCGCTCGGGGGCGGGGAACGCCCAGGGCCGGGCCTCTCCGGCGGCCGGCTGCGGGTGGAACTGCATGGTCACGGCAGCGTCGCTCACTGGTCGGTCCCCTCGTGCTCGTCGGTCTCGTCGCTGTCGTCGCCCTCGCCGTCGTCGGCCGAGATGGGCTCGTAGACCAGCACTGCCCTGTTGTCCGGGCGCAGCCTGGCCCGGGCAACCGCCTGCACCTCCTCGGCGGTGACGTCCAGCACCCGCTGCACGGCGGTCAGCGCGAGCTGCGGGTCACCGAACAGCACTGCGTACCGGCACAGTTCGTCGGCGCGGCCCGCGACCGTACCCAGCCGGTCCAGCCACTCGCGCTCCAACTGCGCCTGCGCGCGCTCCATCTCCTCGGGCGTGGGGCCCTCCGCGGCGAACCGCGCGAGCTCCTCGTCGACCGCGGCCTCGATCTGCGGGACTTCCACGCCGCCGGACGTCTTCACGTCCAGCCAGCCGAGCGAGGGCGCGCCGGCCAGCCGCAGCAGGCCGAAGCCGGCCGCGACAGCCGTCTGGTCACGGCGCACCAGACGGTTGTGCAGCCGGGACGACTCGCCGCCGCCGAGGACGGTCAGCGCCAGATCGGCGGCGTCGCACTCGCGCGTACCGTCGTGCGGCAGGCGGTAGGCGGCCATCAGCGCACGGGCCGGGACCTCCTCGACAACCTCTTCGCGCAGCTGCTCGCCGATGATCTCCGGCAGCGATCCGTCACGGGGCGGCTGCTTTCCGTCATGGGCCGGGATGGAGCCGAAGTACTTCTCGATCCAGGCGAGCGTCTGCTCCGGGGCGATGTCGCCGACGACCGACAGCACGGCGTTGTTCGGCGCGTAGTACGTACGGAAGAAGGTGCGGGCGTCCTCGAGGGTCGCCGCGTCCAGGTCGGCCATCGAGCCGATGGGCGTGTGGTGGTACGGGTGGCCTTCGGGGTAGGCGAGGGCGGTCATCTTCTCGAAAGCCGTGCCGTACGGAACGTTGTCGTACCGCTGGCGGCGCTCGTTCTTGACGACGTCGCGCTGGTTCTCCATCGACTCGTCGTCGAGCGCGGCGAGCAGCGAGCCCATCCGGTCGGCTTCCAGCCAGAGCGCCAGTTCCAGCTGGTGTGTGGGCATCGTCTCGAAGTAGTTGGTGCGCTCGAAGCTGGTGGTGCCGTTCAGCGAGCCACCGGCGCCCTGCACCAGCTCGAAGTGGCCGTTCCCCGTCACCTGGCCCGAGCCCTGGAACATCAGGTGCTCGAAGAGGTGGGCGAGGCCGGTACGGCCCTTGACCTCGTGGCGTGAGCCGACGTCGTACCAGAGGCAGACAGCGGCGACCGGGGTCAGGTGGTCCTCGGAGAGCACCACGCGCAGGCCGTTGGCCAGCCGGTGCTCAGTCGCTGTCAGGCCGCCGGAACCGGCCTGCGCTGTGGCCGTGTGACCCATGGGCATGTACGTCCCTTCGATCGCGATATGGAGAAGTCCTGCCACTGTATGCAAGCGCGCTGACACCTGGCGAAGTTCCCGGGTCGCGGTCGGCGTTGTCAGTGGGACGGTCCACAATGGTCGGCGTCAGTTCCAGACCTGGTACGCGAAGGAGCAGCAGCCGCGATGGCCCGCCGCAGCACGAAGACCCCGCCGCCGGACGATTTCGAGGAGAGGATCCTCGACATCGACGTGGTGGACGAAATGCAGGGCTCCTTCCTCGAGTACGCGTACTCGGTGATCTACTCCCGGGCCCTGCCGGACGCACGTGACGGCATGAAGCCGGTGCACCGCCGGATCGTGTACCAGATGAACGAGATGGGCCTGCGCCCCGACCGGGGCTATGTGAAGTGCGCCCGTGTCGTCGGCGAGGTCATGGGTAAGTTGCACCCGCACGGCGACGCGTCGATCTACGACGCCCTGGTGCGGATGGCGCAGCCGTTCTCGATGCGCCTGCCACTGGTCGACGGGCACGGCAACTTCGGCTCGCTCGGCAATGACGACCCGCCGGCCGCCATGCGGTACACCGAGTGCCGGATGGCAGACGCGACGTCGCTGATGACCGAGTCGATCGACGAGGACACCGTCGACTTCCAGTCGAACTACGACGGCCAGGAGCGCGAGCCCGTCGCTCTCCCCGCCGCCTACCCGAATCTGCTGGTCAACGGCGCGTCGGGGATCGCGGTCGGCATGGCGACGAACATGCCGCCGCACAATCTGGGCGAGGTCATCGCCGCCGCCCGCCATCTGATCAAGCACCCGGGCGCGGACCTCGAGACGCTGATGCGCCTGGTCCCGGGGCCCGACCTGCCGACCGGCGGCCGGATCGTGGGCCTGACCGGCATCAAGGATGCGTACGAAACGGGGCGCGGCACCTTCAAGATCCGCGCGACGGTCTCCGTGGAGGACGTCACGGCGCGCCGCAAGGGCCTGGTCGTCACCGAACTGCCCTTCACCGTCGGCCCGGAGAAGGTGATCGCCAAGATCAAGGACCTGGTCTCGTCGAAGAAGCTCCAGGGCATCGCGGACGTCAAGGACCTCACCGACCGCTCGCACGGTCTGCGTCTGGTCATCGAGGTCAAGAACGGCTTCATTCCGGAGGCCGTGCTGGAGCAGCTCTACAAGCTGACGCCGATGGAGGAGTCCTTCGGCATCAACAACGTGGCGCTGGTGGACGGGCAGCCGCTCACGCTGGGGCTCAAGGAGCTGCTCGAGGTCTACCTCGACCACCGCTTCGAGGTCGTGCGCCGGCGCAGCGAGTTCCGGCGGACCAAGCGGCGCGACCGGCTGCACCTGGTCGAGGGCCTGCTCGTCGCGCTGATCGACATCGACGAGGTCATCCGTCTCATCCGGTCGAGCGAGAACTCCGCGCAGGCGAAGGAGCGGCTGATCGAGCGCTTCTCGCTCAGCGACATCCAGACCCAGTACATCCTGGACACCCCGCTGCGTCGGCTGACCAAGTTCGACCGCATCGAGCTGGAGAGCGAGCGCGACCGGCTGAACGGCGAGATCGACGAGCTGACCGGGATCCTGGACTCGGACGCCGAGCTGCGCAAGCTGGTCTCGGGGGAACTGGCCGCGGTGGCGAAGAAGTTCGGCACCGAGCGGCGCACCGTGCTGCTGGAGTCGGCGAGCACGCCGATCGCCGCGGTGGCGCTCGAGGTCGCGGACGACCCGTGCCGGGTGCTGATGTCCTCGACGGGTCTGCTGGCCCGTACGGCCACGGGCGAGCCGCCGGCGGACGAGGGAGGCAGACGCGCCAAGCACGATGTGATCGTCTCCGCGGTACCCGCGACGCAGCGCGGCGACGTGGGCGCGGTGACGTCGGCCGGGCGGCTGCTGCGGATCTCGGTGATCGATCTGCCGCAGCTGCCGGACACCGCTTCGACGCCCAACCTCTCGGGCGGGGCGCCGGTCTCGGAGTTCCTGTCGCTGGAGGCGGACGAGCGGATCGTCTGCCTCACCACGCTCGACGAGTCCTCGCCGGGCCTGGCGCTCGGCACCCTGCAGGGTGTCGTCAAGCGTGTGGTGCCCGACTACCCCGCGAACAAGGACGAGTTGGAGGTCATCTCCCTCAGGGACGGCGACCGGGTCGTCGGCGGCGCCGAGCTGCGTACGGGCGATGAGGACCTGGTCTTCATCACCTCCGATGCCCAGTTGCTGCGCTACCCGGCCTCGCAGGTGCGGCCGCAGGGCCGGGCGGCGGGCGGCATGGCCGGCATCAAGCTGACGGACGGCGCCGAGGTGATCTCGTTCACGGCGGTGGACCCGGCCGGGGACGCGGTGGTGTTCACGGTCGCCGGCTCGCACGGCACGCTGGACGACTCGGTGATGACGGCGAAGCTGACGCCCTTCGACCAGTACCCCCGCAAGGGGCGGGCCACGGGCGGAGTGCGCTGCCAGCGGTTCCTCAAGGGCGAGGACGTGCTCGTACTGGCCTGGGCGGGCGCGGCTCCGGCGCGGGCCGCGCAGAAGAACGGCGCACCGGCCGAGCTGCCGGAGATCGACCCGCGCCGCGACGGTTCGGGCACGCCGCTGACGTCGCCGGTGGCGGTGCTGGCCGGGCCGGCGAGCTAGCCCGCAGGCTCTTCTTGTACGAACCGCAGGACGCCCCACATGCTGTGCTCATCGGGGGCGTCCTGCGGCCGGGTCACCCGGGCGGCGTCGAGTTCCTTGAGCAGGGCTCCGGTGTCGATGCCGGAGCCGATCAGGACCAGCTGGGTCGCCCGCTGCGCGCCGTCCGGCCAAGGCTCCGGATAGAACCGGAGAAAACGGCCGACGGCGTGGACGGCATACCGGTTGCGCGGGTCGGGCAAGCCGAAGTCGACAAAGCCCTTGATGCGGTAGAGGCCGTCGGGCCGCGAGTCGAGAAAGTCCAGCAGCCTGCGCGGGTGGAGGGGCTCGGCCGAACTGAAGGAGACGGTCTCGTAGGCGGTGTGCAGATGGCCGTCGT
The DNA here is from genome assembly GCF_055563295.1 of Streptomyces sp. NPDC002868. NCBI lineage: Bacteria > Bacillati > Actinomycetota > Actinomycetes > Kitasatosporales > Streptomycetaceae > Streptomyces > Streptomyces sp. NPDC002868. Next base: position 113,177 of record NZ_JBVHDR010000001.1, on the reverse strand, counting down.
GATCGTCGTGATCCTGGTCGTCGTCGTGGAGATCCTCGAACGACAGCTGCCCCACGCGCTCGGTCCGGGGGCGGCACTCGAAGAGCAGTTCCGGGTCGATCCGCCCGTACGTCGCCGGCATCACGGCGGCTCCCCCGGCGAGAGAAGCGGTCTTCTCGAGCAACCGCTGACCGGCGGCCTCACCGATACGGTCCGCCTTGTTCAGCACGATCAGATCGGCGATGCCGAGATGCCGGTCGATCTCGGGGTGCCGCTCCCGTGTCCCGTCGAACTCGGCTGCGTCGACGACCTGGACGAGTCCGCCGTAGACGATGCGCTCGTTGTCGCTGGCCAGAAGCATGCGGACGAGTTCCTGCGGCTCAGCGAGTCCGCTGGCCTCGATGACGATCACATCAAGGCGAGCGGCGGGTCGGGTGAGCTTGTCGAGGAAGACGTCCAGCTCGCTCGCGTCGACCGCGCAGCACAGACACCCGTTGCCGAGGGAGACGGTGGAATCGCCCAGCTGACCGGCCACGGTCATGGCGTCGATCTCGATGGAGCCGAAGTCATTGACGATCGCGCCGATCCGGGTGCCGCGGCTCGCTCGCAGCAGATGGTTGAGCAAGGTCGTCTTGCCGGATCCCAGGAAGCCCGCGAGAACGACGACAGGTATCGGTTTTCTTGCCACGCACAAGGATCGTAGTCGACCCGATATTCAGTTACTCCCGTGGCTGGAGGCGGCAAATGTTGCGCCCCTGCCGCCCTCATCGGCCAAAATCTTCGTGTCAGGCGTTCAGGTACGCGATTGCTCCAGCCGCCCGCCGGGCAACCTCCTTGGGACGGCGACTGGTTCATCCTCGCCTCCACTTCTCGCCCTTCACCGATCAGAGCCGCTCGGCGGCAGGGCGACAGCACGCGCAGACTGCGACCGCTCGCCGGCCCTCAGCACGTCCCTGCCCGGTGCCCAGCGAACGGCCGCCTGTGGATCGGGGGTTGACATGACCACACAGGGAAGTGAGCCGCAAAGGGGGGTCGTGGCAGCGATCGCACTGGGGATCGCTGCCACAGTCGGGGTGATCACGCTGGTCGCGGCCCTCAGTCTGGCAATCGGTGCAGTGATGCACGAACTCTCTCCGGACACCGACGTCTCACCCGCCAACGCCGTGTTCTCCGGCCTTGCGTTCGGCGCGGTGGTCATCGCCCTGGCGGTCCAGCACCGACAGCTGCACCGCCAGAACACCAATCTGAGCATTCAGCTCAAGCACATGGCCCAGGCGAACGGCTTTCACGAGCGCAGCGCCCTGACGAATCAGCACCGCCTTCAGTTCGAACTGCTGAGCAAGGCGATGGAGGACCCGGATCTGGTCGCCGTACTGGACACCTATGAGCTTGAGGTCCCGCTGGTGAAGCAACGGCAGTATCTCTTCGCCAACGCCGTCTACAACAACGTCCTCCACGCGTACCAGATCGGCTCGACGAACGAAACGGAGGTGTACGGACATCTCCGGGTCATCTGCCAGAACGCCATCTTCCGCGAGTTCTGGGAGATGACGAGCCATCACCGCGCCAGTCTGAGATACGAGTCGCGCGAGGCACAGCTCGGCCGCGTGGTCGACGGCATCATCGCGAGGCAGCGCCTGGACCGTGCGAACTGGTGGACCGATCCGCCGTGACGGGCGCGGCCGGGCCTTTTACGCAGTTTGCCCGCCCCGTGCCCTCCATTCGGGTAACGGTATGACCAAGCCGAATACCTTGAGGGAGCTGGAGGAGTTACCTGGCCGGATTGCCTGCAACCAGAAACCTAGGAACGGCCACCCGTTGAAGATCGTGCGCAGAATTGGCGCTTCCCCACGCGAGCGCGGAAGCCTTTCGGGTCAGACTTGTCCCGATATTTTCGAGTTGAGTGACGGCAATTTCGCCGTCATCGGGACAGACGTCACCGCTGTCCTCGACAGTGAGCTCCCGCCCGACGCAGGGCGTGCCGAATACGAGCGGATCGTGGTGGTGAGCCGCGAGACCCTTGTTCGCGCGAAGGCCGACATCCCTGACGCCTGACCCCGTACGGCAAGCGCACACAGCCCGGTACCGCCAAGCGGTGCCGGGCCGCGGCATGGGTCAGGACACTGCCGAAACACGAGCTGGGGCGGCGGCGGTCCGACATAGCGGGCCGCCGGGCGGATGATCTTCGAGTCCGCCGCCGGCTCAAGGATGTTGGCGCTCCAGCCGACGACCCTGGCCGCACAGAACGTGGGCGTGAACATCTCACGCGGCAGCCCGCACAGCTCCATGACCACCCCGGCGTAGAACTCCACATTGGTGTGCAGTTCGCGGCCCGGCTCGAGTTCGGCGAGGATCGCCTCGACGCGCGCCTCCACCTGGACCGCGAACTCCACCAGAGGTCCGCCGAAGCGCTCGGCGATCCCCCGCAGCATTCGCGAGCGAGGGTCCTCGGTGCGGTAGACGGGATGGCCGAAGCCCGTGATCCGCTCCCCCGCCAGGACCCGTTCCCTGATCCAGGGGTCGATACGCTCCGGCGTGCCGATCGCATCGAGGGTGTCGAGGGGGCCCGGTTCGGGGCGCCGCCGTGCAGGGGACCCGAGAGCGCGCCGATTGCTCCCACCAGGCAGGCGGCCACATCGACTCCGGTGGAGGTGATCACGCGAGCCGTGAAGGTCGAGGCGATGAAGCCGTGGTCGACGGTGGAGACGAGGTACTGCTCGACCGCCCGGGCCTGCGCCGGTTCCGGCTCGGAACCGGTCAGCATGTAGAGGTAGTTGGCGGCGTACAGCAGGTCGTCACGTGGTTCGACCGGCTCCAGTCCCTCGCCCAGCCGGTACAGCGCGGTGATCAGCCTCGGCACCGTCGCACACGCGGCGAGCGCGTCCGTCCGGCGACGGTCGGCGTCGAGGTCGTACACCGGGCGCAGCCCCGCGGAGGCTCCCAGCAGGGAGAGCGCGGTGCGCAGTCCGGCGAGCGGCCCGGACAGCGCGCACGAGCGGGCTATGGCGGGCAGTGCGGCGCGGACGTCGTCGGGTAGATGACGCAGGGACGCGGTGTACTCCTCGAAGGCCGCACGCTGCGCCGCGTCCGGCAGCTCGCCGTAGAACATCAGATGCCAGACGTCCTCGAAGCCGCGCTTCTCGGCGGCGGATGCGTCCGAGCGGGCAGTACGACGGCCCCCGCCCGCCCAGGCCGTTGCCGTGAGCGGGCGGAGGATTCGATGCGTCCGAGACGTCGCCGGGGACGCCGAGACCGCGCCGACGGGCGGACCGTACGGCTCCGAGTGCCAGCGGATCGCTCGCGCAAATGATCTCGGTGTCCGGTGTTGTCCGAGGAGGCTCCCCAGGTCAGCTTGATCTGGTCGGAGCTGTTGGCCGCGTCCTTCTGCAGCTTGATCTTGCTGCCCACCGGGAAATGGAAATTTCGGAAAGGCCGCTCGGCCATCTACCGTTCCTAGGCATGAGCCCCGTTCCGACCACCCCCGCCCGGCGCCGGCGGTTCGGCTGGCCGCAGCGGGTTTTCTCCCAGGTCCTGCTGATGCAGCTGGCCATCGCCACCGGTGTCACTGTGCTGGCCACCGGTCTCTTCCTCGCGCCGCTCAGCGCCCAGCTCGACGACCAGGCGATGCGCCGGGCGCTCGCCATCGCCGAGACCACCGCGTCCCCGGAGGTCGCCGACGAGCTGCTCGGCTCACGGCCGACGGCTGCCGGTCCGGTACAGGCCGAGGCCGAGCGGATCCGGGAGGCCACCGGTGCCGAGTACGTCGTGATCATGGACAGGCGCGGGGTGCGCTGGTCCCACACCGCTCCCCAGGAGATAGGCCGGGTCGTCTCCACCGACCCCAGCGCGGCGCTGGCGGGCAACGAGGTGATGGAGATCGACAGCGGGACACTCGGCCGATCCGCCCGCGGAAAGGTGCCGCTGCGCGACGACAGCGGCAGGATCGTCGGCGCGGTGTCGGTCGGCATCGAGTACGACAGTGTGCGCGCCCGCCTGCTGGCCGCGATCCCCGGGCTGCTCGCGTACGCCGGCGGGGCACTGGCCGTCGGCGCCCTGGCCGCCTATCTGATCTCCCGCAGGCTCCAGCGGCAGACGCACGACCTGGCCTTCTCCGACATCTCCGCGCTGCTGGCGGAGCGCGAGGCGATGCTGCACGGCATCCGGGAAGGGGTCGTGGCCCTCGACAGGTCGGGCCGGATCCGGCTGATGAACGACGAGGCGCAGCGGCTGCTCGGCCTCGGCCACGAGGCGATGGGGCGGCCGCTCGACGAGGTGCTGGGCGAGGGCCGAACGACCGATGTACTGGCCGGCCGGGTCACCGGCGAGGACCTGCTGACCGTACGCGGCAACCGGGTGCTGATCGCCAACCGGATGCCCACCGACGACGGCGGCGCCGTCGCCACCCTGCGCGACCGCACCGAGCTGGAGCAGCTCGGCCGCGAGCTGGACTCGACCCGCGGACTGATCGACGCCCTGCGCGCACAGGACCATGAGCACGCCAACCGGATGCACACCCTGCTGGGACTCCTCGAACTGGAGATGCACGAGGAGGCAGTGGAGTTCGTCACCGAGGTGGTCGGCGTGCACCGGGCCACCGCCGAGCAGGTCACCGAGAAGATCCATGACCCTCTGCTGGCCGCACTGCTGGTGGGCAAGGCGACGGTAGCGGCGGAGCGCGGCGTCTCGCTGCGCATCGCGCCGGGAACGCTGCTGCCCGACCGGCTGGTGGACCCGCGCGGTCTGGTCACGGTCGTCGGCAACCTCATCGACAACGCGCTGGACGCGGCCGCCGGATCGCAGGACCCGCGGATCGCGGTCGAGCTGCGGGCCGAGGGCCGTACGGCCGTCCTGCGGATCGCGGACAGCGGCCCGGGAGTCCCGCCCGAACAGCGGGAGTTGATCTTCACCGAGGGCTGGTCCACCAAGGAACTCCCTGCCCACGGCAAGCGCGGACTCGGCCTGGCGCTGGTGCGCAGGCTCGCGGAACGGCAGGGCGGCAGCGCACGGGTGCGCGAGGCGCCGGGCGGCGGCGCCGAGTTCACCGTCGTACTCCCCGAAGCGCTGACCGAGCCTGGGCTGGCCACGGTCGTGGAGGCACGATGATCGATGTACTGGTGGTGGACGACGACATCAGGGTCGCGGAGATCAACGCGGCCTATGTGTCCAAGGTGGCCGGCTTCCGAGTCTCCGCGAAGGCCTACTCGGCGGCCGAGGCACTCGCCCGGATCGCCGACAGTCCGGTGGATCTGATCCTGCTCGACCACTATCTGCCGGACGGGAACGGGCTCGCGGTCGTACGCGAGCTGCGCAGGCTGGGCCACCAGACCGATGTGATCATGGTGACCGCGGCCCGGGATGTGGCCACTGTCCAGGCGGCGATGCGCCATGGCGCGCTCCAGTACCTGGTGAAACCGTTCAACTTCGCGGGCCTGCGCGCCAAGTTGGAGGCGTACGCCTCGCTCCGCCGCACCCTGGAGGGCGGCGGTGAGGCCGAACAGGCCGAGGTGGACCGGATCTTCGGGGCACTGTCGGCCGGCTCGATCGCCCCGGACCTGCCCAAGGGCCACTCGCCGACGACCGCCGAGCTGGTGCGCCAGGTACTGCTGGCCGCCGAAGGACCGCTGTCCACCCAGGAGATCGCGGAGCGTGCGGGGGTGAGCCGGCAAACGGCGCAGCGCTATCTGAAGCTGCTGGAGCGGGCGAGCCGAGTGCAACTGAGCCTGAAGTACGGCGAGACGGGCCGCCCGGAACACCGGTACCTCTGGTCGGCGAGCATCTGAGAAGACCGGTCCGCAGGCGGCTTTCGTCGGCGAGCATCTGAGAAGACCGGTCCGCAGGCGGCTTTCGTCGGCGAGCATCTGAGAAGACCGGTCCGCGGGTGGCCTTCGACCGCGCCGCGAGCTTCAGACCGCTCCCGCGCCCGTGAGCGACCGCACCTCTGTCTCCGCGTGCTTCGCGGCGTCCGGCGGCTCAGCAGACGTCACGGTGCCGATCCAGCCCGCCAGGAAGCCCAGCGGGATGGAGACCAGCCCCGGGTTCTGCAACGGGAAGACATGGAAGTCCACCCCCGGGAAGAGCGCCTCCGGGCTGCCCGTCACGACCGGCGAGAACACCACAAGCAGCACCGCCGGAATCAGCCCGCCGTACACCGACCACACCGCGCCGCGCGTGGTGAAGTTCCGCCAGAACAGCGAGTAGAGCAGTACGGGCAGATTGGCGGAGGCGGCGACCGCGAAGGCCAGGCCCACCAGGAACGCGACGTTCAGATCGCGGGCGAGCAGCCCGAGCGCAATGGCGGCCGCCCCGATGGCTACCGCGGCGACCCGGGCGACGGCGACCTCGCTGCGCTGCTTGGAGTGGCGCCGCTTGAGTGAGGCGTACAGGTCGTGGGCGACCGAGGCCGAGGAGGCGAGGGTGATACCGGCGACGACGGCGAGGATCGTCGCGAAGGCCACGGCCGCGACCACCGCGAAGAGAACCGTGCCGCCGGTCGATCCGGCGCCTCCGCCCAGATCGAGGGAGAGCAGCGGAACCGCCGTGTTCCCAGCGGCGTTCGACGCCCGTACCGCATCGGAGCCCACCACCGCGGCCGCGCCGAAGCCGAGCACGATCGTCATCAGATAGAAGCTGCCGATGAGGCCGATCGACCAGACGACCGAGCGGCGAGCGGCCCGCGCGGTCGGCACGGTGTAGAAGCGGGACAGGATGTGCGGCAGCCCCGCCGTGCCCAGGACAAGCGCCAGGCCGAGGCTGATGAAGTCGAGGCGCGCGGTCCAGTTCCCGCCGTACTTGAGGCCGGGCGAGAGAAAGTCCTTGCCGTGGCCGCTCCGTTCGGCGGCGGAGTTCAGCAGTTGGTTGAAGTCGCCGTGGAAGCGGGTCAGTACGAGCACGGTCATCGCGATCGCGCCGGCCATCAGCAGCACGGCTTTCACGATCTGGATCCAGGTGGTGGCTCGCATCCCTCCCAACGACACATAGATCACCATCAGTGCACCCACGCCGATCACGGTCCACGAGCGCGCGGCTTCGCTCGTACCGCCCAGCAGCAGCGAGACGAGGCTGCCGGCCCCCACCATCTGCGCCACCAGATAGAGAACGGACACGGCGACCGAAGAAGTTCCCGCCGCGATGCGGACCGGGCGCTCGCTCATCCTCGATGCGACGACATCGGCGAGTGTGAACCGGCCGCAGTTGCGCACGAGTTCGGCGACGAGGAGCAGGACGACCAGCCAGGCGACCAGAAAGCCGACGGAGTAAAGCATTCCGTCGTAGCCGTAGAGGGCGATGAGGCCGGAGATGCCGAGGAACGAGGCGGCGGACATGTAGTCGCCGGCGATGGCAAACCCGTTCTCCATGGGGGAGAAAAGCCGCCCGCCCGCGTAGAACTCCTCCGCGGAACCTCGTCTGTTGCGGCTCACCCAGGTCGTGATGGCGAGGGTGAGCGCGATGAACGCGCTGAAGAGCAGCAGGGCCAGAGTCTGGTGGTCGCCGCTCAACGCTCGTGCCCCCGCGTCATCTCCTGTGCTCTCGCCTGCTCCTGGGCCCTTGCCTGCTCCTGGGCCCTCGCCTGCTCCTGCACCCTTGTCTGATCGAACACGGTCCAGCGCAGATCGAGCGCGGCTCGGTCCCGGCGCAGCCGCGCATGGCGGGCATACGCCCAGGTCAGCAGGAAGGTGGTGAGGAACTGTCCGAGCCCGGCGACCATCGCCACATTCACCGCGCCCGCCACCGGCCGGGCCATCAGCCCGGGAGCCGTGGTGGCCGCGACGACGTACGCCAAGTACCAGGTGAGAAAGGCGAGGGCGGCGGGGACGACGAACCTCCGGTAGCGCCCGCGCACCTCCTGGAAGGCGGCGCTGCGCTGCACTTCAAGATAGATGTCGGCCGCGCACGGCCCGGCGCTCTGCCGGTCCGCGGACTGCGGCGGCAGGACGGGCGCGGGGGCACCTGTGCCGTCCAGCTCGCCCCAGCCGGAGGCCAGCGCGTCGTACCACGGGTCATCGAGCCGTACCCCCGCGGCGTCCCGCCCTTCCTGCTTCTCCACCGATCAACTCTCCTTGTCGGCGAACCGTTTCGGCCGCGTGTACAAGGATGGACAGAGCAGGAAGATCCCGGACGCATCTCCCGCCGGTCTTCACCCCATCAGGTGATCCCCGACCCGGGTGGCTGCGCGAGGCCTTCCCGGTAGGCGTACCGCACCGCCTGCGCACGGTCGTGAAGGCCTGCCTTCGAGAAGAGGTTGTTGATGTGGGTCTTCACGGTGGCCGTGGAGATGTGCAGCCTGCGGGCGATGTCCGCGTTGGTGAGGCCGTCCGCGATCAGGGCCAGCACCTCGCCCTCGCGCGCGGTCAGCCCGTCGGGCAGCTTCGGCCCTGAGGGTTCGGGCGCCGAGGTGACCTGCTCCAGCAGCCGGCGCTGGACGACCGGCGAAAGCCCGGCCCGGCCGGCCATGACGTCCTGGATGGCACGTACGATCTCGTCGCCGTCGGCGTCCTTGGTGAGATAGCCGCGCGCTCCCGCCCGCAGGGCCGGGAAGAGCGAGTCGTCGTCGGCATAGGTGGTGAGCACGACGATCTGGGTGCCGGGGTGTTCGCCGCGGATACGGCGGGTCGCCTCGACCCCGTCGCAGCGGGGCATCCGCAGGTCCATCAGGACGACGTCGGGGGCGAGTTCGGCGACCAGGGCGAGGGCTTCCTCGCCGTCCTTTGCCGAGCCGACGACCTCGATTCCCGGCAGCAACCCCAGGAGCATCACAATGCCCTCGCGCACCACCGCCTGATCGTCGGCGACGATCACTCTGGCGATCCGCGCGGTCATGCCGGCACTCGCAGCCGCACCACGAAGCCCTCTCCCTCCGGTCTCGCCTCCAGGGTGCCGCCGAGCAGTTCGGCCCGTTCGCGCATCCCCAGCAGACCGTACCCGGAGCCGGAGGTCCCGAGCTCACCGGCTTGGCCGGCGGCTCCCGAATCCCGTACCTCCAAAGTCACTTCGCCGTCCTCGTACACGAGCAGCATGCGTACCTTTGCGCCGGGCGCGTGCTTGCGCGCGTTGGTCAGAGCCTCCTGCGCCACCCGCCGTACCGCTTGCGAGGCCTCGGCGGTCAGCTGCCGTCGCTCACCTGTCACCTCGGTCTCCGCCCCGTCGGCGACTCCCAGCTCGCGCAGATAGTCCTCGACGGGAGCCATCTCGCCGCGCAGGGCGGAGAGCGCCTGCCGGGTCTCCGCGAGGCCTTCGCGAGCCATCACCCGGGCGGCCACCACCCGCTCCAGGATCTGTTCGCGGAACGGCCCTTCCGGGCCCCGTTCAATCTGTAGCCGGGCCGCCTCCAGATGCACGAGCTGCGCGGAGAGGCTGTGCGCGAGGACGTCATGGATCTCGCGCGCTATTCGGGCCCGCTCGGCGAGGGCCGCGGAGGTGGCCTCGGCCTCGCGCGCGGCCCGCTCCTGGGCGAGCAGCCGGAAGCCGGCGCTGCGGGCCTGGGCGTCGAGGCGCAGTGAGTAGCCGCCGAGCAGCACGGAGGCCATCGTGATCCCGGCCCCCAGGGCGCTGCTGTCCTGGATCAGCGCGAAGAAGCTGACCATCACCACGCCGGTGACCAGACCGGGGGCCGGCGGCAGGCGTTCCATCGCCATGACAGAGGCCGAGATCCACAGCACCGCCGAGGGAACGTCCGCTCCGGCGGCGTACGACCCCGCCCCCACCGCGGCAACGGCTGCGAGCAGTCCGAGCGAGGGCAGCAGCCGGTTGGCCAGGGTCGTCTGGTGGTAGCAGAGGACGGCCGCGGTGCAGCAGAGCAGGCCGAGCGCCGGAAGCACCGCTCGCCAACCGTGGAAGGCGCCCGATGCGTACGCGCTGGAGACGGCCCAGGCCGCCATGGAGGCCAGCACGGCGACGTCGAGGGCGATGCGCACACGCGGTACGCCCACCCGGGACAGCGCTTCCCGCGTGGGCCACTCGGTCCACTGGCTGCTGGGCACGTCGGGTCCCCCTCCGTCGCCCTCGATGCTACGGAGCGGGACCCCGGCCCGGGATCGGATCAGGGGTGGAGCCGACGGCTCCACCCCTGGGTGGGCGGGGCCGTCGTCAGGCGTCGATCCGTGAGCGGTCCAGCGTCGCGGCAGAGCTGGTGATGAACTCCTTACGGGGCGCGACCTCATTGCCCATGAGCAGGTCGAAGACCTGCTCGGAGGAGTCCAGGTCACCGATGTTGATCCGGCGCAGGGTGCGGTGGCGCGGGTCCATTGTGGTCTCCGCGAGCTGATCGGCGTCCATCTCACCGAGGCCCTTGTAGCGCTGGATGGAGTCCTTGAAGCGGACCCCCTTGCGCTGGAACTCCAGCAGCGTCTGGCGCAGCTCGTTGTCGGAGTACGTGTACACGTACTTGTCCTGGCCCTTCTTGGGCTGGACAAGTTCGACCCGGTGCAGTGGCGGCACGGCGGCGAAGACCCGGCCCGCCTCCACCATCGGCCGCATATAGCGCTGGAAGAGCGTGAGCAGCAGACAGCGGATGTGGGCGCCGTCGACATCGGCATCGACCAGCAGGACGATCTTGCCGTAACGCGCCGCGTCGATGTCGAAGGTCCGGCCCGACCCCGCTCCTATGACCTGGATGATCGCGCCGCACTCGGCGTTCTTGAGCATGTCCGAGACGGACGACTTCTGTACGTTGAGGATCTTTCCGCGGATCGGCAGCAGCGCCTGGAACTCGCTGTTCCGGGCGAGTTTGGCGGTGCCGAGCGCCGAGTCCCCCTCGACGATGAAGAGCTCACTGCGCTCCACGTCGTCGCTACGGCAGTCGGCGAGCTTGGCGGGCAGCGAGGAGGACTCGAGGGCTGTCTTCCTGCGCTGCGCCTCCTTGTGCTGGCGGGCCGCGATACGCGTACGGGCGGCGGCCACGGCCTTCTCCAGCACCGCGCGGGCCTGCGCCTTGGCGTCCCGCTTGGTGGAGGTCAAAAACGCCTTGAGCTCCTTGGCGACGACATTGGCCACGATCCTGTTGGCCGCAGAGGTGCCCAGCACCTCCTTGGTCTGGCCCTCGAACTGCGGCTCCGCCAGCCGGACCGTGATCACCGCGGTGAGGCCCTCCAGGGCATCGTCCTTGACGATGTCGTCCTCGGCGACGCGCAGCACCTTGGCGGAGCGCAGCACCTCGTTCACCGTCTTGGTGAGGGAGCGCTCGAAGCCGGTCACATGGGTGCCGCCCTTGGGGGTGGCGATGATGTTCACGAAGGACTTGACGGTGGTGTCGTATCCCGTGCCCCAGCGCAGGGCGATGTCGACGCCGAGCTCCCTGGTGACCTCGGTGGGGGTCATATGGCCGCGGTCGTCGAGGACCGGGACGGTCTCCTTGAAAGTGCCCTGCCCGGTCAGCCGCAGCACGTCGCAGACGGCCTTGTCCTGGGCGAGGTATTCGCAGAACTCGCTGATGCCGCCGTCGAAGCGGAAGATCTCCTCGCTCTTGCCCTCGCCCTCCAGGTCCCGCTCGTCGCGCACCACGATGGTCAGGCCGGGCACCAGGAAGGCGGTCTGGCGGGCCCGCTGGTGGAGATGCTCCAGAGAGAGCTTGGCGTCCTTGAGGAAGATCTGCCGGTCAGCCCAGTACCGCACGCGCGTGCCGGTACGGGTCTTGGGTACGCGCTTGCCCTTGAGCAGCCCGTTCGCCGGGTCGAAGGGGGCGTCCGGGCCCGACTCGGTGAAGATACCGGGGACCCCGCGCCGGAAGCTGATGAGATGCGTCGCGCTGCCGCGGTCCACCTCGACGTCGAGGCGGGCGGAGAGGGCGTTGACGACGGAGGCGCCCACGCCGTGCAGACCGCCGGACGCGGCGTACGAACCGCCGCCGAACTTGCCGCCGGCGTGCAGCTTGGTCATCACGACCTCGACGCCGGAGAGGCCGGTCTTGGGCTCGATGTCGACAGGGATGCCCCGGCCGTTGTCCTTGACCTCGACGGATCCGTCTTCGTGCAGGATCACCTCGATGTGGTCACAATGGCCCCCGAGGGCCTCATCGACGGAGTTGTCGATGATCTCCCAGAGGCAGTGCATCAGACCGCGGCTGTCGGTGGACCCGATGTACATTCCGGGGCGCTTGCGGACCGCCTCGAGCCCCTCGAGTACGAGCAGGTGCCGCGCGGTGTAGTTGGAACCGTCACGGTCTGCGGTCAGCACCGCTGTGGACGGCACGGACGTTTCGGCGGTCACGCGGTTCGCTCCTCGCTGAATTTCAGATGTGGCCCAGTGGGGTATAGGCCCGGCGTCGGTCGCCGGTCAGAGGGTACCGAGGCCTGGTAGAGCCGATGTAACGCCACCCTCCCGAATTCTCATGCTAGTCCAGCCTCGCATACATGTTCGATACCTCGATGGAGTGACGTGCACATCACGTTCCCTTCCAGGCATGAACCATTTAGGCTCCGGGCACGTCCTCATGAACAACCGGCAACCCAGCCGGGAGGGCCAAACGAGACAAGCAAACGCGAAATCCGTAGAGCGAAGCAATACGGCTCATTCGCCGCCAACCGGCAGCAGACAGCCACCTTGAGAAGAAGTTTCGAGGAAAAGCCCCGAGCGGGAACGTTTTCGGGCTGGTTGGATGTTGACCCTGGTACGACAGCTCGTCGAGCTAGAGAAGAGGCGACGTGACTACTGTTCTGACCCCCGCGAGCCCCCTGACGGCCGCTGATCGCTGCGACCGCTGCGGCGCCCAGGCGTACCTGCGTGTCGTCCTGACCAGCGGCGGTGAACTGCTCTTCTGCGCCCACCACGGACGTAAGTTCGAGCCGGAACTCAAGAAGATCGCCGCGGAAATACAGGATGAGACCGACCGACTCACGGCCGTGCCGGCCGCTGTCGGTGAAGAGGAACACTGACACCTCGCATCCCACGACGAGCCACGGGCCGGTCTCCAGGACCGGCCGACGGGCGGCCACCCCTGAATACCAGGGGCGGCCGCCCGCTCTCATACCGTGACCGCGGCGGCGGTCGCTCAGGAGGTCTTGCCTCAGGCGTCCTGCCTCAGGCCTCAGGCGCCGGCGTCAGGTCTCAGGCCTCGGTTCACCACCGGACCACGGCGGAGATCCGCGTATACACCCCCGGGCTGCCCGCCTGCCCGCAGCCGCTGCCCCACGAGACGAGACCGATGAGCTTCCCGCCGGCCACCAGCGGCCCTCCACTGTCCCCCTGACAGGCGTCCCGGCCGCCCCTGGCGTCTCCTGCGCAGAGCATCGTGGACGCGACGTAGCGCCCGCTCAGGCCGCCGGGATAGGCCTGTCCGCAGGTCTGGTCCGACAGGATCGTCACCTGCGCGGCGTGGAGGGTGGACGCATAGCTGCCATCCCCTTTCGTGTCGCCCCAGCCGTAGACGGTGGCGCTCGTCCCCGGCTGGTACGCCGGGTCTCCGGGACGTGCCAGACCGATCACCTGGGAGGAGGGCAGCGCCTTGGCCAGCGTCAGCATCGCCACGTCCACGTTGTTCGTCGTCGGGTCGTACTTCGGCGCGACCTGGGTGCCGCTGACCGCGATTTCCTGGCCTCCTGCGCCGACCAGTTCCGAGCGACCTGAGAGAACGCGCAGGTCGCGGATCTCGCTCACCTCCTTGCCGAGGACGGTCCGGCTCAGACAGTGGGCGGCGGTCAGCACCTTCGTCGGCGCCACCACGACACCTCCGCAGAACTGACCGGCGCGCGTACCCCCGAACCGGTCACGGCTGGCCAGCGCAACGACCCATGGGCTGTCGGCGACACGTGCCGGATAACCGCCCACCACCACTCCGTCGGCGGCGGCCGGCACGGGCGATGTCAACGGCGCCAATGCCGCCGCGGTGATCAGGGCCAGCGCCCCGGTCAGGGCTCGGGCGAGGGAACGACGCATAAGGGCCTCCTGACTCAGCGTGAAACGAGTCCACTCAGAGTCAGCCAGCAGACCACGGCCCGCACCCGGGCACACACGATGCGCACACGCGGTACACGCGCAGGGCGCACGGCGAAGGGCCCACTCCCCTGACGGGATGCGGGCCCTTCGTCGACGTACGACCGCGACCTAGTCGAGGTAGTCGCGCAGAACCTGCGAACGCGACGGGTGACGCAACTTCGACATGGTCTTGGACTCGATCTGCCGGATGCGCTCACGCGTCACGCCGTAGACCTTGCCGATCTCGTCCAAGGTCTTCGGCTGGCCGTCGGTGAGACCGAAGCGCATGGAGACCACGCCCGCCTCACGCTCGGACAGGGTGTCGAGCACCGAGTGCAGCTGCTCCTGCAGCAGTGTGAAGCTGACCGCGTCGGCCGGGACGACCGCCTCGGAGTCCTCGATCAGGTCACCGAACTCGCTGTCGCCGTCCTCACCGAGGGGGGTGTGCAGCGAGATCGGCTCACGGCCGTACTTCTGGACCTCGATGACCTTCTCCGGGGTCATGTCGAGCTCCTTGGCCAGCTCCTCCGGGGTGGGCTCACGGCCCAGGTCCTGGAGCATCTGGCGCTGCACGCGCGCGAGCTTGTTGATGACCTCGACCATGTGCACCGGGATACGGATGGTGCGGGCCTGGTCGGCCATGGCGCGGGTGATCGCCTGACGGATCCACCAGGTGGCGTACGTGGAGAACTTGTAGCCCTTGGTGTAGTCGAACTTCTCGACCGCGCGGATCAGACCGAGGTTGCCCTCCTGGATCAGGTCCAGGAAGAGCATGCCGCGGCCCGTATACCGCTTGGCCAGCGAGACGACCAGGCGGAGGTTGGCCTCCAGCAGGTGGTTCTTCGCGCGGCGGCCGTCCTCGGCGATGATCTCCAGTTCGCGCTTGAGCTTCGGCGCGAGCTTGTCGGAGTTCGCCAGCTTGTCCTCGGCGAACAGACCCGCCTCAATGCGCTTGGCGAGCTCCACCTCCTGCTCTGCGTTGAGGAGGGGGACCTTGCCGATCTGCTTGAGGTAGTCCTTGACCGGGTCGGCGGTGGCGCCGGCGACGGCGACCTGCTGCGCAGGCGCGTCGTCCTCGTCGTCATCGGAGAGAACGAAGCCCTTGCTCTCGCCCTCGGCCTCTTCTTCCTCGCCCTTGCCACCGGGCTGGACCTCGTCGAGCAGCTCTTCGCCCTCGGTGGCCTCGTCGGCGTCCTTCTTGCCCGTGGTCTTCTTGGCCACGGTCTTCTTGGCGGCGGTCTTCTTCGCCGCCGTCTTCTTGGCTGCCGTCTTCTTGGCGGCGGCCTTCTTGGCAGGCGCGCTTGCCTCGACCTCGTCGGCCGGGACGTCGACGGTCTCGGCCGTCGACGCCGCTGTGGCCGCGACGGTCTTCGCCGTGGCGGTCTTGGCCGCGACAGTCTTGGTGGCGGTGCGCTTTGCCGGGCTCTTCGCTGCGACGCTCTTGCGGGCGCGCTTCGGCGACTCCGCGGCACTGACCATCAGCGTCACACCCTCTTCCTCGAGGATCTGGTTGAGGCTGCGCAGAACATTCTTCCACTGGGTTGGCGGAATCTGGTCAGCCTCGAAGGCCCGACGCACGTCATCGCCGGCGATCTGCCCATCAGCCTTTCCCCGCTCGATGAGCGCCATCACAGACTCGGACTCGGCGATCTCCGGCGGGAGCGTACGGGATGTGCTGGCCGACACGAACAACCTCTCGGAACGATGGAAACGGCTTCCGGCCCCGCCCATGATCGGGCCGGAGCCGACGACCACCAGGCTGCGGATGTGCCGGTGGCGCGGGCTGAGCCTCAGATTTGAACAGCGCGCTCACTGGCGGCTGTATTCCCTCCTCGGCTGTCACCTCTTAGGTCATCGCACTGTTTCGAGGAGTGTTACGCCCAATCCACGTGGCCCGAGTCACACCTCATTTACGACGAAACGACCAGAGGGGGCGATCACCACACAATCGTGCCGCCGGACCCCCGTGGAATCCGGCGACACGCGATGCGTACGCCTCCATACTCCTGACCGTGCCCCGCGGTCAGTGCTCGCGCGGCGCGGGCACGACTCGCTCCACCTCCGGGTGGACGGTGAGCAGTTGACGCATGGCCGACTCCGCGGCGTGCGAGTCGCCGGCGGCGAGGGTGTCGACGATCCGCGCGTGGTGAGTCAGAGAGACCTCGGTCGGGCGGTCACAGCCGGTGACCGGGCCGCCGGACACCTGGAGGGCCGCGGAGACGATGCCGGAGAGGTGCTCCAGCATGCGGTTGCCCGCGAGCTGGATCAGCAGGGAGTGGAACTCCGCGTCGGCCCGCGAGAAGGTAATCCCGTCACCCTGAGCGAGCGCATGGCTCATGATCTCGACCATGTCGGCGAGCCGCTGCTGGACGTCCTCACGGCCGTGACCTGCAGCGAGGCGGGCGGCGAGCGGCTCGATGGTCCAGCGCAGCTCGTTCAGCTCGCGGCGCTGGTCGTCACGCTGCGGACCGAAGGCGCGCCACTCGATGATGTCGGGGTCCAGCAGATTCCAGTCGCTGACCGGACGGACCCGGGTGCCGACATTGGGGCGGGCGCTGACCAGGCCCTTGGCCTCGAGGACGCGCAGCGACTCCCGGACGACGGTGCGGGAGACCTCGAAGCGCTGGCCGATCTCCTCTGGGACGAGCGGGCGGTCGGCTCCGAGGTCTCCGGAGACGATCATCTGGCCAAGCTGCTGGACGAGTTGGCCGTGCAGTCCGCGGCCGCGGCTGCCTGCTGCACGGCGGCCGACCCGGCCCAACTCGGCTTCGGAGCCGTCCCAGGAGGGAGGGCCGACGCGGTCGGCGCCGGGCGACTCCGCGTAGGGGTATCGGTCGAGTTCGCCCGGGCCGGCGAGGCCGGACTCGGCGGGGCGGGCGGCGGTCATCATGGTGTGCGCAAGGGTACTCACGCATCCTTTGTCGGCTTGGGTTCAGCGGCCCTTGAGGTCTTTGGTGAAAAGCACACGAAAGGGTGATCGGCGCCAGCCCCGCAATTGACGCCTTATCGGAAGGAAGCGGGCGTACTCAAGGGAGTTGTGAGCGGTTCGCCGAGACCCGGTCGATCATGATCACCAACGGGCCCTACGACGAAGGCCAGTGAACAGATACGCGCAGATCAGAGCCGACAACGACAACGCCAGTGCCGCGCCGACAGGTTGAGCGAGGAGGCTCCCCCCGGCCGTCAGCCAGTGGTCCGTCTGCCACGGCAGCTGCGCCCAGGCCAGCTCGCGCAGCCTGCCCGGGAGTCCGGCGATCGAACGGACTGGCGGAGCGGCGAGCGCCGTCTGCACGAGCGGGGCGATGACGACCGGCACGGCGAGTACGGCGGCCACTCCGGCGGCCGTGACCCGGCAGATTCCGGCGGCGAGCAGCCCCGCCCAGGCACAGCCCACCGCGAGCCCTCCCCAACTGGCGGCCAGGTCGGGCCAGTTCCGCGGGACTTGGGCCAAATCGCTTCCGTACACGAGGCGGAGGGCCTGGACGTCGGCCGCCACGGTGAGGAACGCGAGCAACAGCGCGGCAACGGCGGTCACCGCGAGCTTGGCCAGCAGGAGGCCGAGGCGGCGGGGCA
The DNA here is from genome assembly GCF_055563295.1 of Streptomyces sp. NPDC002868. NCBI lineage: Bacteria > Bacillati > Actinomycetota > Actinomycetes > Kitasatosporales > Streptomycetaceae > Streptomyces > Streptomyces sp. NPDC002868. The sequence goes on along the minus strand of NZ_JBVHDR010000001.1, from coordinate 95,720 downwards.
CGGTGCCGCGGGCGGCGGCGAGCGCGGGGTAGCGGAACTCCTCGCCGAAGGAGAGCGCCCCGAGCAGTCCGGCGCCGAAGGCCGCGGGCGGCAGCGGAAGGAACTCGGGCCAGGCGGCAAGCGCGGTCGGGAGGGGGGTGGAGCCGGCACTGGCCAGCAGGACGCACAGGGCGGCGGAGGCGACGAGCACGGCTGTCGCGACGAGGAGGGCGGTACGGACTCCAAGGAGGCGGCGTAGTTCGTACCGCAAGGGCCAGAGGGGGCTGCGTACGGGACGCGGCTGGAACCGGACCGGGGGTGGGGCTGGGGGTGGGGGTGGATGGGGGTCTGGGTGTTGCGTGGCTCGGGGGGCGGGCGGGGCGGGGGGCTTCTCGGCGTCGGGGGCGGCGGCCGGCGCGGGCGCCGAGGCGGAGGCGGACAGCGCGGGGCCCGTGTCACCCACCTCGTCGGTGAGCCGGTGGACGAGTACGCCGTGCCGGAAGGCGGTTTCGCCGATCTCGGCGCAACTGCTGCCGTAGACGGAGAGCAGGCTGCCACCCTCGGCGACAACCTCGACCGAGCGCCGGGCGGCACGCGCCTCGCGGGTGACAACTGCGGCAAGGCGTGCGGCATGCGGGGTACCGACTGCCACGCGGGGGCGGAGCCTGGTGCGGGAGAAGGCGGCTGCGTCCTGGTCGGCGACGAGGCGGCCCGCGTCGAGGGTGATGACTCGGTCGGCGAGACGCGCGGCCTCCTTGGGGTCGTTGGTGGTGCAGAGGACGGTGCCGCCGCCGGCGGCGTGGGTGCGCAGCAGTCCGTACAGCCAGCTGTTCTCGCGGGGCGAGAGACCCTTCGCGGGCTCGTCGAGGATGAGCGTCTGTGGGTCACCCAGCAGTGCGGAGGCGAGCCCGAGCCTGCGGTCCATGCCGAGCGAGAGCGTGCCGAGAGGTCGGCCGCCGAGGCTGGTGAGACCGACGACTTCGAGCAGCTCGTCGGCGCGTGAGGCAGGCACGCCGGCGGCGGCGCAGAGCATACGGAGCTGGCCCCGGGCGGTCCGTGCCGGATGGCCGGGCACGTCGCCGAGGAGCACCCCCACCTCGCGGGCTGGGTGGGCGATGCGGTGGAGGGGGTTGCCGCGGAAGTAGGTGATGCCCCGGCCCGACTCGAGTTCGAGCATCAGCCGCAGCGCCGTCGTCTTGCCGGAGCCGTCGGCTCCGACAAGCGCCGTGACACTGCCTGGCCTGGCCTCAAAGGTGAGGTCGTCGACGGCGGGCGGGAGGTCTCGGCGGGGGGTGCTGGTCAGTCCGATGGCCTGGAGCATCGCTTCTCTCGCGGAAGGTGAGACCGCTCGGCGGCAGGGCGGGTACCCAGCAAGATAACGCGACATTTCTGACTTTTCGCGCAACGGCCAGGGCCCGGGTGTCAGCCCCTCACCGACGTCGGCCGGGAGTCCTGTCCGGACGCGGGGGCGTGTTTCTACGGGGCTCCGGCCGACGGCGCGGCCGAGCTTCGACCGGGCTCGGGACGGCTTCGGTCAGACTTCCGGGCGCAGCATCGGCGGGTTCAACAAGGTCGCCCCGCCTGCCCGGAACAGCTGCGCGGGTCGGCCGCCCTGGCGGGTGGTCGTGCCGCCCGCAGGCACCAGGAACCCAGGGGTGCCGGTGACCTTGCGGTGGAAGTTGCGGGGGTCGAGCGCGACGCCCCACACGGCCTCGTACACACGTCGCAGCTCGCCGACCGTGAACTCCGGTGGGCAGAACGCCGTAGCCAGGGAGGAGTACTCGATCTTGGAGCGGGCCCTTTCGACGCCGTCCGCCAGGATCCGCGCATGGTCGAAGGCGAGCGGGGCGGGCTGCTCGCCTTCGCGGCCGAACCCGTTCTCCTGGCCCAGGAGATCCTCGACAGGGGCCCACCGCGCGCTGTTCGCGTCACCGCCCGCTCGTGGCGCGGGGAGGTCGGGCGCAAGCACCAGATGGGCGACGCTGACAACTCGCATACGGGGGTCCCGTTTGGGATCGCCGTACGTGGCCAACTGCTCGAGATGCGCGCCGTTTCCCGGTGCCGGGGAGGCCGGATCGTGCGCGCACAGCCCGGTCTCCTCGGCGAGCTCGCGCGCTGCTGCCGCCGCCAGATCCTCGTCACCCCTGACGAAGCCACCGGGCAGCGCCCACCGGCCCTGGAACGGCGGCTCTCCGCGGCGTACCACCAGCGCGCAGAGCGCATGACGACGCACGGTGAGCACGACCAGGTCGACGGTGACAGCAAAGGGCGGAAAGGCCGACGGGTCGTAGGGCGACATGCCGTGATCATAGTCGTCTGCCTGACGATAAACACTCCCTTCGCCACCTGCCGCAACTGTTTCTTCACCCGCTCCCCCGCCCGCCCACCCACCCCACTCACACCCCCAACTGAAGGCCGTCGGCGGCCTCCTCCACCATCCCCAGACCGAGCCTACTGACGCGTACAGCGAACGGCTCTCCCGCGACCCACAGCCCGGAGATCTGTACGGCACCGAGGGGAGCGCAGCGCACCGGGTGCAGCGCGACCGTACGGCCAGGAGCGTCGGGGCGGATGCCGACGAGGGTCGTCAGAAGCTGAACCCCGGCGGCCGCGGCCAGGGCCGACGGGCGACAGGCGGCCGGGTGCGGCACCGGCACGCCGTCCGCCGTGCGCTGCTCCCCGGCGTACATCTCGGGCAGCCGGTACCCGAAGGCCTCGGCTGCGTCGAGGACCCCACGCAGCAGTGACACCGCCTCCTGCTCGTACCGGGCGGCGGCCAGCCCCGCGACGGCGACGACCGTGTCGTGTACCCGGACGGCTCCGGCGCGGTGGCCGAACGGGTTGTGCCCCGGCTCCTTGGCCCCCAGGCTGCGCAGGCCCCAGCCGGAGTCCAGTGCGGGGCCGCCGAGGAGTCTGGCCAGCTGCCCGGTCTGCACCCTGTTCAGCAGCCCGGGGGCGTACCGACCGCCGCCGAGCAGTCCGGTGTCGAGAAGGTGCGCGGCACCACCGCCCAGGTGAGGCACCGGCCGGCCGTCGGGCAGCCGCCCCGCCGCGGGACGGCCGCCCGCTCTGTCGTCCATCCAGAAGTCCTCCCGGAAGCGGTGGCGCAGTTCGCTCGCCCACTCGCGCCAGGCGTCGGCTCCTGGACGGCCGTAGGCCTCCAGCAGGTCGGCGCCCAGCAGTGCGGCACGATGGGCATGGGCCTGGGTCTCGGCGCGCTGGACTCCGGACGGCCCTGGCTCGGACAGGATTCCGTAGTCGCCCGCGGCCTGCCGCAGCCAGTGCAAACAGCGCTCCGCCGCCGGCAGCAGCTCCGCCAGCTCCTGCTCGGGCAGTCCCCAGCGCCACGCCTCGGCAAGGACCACGGGGAACGCGAGGGTCGCTTCGATGCCCGTGCAACTCGACGGCAGATGCGGGCCCGCATCCCTCATCGGGCCAGGGATGCGCCCGAAGTCCGGTCCCTGACCCAGAAGCTGGGTGCGGGCGAACGTACGCAGGGTGGCCGAGGCAAGCCGGGTGGAGAGCGGGAGCGCCATGCGTGCGGCCCATAGCGCTTCGGCGGGTGCCGGCCCGCAACGCCAGGGCACCCCGGCGGCCAGATACACATCGGCGGATCCCCCGGGGTCCCGCAGCAGCAGCGCCCTGAGGTCGCCCAGGCCGGCCCTGAGCAGTGCCTGCAGCCTGGGGTCGTCCCCCTCTGCTCGCGCCTCGGGCAGGGTATGACTGCATGTCCGGCCGGACGACCGGGCCGGGCGGTCGGAGCGGACATGCAGCTCGATGGTGCGGGAGGCCCCGGGTGCGAGTTCCACCTCCCAGCGCAGCATTCCCGCGGAGGCCAGAGCGTCCTGCGGGGGCGGATCCGCGGTGACCACGACATGGGCGCCCTGACCGGCGGACCAGCGCATGCCCGAGTCATGGACGCTGGCGCGCAGTTCGGGGCCGGGCCGTCCGGCCGCGACCGCGCCCAGGCCCGCGAGGTCGGTACCGAGCGTGATCTCCACCGGGAGCCTGAGGGGTCTCTCCGCCGAGCTGCGCAGCGTGATTCGTTCCGTGCCGTCGGCGTCGCGCGAGCGCTCCACCCCGACCTTCGGATCGGGTCCGGTGTCGGCGGGGGTGCGCACCACCGCGATGAATCTGGCCCGGTGGGCGGAGACCAATCGGCCCTGCACCGCGACCGGTTCGCGCCCCGCGACCCGCAACTGGCATCGGGAGAGCAGCCGTCGACCCGAGTGGTAGACGCCTTCGAGCCCCGTCCCGGTGAGCTGGCCGTGCTCGGGGGAGATCGCCAGGCACGGCAGGGCGACGCAGATGAGCATGTTGTGCACCGGCGGAAGATCACCGGGCCGTCCGGCTCCGGGCGGCGCTGGACCGGAGCCGGAGTTCTGTCCCGTCTGCGGCAGGTGGGGCGGGCGAGGGGCGGTGATGGCCATGGGGGTTCTGCTGTGCCTTCCGTGCGCTCCGGACAGCCGCTGCGAATACGACGGCACGGGTCGTACGACTCCGCCACAACGGTGAACGGCGGCACGGGCGCCCAGGTCACGGCCGTCATCGCCCGCTCCTTGTGCCACGCTGCCCGCTGCGCCTGCTCCCCCTGCTGCGGTTCCTCGACACCGACTTTTCGGGACGCGTCCCGGCAGGCGACAGGCCCTTCTTGCCTGCGGACGGACGGACCTTCTGAGAACGCGGGCGGTGCGGGCGCCCGCCTGCCCCGCGGGCAGCGGCGGACGCCCCTGAGCCGTGCTCCTTGCGCAGACAGCTGCGCAGAGCCTCCGGGTCAAGTCCCTCGTTGCATGCCTGGTGCAGTAGGCGGGCGAAGACATACTCGGGGTCGACGCGCAGGGCACGTCCGAGAGCCACTCTCGCGCCGGGTTCGTCGCCGGTGGACCAGGCGACCCAGCCGGCGAGCGTGAGCGGTGCGGCGGCGTGCTCGGAGTAGGGGCCGACGCAACGGCGGGACAGGGCCCGCCAGAGCCGCAGCGCGGGATCCGCGTCCGGTCCCTCCATCCATTCCGCGGCCCGGTCCCGGGTGTCCCGGTCCTGAAGACCAAGGACCACGGCGGCGGCCTCGTCATGAGTGAGGAGCCTGTCGTCCGCGACATCCGTCTCGGCCCAGCCCCCCGACCGAGGGGTCTCCGCAATGCGTTTCATCAGTCGGCGGGCCAGCGCGAGGGTCTCCGCGGCGACCTGTTGACGCCCCTCTCCGTCCAGGATCCTGGGCACCAGCGCGGCGCCCGCGGCGTCCAGTGCCTTCTCCTGGTCGGCGGCGGACGCAGTGGCCATCGGCTCGAGCCGCGCCTCCATCTGCCGCAGGGTTCCGTGTACTTGGATGCCGGCGTATGCGGCGGCCGCGGCCATCACCGAGGTGCCGGGCAGAGCCAGGACATCGCCTTCGGGCGGACAGCAGCGCGAGTCGGGGCAGCAGTAGGACCAGAAGCGGCCGTCGGAGATGCAGAGCGCCTCAAAGACGGGCACGTCGAAGGTGCCGCAGGCGGTCCTCAGCCGTTGCGCGAGGGGGCGCAGCCGCTCCATGACCCGGTGGCTGGTCTCGCCTTCAGCCGGGTCCTGGCATAGGAAGACTACGATGCCGTCGGGGCGGGAGCCGCGGCGCTCGCTGCCTTCGATCAGGCACTCCGCGAGCTGATGGGCCACGGGCGACCATTCGCGCGGTGAGCGCGGAATGCCGAGCCGCAGCCGCCCGCCGAAGCGGCCGCGGGCGCCGTGCAGCGCGACGAGCACAATCGAATCGTTCGGATGGAAGCCCATCATGTACGGGAGGGCGTCGGCCAGTTCGGCTGGGCCGCGCAGGGTGATCTGCTGCTCGTCGGCCGGACCGGTGGGTTCGTGGTGCTTGTTCATGGCACGACCGTCTCGCGGCGGCCCCCGCTCCGCGACCCCTGTGGATAACGTTATCCACAGGCTGGCGGTCTCGTTCGCGCAATGTCGGCGGCATCGGGTTGCATGGGGGCATGACCAACGCAGACGTCACAGATTCCGCAGACCTCAGGGCCTCGGCCGATTCCGTACTTGCCCGCCTCGTCTCGGACACCACGGGCACCGCCCGGCTGCGCGAGGACCAGTGGCGGGCGATCGAGGCACTGGTCGCCGAGAAGCGCCGGGCGCTGGTCGTGCAGCGGACCGGCTGGGGCAAATCCGCGGTGTATTTCGTCGCGACCTCGCTGCTGCGCGAGCGCGGCAGCGGCCCGACCGTGATCGTCTCCCCCCTGCTCGCGCTCATGCGCAACCAGGTGGAGGCCGCGGCCCGGGCAGGCATCCGTGCCCGGACCATCAATTCCTCCAACACCGAGGAGTGGGACACGGTCCAGGCCGAGGTGGCCGCGGGCGAGGTGGATGTGCTGCTGGTCAGTCCCGAGCGGCTCAACAACCCCGATTTCCGTGACCAAGTGCTTCCCAAGCTGGCCGCCGCCACCGGACTGCTGGTGGTGGACGAGGCTCACTGCATCTCCGACTGGGGCCATGACTTCCGGCCGGACTACCGACGGCTGCGCACGATGCTGGCGGAGCTGCCGGCGGGAGTCCCGGTGCTCGCCACCACCGCGACGGCCAATGCCCGGGTGACCGCGGACGTCGCTGAGCAGCTGGGCACCGGAGCAGGCACGGACGCCCTAGTACTGCGTGGCCCGCTGGATCGGGAGAGCCTCAGCCTGAGCGTGCTTCAGCTCCCCGATGCCGCGACCCGGCTGGCCTGGCTGGCCGATCACCTCGGGGAGCTGCCCGGCTCAGGGATCATCTACACCCTGACTGTCGCTGCGGCCGAGGAGGTGACGGCGTATCTCCGGCAGTGCGGCCACACTGTGTCCTCGTACACCGGCCGCACGGAGAACGCCGACCGGCAACAGGCCGAGGAAGACCTGCTGGCCAACCGCGTCAAGGCCTTGGTCGCCACGTCCGCGCTGGGTATGGGCTTCGACAAGCCCGATCTCGGATTCGTCGTGCACCTGGGCTCGCCCTCGTCCCCCATCGCCTACTACCAGCAGGTGGGCCGCGCGGGCCGTGGCGTCAAACACGCGGAAGTCCTGTTGCTGCCGGGCCGGGAGGACGAGGCGATCTGGCAGTACTTCACCTCGGTGGCCTTCCCGCCCGAGGAACTGGTGCGGCGCACCCTCGACGTACTGGCACAGGCGGGCAGGCCGCTCTCCCTGCCCGCGCTGGAGCCGCTGGTCGAGCTGCGGCGTACCCGGCTGGAAACCATGCTCAAGGTCCTGGACGTGGACGGTGCGGTGCGCCGGGTGAAGGGCGGCTGGACCACGACGGGGCAGCCCTGGTCGTACGACACCGAGCGGTATGCGTGGGTCGCGCGGCAGCGGCAGTCCGAGCAGCAGGCAATGCGCGACTACGCACGGTCGACAAATTGCCGGATGGAGTTTCTGCGGCGGCAGCTGGACGATGAGGAAGCCGCTCCCTGCGGGCGCTGCGACAACTGCTCGGGAGCCCGGTTCAGCGACAAGGTCTCCGGAGCGGCCCTGGATGCCGCGCGCGGGGAGCTGGGCAGGCCGGGTGTGGAGGTGGAGCCCCGCAAGATGTGGCCGACCGGGCTGGCAGCGGTGGGGGTCGCTCTCAAGGGCCGAATCCCTGAAGGGGAGCAGTCCTTCACAGGCCGCGCGCTGGGCAGGCTGTCCGACATCGGCTGGGGCAACAGGCTCCGCCCGATGCTCGCGGCACAGGCTCCGGACGGTCCAGTTCCGGACGATGTGGTGAAGGCGGTGGTGACCGTGCTCGCCGACTGGGCCAAGGGTCCGGGCGGATGGGCGTCCGGCGCGCCGGACGCACCGCCCCGGCCGGTCGGTGTGGTCACTGTCGCCTCGCGCAGCAGGCCCCAGCTGGTCGGATCCCTCGGCGCCCGGATCGCTGAGGTCGGCCGGATGCCGCTGCTGGGCACCGTGGAGTACGCACCTGAGGCAATGGACACTCGAATCTCGCGCACCAACAGCGCGCAGCGGGTGCGGGCCCTGCATGAGGCGTTCATCGTGCCGCCCCGGTTGGCCGAGGAGCTGGTCTCGGCCGGTGGACCTGTCCTGCTGGTGGACGATCTTTCGGACAGTGGCTGGACCCTCGCGGTTGCGGCGAGGCTGCTGCGCAGGTCTGGTGCGAGGGGGGTGTTTCCGCTGGTCCTCGCGGCTCAGACGTGACATGAGGGGTCGTCGGCGGCGCAGCTGGGCAGGGATAAGGCAGGAATATGAGCCTCATACCCGCCGATTCCCGTCGGTGCCGCCAAATTGCTCGTTGCCCCACGCTCACGCGACAGGAAGAATTGGAGTGCTCCCCGTGCGGCCCGTTCGCGGTCCGGAAGGGCCGTGCCGCGGTGCGCCCCCACTCGACCCTGCCCGCACTGTCGGCGCGTATGCGAAGGGAGGACCGTGACCTTCGGATTCGCTCCGTCCGCAGCCACTTCGCTCGCGACGTCGGCCAATTCCGCCAGCCGGCTCGCCAGGATGCTCGAGCCCGCCGAGTGGGCGGCGGCCGGTATACCGCTGCTGCGCAACCCCCGCGAGGTGGTCAGCGGATTGCACACCCGGCACCAGCCGACACCGGCGACCGCCGTCGTCGCCGTGCTCGACCACGAGGAACGGCTCGCTGCCAGCGCATCGTTCCCCCGGCGATCCGCGCCTGTCGACGGCTGGGAGTTCCGCAACGTAGTGCTGGCTCATCTGCGCCGGGTCATCCCGCACGACCTGCGCCGCCGTACGCCCGTGCGCACTGCCGTGCTGCTCTACTGCCGCGAGGGCGACGAGCGCTGGACGGAGGAGGACGGAGCGTGGATGTGGGGACTGCGGGACGCATGCACCCTGCACGGGCTGCGCTGCGGTGCGTACATCACGCTGACGCACGGGGGATGGCAGGTGCTGGGCGAAGGCCGAGGTGGCCGACGGCCCAACTCCACCTCCTTGCCGGGCGACCTCGCCGACATCACGACCGACATCGAACCGATGCCGCTGCGCAGCGCGAGTGGCGCGGCCGAAGCACTTCGGCGCACGGCGGCCCGCTGAGGGTGCCACCTTCCGGCTGCCCACGAAGGGGCAGCCGTCCGGTAATCGCCGTACGGCGACGGCTCAGACGCCCCTGCCGAGCACGGTGTTGATCCGCTTGGGATCGCCGCACACGATCAGCAGCGCGGTCGCCTTCGCCAGGGCCGCGGGCAGTGCGCTGGCGGCTGCGTCGTCGGCGCCTCCGTTGACCGCGACGACCACCACGGGACGGGCCGAGGCCCGGCCCGCCGCGGCGTCCGCGTAGAAGACGTCGTCCTGGGCATCGTGCTGGGCCCAGTAGGCGGCCTCGCCGAAGGACAGCTCGTGCGCGGCCCACGGGTGCTGTTCACCGGTGGTGAGCACCAGGACCTCGCCCGGAGCACGGCCCGAGTCGAGCAGCAGGTCGACCGCCTCGCCGGCGGCGTCGAGCGCGCCGTCCGCCGGGGCGGGGATCAGTTGGATCTGCGGCGTTGAGGACTTTCCCGGCCGGGATGCCTGCGGCTGCCCGGCAGAGTGGTGCGTACGCGGTGTCGGCGGCGCCGGCCTGGCGGGACCAGGACCCGGGTGTCCGGGACGCGGCGAGGCCGCGGAACGCGGACCGGGTACGGGACGGGGGGTCGGCGCGGTGCGGCCTGCGGCCGGCGTGGCGCGGGGACCCTGGGCACTCTCGTGAATCTGAGGCTCCTCGGGGATGAGAGGCATGGGTGGATGTCTATCAAATGCCGGTGAAGAGGGCATCGGCGGGTGGGTACATAAGTGCGACTGGCCTGCTGGGAGGACGGGTTCAGAATTCGAAGCCGAGCTGACCCCCGCTTTCCAGTGCGGCCGCCTCCGCGGAGATGCGGACCTTCTTGAGGTGCCGCCACTGGGGCAGCGCGTCGAGATAGGCCCAGGAGAGCCGGTGGTAGGGCGTGGGCCCCAGCACCCTGAGCGCCGCCTTGTGCACGGGCGAGGGGTAGCCGGCGTTGTCGTCGAAGCCGAAGTCGGCGAACTCCCCCCGCAGTTCGGCCATCATCGCGTCCCGGTGCACCTTGGCGATCACCGAGGCGGCCGCGACCGCGACGCAGGACTGGTCCCCCTTGATGACCGTACGGACCTGCCAGGGGGATCCCAGGTAGTCGTGCTTGCCGTCGAGGATGATCGCGTCCGGACGAATCGGAAGCGCGTCCAGCGCTCGGACTGCGGCCAGCCGCAGCGCCGCGGTCATCCCCAGTTCGTCGATCTCCTCGGGCGAGGCGTGTCCCAGGGCGTGCGCCGTGACCCACTTCTCCAGCAGCACGGCCAGTTCCGTACGGCGCTTGGGGGCGATGAGCTTGGAGTCGGTGAGCCCTTCGGGCGGTCTGCGCAGGCCGGTGACCGCCGCGCACACAGTGACCGGACCGGCCCACGCCCCGCGTCCGACCTCGTCGACACCAGCAATGATCTTGGCGCCGGTGGTGGCTCGGATCGAGCGCTCGACTGTGTGTGTGGGTGGTTCGTACGGCATGGCGCCAGCAAGGTTACGCCGCCTGACCCCGCCCGCGACACCCGGTTCCCGTCACCGGCTCCGCGTCGGCTGCCGACCGGTGCTCGACGACCCCGCGCACGATCACCCCGTGGAACCGTTCGGCGGTAGCGATGTCGCACTCGTAAAGCACTGAACGCAGGGCAAAGCCGGACCTGGAGTACATCGCGTCGGCATGTTCTTCTTCATCGTCCTGTTCGTGCAGAACGTGCTGAGCTACAGCCCCATCACCTCCGGTCTCGCGTTCCTCCCGGTCACGGTGATGATCGTGGCCGCGGCCGGGATCTCCTCGAAGCTGCTGCCGGTGCTCGGGCCCAAGCCGTTCCTGGCCGCGGGCGCGGTGCTCACCGGGGGCGGCATGGCGTGGCTGACCGCGCTGGACCCGGGCAGCTCGTATCTGGGCGGGGTGCTGGGGCCGATGCTGCTCTTCGGATTCGGCATGGGTCTGGTCTTCGTGACGGCGACGCTCACGGCGGTCTCGGGCGTCGCGCAACACGAATCGGGTGCGGCCTCCAGCCTGCTCAACGCCACACAGATGGTCGGAGGTTCCCTGGGACTGTCGATTCTGATGACCGTCTTCAGCACCGCCAGCCGCGACGAGGCCGAGCGTCAACTGCCGTCGTTCCTCGCGGACTCGACGCCCACGCAGAAGGAGATCTTCGCCAAAACGCACGAGCTGCCGCCGCCGTGGGGGCATCAAGTGCTGGCCGAAGGCATCGCGACGGCGTTCTGGGCGGGGGTGGGCCTGGTCGGCCTCGCCGTGCTGACCGCGGTCTTCGTCATCCGGGTGCGCAAGAGCGACCTGGAGGCGCTCAGCGGCTCGGCGGGCGCGGGCGGCCACGCCGGGTAGGGCAGCCGCCTGGGGCCGACGCGTGAAGCGCCGCCTTCCGGAGCCGGGGTACGGGCCGTGCATGGGGGCACGGCCCGTACCCCACCTCAGCAGTCGGAAGCCGGCGGCTCAGTCGGCCGTACGCCTGACACGGGACCTCGCCCTCCCGGCACGCGCACGTGCCGGTAGGGCGAGCGGCAGGCAGGCAGCGGCTCAGCGGGCCTGTTCCGGCACCCAGTCCGGGAGGGCTTCGGTCTGCTCCAGCCAGGCCGCCGGGGGCTGCCCCGACTTGCCCGCGGCGACCACGCCGCAGGCAATCGCACACGTGGTGTCCACATCGCCCCCGACCTGCGCGGTCGTCCAGAACGCGCGCTCGAAGTCGCCGAGCGAGCGAGCCGCGGACCACAGCGCGAACGGCACGGTGTCATGCGCACTCGTGCGCCGACCGCTGCCGAGAACGGCGGCGACGGTTCCCGCGTCGTCGTAGTCGAGCATGTCCCGCGCCCGGCGAAGACCCGCCCCCACCGCGCTGCGCGGTACGAGCGCTACGACACCGTCGAGCAGCTCCGCGGGCCCTGGTGGCCCGGCCGGATTCGCGGCGATCGCGGCGGCGGCCGCCACGGCCATGGCTCCGACCACCGCTTCACGGTGCTGGTGCGTGGTGTACGAGGAGATCTCGGCCTGGTGGGTCGCCTGCTCCGGATCGAAGGCGTACCAGGCGCCGAGCGGCGCGATACGCATTGCCGAGCCGTTGCCCCACGAGCCCTGGCCGTTGAAGAGCTCGGCGGCCAGCTCGCGCCAGTCGCCGCCTTCCCTGACCAGCCGGAGCATCCGGTTGACGGCGGGGCCGTAGCCTCGGTCGAAGCCGTGGTGCTCGGCGAAGGACCTGGCGAGTGCGTCCTGGTCCACCCGGCCGTGGGCGGCGAGCACAGTCAGCACCGAGCAGGCCATCTCGGTGTCGTCGGTCCACTGCCAGGGGCCAGGCGGCAGCTGCCGCCGCTTCAGCAGTGGATAGTTCGAGGGAACGAAGAACTGGGAGCCCAGGGCGTCTCCCACGGACAGTCCGCGCAGGCTGTCCAGGGCGCGTTCGAAGCGCCGGTCGCGAGAGGAGTCAGCGGTCATCTTCCTGCCACTCTATCCGGTGACGCCATACGGCTCGGGGGTGCGCCAGCGCTCGAACGGCCGGTCAAGCGTGTAGCGGCCGTCCTCGCCGAGCTGCAGTATCCGGGTCTCGGCGTTGCCCGGGTTGGACAGCGACTCGAACTCCGCGACCGACCAGTGGAACCAGCGCATGCAGAACAGCCGCATGGTCAGTCCGTGCGTCACCAGGAGTACGTTCGGCGGGTGGTCCGGCGCCTCAAAGCTGCGGTACAGGCTCTCCAGGAACGCCCCGACCCGGTCGTACACGTCCGCTCCCGACTCACCCTGGGCGAAGCGGTAGAAGAAGTGGCCGTAGGCGTCCCGGTAGGCCTTCTGCAGCCGTACGTCGTCCCTGTCCTGCCAGTTCCCCCAGTCCTGCTCGCGCAGCCGCGGCTCCTCCCTGACGCGCACCAGCTCCGGATCGAGGCCGAACGCGCGGAAGGTCTCATGGGTGCGGCGATAGGGCGAAACGTAGACGCTGACGCGCTCACGTCCGAAAAGATCACGCAGCCGCACGCCCGTCTCCTCGGCCTGGGCCCAGCCGGTGCTGGTCAGCCGCAGCGCATGGTCGGGCTCGCGTTCGTACACGGTGTCATCGGCGTTTCCTTCCGACTCGCCGTGCCGGACGAGGACGATGCGTCGCGGTCGTGCCATGGCACGACAGTAGATCGGGCCGGGCTCGGCCGAGCAGCCGGGCCGAGTCCATCCGGCGTATCCGGGCGGGGAGACGGCGCCAGCGGTCGGCGGTCGGCGGCGCAGGCGGTCCGTGCGTCGGCGTGGCGGTCCGGCCGGTGGCATGGCGCCGGCGAGCAAGCGGTGGCCGGTCGGACCGCCCGCCGCGCCGACGGTCAGCTGCGCCTCCACTGGGCGCGCCCGTGGCTTCAGACCGTCCAGGACGGTTCGAGCTGCACCACATCACCGGCCAGCGCCGCGACATCTGCCTCGGTCTGCGCGCGCAGCAGCAGCCTCTCCACCCGCTCCCTGCGGTACTTCCCGTGCTCGGCCGCCGACTGCCACATCGACATCACCAGGAACTCGCTCCCCGGCGCCTCCCCGAACACCCCGCGCACCATCCCGGGCGACCCGGCCATCGCCGGGTTCCACACCTTTTCCTGCATCAGCGAATAGTGCTCGACCCGGTCCTCGCGCACCCTGCAGTGCGCGACCCGCACCACATCGGCGTCCGTGAACCTCGGCTCGAACCCGGTCTTCACATCGAAGCGGTAGTCGAACAGCTTGACCTGTATGTCCTTGTACGTCCCCGACTGCCCGGATGCCAGCCGGTCGTGGGAGCGCGCCATGAACGAGTCGTAGAACGCCCGGCTCTCCCAGAAGGCGAAGACATGGGCGACATGAGGCCGCCCTTTACTCCACCCACCGCCCTGGCCCCGGAATCCCGGCTCACCCAGCAGCCCCGCCCACTTCCGCTGTCCCCGCTCGAACCCACGACGGTCCACCACGGTGCAGCGAATCCACTTGACCAGCACCGCGCCATCGTACGGCGCGGAACGTGGCCCCGGTCACGCTCCGGCAGAGTGCACTCGTACCAGCTCGGTCGAATCCCCGGCGTCCAGTTCGATCCTGGACACCAACGGCTCGAACGGCCCCAGACTGCCCAATGATCGTAATGACGGTGCGAACCGGTGATACGAACCCCGTGGTGCGGAAGAGTGAGCGTGGCAACATGGTCAACCGACGTAAAACACCCGGCAGTTACGGGGAAGGGGAATCCGGTGAGCAGTCTCAACAAGGGGATCCGGAAGGCCGAGGTGACACTCAAGTGGGATCCGAGCCCTCTGGGCGAGTCGCCCCATGACCTCGACATCGTCGCCGCGACGTACATGGCGGACGCCCCGACCGGAGAACCGGCGTACGTCGTCCACTTCGACAGCCGGTCGCCCGACGGCACCATCATCCTGACCCGGGACAGCAAGACCGGTCAGGGCTTCGGCTCCGACGAGGTCATGACGCTGGAGTTCGACCGGCTGGCGGCCACGTACGGGCGCGTCGTCGTGGGGGTGGTCATCCAGCAGCGGGACGGACGAAAGGTGTTCGGCGACATAGCGAACCCCCTCGTGCGGGTTCTCGAAGGACACACCGAGCTGGGGAAGAACGACTTCACCGGCGTGGCTGGAGCCACGGGCGCGGTCGTCGGAGACTTCACCAAGGGCGAGGCAGGCGACTGGGAGTTCCGCGAGACCGTCCGCGGATTCGACGCCGATCCGCAGTCGTTCATCGCGCTGATGGGCAACAGTACTTACTGAGCACGCGTTGCATCGATACGCACGAGAGCACGAGAGAGGGGGGGGGGGCCCCCCCCCCCCCCCCCCCCCCCCCCCCCGGGGCCCCGGCCCCCCCCCGGGGGGGGGCCCCCCCCCCACAACAATCACCAGGCCCCCCCCCCGCACATAGTC
>NZ_JBVHDR010000001.1:0-80860 GCF_055563295.1 Streptomyces sp. NPDC002868 | reverse complement strand
GCGTGGCGGGCACACCACAGACAGTGCGCCGCAGTCCCCCCCCCCCCCCCCCCCCGCCCCCCGCCCCCCCCCCCCCCCCCCCCCCCCCTCTCCATCAGGCGGTGTCAGCTGCAGCCGCTGGTCGAGCCGCAGCCCTCACAGATGTAGCAGGAGCCGGCCCGCTGCATCTTCGTCCCGCAGGAGAAGCACAGCGGCGCGTCCGCGCTGATGCCCAGCTGCATCTCGACGAGCTCCGCCGAGGTGTGCGCCTCCTTCGGAGCCGGAACCTCCGCCTTCGGGGCGGCGACGGCCTTCAAGGTCTCCTGGTGACGCGGGGCGGACTGGGCCAGACCCTCGACGTCCATGTCCTCGTCGGACGGCTCGTACGAACCGGTCTCCAGGTGACGCTGACGCTCCTCGGCCGAGTGGATGCCGAGCGCGGAGCGCGTCTCGAAGGGCAGGAAGTCCAGCGCCAGGCGGCGGAAGATGTAGTCGACGATCGACTGCGCCATCCGCACGTCCGGGTCGTCCGTCATACCGGCCGGCTCGAAGCGCATGTTGGTGAACTTCGAAACGTACGTCTCCAGCGGAACGCCGTACTGCAGACCCACAGAGACGGCGATCGAGAAGGCGTCCATCATGCCCGCGAGGGTGGAGCCCTGCTTCGACATCTTCAGGAAGACCTCGCCAAGACCGTCGTCCGGGTAGGAGTTGGCGGTCATGTAGCCCTCGGCGCCACCCACCGTGAAGGAGGTGGTGATGCCGGGACGGCCCTTCGGGAGGCGCTTGCGGACGGGGCGGTACTCGACGACCTTCTCGACCGCGGCCCGGATCGTCCCCTCGGCCTTCTCGGTGACCTCGGCCTTCTCCTTGGTCTTGGCGGAGAGGGGCTGGCCGACCTTGCAGTTGTCGCGGTAGATCGCGAGCGCCTTGACGCCCATCTTCCACGCCTTGAAGTAGATCTCCTCGACCTCTTCGACGGTCGCCGACTCCGGCATGTTGACCGTCTTGGAGAGCGCGCCCGAGATCCACGGCTGGATGGCCGCCATCATGCGGACGTGGCCCATCGCGGAGATGGAGCGCTCACCCATGGCGCAGTCGAAGACCTCGTAGTGCTCGGTCCTCAGGCCGGGGGCATCGATCACATTGCCGTGGTCGGCGATGTGGGCGACGATCGCCTCGATCTGCTCCTGCTGGTAGCCGAGGCGGCGCAGCGCCTGCGGGACCGTGCCGTTGACGATCTGCATCGAGCCGCCGCCGACCAGCTTCTTGAACTTGACCAGGGCGAGGTCGGGCTCGAGACCGGTGGTGTCACAAGACATCGCGAGACCGATGGTGCCGGTCGGCGCGATGACGGACGCCTGGGAGTTACGGAAACCGTTCTTCTCACCGAGACGGATCACGTCCTGCCAGGCCTCCGTGGCGGCGGCCCAGATCGGCGAGTCCAGGTCGTCCACGCGGACGGCCACGGCGTTGGCGTCGGCGTGCTGCTTCATGACGCGCTTGTGCGGCTCGGCGTTGCGGGCGTAGCCGTCGTACGGACCGACGACCGCGGCGAGCTCGGCGGAGCGCTTGTACGACGTACCCGTCATCAGCGAGGTGATGGCACCGGCGAGCGCGCGGCCGCCCTCGGAGTCGTACGCGTGACCCGTGGCCATCAGCAGCGCGCCGAGGTTGGCGTAACCGATGCCCAGCTGGCGGAAGGCGCGGGTGTTCTCGCCGATCTTCTGGGTCGGGAAGTCCGCGAAGCAGATGGAGATGTCCATCGCGGTGATGACCAGCTCGACGACCTTGGCGAAGCGCTCGACGTCGAAGGACTGGTGCCCCTCGCCGTCGTCCTTGAGGAACTTCATCAGGTTCAGCGAGGCCAGGTTGCACGAGGTGTTGTCCAGGTGCATGTACTCACTGCACGGGTTCGAGCCGTTGATCCGGCCGGACTCGGGGCAGGTGTGCCAGTGGTTGATGGTGTCGTCGTACTGAATGCCGGGGTCGGCACAGGCCCAGGCGGCCTCGGCCATCTTGCGGAAGAGCGACGTGGCGTCGACCTCTTCGATGACGTCGCCGGTCATGCGGGCGCGCAGGCCGAACTTCCCGCCGTTCTCGACAGCCTTCATGAACTCGTCGTTCACACGGACCGAGTTGTTGGCGTTCTGGTACTGGACGGACGTGATGTCGTCGCCGCCCAGGTCCATGTCGAAGCCCGCGTCACGCAGGGCGCGGATCTTCTCCTCTTCCTTGACCTTGGTCTCGATGAAGTTCTCGATGTCGGGGTGGTCGACGTCGAGGATGACCATCTTGGCCGCGCGGCGCGTGGCGCCGCCCGACTTGATCGTTCCTGCGGACGCGTCGGCGCCACGCATGAAGGAGACAGGTCCAGAGGCGTTGCCACCGGAGGAGAGCAGTTCCTTGGAGGAACGGATCCGGGAGAGGTTCAGGCCGGCGCCGGAGCCGCCCTTGAAGATCATGCCCTCTTCCTTGTACCAGTCGAGAATCGACTCCATGGAGTCGTCGACGGCCAGGATGAAGCAGGCGGAGACCTGCTGCGGCTGGGGCGTGCCGACGTTGAACCAGACCGGCGAGTTGAAGCTGAAGATCTGGTGTAGGAGGGCGTACGCCAGCTCGTGCTCGAAGATCTCGGCGTCGGCGGGCGAGGCAAAGTAGCTGTAGTCCTCGCCGGCCTTCCGGTACGTCTTCACGATCCGGTCGATCAGCTGCTTGAGACCGGTCTCGCGCTGCGGGGTGCCGACGGCCCCGCGGAAGTACTTGCTGGTGACGATGTTGACCGCGTTCACCGACCAGAAGTCGGGGAACTCGACGCCACGCTGCTCGAAGTTGACCGAGCCGTCGCGCCAATTGGTCATGACGACGTCACGGCGCTCCCAGACCACCTCGTCGTACGGATGCACGCCGGGGGTGGTGTGGATTCGCTCGATACGCAGACCCTTGCTCGCCTTGGATCCCTTGGCGCGGGACCCCCGTGCCGGGCCGCTCGTCGTCTCTGTCATGCCGCCTCCCATACATGGGCAAAAACGCCCTGAAGTGCCCAGATCTTCCCGTGGCACAGTCTGTGTCTGATGCCGCGGACGCCGCGCACAGCGCCCGTGGCAGGTCTTTTGCCGCCCTGTTGCCGATCGGCGGGCCGATGGGGCGGGCCCAAGCCGCTCAGCCGGTGTTCCTCAGTCGGCGGCGGTGGCGGGCACGGAGACCTCGAGGGTCTCGCCGGTCCCGCATTCCCCTGCGGGAGGCCGTTGCTCGCGGAGCTCCGCGATGGCGGCCTCGAAGTCTTCGAGTGAGTCGAAAGCCCGGTACACGGACGCGAAGCGCAGGTACGCGACGAGGTCGAGTTCCTGCAGGGGGCCGAGTATGGCCAGACCCACGTCGTGGGTGGTCAGCTCGGCGCTGCCGGTGGCGCGCACCGCTTCCTCGACCCGCTGGCCGAGCTTGGCGAGAGCGTCCTCGGTCACCGGCCGCCCCTGGCATGCCTTGCGCACGCCGGAGATGACCTTGGTACGACTGAAGGGCTCGGTCACTCCGCTGCGCTTGATCACCATCAGCGAGGCGGTTTCCACCGTCGTGAAGCGGCGGGAGCAGTCAGGACACTGCCGACGACGCCGGATCGACGTTCCGTCGTCGGTGGTGCGACTGTCGACGACACGGCTGTCGGGGTGCCTGCAGAAGGGGCAGTGCATGGCTCCCAACCCTCCTTCACAGCACGACTGAATAGCCTCGACAGGCCGGTCGAAGCCCTCCGAAGCAGCCTCAAGCATAGGCGATGGCCACGGTCTTGGAGGACCAGGGACCACAACTTCTGGGCGGCTGACACAATCCAACCACTAGATCTGGGGTTTGGCCGCACTTTCGACGCTCAACGCGTGTCGCTCGGCGGCAGCACCGTACGGGCGGCGTACGAGTGGTGACGCAGCGACACGAACGCGGCGCGAGACCGGCCACGAGGGTACGGGAGACGCGCGGCTCCGTGGATTCCGGGCCGCCGGGTGCAAGACTGGGAAGCACCCCCGGAATCGGCCGGCGTCACCCCCGCCCCCACCGCAATCCGGCGGGGACGTTGCCGCAGTGGCCTGAATGCCCTACGGTCCGAGCGTTCGCACATACACCCAGGCAGGCACCCGCGTCAGACAATCTGCGATTTTTCACTCGAACGTGTGTTTGGCGCAACCTTTCGAAACCCACTACCGTTGTCCAGCTAGGGAGACCATTCGAGAGGGGCCGACGTGACCACCACCGCAGACAGTGCCACCATCACTGCCCAGGACCGCTCCCAGAACCGATTCGAGCCGGTGCATGCCATGAATGACGCAGCCACGAGTCCCGAGGGACCCAAGCCCACGCGTTCGCTGCCCGGCCGACCTCCAGGGATCAGGGCGGACAGCTCCGGTCTCACGGATCGGCAGCGGCGCGTCATCGAGGTGATCCGTGACTCCGTGCAGCGGCGGGGATACCCGCCGTCGATGCGCGAGATCGGCCAGGCGGTCGGGCTGTCCAGCACCTCCTCCGTCGCGCATCAGCTGATGGCGCTGGAGCGGAAGGGCTTCCTGCGCCGGGACCCGCACCGGCCCAGGGCGTACGAGGTGCGTGGCTCCGACCAGCCAAGCACTCAGCCGACCGACACGACGGGCAAGCCGGCAGCGTCGTACGTACCCCTGGTCGGCCGGATCGCGGCCGGTGGCCCCATCCTCGCCGAAGAGTCGGTCGAGGACGTGTTCCCACTCCCCCGCCAGCTTGTCGGCGACGGCGAGCTGTTCGTGCTGAAGGTCGTCGGCGACTCGATGATCGAGGCCGCGATCTGCGACGGCGACTGGGTCACCGTGCGCCGCCAGCCTGTCGCGGAGAACGGCGACATCGTGGCAGCGATGCTGGACGGCGAGGCCACGGTCAAGCGTTTCAAGCGGGAGAACGGCCATGTGTGGCTCCTCCCGCACAACGCGGCATACCAGCCCATTCCAGGCGACGAGGCGACCATCCTCGGCAAGGTGGTGGCGGTGTTGCGGCGGGTGTGACCGACCCGCCGGCTCTGACCGGGCCCCGGGACCCACTGCGCCGGTCCCGGGGCCCTGCTCTGCCCGGACAGCATTCCGGACGGATTGCACTCCGTCCGGAATGCTGTCCGTGTCCAGAATGCTGTCCGTCCGGATGCTGTCCGTCCGGATGCAGTCCGTCCGGGCTTACTTACCGCCCGCCTTGGCTGCGGCGTCGATCGAGGCCAGCGAGCGACGCACTTGGTTGCGGTCCGTGGTGTACCAGAAGTCCGGCAGCGAGGCGCGCAGATAGCTGCCGTAACGGGCGTTGGCCAGCCGCGGATCGAGCACGGCGACTACACCGCGGTCGCCCATGGCCCGTACGAGACGGCCCGCGCCCTGGGCCATCAGCAGGGCGGCATGCGTCGCGGCGACAGCCATGAAGCCATTGCCGCCCGCCTCCTCCACCGCCTTCTGGCGAGCGCTCATCAGCGGATCATCGGGGCGCGGGAACGGAATCCGGTCCATCACCACCAACTGACAGCTGGCTCCCGGCACATCGACGCCCTGCCAGAGCGAGAGCGTGCCGAACAGACAGGTCTCCGGATCGGCGGCGAAGGACTTGATCAACTCGCCGAGGGTCTCCTCGCCCTGGAGCAGGATCGGCTTGTCGAGCCTGCCGCGCAGCTCCTCAGCCGCCGCCTGGGCGGCCCGCATGGAGGAGAAGAGGCCCAGCGTGCGGCCGCCGGCCGCCTCCACCAGATCGGCGAGCTCGTCCATCATGTCGCCGCGGGAGCCTTCACGGCCGGGCGTCGCCAGATGGCGCGCGACATAGAGGATGCCCTGCTTCGGATAGTCGAAGGGCGAGCCGACGTCGAGCCCCTTCCACTGCGGAGCGTCTTCACTTTCGGTGCCCTCGGGAGCAAGCCCGAGCGAAGCCCCCACCCCGTTGAAGTCACCGCCGAGCTTGAGCGTGGCGGAGGTCAGCACCACCGAGCGCTCGGCGAAGAGCTTCTCGCGCAGCAGACCGGATACGGAGAGCGGTGCCACCCGCAGTGACGCGCCGAAGCGGTCGTGGCGCTCGTACCAGACGACGTCGTACTCGGACCCCTGGGTGATGCGCTCGGCGACGTCATGGATGTTCTCGACGGAGGCCAGGGCCTGCTTGCGTACGGCGTCCTCGTCCTGGACGGACTTGTCGCGGGTACTGCCGAGGGCCGAGATGACCGTGCGAGCGGCGTCGCGCAGTGCCATCAGCGCGTATCCGAGATCCTCGGGGATCTCCTCGAGGCGGCCGGGGAGGGCGAGCTCCATCACCCGCTCAAAGGTCTCGGAGGCGGTCTGGAGAGCGTCCGCTGCCTTCTCGTTGACCAGCTTGGCGGCGCGGCGCACGGCACGGTTGACCTGGCCGGGGGTGAGCTCGCCGGTGGCGACGCCGGTGACCCGGGAGACCAGCTCATGCGCCTCGTCGACGATCAGAACCTCATGCTGCGGAAGCACCGGGGCGCCCTCGATCGCGTCGATCGCGAGAAGCGCGTGGTTGGTGACGACGACATCCGCGAGCTTCGCGCGCTCACGGGCCGCCTCTGCGAAGCATTCGGCGCCGTACGCGCATTTCGTGGCCCCGAGGCACTCCCGGGAAGAGACCGAGACCTGCGCCCAGGCCCGGTCGGAGACTCCGGGGGTGAGATCGTCGCGATCCCCGGTCTCGGTCTCGTCCGACCAGTCGCGCATCCGCAACAGATCCTGGCCGAGCTTGCTGGTGGGCGCGGCAGCCTCAAACTGGTCGAACAGGCCGTCTTCCTCCTCCTGCGGCACACCCTCGTGCAGGCGGTGCAGACAGAGGTAGTTGGAACGCCCCTTGAGCATGGCGAACTCCGGCCGGCGGCGCAGCAGCGGGTGCAGTGCCTCGACCGTACGCGGAAGATCACGCTCCACGAGCTGCCGCTGCAGGGCCAGGGTGGCCGTGGCCACGACGACCCTCTCCCCGTGCGCCAGGGCGGGCACCAGATAGCCGAGTGACTTTCCGGTGCCGGTGCCGGCCTGGACGAGCAGATGGGAATTGTCGTCGACCGCTTCGGCGACGGCCTCGGCCATGGTGACCTGGCCAGGCCGTTCCACACCGCCCACGGCGGTGACGGCGGCGTGCAGGAGCTCGGGGAGGGATGGCTTCGTCATAGCCCGACCAGCCTACGGGGCACCACTGACAACCCGATCACACCTCGTCTCATCAAGAGGCGCTCAGCGGGTTGGGAACCGTGCCGTGAACGGCGGCGTGGGGGCGGTCCGGGCGGTCGCGGTAGCCGTCGAGATGCAGCCTGTTTCGGTTGAGACAGAGCCGCTCGATACGGGGCGTGAGCAGGTCGAACGTCTCGTAGCGCTCCTTGAGCTCCGGGAATCGGGCCTGGTGCCGCAGAATCTCCGCCCGTACGAGCGAGAAGAACTGCTCCTCCGGTACGCCCAGTTGCTCCTCGCAGAGGGGTGCGAGAAAGCGGAAGACGCCGATGAAAAGCCCAGAGTGGATGAACTGCGTGAGGAAGGCCGGCTCCTCGGCAAGGAGGGTCTTCCGTACGTCGTCGGACATCGAGTCGTGCTCGGGCAGCGGCTGGGCGCTGACGTTCACATCGTCGACGAAGTCCTTGATCGCCAGGCGTACCGGGACGTCCTGGTCGTCGAAGACGACGATGGCGTTCTCGCCGTGCGGGGAGAAGACAGTGCCGTAGCGATAGAGGAAGTGCAGCAGTGGCGGAAGCAGCGCGGAGAAGAGCCTCTGGAGCCAGAGCACGGGGGCGAGTCCGGATCGTGCGACCAGCTCGGCGGTGAAAGCGCGGCCCCGGGTGTCGGTGTGCAGCAGCGAGGCGAGGGTGCGGGCCCGCTCGCCAGGGGCGAGGCGGGGCTGCAGCGACTCGCGCCAGATCGCGCCGAGGAGTTCCTTGTACTGGTACGGCACCTCGGGGAGGTGGTCGTAGAGGGGGTGCTCGACGGTGACCGATGCGACTTCCCCGAGGAGGATCACGTTGCATTCGTCGCGCAGAAAGGGGTCCCCGTCGCGCAGTCCGTGCACCCAGGAGGTGACGGCGGGGGCGGCGAGGGTGCGTTCTGTGGGGAGACCGCGCCAGACCAGGGTGTTGAGGATGGACAGCGGCAGTTTCACTGTGTGCCGGTCGGCGCGGTCCACGTTGACGAAGGTACGGATGGACTGCTGCGGCAGCCGTAGATCACCGTCCGTCGGGAGCGGGACGATGTCGCCCCGCGCAACGGCGGGCGCGAAGAGCGGCAGGAGCACCTCGTCCCACTGCCAGGGGTGTACGGGGAGGAAGAGGTACATGTCGGGGTCGAGGCCCCTGGCGCGCAGCACGGCGGCGAAGGAGTCGCGGACGGGCGCGTCGAGTTCACGGACGTACAGGTCGTCGGGTCCGGCGAGCCCGGGGACTCCTCGGTAGGCGGCCAGAGTGCGGCTGACCGCGATCCAGGGGAGCCGGGCAGGCCTGCGGGCCTCGGGCGACCAGCGGGCGGTGTCCGTGGCGGAGAACCCGATGCGCCCCTTGTTGAGCACGAGCCACGGGTGGCCGGTCTGGTGGCCTTCGAGTTCGGCGTAGCCGAGGTCGGCAAGCTCGTCCGCGGTCAGCGCGTGGTGACCGAATCCCGTGTCCGAGACAAGGGTGGCGGTCAGCTCGCGGACCAGGTGGCCGAGGGTGGCTCCGTCGAGGTCTAAGAGACGGCGGGCGCGGGCGAGGAAGGCGAGCGGGTCGGCGAAGCGCCGGCCCTCGTGGTCGATGGAGTCCGGATCGACGCGCCAGCTTCCGTACGCTCCGCGCCGGGCGAGGAAGGACAGGTTGCTGCCGTCGTCGAGCGTGAGGGTGTACTGGTCGCATCCACGGCCGACGACCGGCTCGATGATCTCTTCGTAGGCGAACTCGCCGAGCATCTTGGCGAGGAGCCGCACGGCCGCACGGTCCCAGGCCTGTGCGTTCAGTCCGGGCGGGGTGAAGGGGACGGCGGACGGCTGTTCGGAGTCATGGGTGGCAGGGGACTTCGGCACGGGGACTCCTCGAGTGGAACCGATGCGGGTCGAGCGGTGTATGTAAGGCAGCGGGTCGTTCACAGCAGGTTGCGAAGCGCGCGATCGCGGACCATGAGGGCGGCTCGTTTGTCGGGGAGATCGACTTCGGCGGAGAAGCGGAAGCCGGCGCTCAGGAAGGCGGAGACGGAGGGGGTGTTGCGCAGGTCGGGTTCTGCGATGACGCGTGCGCATCGGGGCCGATTGTCGAGTACAAGATCGGCGACAGCTCTGAGGAGGGTTGAACCGACACCGCGGCCGCGGTCGGCGACGCCCCCGATCAGGAGGTGGATACCGATGTCATGGGGACGGGCCGGGTAATGCCGCGCCACGGGGTCGAGATCGGCGCGGTATACCTCGAAGTAGCTCATGGGCATGCCGCTGAGCACGCCGAGGCAGGGGACGCTGCGTCCGTCGCCGTCGAGCTGGGCGCGCAGATGGGCGGCGGTGACGGAGTCAGGTCCCGCCAGTTCCCAGAAAGCAGCCACTGCCGGGTCGTTCATCCAGCGGCTGATCCGTGCCAGATCGCGTTCGATGCGTACGGGGGCGAGATGGAAGGCTCCGGCGGAGGTGGTGGCGGAGCCCCAGCCGGCGGGATTGTCCAGCAGATCGCCGGTCCCGGTGGTGTCCCCGTCCTCGGGGTCGCCGGACTGCTCGTCCTCCTGGAACAGCGCGAGGAGCTCTTCAGGGAGCCGCAGGTCCAGGGTGTCCTCGACGCTCCCGCCGAGCTGGGGGGTGGGACCGGCTCCGGTGTCGGTGCTCGCATCGGGGTGAGGCACAGCGGGGCTCTCCTCTCGCAGTTCTGTCGGGTTGGGTTGTCTTAAGGACGAAGGGGGTTGGTGATCGTGACGTAGACGGACTGGGTGTCGACCGGGCCGATGAGCTCGTCGAGGCCGCGGAGCCGGGTGAGCAGATTGGCCTTGGACCGGAGCGTGGGGGCGTCGAGGAGCTGCGCGGGCAGTGGCGAGCCGAGGTCGGCGGTTGCCGAGAGGAACTGCCGGAAAGCGGCGATGAGTACGCGCTCGTCGGCGAGGCGTTGCGCTCCGAACGCTCCGATCAGGCCGAAGACATTGTTGATGCCGAGGTAGTAGGCGAAGCGCTCGTCGGTGACGTCGTCGGAGACGAAGGTGTCGCTTGCGGAGCCGATGCCGGGAAGGCGGCGTTCCAGTTCAGCGCGGTGGGACTCGCGGAAGTAGTAGCCCTGGTTGTCGCGGTAGCGGCCGCCGACGGGCCAGCCGTCGGGGTCGAGGATCACCAGGGTGTTCTGCTGGTGGGCTTCGAGTGCGATGCCCGCCGTGGCGTCCAGCCAGAGCACCGGGCGTACGACGTGGTTGAGGTAGCGCAGGAACCACTCGGCGGCGACGGCGCCGGTGGGCCTGCCGGTGCGGGCGGCGAGCCGGGCCACGACTTCAGCGAGACGCGAGTGCATCCCGGGACGGCCCGGCCAGGGGCGGGGCGAGGTCAGTCCCGCGATGCAGACGGCGTCGTCGCCGGGGCCGAACGGATTGTGGCGCACCACGACGTCGAGTCCGGGCACGGGCTCGCCTTCAGCGGTGTCGACGGCGAGCCACGCGGGGTCCCGCACGATGTCGAAGCCTGGGTGGGCTGCCTGCCACTGCTCGGCGAGGCCGGTGCGGAGCAGCCGGTGGACCTCGACGCCGCGGTGGAGTTCTTTGCGGAGGTTCTCACGACGGGAGTTGGTGATGCGTACGCCAAGAGAGAGCTTGAGCATGGCCGGGGCGCCTGGACGGTGCACAGTGCGGACCGAGGATGTGGGGTGCCAGAGGTCTCCGTGGTGACCGAGGTCATGCAGGAGACCGGCGTCGAGGAGGGCGACGACGGCGGGGCGGTGCTTCAGTTCGCGGGCCTGCCAAGGATGCAGTGGCAACGGAACGGAGTGATCGGGGAGTTGGAGGTCCCCGCAGAGGCGGGCGATGAGTTGTTCGGCCGGCAGGGTACGGCCCTGTTCGGTCCAGGCCGATTCGGTGGCCAGGACGGACCGGTCTACAGCCATCCAGTGCAGCGGAAAGGAGCCGCGCAATTCCGGTGAGTAGAGCCGGGCTTCGGCCTCGGACAGTCCTTCGCGGCTCTTCGGTGTGGGGTGCAGCGGGTGGCCGAGCAGGAGCGACTGCTCGGCGGTGAGGAAGAGGTCCGCCTCGGGATCGGGGGCGGGGCGGTCGCGGCGGTCGGCGATGAAGTCGGCGGTGCGCCGTACGGAGTCAGCGACCCGGCCGACCAGGTCGGCTCCCTCGCTCTGGCCCGCTTCCCGGCCGAGGAGGGCGGCGACGGTGACGGCGTCAGTGGCAGGCGCGTCGCGCGGTCCTCCTTCAAGGGCGGGCAGACCGAAGCGATGCCATCCACTGACCGACCAGTAGTGGACGGGGACGAGCAGCGCGGTGCCGCTGGCGTGCAGCGGGATGCGCAGGGTGTGTCCGTCGGGCCTGTCGAGGTTGTTCTCCCGCACCCAGCAGCGGAGCAGATTCTCGACGGCCGCTGCGTCCGCAGCGCGACATGGATCCGGGTGGTCGAGGAGCTCGACGGCACTCACGCCTGTGGGCGTGCCCGCGGTGGGGGCGTGCTGCTCACCGTGGCCCCCCATCTGTTGGCGCGGCACCGTCGCCGCCTCGATCGTGAGAGGGCCGCGCATTCCGCCCTGTCCTTGGTGTTGGGCGGTGGGACGGCCGTCGGCCTCGGGCACATCGGGTGCGGGAGTGGGGTTCACGGAGGTCTTCCTTGTGATTTGTACGGGTCAGTAGGACTGCCCGCTATCGGTACGGCGTTGCAGGGAGCGCTCGGCGGCGGCCAGGGCATCGGCAAAGCGGTCGAGGACGGCCACAGCTTGTTCGTCGGTGAGGGTCAAAGGAGGGAGCAGCCGAACGACGCCGGAGTGGCGTCCGCCGAGTTCGACGATGAGCCCGCGGTCCAGGCACTCCTGCTGGACGGCGGCGGCGAGGGCGGGAGCGGGCGGCGGGACGAGGACGTCCGGGGATGCGGCATCCGGGTCGACGAGTTCGACGCCGATCATGAGGCCCCGGCCGCGTACGTCCCCGATGCAGGAGTGGGCCGCGGCCAGCCCCTGGAGGCGGCCCAGCATGCGCGCGCCGAGGGTCGCGGCGCGGTCGGCGAGCCGGTTCTCTCGTACGAACGCGAGGGTGGCCGCGCCCGCTGCCATGGCGAGCTGGTTGCCGCGGAAGGTGCCCGCATGGGCACCGGGCTGCCAGGCGTCGAGTTCGGACCGGTAGATGACTACGGCAAGCGGAAGGGAGCCGCCGATCGCCTTGGAGAGCACCATCACATCCGGCACGATTCCACTGTGCTCGACCGCCCAGAAGGTGCCGGTCCGCCCGACTCCCGTCTGCACCTCGTCGGCGATCAATGGGATGGAGCGGGCCGCGGTGATCTCTCGCATTCTGCGTATCCAGGCGTCGGGGGCCGGAATCACTCCGCCCTCCCCCTGCACCGGTTCCAGGATCATCCCGGCCGGCCTGGGCACCCCGCCCTTGGGGTCGTCGAGAAGGTTCTCGGTCCAGCGGGCGCCGAGTTCGGCGCCGCGCTCGCCGCCGATCCCGAAAGGGCAGCGGTAGTTCTGCGGGAAGGGCAGCCGGGTCACGCGTACATCGGTGGCGCCACCCGAGGCGTCGAGGGCGCCGGCCGTCATCCCGTGGTACGCACCGGTGAACGAGAGGAGGCCGCTTCGGCCGGTGGCCGTGCGGACGAGTTTGAGGGCGGCCTCGACGGCGTCAGTGCCGGCGGGCCCGCAGAACTGGATCCGTGCGTCATCGGCGAACTCCCGCGGCAGCGTGGCGAACAGCTCCGTGGTGAAGGCGTCCTTGACCGGGGTGGCGAGGTCGAGGACGTGCAACGGCGCCCCCGAGTCGATGACCTTCTTGATCGCTTCGAGGACCACGGGGTGGTTGTGCCCGAGCGCCAGGGTCCCCGCCCCGGAGAGGCAGTCGAGGTAGCGCCGGCCGTCCGCGCCCTCGATCGTCAGCCCCCGGGCCCGTACGGGGACGATGGGCAGCGAGCGCGCGTAGGTACGGGCCGCGGACTCGCGGAGCGACTGGCGGCGCAGAATCCCCTCGTGCGCAGCGGGCAGCGCCACCGGAGCAGGTTCGGTCACGGCCACGGCTGTTGGTCCTCCCGCTGTCACAGTTGCGTTGCACATCGATATCGCGTTCGTACGCCGCCAAGCCCGGCTGAACGCTGACCGCGTGTACCCCGTACGTACCAACGACGCCGAAAGCCGGGAATCACGGGCAATCGGAAGATCCTTGCGGTGACGGAACCGCGGACCTGGTGCACGCCGTCCCCATCGGCACCGGCATAGTGGGGGGCCGCACTCCGGCTCGTGCACAGCGGCCGGATGAGCAACGCCTTTGCAGGGTTCCGGCAGTTCGAGCAGTTCCTGCAGTTGCTGCAGTTCCAAAAGATTCAGACAGTGCAGAAGTACCGAAGTCCCAGGGGGATCACGACATGCGACCCATTCGCCCGACGCTGGCTGCGGCTTCCATCGCCGCCGTCCTCGCGCTGGCTGCCACCGCCTGCGGTCCGAGCGAGGACAACGCGGGCGACAAGCCGAGCGCGCCCGCCAGCCAGTCCGCCGACGGGAAAATCACCATCCCGGACGATCTCAAGGACCGGCTCAAGGAGCACGGAATCGACCTGGACAAGTGGAAGAACGGCGAGTGGAAGAACTGGGACAGGGACAAGTGGCTGCGTGAGGCCCAGGACTACGTCAACCCGATCATCGAGGACCTCTGGGACCCGGACCGGATGCGCGATGCCAAGAAGCCGCCGGAGAAGCCCGTCGACAACGACATCTCGGGCGACGAGGGTGTCACGGATCCGACTCCCGCGCCGGTCAAGGCGCAGGCCGTGAACGCTCCGTACCACTCCAACGCCGCCGAGGCCGGGAAGGTCCTCTTCGACGGCCCGGAGGGCTCGATGGTCTGCTCCGCGACCGTCGTGAAGGACCCCGCCAACCCCGGCAAGTCCAACATGGTGTGGACGGCGGGCCACTGTGTGCACGCCGGCAAGAACGGCGGCTGGTACCGCAACATCGCCTTCGTCCCGTCGTACAACGACAGCGCCAAGTCCACCTCCGAGCTGCAGAACACGCCGAAGGAAGAGATCGCTCCGTACGGCGTGTGGTGGGGCGACTGGGCCCAGACCTCCGAGCAGTGGATCTCCCAGGGCGCCGCGACGGGCGGCCAGGGCGCTCCGTTCGACTTCGCCGTGATCCACGTCACCCCGGAGAAGGGCGGCACGGGCAAGTCGCTGGAGGAGACGGTCGGTTCGGCGCTCCCGGTGGACTTCAACGCCCCGGCCGCGCCGAAGATCGACAATATGACCGCCACCGGCTACCCGGCGGCGCCGCCGTTCGAGGGCCAGAAGCTCTACCAGTGCTCGGACAAGCCTGGCCGGCTGTCCATCAAGGCCAATGACCCGACGATGTACCGGATCGGATGCACCATGACCGGCGGTTCATCCGGCGGCGGCTGGGTCGCCAAGGGCCAGGACGGCAAGCCCGCGCTGGTGTCGAACACCTCGATCGGCCCGGTCACGGCCGGCTGGCTTGCGGGTCCGCGCCTGGGCGACGAGGCCAAGGGCATCTACGACGCGGTCAGCAAGAAGTTCGCGGGCCAGTAGGCGCGAGCAAGTCCATGTGACTGACGGAAGGTAGGGGGCTTGCGGCCGGTCGGCCGCAGGCCCCTCTTCCTTCCTCGTGGAGACTCCGTGCAGGTGAAGCCCTGTCCCAACTCCGCGTATACGTACCGACATAGAGTGGTACCGCAGTAGGGGCGGCCCCGGAAGGCCGCCCTTTTGCATGACACGTTCATGGCGCAAATTCGTTGCACTTCAGGGGGAATCGTTCCATGCGATCCATACGTCCATTGCTGGCTGCCTCCGGCGTCGCCGCGGCCCTCGCGCTGACGGCCACCGCCTGTGGCCCGAGCGAGGACAAGGCCGCCGACAAGCCCGCTTCTTCCAGCCCGGCCGCAGACAAGGGCGGCGCCGACCTTCCCGCGGACCTGGCCGACAGGCTCACGGAGCACGGTGTCGACCTCGACAAGTGGAAGAACGGCGAGTGGAAGAACTGGGAGAAGGACAAGTGGCTTCGTGAGGCCAAGGACTTCGTCAACCCGGTGATCGAGGGCCTGTGGAAGCCCGAGCGGATGACGACGGCCAAGGCGCCGACGAAGACGCTCGCGGCCGGCGACATCTCCGGTGACCAGGACGTCACCGACCCGGAGCCGCGCCCGGTCCAGGCCCAGGAGGAGAAGAAGCCGTACCACCAGAACGCCGCTCCGGTCGGCAAGGTCTTCTTCGACTCCCCCGAGGGCTCGATGGTCTGCTCGGCCACCGTCGTCAAGGACCCGAAGAACCCCGGCAAGTCCAACCTGGTGTGGACCGCGGGCCACTGCGTCCACTCGGGCCGGGCGGGCGGCTGGTACCGCAACATCGCCTTCGTCCCCGCCTACAACGACAAGGGCAAGTCCCCGGCCGCGCTGGAGAACGCGCAGCCGCAGGAGATCGCTCCCTACGGCGTGTACTGGGCCGACTGGGTCTCGACCTCCGGTGAGTGGATCACCCAGGGCGGCCCGACCGGCGGCACGGGTGCTCCGTACGACTACGCCGTGATGCACGTGAAGCCGGAGAAGGGCACCAAGTCGCTGGAGGAGTCGGTGGGCGTCGCCCTCGACGTCAACTTCGACGCGCCCGAGGCGAAGAGCATCAGCGCGATGGGGGCCTGGGGTTACCCGGCCGCCCCGCCGTACAACGGCGCGATCATGCACAAGTGCGTCGACCGTCCCGGCCGTCTCTCGATCGCGCCCGGTACGCCGACGATGTGGCGCATCGGCTGCACGATGACCGGCGGTTCCTCCGGTGGCGGCTGGTTCGCCGAGCAGCCGGGCGGCAAGCTGGCGCTGGTCTCCAACACCTCGATCGGCCCGGTCACTTCGGGCTGGCTGGCGGGTCCGCGCCTGGGCGAGGGCGCGCAGCAGATCTACACGACGATGAGCGACAAGTTCGCGAGCCGGTAAGTCCGCAGGCTGAGCCGGAAGAACGGAAGGCCCGTACCCCTCGTGAGGGGTACGGGCCTTCCGCCCTGATCAGTTGAGCCGGATCGGCGCGCTGTCAGCGAGTCGCCGGTACATACGGCGCCAGCGCCGCGGCCAGCTCCTCGTGCACCCGCGCCTTGAGCAGCGTGCCCTCGGTGGTGTGCTCCTCGGAGAGAACCTCGCCCTCGGCATGCACCCGCGAGACCAGCCCGCCCTGGGTGTACGGCAAGAGGACCTCGATCTCGACCTCGGGCCGCGGCAGTTCGACGTCGATCAGCGCGAGCAGCTCGTCGATGCCCCTGCCGGTCCGCGCCGATACCGCGATCGCGTGCCGCTCGATGCGCAGCAGCCGCTGCAGTACGAGCGGATCGGCCGCGTCCGCCTTGTTGATCACCACGATCTCGGGCACGTCCAGCGCGCCCACATCGCGGATCACCTCGCGCACGGCGGCCAGCTGCTCCTCCGGCGCCGGGTGCGCTCCGTCCACGACATGCAGGATCAGATCGGAGTCCCCGACCTCCTCCATGGTGGAGCGGAACGCCTCGACGAGGTGGTGCGGCAGATGCCGTACGAACCCGACGGTGTCGGCGAGGGTGTAGAGCCTGCCGCTCGGCGTCTCGGCCCGGCGGACGGTCGGGTCCAGGGTGGCGAACAGTGCGTTCTCCACCAGGACGCCGGCGCCCGTGAGGCGGTTGAGCAGCGACGACTTTCCTGCGTTGGTGTAACCGGCGATCGCAACGGAGGGCACCTTGTTGCGCCGGCGCTCCTGGCGCTTGATCTCGCGGCCCGTCTTCATATCCGCGATCTCCCGGCGCATCTTCGCCATCTTCTCGCGGATCCGGCGCCGGTCCGTCTCGATCTTGGTCTCACCGGGACCACGGGTGGCCATGCCGCCACCGCTGCCGCCGCCCATCTGACGGGACAGCGACTGACCCCAGCCGCGCAGCCTAGGCAGCATGTACTGCATCTGCGCCAGCGCGACCTGCGCCTTACCCTCTCGGGACTTGGCGTGCTGGGCGAAGATGTCGAGGATCAGGGCGGTGCGGTCCACCACCTTGACCTTGACGACGTCTTCGAGGTGGATCAGCTGGCCGGGGCTGAGCTCACCGTCGCAGACGACGGTGTCGGCTCCGGTCTCGAGCACGATGTCGCGCAGCTCCTGCGCCTTGCCCGAGCCGATGTACGTGGCCGGGTCCGGCTTGTCACGGCGCTGGATGACGCCGTCGAGCACCAGTGCGCCGGCCGTCTCCGCGAGCGCCGCAAGCTCCGCGATGGAATTCTCCGCGTCCTGCACCGTCCCCGTGGTCCATACGCCGACCAGCACCACACGCTCGAGGCGCAGCTGCCGGTACTCGACCTCGGTGACGTCCTCGAGCTCGGTGGAGAGGCCCGCCACACGCCGCAGCGCGGCGCGCTCGGAGCGGTCGAACTGATCGCCGTCCCGCTCTCCGTCGATCTCGTGGCTCCAGGCGACGTCCTCTTCCATCAGGGCATCAGCCCGAAGGCTCTCGGTGCGCGTCTCCGCGAAGCTCTGCTCGTCCTGGGAAGGGGATGAAGAGGAGGTCATTGGATCCTTACGTCGATTGGAAAACTGCTGAAAACTACCGAAAAGCGCCGGAGAAGAAGTCCGGTACATCAGTCACAACGCGTAACGACCCCGGATGATTCCCCGAAGGGGTTCCGGCCCCGGCAGCGTCGCCGACCCGTTGATGGTCGCACGGTCCTGCCAGGGCCGTCACCCCAGTTTCAGTGGGCTGCGCCGGGCCTTCAGCGGGCCTGGCGGGCCGTGGGAGCGGTGCTCCGCCAGTCCGGGTGCCCGGGCATCCGCGGGGTCCGGTCCGCGTACAGCCACTCCGCGAAGAACGCCGACAGGTCACGCCCCGCGATCCGCGAGGCCAGAGCGGTGAAGTCGGCGGTCGTCGCCGTCCCGTCCCGGTGCTCCCTCACCCAGGCCCGCTCAAGCTCCGCGAAGGCGCCCTTTCCGATGGTCTGCCGCAGCGCGTACAGAACCAGCGCGCTGCCGTCGTACACCACGGGACGGAAGAGGCTGATCTTCTGCCCCGGCGTAGGCGGCTTGGGCGCCGCGGGCGGCCCGGCGTCCGCCCGCCACTGGTCGGACAGCATGTACGCCTCGCGCATCCGCGTCTCCAGCGGCATGTGCGCCTTCTCCTCGGCGTACGTCGCCTCGTACCAGGTGGCATGCCCTTCGTTCAGCCACAGATCGGACCAGGTGCGGGGCGACACGCTGTTGCCGAACCACTGGTGGGCCAGCTCGTGCACCATCACCGAGTCGACGTACCACTCGGGATATTCGCCGCCGGTGAAGAGGGAGCGCTCGAACAGCGAAAGCGTCTGCGTCTCCAGCTCAAATCCCGTGGCGGCGTCGGCGATCAGCAGTCCGTACGTCTCGAAGGGGTAGCGGCCGACGTTCTTCTCCATCCACTCCAGGTGCCCGGGTGTCTTCTTCAGCCAGGGCTCCAGCTTCTCGCGGTCCGCGGCCGGCACCACATCGCGTACGACCAGTCCGCCCGGCCCCTGGCGCTGGACGACGGCCGAGCGGCCGATCGACACCTGCGCGAGCTCGGTGGCCATGGGGTGCTTCGTCCGGTACGCCCATGTCGTGTTGGTACCCGTCCAGAACTTAACCGTCCGCACACCGTTGGCCACCGCCGTGAACTCCTTGGGAGCGGTGACACGGAAGGTGAAGTACGCCTTGTCGGCGGGATGGTCGTTGCAAGGGAAAACCCGGTGCGCGGCGTCGGCCTGGTTCGCCATCGCCAGCCCGTCACCGGTGCGCACCCAGCCACCCTCGCCCGCCGGGCCGGTCGGGTCGCTGGTGTGGGTGACCGTGATCTGCATCCGCGAGTCCTGCTCGACGGCGGCGGCCGGCTCCACGACCAGATCCTCTCCGGCGGTCATGAACTCGGCGGGACGGCCGTTCACCTCGACCGTACGGACGGTGCCGTGCGAGAAGTCGAGGTTGATGCGCTCCAGCCGCTGGGCCGCCCTGGCGTCGATCCTGGTGACGGCGTCCAGCGGCTGGGTGTTGCTGCCGCGATAGGTGAAGGCGATGTCGTACGCGAGGACGTCGTAGCCGGGATTGCCCAGGTGCGGGAAGAGGGAGTCGCCGATGCCGAGCGGTGCGGGCGGTGGCAGGGTCGCGGCGACGAGGGTGGCCGAGGCGGTGGCCAGCAGGGCGGCACGCAGGCGCCGAGAGGTGAGCAGCATGCCCTACGGCTATCAGCGCGCCCGGCGATGACCGTGACGGCGCGCGCCGTGCCCACCCGAACGAGGTCAGGCGGTGCCCGCCGGATGCTGGGCGCGGCTCACGTCGTACACCCCCGGCACATCGCGCATGGCGCGCATCAAGGCGGGAAGACCTGCTGCGTCAGGGAGTTGAAGGGTGTACGTGTGCCGTACGCGCTGCTCGCTCGGCGGCTCGACGGTTGCCGACACGATCGCCGCGCCCTCGGTGGCGATGGCCTCGGTGAGGTCGGCGAGCAACCGCGGGCGGCCGAAGGACTCGGCGATGAGGGTGACGCGGCACTCTGCGGCGTCGCCCCAACGCACCGGGATGGGCTCGCGGTCGAGGGACTTCATACGGGCCACAGCGGGGCATTCCTCGCGGTGGACCGTTACGGTGCCGCCGCGTACCGCGAAGCCGGTGACGGCGTCGGGCGGCACCGGCGTACAGCAACCCGCGAGACGTACGGTCGCGTCCGGCAGATCGACGACGGCGTTCGGGGCGGCGCGCCGGTCGGCGGTGACCGGCGCGGGTCTGCGGGGGGCGGCCGCCGCGACGTTCGTGCCCTCCGGATGCGCTGCGAGCCAGGTGGTGATGGCGATGCGCGCCGCGGGTGTGCGGGCATGGTCGAGCCACTCGGGCGACGGTCCGGAAGCGGCGTCCTGGACGTCCTGCGCAAGCAGCAGATGCACGGTGTCGCCGTCGCTCAGCACCGTACTGAGCGTCGCCAGACGGCCGTTGACGCGCGCGCCGATGCAGGCGTGCGCCTCCTCGCCGTACTGCGCGTAGGCGGCGTCGACACAGCTCGCACCGGCCGGCAGACCGAGTGCGCCGCCGTCGGCGCGGAAGACGGTGATCTCGCGGTCCTGCGCCAGATCCGCGCGCAGGGAGGTCCAGAAGGTGTCGGGGTCGGGGGTGGACTGCTGCCAGTCCAGGAGGCGGGAGAGCCAGCCGGGCCTGGTGGGGTCGGCACGCTCGCCGTCGGCCGGCTCGGTCCCTGCTGCACCCTCCGGGGGCACATACGGATTGCCGAGGGCGATCACTCCGGCCTCGGCGACCCTGTGCATCTGGTGCGTACGGATGAGGACTTCGGCGACCGCGCCGTCCGGCCCTGCGACAGCGGTGTGCAGCGACTGGTACAGGTTGAACTTGGGGGCGGCGATGAAGTCCTTGAACTCCGAGATCACCGGGGTGAAGCAGGTGTGCAGCTCGCCCAGCACGCCATAGCAGTCGGCGTCCTCGCCGACCAGCACGAGCAGCCGTCCGAAGTCCGTGCCGCGCAGCTCGCCGCGTTTGAGCCGCGCGCGGTGCACGGAGACGAAGTGGCGCGGCCTGATGAGGACTTCGGCGGCGATGTCGGCGTCCCGCAGCACTGCCCTGAACTTCTCGGCGATGGCGTCGAGGGCGTCCCAGGCGGTCGCGTTGTCCGCGATGAGGGCGCGCGTGCGTTCGTACTCCTCCGGGTGGAGGATCGCGAAGACGAGGTCCTCCAGCTCGGTCTTGAGCGCCTGGACGCCGAGCCGTTCGGCGAGGGGGATGAGGACATCGCGGGTGACTCTGGCGATGCGGGCCTGCTTCTCGGGGCGCATCACGCCGAGGGTGCGCATGTTGTGCAGCCGGTCGGCGAGTTTGATCGACATCACGCGGACGTCGTTGCCGGTGGCGACGAGCATCTTGCGGAAGGTCTCGGGCTCGGCTGCCGCGCCGTAGTCGACCTTCTCCAGCTTGGTGACGCCGTCGACCAGATAGCAGACCTCGGCGCCGAACTCCGTCCGTACCTGATCGAGCGTCACCTCGGTGTCCTCGACGGTGTCGTGAAGGAGTGAGGCGGTCAAGGTCGTGGTCTCCGCGCCCAGTTCGGCAAGGATGAGCGTCACGGCGAGCGGATGCGTGATGTAGGGCTCGCCGCTCTTGCGGAACTGTCCGCGGTGGGAGGACTCGGCCAGGACATACGCCTTGTGCAGGATGGCGAGGTCTGCCTCCGGGTGGTGTGCCCGGTGCGCTTCTGCCACGTGCCCGATCGCGTCGGGCAGCCGGTCGCGGGCTGCGGGCCCCAGGAGCGCGGCACGGCCCAGCCTGCGGAGGTCGATCCTGGGACGCCCACGCCTGCGACTGTGGGCACCAGGGTTGGCGGCCTCTGCACTCATGGGGCACCTCCGGCAGCTTCGACCGGCGGTGGGAAGGACAGGCGTGCCCCCCGGGCCGGTGCTTGATGCTACCGAGCCCACCACGTGGCGCAGTCCGGCTCTCGCTCAGCGTGAAACGGATCACCCATTCGAGCGAAGCTCTAAGCGATCGCGGTTTCGGTCCTTACTGGGGTGATCTAGGTCAAGAGGGCGGGGTCGATGTGTCCCTCGGCGACGATCACGGCGGGGCCGGTCATCTCGATCTCGCCGTCCGGCCGCTCCGTGATCACCAGACGCCCGCCCGGCAGATCCACGGTGTACGTGACGGGGGCGCCGGTTTCCGAAGGGTCCGCACCGTCCCTGCGGGCCGCCGCCACAGCCACGGCGCACGCACCCGTGCCGCACGAGCGGGTCTCGCCGGAGCCGCGCTCGTGCACGCGCATGGCGACATGGCGCTCGCCGCGGTCGACGACGAACTCGACGTTCACCCCGTCCGGGTAGACGGACGCCGGGGTGAAGGGGGGCACGGAGAGCAGGTTCCCGGCGTGGTCCAGGTCCTCGACGAAGGCGACCGCGTGGGGATTGCCCATGTTCACGTTCAGGGCGGGCCAGCTGCGGCCGTCGACGGTGACCGTGACGCTCTCCTCGGGGAACAGCGCGCGGCCCATGGAGACCGTGACGTGACCGTCCTTGGCGAGGTGCACCTTCTTGACGCCGCCGCGGGTGGCCACCGCGAGGTCGCCCGCCTCGACAAGGCCCGCGCGCTGAAGATAGCGGGCGAAGACACGTACGCCGTTGCCGCACATCTCGGCGACCGATCCGTCTGCATTGCGGTAGTCCATGAACCACTCGGCCTCGTCGGCCATGGCGCGCGCCTCGGGGTGCTCGCCGGACCGTACGACATGCAGCAGACCGTCGCCGCCGATGCCGGCCCGGCGGTCGCAAAGCTTGGCAACGGCGGGGGCGGGCAGGTCGACGGTGTTGTCCGGGTCGGGGACGATCACGAAGTCGTTCTCGGTCCCGTGGCCCTTGAGGAAGGCGATCGGCGAGGTCTGCGAGGTGCTCACGCCGTCCATCGTACGAGGACCCTCGGACACTCGGCGGGGCCGGTCCGCTCAACTTGCACTCGGCGGAGCCGGGCCGCTCGGCCCACAGTCAGCGGAGCCGGGCCGATCGACCCGCAGTCAGCGGAGCCGGGCCACTCGCCAGACGGCCAGCGCGACGAGCACCGCGCCCACGCCGACGTACAGGGCGATGACTCGCCAGTCGGCGCGCTCGCCGGAGCCGCGGGCCGGCAGTCCCGGCCAGGTGTGGCCCACACGGCGGGCGGCCATCACACCCCAGCCCGCGGCGCAGCAGCTGATCAGCAGACCCAGCATGGCGACGACCGCGCCGCCGTCGCCGGTGCCGAAGGCGAGCGGGAAGGCGAACATCAGAGAGCCGACCGCGGCGAGCGCCACAATGGGGGCGAGCTGCCAGATCCGCAGCCTGCGCTGCGGTCGCAGTTCGACCTCGACCTCGTCCACGAGCACGCCCTGGTCGTCAGGCCCGTCCGGACTCAGACGGGACGCGCTTTCCGCTGCGTCCCGCCTTTCCTGTTCTGTGTCGCGAGGGCCGGCCTCCATCGCCACGCGCCCTCCCAACTCGGACTCCACGTCGATCGATGCTCGATGA
Organism: Streptomyces sp. NPDC002868; assembly: GCF_055563295.1. Lineage (NCBI taxonomy): Bacteria > Bacillati > Actinomycetota > Actinomycetes > Kitasatosporales > Streptomycetaceae > Streptomyces > Streptomyces sp. NPDC002868. The sequence continues at coordinate 57,737 of NZ_JBVHDR010000001.1, read as the reverse complement.
TGGCACGCCCCAAGGCGCCGAAATGACTGGCAGAGCGTCCCGATGCCATCACGTGATCAGGCTGTGACCGCTCGTTCGACCAACGCCAGCGCCTGGTGCGGAAGTTCCCTCCGGTGCTCGGCCGCGCCGCTCAGCCAGTGCACGCGCGGGTCCCGGCGGAACCATGAGTCCTGGCGTCGCGCGAAGCGCTTGGTGGCGCGCACGGTCTCCTCGCGCGCCTCCTGTTCGGTGCACTCCCCCGCGAGCGCCGTGAGCACCTGCTGGTAGCCGAGCGCACGCGATGCCGTGCGCCCCTCGCGCAGGCCCTGCGCCTCCAGCGCGCGCACTTCGTCGACAAGGCCCGCTTCCCACATCCGGTCCACGCGCATCGCGATGCGTTCGTCGAGCTCGGGGCGGCCCACGTCGACGCCGATCTGGACCGTGTCGTAGACGGCGTCATGGCCGGGAAGGTTGGCGGTGAAGGGCTTGCCGGTGATTTCGATGACTTCGAGTGCCCGGACGATGCGGCGGCCGTTGCTGGGCAGGATCACCTTGCCGGCCTCGGGGTCGGCGGCGGCGAGGCGGGCGTGCAGGGCACCGGAGCCGCGCACCGTCACCTCCTCCTCGAGCCGGGCGCGGATCGCGGGGTCGGTGCCGGGGAATTCGAGGGCGTCGATGGCGCCGCGTACGTACAGCCCGGAGCCGCCGACGAGGACGGGCGTACGTCCATCGGCGAGAAGGCGGTCGATCTCCGCTCTGGCCAGCTTCTGGTACTCGGCGACGCTCGCGGTCTCGGTGACGTCCCAGATGTCGAGGAGCTGGTGCGGGATCCCGCCGCGCTCGTCGGCCGTCAGCTTTGCGGTGCCAATATCCATCCCTCGGTAGAGCTGCATGGAGTCGGCGTTGACGACTTCGCCGCCCAACCGCCGGGCGAGGAAAACGCCCAGATCGGACTTTCCGGCCGCGGTAGGACCGACAACTGCGATGACCCGCGAGGCGGGAGCTGCGCTTCTCACTGTCACAGTCTCGCAAACCCACGGACGTGTCCCCGAACGAGCGAGGTGACGACACAAGGGCGGGTTCGTTGCCTGTTGCGAGGTTCCGAACGCCGGTTTCTCGACCGGTGCCCGCGGGCGGCGCAATGGGACGCTCGGGGCGACGCGGAACTTCGCCCTCACGAGTAGGCTATGGAGTAGATATGGGCGTTTTTTCACGGTTTCGTCGTAAGTCCAAGACGGCCGCCGAGGCGTCAACCGAGGAGGCGGCCGCCAGTACTCTGACGGCCGACTCCCCGGTTGAGTGCGGTTCCGAGGCCGAGGCGTCGACGGATGCTGCGGAGGAGGTCACCGAAGCTGCGGAGGCCGAGGGCTCCGAGACCGCTGCCGCCGAAGGCGTGGAGATTCCGAAGCAGCAGTCGGCCGAGGAGGCGGCGGACAACGAAGCCGGCGAGGGCGCCCGCAAATAGTCCCGAGGGAAGGTGGCCCATGGGCTTCATGGACACGTTGAAGGCCAAGCTCGCCCCGGCCAAGGACAAGGTCTCTGACCTCGCGCAGCAGCACGGGGGCAAGATCGAGCACGGTCTGGAAAAGGCCGCGAAGACGGTCGACACAAAGACCAAGGGCAAGTACAGCAGCAAGATCGAGTCTGGCACCGGCAAGGCCAAGGAGGCCCTGGACCGCATTGCCCACAAGGACGACGGCACTACGCCGCCGGCTTCCTGACATTCACCGACGGAAGGCCGCGGAACAACTCGTTCCGCGGCCTTCCGCCGTCGCGGTCCGCCGCTAAAGAATCCGCCGCCGGCCGGGATCCGCTACGACCAGGCGGCCACGAAGTAGCCGACGCCGTACGGGGCGTCCTCGTAGAGCAGCTGCCCGGCCAGGCCCGCCCCCTCGGCGGCTCCCGCGAGCACCTGCCAGGGAGCCCGGCCCGCCGCCTTGAGTTCGTACGCCAGTGACTCGTCCAGCGCCTTGAGCGCATCGACATCGGCCGCACCCAGTGCCCGGGCGGCCTCCCGGTCGAAGCCGGCCGCCCGCTCGTCCAGATAGCCGGGGGCTTTCAGCGTGCGGCACGCACTGCCGTCGCCCATCACCAGCAGGGCGACGCGCTCCGCCCGGGCGCCCAGTTCCCGCCCGACGGCCAGGCAGCGGTCACCGGCGAGGTGATCGCCGACGCCGAGACCCTCCACCGGGGCATCCGCCCACTGCGCGCGGCCGAGCAGCCAGGCGGCGACTGCCAGGGACGGCGGCAGCGGCCGCTCCTGGTCCGCGCCCACTCCGAGCCGTACGTCGATGTCCACACCGAAGCCATGGAAGGACCCGGTCGCGCCCGCGAGGTGCGGGCCGCGGCCGTCCTGCTCGGCGGGTCCGACCACGAACAGCAAGTCGGGCCGGGCGGCGGCGAGCACCCCCAGGGCGTCGGCGCACGCGCTCCGCGCCGCGTCGAGTTCGGGCGCGGCTCCCGCGGCGACGTCGGGCACGAGCAGCGGCGGGCAGGGGCACACGGCGGCGGCGACAAGCATGATCGCCAGCCTAATGCGTGGTCAGGCGTGCGTCCGTGTTCAGGTCCGGGCCCGGATGAAGTGCCTGCGTCCCCCGCCGCGCCCGTCCGTCAGTCGCAGCCGCACCCCGGTGCCGCGGCCACCGGCAGCGGCTCCGGCACACCGATCCTGGGCAGTCCCAGCATCACTCCGGCCGGCTTCCCGGCCTCGGCGGCGTTGCGCTTCTCCCACGCGTCGCCGGCGCGGGTGCGTCGTACGGACTTCGCGGCGCCCTCCGCCAGCAGGTGGTGCGGGGCGGCGTAGGTGATCTCGACGGTCACCACATCGCCCGGGCGCACGTCCTCGTCCGGCTTCGTGAAGTGGACGAGACGGTTGTCCGGGGCGCGCCCCGACAACCGGTGCGTGGCGCCGTCCTTGCGGCCCTCGCCCTCGGCGACCATGACCTCCAGCATCCGGCCGACCTGCTTCTTGTTCTCCTCCCAGGAGATCTCCTCCTGGAGGGCGACGAGGCGCATATAGCGCTCCTGGACGACCTCCTTGGGGATCTGGCCGTCCATCTCCGCCGCCGGGGTGCCGGGGCGCTTGGAGTACTGGAACGTGAACGCGTTCGCGAAGCGGGCCTCGCGCACGGCATGCATGGTCTGCTCGAAGTCCTCCTCGGTCTCGCCGGGGAAGCCCACGATGATGTCGGTGGAGATGGCGGCGTGCGGAATCGCGGCGCGCACCTTCTCGATGATCCCGAGGAAGCGCTCCTGCCGGTACGAGCGGCGCATCGCCTTCAGGATCGGGTCCGAGCCCGACTGGAGCGGCATGTGCAGCTGCGGCATGACGTTCGGCGTCTCGGCCATCGCGGCGATCACGTCGTCCGTGAAGTCGCGCGGGTGCGGCGAGGTGAAGCGGACCCGCTCCAGGCCCGCGATCTTTCCGCAGGCGCGCAGCAGCTTGCTGAATGCCTCGCGGTCGCCGATGTCGGAGCCGTACGCGTTGACGTTCTGGCCGAGCAGCGTGATCTCGGAGACGCCCTCGGCGACGAGTGCCTCGACCTCGGCCAGGATGTCACCGGGCCTGCGGTCCTTCTCCTTGCCGCGCAGCGCCGGGACGATGCAGAAGGTGCAGGTGTTGTTGCAGCCGACCGAGATGGAGACCCACGCGGCGTACGCGGACTCACGGCGGGTCGGCAGCGTCGAGGGGAAGGCCTCGAGCGACTCCGCGATCTCGACCTGCGCCTCTTCCTGGATACGGGCGCGCTCCAGCAGCACCGGCAGCTTCCCGATGTTGTGCGTGCCGAAGACGACGTCGACCCACGGTGCCTTGGAGACGATGGTGTCGCGGTCCTTCTGGGCCAGGCAGCCGCCGACGGCAATCTGCATTCCGGGCCGCCTGGTCTTCATCGGCGCGAGCCTGCCGAGATTGCCGTACAGCTTGTTGTCGGCGTTCTCCCGGACCGCGCAGGTGTTGAAGACGACGACGTCGGCGTCACCGTCGGCGCCCTCGGGCGCGCGGACATAGCCGGCGTCCTCCAGCAGGCCCGACAGCCGCTCGGAATCGTGAACGTTCATCTGGCACCCGTAGGTGCGCACCTCGTACGTTTTCAAACCGTCCACTACTCCGCCAACCACGTCGTTACCGCTCACCCGTCCAGGGTAAGGGCTCCGGTCGGGCCGCAATGCTGAAGACCTACGCCGGCCTCCATGCCGCCCGGTCAGCGGCCGGCACAGGCGTCAGGCGAGCGGATGCCTGCGCTCGCGCCACCTCCAGCAGGGCAAGGAGCACCGTCTTACTGGAGCTGCGATCGCGGACGTCACACAGGATGACGGGTGTGGTGGGTTCGAGGGCCAGTGCCTGTCGCACCTGCTGGCTCGTGCATTCCCGTCTGCCGTCGAAGCAATTGACGCCCACGGCGAAGGGGATTCCACGCTCCTCGAAGAAATCCACTGAGGCGAAGGAGGAATCCAGACGTCGGGTATCAGCGAGTACCACAGCTCCCAGGGCGCCGAGAGCCAAGTCGTCCCACATGAACCAGAAGCGATCCTGGCCGGGGGTTCCGAACAGGTAGAGCACCAGCTCCGGGGCGATGGTGATCCGGCCGAAGTCCATGGCGACGGTGGTCGAATACTTGCCTTCCACACCCGCCAGATCGTCGATCCCCAGGCTCGCCTCGGTGATGCGCTCCTCGGTCTCCAGTGGGGGCACCTCGCTCACTGAGCCCACCATGGTGGTCTTGCCCACGCCGAAGCCGCCCGCAATCAGGATCTTCACTGCTGTCGGCATGATCGGCTCAGAGCTGACGGATACCATCCATCACCCTTTCGATGAGTTCCACGCTCGGTTTGTCCGCCTCCGCAGGCGGCGCCTGGACCAAAATCATCGAGTCGTTCAGTAAGTCCCCGCAGAGAACTTTCACCACGCTCACCGGAAGATCCAGGTGGGCAGCTATCTCAGCGACTGCCACCGCGCGATCCCGGCAGAAATGCAGGATTTCGGCTGACTCCGGCTCCAAGGGTTCCTGGTTGACCTCATGAAGGGACCGTGTGACAACCAGCGTGATCAGCGTGAAAGTGTGCTGACTGTGGCGGGTACGTCCGCCGGTAATGGCGTATGGCCGGACGTGACGTCCGGCCCCTTCATCGTCGAACCATCGCGAGTCAGGCATCCTGAATGTAACCGCGGGGGGAGGCCTGCACGCGGGGCGCGGCGCTGAGGTACTTGCCTACCTGTTTGACGAGCGTGCCCATCTCGAAGGCCATCATCCCGACATCCACTTCCTCGGAAGCGATCGCGGCAAGGCGTGCTCCCCTGCCGGCGGCGGTGACAAAGAGGAATGCTTTTTCCATCTGGATGACCGTCTGCTGAACCTCTCCGCCATGGAAGTGGCGCGCAGCGCCACGGGCGAGGCTGTGCATCCCCGATCCGACCGCGGACAGGTGCTCGGCGTCGTCCCGGCCGAGGCCCTTCGATTTGCCGATAAGGAGCCCGTCCCCGGACAGCACGATGGCGCAGCGAATCTCTGGAATCTGGTCCACGAGGCTGTCCAGGAGCCAGTCCAGCTGGGGAGCGGCGTGTACCTGCTCAGTCATTACTGAATGTTCCCTCACAGTTAGTTGGCGCTGCGGCTAGTTGGCGCTGCGGCCACGCGACTCCGCCTGACTGTCCACACCGGCCGACTCGTCGGCCTCAGCGATCTGGGCCCGCTTCATCCCCTGTTGGATGGCCATCATGGTGCGGGCTGACTCGCCGGGGGAGATAGCGCCGGTCTCGCCCTCGTCATCCTGCTGGGTTTGCGCATGCGCCGCCTCCTTGCGCAACTGCTGCGCGAGGCTCGCTCCTCGTGTCCTTTGTGGAAGGACACGAGGGGTCACCAGTGGTGGGGATGCATCCTGTGCGTCCTCATACGTGGCGGGTTCGGGATGCCGGACTTCGGGATCGGGATGCTCTTGGGGAGGCGTCCACTCCGGCGGCGCTGGAGCCTGCGCTCCCGGGTGAGCTGATGCGGCCGGCAACAGACCTGCACCTCCATACTCGGGATACCCGTGGTGGTCTTGGAGTTGAGCCTGCACGGTGGCGTCTGCGCTGCCGCCCAGTGCGCCCGCCGCCGAGGCTGCTGAGGCTGCTGATTTGAGCTGCTCCAGCAGCGGGGAATCGTGCTCCTCAAGCAGGGCTGCGGGAAGAAGCACGATGGCGAGGGTCCCGCCGTAGACGGACTCGCGCAGTTCCACCTTGATCTTGTGTCGCTCCGCGAGCCGGGCCACCACGAAGTGCCCGAGGCGCGGGTCCGCGCCCAGCGTCATCATGTCGAGCTCGGGCGGGTGCGCGAGAAGCTGGTTGGCGCCGACGCGGTGGTCCTCCGGCATTCCGAGCCCGTGGTCCTCGACATGGAGCGCCAGGCCCCTGGCGACCTTCGTTGCGCTGACGAACACCTGGGTGTCCGGCGGGGAGAAGCTCGTGCCGTTCTCGATGAGCTCAGCGAGCAGGTGGGTGACGTCGGCGACGGCCCGGCCGGCGAGAGATACCCGTCGGCCCGGGGGGAGGTTCTTCACCTTGACCCGGGTGTAGTGCTCAGTCTCCGCCACCGCGCTGCGCATCACGTCAGTGATGGAAACAGCAGCGGTCATGCGGCGGGTGGGCGGGGATCCGCCGAGGATCACGAGGTTTTCCGAGTGGCGCCGCACGCGGGTGGCGAGGTGATCGACCTTGAAGATGTCCTTCAGCAGGTCCGAGTCTTCGTGTTTGCGCTCGAGGTCGTCCAGGAGGGAGATGAGCCGGTGGATCAGGGTTTGGGTGCGGCGGATGAGCTTGGAGAAGACCTTTTCCGTTCCCTCGCGGCCGAGGGACTGATGGACGACCGTGTCCACGGCGACGCGTGCCAGGTGGTCGATTGCCGCATCGAGCCGTTCCAACTCGTCTGTGGCGTGGTGCCTGCGAGGTAGAAGTGCGGTCGGGTCGACTTGTTCTCCTCGCTCGAGTTGGGCGACGAGCTGGGGCAGCCGGGTGCCGGCCAGGTCCTCGGTCTTCTGCTGGAGCTGGGAGAGCCGGCTGATCACCGAGCGCCAGACACGCAGGGCCAGCGCCCCGACGACAGCCAGGGCGGCCAGAGTGGCGATGGAGCCCAGGATCAGGCCCAGCAAGAGACCGTCGGCTCGTTCCTTGCCGGTGTGGGCCAGGTTCTCGAGGGAGTCCGAGTTCAGCTTCTGCAGATCGTTGACGACGGTGTCGGCGGCGTCTGGCCACGCTGTGGCCTGGTTGGGCAGTTTCGTGCCGCCGCTGATCGCAACAGCGTCTTCGATCGATGCCAGTGAGGTCCATCGGGGGCTGTCGGTGATGCTTGCATAGGCGGTGGCATCGTCTGCGAGGAGGTCACGGGCGTCCAGGCCGTTGCCGGCTTCTCGCTGGATCGCCAGGTACTGGCTGAACTGAGCGCGGGGCGTGGAGGCCATGCGGCCGGACGGCAGTGCGGCGGAGATCAACGCGTCCTCGCGCGAGAGCATCTCGGTGACCTGCACCAGGGACGTCGCGGCGACGGCGTGCGCGGTGCGCCCCTCGTCGGTACGTGTGGCATCGGTGAGCAGGCCGGCGCCGTCAGCGATGGAGTCCGTGAAGTACTGGAAGGCGTCGGCGCTGGTGAGGGTGCGATCGTCGATCGCATCGCGACGCTTGGACAACGTGTCCAGCGAGTCGTTCAGCTCCTTGGCCCGGCTCTTCAACGCCGTGGTGTCCAGCCCGGAGGGGGACATCCGGCGGAACTCCTCGACGGCAGCGTCGGTACTGCTTCGGGCGTCGTCCAGGGCGGCGCGAGAGGAGCTGGTGCGTGTGGCCTGCCAGGCAGCGGTGAGCCGGCGCTCGTCCTGCAGACGGGCCAGCACGCCGTGGGCAGGCCGGACCGTGGACACGACCCGGTCCACATCGGCACGCAGCTGGATTTGCTCGTCGACAAGCCCGGTCGCCGTGTAGCTCCACAGTCCGGTGAGGAAGAGCGCCGGAACGACAAGGGGTAGGGCAAACGACAATCGGAGAGATCTGCGAGGGGCGGACCTATGACTTGTCCGCCGGTCGCGGGTGCCTGGCATCTGATTCCTCGTACGGCAGCGAAACAATGATGGCAGTAAGGGATGGTTCGAAATGCCCAACTTCCCCCCGCACGCGACGCCCTGACTCACAGTCACCAGAGGTCGGCGGTCGGTGGAACCGTACCAGGATCATGCCGCACCCTTCATAAAAATGCTCCGGTCGGGTGAATCTTCTAGGGCATCGTGCGTGGTCGGAGCCCCCGAACGCTCCTGAGGGATCTGGTTAGAGGAGGGCGATCAGCTTTGGGGTGTAAAGGGCGCTGACAGTCTCAATTCCGGCGACCATGTCGAAATAGATCGCTGTGAGGTCCGGGTCCGTCTCTACTGCGCGCAGCAGTGAGAGCCGCTGCTCGTGCTGTGCCAGTTGCGCCACCGCCAGCGTCGACTCGTAGGCCGGAGCGAGCGAGGTGTCTCGGTCCTCGGCGTAGTCCAGGAGTGCTTGGTCGAGCCGCTGCGGGTCGCCGCCGAGTCGGTCGCCCACACGCCGCGCGAGGGATTCTGCCTGTAGGAACGCGTCGCTGATCCCGCGTGCGGTGATGGAGTCCTTGTGGTGTCCGGCGTCGCCCACCAGGGCCCAGCCGGGGCCGGTTGCCTGCCGGAAGAAGTTCTGCTGGTCACCTGTGCCGCGCAGACGTTCGATGCGGCGTTTTCCCTGGAGCCGCTCGTACAGCGCCGGCGCGGTGGTGCGTATCTGTCCCAGGTAGGCGTGGCGCGTGTCGGTGCGGACTTCTTCGAATCGGGACTGCGGGAAGTAGGCCAGGACGAGGGTCGCGTCGTCGTTGGTCGGTACGGCGGCCACCCAACTCGAGGGTTTCTCATACAGTTCGAGGGCGGCCGGCACGTCTTCCCAGTACCCGTAGTAGGCGCAGGTCAGTTTCGGGTCCTGAACGGTGTAGCGCGCCCGGCTGAGCCTGGCGACCGTGGAGCGCATTCCGTCCGCGCCGATCACCAGGTGGGCTCGTTCGCTGAAGGAGCTGCCGCGGTGCTTGCCCTCCACGCCAATGACGCGTCCGGTGTCGTCGCGCAGGAGGCGGGTCACCGAGGTCCGGTCGCGGAAGTCGACGCCGGCCGCGACGGCTGCGTCCACCAGGATGGCGTCCAGGACGTGGCGGCGGGGGGCGTATCCGGCGCGCTGTCCCTCGACGCCTCGGGCGCAGCCTTCGAGGCGGATGTCGGCCACTTCGTAGACCGCGCGGTCAAGGGGCGGGCAGCCTGAGGCGCGTACGGTCTCGAGCAGGCCCCAGCGGGCGAGCGCCGCGACGCCGGGTTGGTGGATGAGGTGGGTGGAGAGGGTGTCGGAAGGGAATGCCGCCCGGTCGAGCATGAGTACCCGGCATCCCGCGCGGGCGAGCAGCATGGCTGTGGGAGCTCCGGCGCAACGCGCCCCTACCACGATGGCGTCGAACATGTGCGTGCCTCACAGACATCGGGACTGGGTGGGAGCCGCGATGCCGCGTGGGGGGGGCAGCCTCGGGCGACAGCTCCGGACGAGGGACGGGACGTGCGCCTATGTGTGTGGACATTCCGGCATTGGATTCAGTGACGGCGCCCGAGTTCGGCGAGCAGGGCGTGCCGGTCGATCTTGCCATTCGGGTTGAGCGGCAGTTCGTCGAGGATGACGATCCGGCGCGGGAGCATGTACGGCGGCAGGCTGTCGCCCAGTGCGGAATACAGCTGCTGGGTGGCACACTCGGCGCCGCTGACCGCGGCCTCCAGTTCCGGCTCGCCGTCAGAAGCGTGCACAGCGAGGACGATCGCGTCGCGTACGCCGGGCTGCTCCCTGAGCATGGACTCGATCTCCCCCAGTTCGATCCGGTGGCCTCGGATCTTGACCTGGTGATCGGTCCGTCCCAGGTGGACCAGGTGGCCGTCGTGCATGGTGGCCCGGTCTCCGGTGCGGTACCAGTGCTGATCGGTCAGCGACGTGGCTCCGGTGTGGATTGGGGTCTCCCGTGCTCGAGCGGAGCCGAGAGCTTGGGGAAGGACGGCGACGCTGTCGTCGAAGGGCAGGAACCGGCCATCGTTGTTGGCCGGTTCCAGGTAGCCGGGGAACCGCTGCGGACCGCGGATGCAGAGCTCGCCGGTCTCGGCCGGCCTGCCGTTCTCGTCCAGCAGGAGGAGATCCAATGTCGGGTAGCAAGTCCCGATCGGCAGCGTCCCGTTGGCTGTTTTCGGCCAGTCCGCCCGGCTGCGAGGCAGCCGATAGGCGGTGCAGGAGATGGTGAGCTCCGTCGGGCCGTAGAGGACTTCCAGAGTGCTTCTCGGCGCGGCCGCCTGCCATTCCTGCGCCGCCGCCAGGGGCAGCGGTTCGCCGCCGAACACGCTCCAGCGCAGGGTGGGCATGCTGTTGGGCGCCAGCGTGCCCAGGCGTGAGGCGAAGGTGATCAGTGACGGCACCGAGAACCAGTGGGTGAGCCGCTGGTCATTGATCGTTTTCACCGGTGACAGGAGTTGGCTGCGCCTCGGCACCACCAGCGTGCCTCCGGATGCCCAGGCGACGAACAGGTCGTGCACGGAGCCGTCGAAGGTGAGGTCGAAGGTCTGAGAGAGTCGGCTGCCCGGCCCGACGTCGTACCGGGACGCCACGTGGCCGAGATAGGCGGAGAGGTTGCGGTGCAGGATCGGCACTCCCTTGGGGGTGCCGGTCGACCCGGACGTGAAGATGATGTACGCGACATCGTCCGGGTTCGCTTCCGGGTGGGGCAGCTCGGGGGGCGGCTCGGTTGTGAGGGCGTCCAGCTCCTTGGGGCCCGCCACGAGCAGTGGGATCCCGAGGTCGGCGCAGGCTTCGGGGGTGTCTGCCAGGGCCAGCTCCAGACCCGCGGCCTTGGCAATGTGGGCGGTGCGGGCGGGCGGGTGCTCCGGGTTGAGGGGCACGATGGCCGCGCCAGTCCGCAGGATGGCGAGGTAGCCGGCGTACGCGGTCACCGAGCGGCTTGCCAGCAGCCCCACACGCCGGGGCGTCTCGCCGCCGTTGGCTGCGACCAGCCGGGCCGCGAGCCGCTCCGCCAGGTCGCGCAGTTCGCCGTAGGTCAGTCGCTCCTCGCCCACTTCCAGGGCGGTGCAGTCGTGGCCGAAGGTGTCGGCGGAGCGGGCGAACCATGCATACGCGGTCTGCGGATTACTCATGACGCGTGTGCCTCCAGTGCGTGGACCCACTCGCGCAGCGCGCCGACCGTGCGCAGCCGGCCGAAGTCCTCGGGGTCGACGTCGCGGCCGGACTTCTTGGACAGCTGCACGATGAGCCGCAGCTTCGCCAGCGAGTCGATCCCGATCGCGTCGAGCGTGGAGCCGTCGTCGAAGGGGGTGCGCGCGTGCTCGCGCAGCACCCAGGAAGCCAGGTCGCCGCCGTCCTCGTCCCAATCCTCGCCGGGCCAGTAGCGCTTTGTCTGCCAGGGATAGCCGGGCAGCGGCACGAAGCGGCCATGCTCCCCGAACACCTCGTCCCAGGCCACCGTCTCGCCCTTGCTGTAGCGGTCCGCGGCCTCGGCCAGTACCGCGGGAGTCGGGCCTGATGCCGGTGTTCCTCCGGTCCCGCTGAGCGCGGCTGCCATCTCCTGATGGGAGGACCCGATGACCGCCAGGCGCTGTTCGTGATGATGACGGCGGGTGGCTGCGCTGTAGCAGATGTCGCGAAGGGACAACGTGGCGCCTTGCCCGTCGGGACCGAGGTAGGCGGTGTAGGAACGGGCCAGGGCGTCCAGGGCTGCGGGGGTGCGGGCGGAGAGCACCAGTACGTACGGTGCGCCGCTCGCCGCTGCCGTGGCGTCGGCCGGGCGGGTGTCGCCCTGTCGGATCACCACGTGCGCGTTGAGGGACGAGGAGCCCTGCCCGGAGATCCCGGCGATGGCCGGCCGGTCGCGGTCGGGCAGGTCATAGAGCTTCCCTGGTATCACCAGGGGCAGCTCGTCCCAGGTGATCCGGGGATGTGGGGTGTTGAGATGGAGGCTGGGCGGGATCTGGCCGTGTTCCAGGCACAGCACGGCTTTGATCAGTCCGGCCATGCCGCCGGCGGCCTCCGCGTGGCCGATATTCGTCTTGATCGAGCCGACCAGCAGCGGTCTGTCCGATGGCCGGCCCTCACCCAGGACCTCGCCCAGTGCGCTGATCTCCAGCGGGTCGAGTGTGGGTGAGCCGACCCCGTGCGCCTCTACGTAGTCCACATCGGCCGGGGCCACCCCGGCATCCTCGTACGCCCACCGGAGCGCCTCGACCTGTCCGGTCATCGACGGGTTCAGCAGCGAGTCGCTCGTGCGGCCGTCGTTGCTGACCGCGCTGCCCTGGATGACGGCTCGTATTCGGTCGCCGTCGGCCAGGGCGTCGGCGAGAGGCTTGAGGACGACGACACCCACTCCGTCGCTCGGCGCGTGGCCGTCAGCGCTCGCGTCGCCGAACTTGCTCCGGCCGTCGGCAGCCAGGGCCCCGGCCTGCGTCATCATGACGCCCTCATCCGGGCGGAGCTTGAGGTTCACACCCGCGGCCAGCGCGAGGGGACTCTCGCGTGCGCGCAGGCTCTGCACGGCACTGTGGACGGCCACCAGCGAGGAGGAGCAGGCCGTGTCCACCACAACGCTGGGGCCGCGGAAGTCGAAGACGTAGGACAGGCGGGCCGGCAGCAGCGAGCGGAAGTTGTTGAACTGCGAGGGCGTCACTGCTTCCAGGCCCTCGCGGAACTGGATCTCCAGGTAGTCCGAGCGGGCGTTGCCGACGAAGACCCCGGTCCGGCTGCCGGCCAGCTCGTCGGGTCGCTGGCCCGCGTCTTCCAGGGCGTCCCAGGCCGTCATCAGCAGCAGCCGTTGCTGCGGGTCGAGTTCCACCGCCTCGGTGGAGGACATCTCGAAGAACTCCGCGTCGAACTCCGCCACTCCGTCCACGTAACCCGCGCGACGGCTGCCGATCATCCCTGGCCCCGGCTGTGGGGAGTAGAGGGCGTCCACGTCGTAGCGTTCAGGCGGTGTCTCGCTTGTGGCGTCCACACCGTCTCGGAGCAATTCCCACAGCTCATCGGTCCCTGATGCGCCAGGAAGCCGGCAGGCCATGCCGATCACTGCCACCGACCGTGCGTCCACGTCCGACCTGTTCATCAGAACACTCCTTCGATGCTTTCCCGATGTCCGTGTGCGTTGGTGCAGTTCACGTTGCTCCATGGCGCTCCCCAGAGCGTCGGCCATGGATCTCTCTGAGCTGTCTGCCACGCGCCATACCGCTGGAAGCCCCCCGGATCCAGGCGGTTGAGAACGGGTCACTGGGTGAAACGAGCCCTGACGTCATCGTGCAGGGCTCGATACTCGAGCAGGCAAGTCGACTGTCGTGGTGCCTCACCGACCGGCACAGGCGCCGCCCGCGGGCGCTGAAGTCCCCGCCCAGCACGCAACTTGAGGCGCCGTCCATAACTCAGTCGATGGGTGGTGGCGGCGGATGCGGCACCGTGCTCCTGCGGGCAGCGCCGACGTGTGTACGGCATGCGGCGTGACCACGAGGGCGCCGGCTCCGGATCGCGGCGTCAACCCCGCAGCGGCGGATCTTGGCGTGACATCGTGCAGAGCACCATGGCCGACAGGGCGCTGCTGCCAACGCCTGCGGCAGTACGCCCACAGCCCGAACTGCACTTGACCCACGGCGCTGTACCCCTCCCCGAAGTCACTCGGCACAACTCCATTCCATCCACGGGCCTCGACGGGAGAGCGCCCACCACCTGCCCCCCTGCGCCGGACGCCCGAACCTGGGTTCGCAGTCCGATACCGCGTAAGAGCGCACACTCCATCGCCGCAAACAAGCCTGCCCACCGCACGATTGTCATATGCACAACCGTTTCTGCTCGTCCCGGCATCAAGGATTGGCGGGAAGTGATCGCCCGAGGTTGAAACCTTGCCCAGTTTGAACAGGATCCAGGATTGGGCATCTGCAGGCACCCGCCAGGACCGGGGGCGGCCACGCGGGCGCCGAGGCGATGTCGGTGTGACAAGTGATACAGAAATGATTCCAGTGCGGCAATCCTCAGCTCCCGGATCTGATTTCATCTGGAAACATGGATCCCCTGACATCTGATCAGACCCGGCTCGCGGGCGAGCAGCGGAGACTTCGGCTGCAGGTTCTCGGCCTCAACAGCGTTGAGGCCGAGGCCACGTTCGACCGTGTCGCGCGGCTTGCGGCCAGCTTCACTCAGGCACCCCTGGCCATGGTCAACTTCATCAACGACGAGCGACAGATGTTCCGCGGCATGTACGTCCCACCCACCTCGCCCGACGACAAGGCGAACACCGATGGCCGCGGCATCGTCTTCGACCTCAGCGACATCGCCCGCGAAGCGCCCAGTGACTACGGCTTCTGCCCCCATGTGGTGGCCCAGGGGTCCCAGCTGGCCCTGGACGATGTCTTCGACTACCCGCGGTTCAGAGGCAACCCACTGGTCAACGACATGGGCGTTCGTTCCTACCTCGGCACCCCGCTCCGGGACAACACCGGCATGATCCTCGGCACCGTGTGCGTGGCCGACATGGTGGCCCGTACCTGGGATCGCAAGCTCAAGGAGGGCATGCAGGAACTCACCGAGACCCTGCTGTCGGACTTCAAGTTGCGTGACAGCCTGCTCGCCCAGCAGCAGGAGCTGTTCGCCGTCTTCGACGGCGCCCCCTTCCCCATCATGCTCACCGAAGGACCGAACCACCTGCTGCGCTACGCCAACGGCAAGCAGGGCGCGGCTTTCGGCATGGTCCCGCAGTTCAGCCCAGGGCGGCAGGTCCTGACCGGGCTCGAAGCCATCGGTGTCTTCAACGCGATGGACGAGGCCTTCCACACCGGTCAGACCACCACGCTTCCCCGGGCGTCGATCAGCACGTACGACTCCCCCTCACCCCAGGACTTCAGCTTCCTCTGCACTCCGGTGCGGACGTCACCCAACGCACCGGTCAGCGGAGTACTGACGGTGGCCATGAACGCCGGCCAGCAGTTTTATCCCGGCAATGAGCAGCGGGTATTCGCGGCCAATGTCCAGGAGCGGTTCGAGCAGCTGGGCTCAAGCGGCTTCCGGGGGACAATCCCGGGCCAACGAGGATAAAACACCGAAAACGTACGGTAACCCCTCACCGTCGACCGTGCTTCCCGGCCGCGCCACGCGGCCGGGAAGCAACGTCGCCACCCAGAGGCGCCCGCGCCCCTTCCGCGCGGCAGGGCCTGGCCATTACGGCCGGTGAGCTGGCAGGATCGCGCCATGCTCTCGTCCCTGTCCCGCATCAGCCGCCGCCGTGCCCTCCAGGGCTCGGCGGTCGCACTGGCGCTGTTCGGGCTGCTGATGTGGTGGCTGCTACCGATCGGGAATTCGTCGCCGAGCGGCGCCCTGACCTTCAGCACGGGATCACAGAATGGCGTCTATCAGCGGTACGGCGTGCTGCTGGAGGAGGCGCTCGCCCGCGATCTGCCGGACGTGACGATCGACCTGAAGACCAGCGAGGGCTCGCAGCAGAATCTCGCGCGGGTGGCGGTCGGCGAGGCAGACTTCACCATCGCCACGGCCGACGCGGTCGCCAAGTACATACGGGACAAAAAGCCCGGAGCCGACCGGCTGCGCGGCTGCGCAAGGCTGTACGACGACTATGTCCAGCTGGTCGTCCCCAGGGGTTCCCCCGTGCTGTCGGTGCGTGATCTGCGAGGCAAGCGGGTGGGCATCGGGCAGGAGGGTTCCGGTGTGCGGCTGACCGCCGATCGGCTGCTGAAGGCCGCGGGGATCGACCCGAAGCGGGACATCAAACCGCTCGCCGCCGGGATCGACACTGTGCCGGGGCGGCTGGAGGCACGCGAGCTGGACGCGTTCTTCTGGTCGGGAGGCCTGCCCACGGCGGCCGTCGAGGAGCTGTCCGAGCGCTTCCAGATCCGGCTGGTGTCGCTGGAGGCCGACCTCATCGACAAGCTGCACGCCCCCGGCGAGGCGACCAGCTACTACCGCTCCGCCGTGATGCCCGCCGACGCCTACCGGGAGGCGCAGAACGGGGAGCCCGTGCCGACGGTGGCAGTGGCGAATCTGCTGGTCACGACCGACCGGATGGACCCGGCGATGACCGAAGGCTTCACCCGTACGGTGATCAAGAGCCGCGACCGGATCGGCAACACGGTGCACCCGGCGCAGCTGGTGGATCTGCGGACCGCTGTCTACACGGACCCGCTGCCGCTGCACGAAGGCGCGAGGCGCTACTACCGCTCGGTCAAGCCGTAGGGGACGTACGCGGGACGGTGACGGTCACCCGCAGACCCTGCGGTTCGTGGTGGGCGTACGCGATCGAGCCACCGCCCGCCGCCAGCAGGGCGCGCGAGATGGACAGGCCGAGCCCCGAGCCCTTGACGTTCTGGTGGCGGCCGCTGCGCCAGAAGCGGTCGCCGATACGAGCCAGTTCCTCATCGGTCAGGCCCGGGCCGCCATCGGTGATCACGATGGTGGAGCTCTCGCCGTTCGAGGCGACCGAGACGGTGACCTCCTCGCCCTGCGGTGTGAACTTCAGGGCGTTGTCGATCACCGCGTCGAGGGCACTGGAGAGCGCGACCGGGTCGGACCAGGCGGTGACCGCGGCCCTGTGCTCGGTCAGCCGGACGCCCTTCTCATCCGCGAGTGGACGCCAGGCCGCGACGCGCTCGGCCGCCAGTGCGCCAATGTCGGTGAGCTGGAGGTCGGCGGCGGCATGCTCGGCCAGCGCCAGGTCCAGCAGGTCGTCGAGGACCTGGGCGAGGCGCTTGCCCTCGGTGCGGACCGAGGCGATCTCCTCGTTCCCTTCGGGGAGTTCGAGTGCGAGGAGCTCGATACGCAGCAGCAGTGCGGCGAGCGGGTTGCGCAGTTGGTGGGAGGCGTCGGCGACGAACGCCCGCTGCTGTTCCAGTACTTCTTCGACGTTGTCCGCCATCTCGTTGAACGAGCGAGCCAGGCGTCTGAGTTCCGGCGGGCCGCCGGCAGCCGCCACGCGCGAGTTCATCTGCCCGGTGGCGATGTCGTGGGTGGCCGCGTCCAGAATCCGTACGGGCCGCAGCACCCAGCCCGTGAGGCGGAAGGCGGCGCCGACGGCCACCAGCATCGCCGCGCACTCGCCTGCCGCTATCAGCAGCCAGTTCCGCAGTACGAGTGAGCGCAGCTGGCTGGTGGGCGAGTCGGTGAACACGACGGCGACGACGTCCCCGTCCCGTACGACGGGTGAGGCGACGACCAGCCGGCCGCCGTGCTGCCACGGCCAGACCTGCGGCGGGTCCTGGCTGCGCCGCCCGGTCAGCGCCTCCTTGAACGCCTCACGGCCCTCGCCGCTCTGCGGCACCGTCCAGCTCTCGGGGGCGCGCGCCATGGCGTCACCATCGCGATAGAAGACGCCGGCCCTGATGCCGTACGTGTCGTGGTAGCGGTCGAGCTGCTCCTGAAGCATGGAGCGCCGCTTGTCGAGGCTCAAGCCCGAGCGCTCGGTGACGAACTGCGCGAGCGCCGCGAAGCGCACCGTGTCGTCGATCCGGTCGACGACGACCCGCTGCTGCTGCGCGGCGGCGACGCTCACGGCCAGGGGGAAGCCGAGCGCGAGCAGCACGCCCGCCATGAGGACGATGAGCAGCGGGAGAAGTCGGGTACGCACCGGGGTTTACGGGCCTTACGCGTCGGCGGGCGCGACGAGCCGGTAGCCGACGCCGCGCACGGTCTCGATCAGGGCGGGCATCCGCAGCTTGGAGCGCAGCGACGCCACATGCACCTCGAGGGTGCGGCCGGTCCCTTCCCAACTGGTTCGCCACACCTCGCTGATGATCTGCTCCCGGCGGAAGACGACGCCCGGCCGCTGCGCGAGCAGCGCCAGCAGGTCGAATTCCTTGCGGGTCAGCTGGACCGCGGCACCGTCGACGCTGACGCGCCGGGTGGGCAGCTCGATGGTGACCGGGCCGAGCCGCAGCGCGTGCTCGGACGCGGCCCCTGCGGCGTCGTCAGCACCGGCGTTGCGCCGGCTCACGGCGTGGATGCGGGCCAGCAACTCCCCGGTGTCGTACGGCTTGACGACATAGTCGTCGGCCCCGAGGTTGAGCCCGTGTATCCGGGAGCGTACGTCGGCCCGCGCGGTCACCATGATCACGGGTGTCGTTGTGAGCTTCCGGATCTTGCCGCACACCTGGTAGCCGTCCTGGTCGGGCAGCCCCAGATCGAGAAGTACGACCCCGAAGGGCGGCTTCTCGGGATGCGTGGCGGGCAGCACTGCCTTCAGCGCCTCTTCGCCGTTGCGGGCGTGCACCACCTCGAAGCCGTGCTTGGCGAGCACCGCGGACAGGGCGGCGGCGACATGGTTGTCGTCCTCGACGAGCAGCAGTCTCATAGCCCCCCTTCGGTCGTGCGGTCGTATGGCATACCTCGTGCGATGTACCAGGGCATCAAGGCGGATCCTCGCCCCGACAGTCAAGTGCCTACCCGTTACATGCCTGTTTCCGTTACCCACCCGGTACGCCGATCACCACCCTGTTCACGCATAGTGTCCGGTTGCGGCCGGATCGTTATGCTCAATTTCCCCTCAGATGTAATGACGCTGGTCGCAGCGCGTGACTAAGGTCCTCCCAACCGAGGAGGACGGAGCAAGAAGCCGATGAGCGGAGTTTCAGTGACCAAGGGCGCCGAGGACGCTGTGCCCACCGGGGGCGACCTGGTCGTGCTGAGCAACGTCAACAAGCACTTCGGCGCGCTGCATGTGCTCCAGGACATCGACCTGACCATCGCCCGTGGCGAGGTTGTGGTCGTCATCGGGCCCTCCGGGTCCGGAAAGTCCACGCTGTGCCGCACCATCAACCGCCTGGAGACGATCGACTCCGGCGCGATCTCGATCGACGGGAAGGCACTGCCCCATGAGGGCAGGGAGCTGGCCCGGCTGCGCGCCGACGTGGGCATGGTCTTCCAGTCCTTCAACCTCTTCGCACACAAGACTGTGCTGGAGAACGTGATGCTGGGCCAGGTCAAGGTCCGCAAGGCCGACAAGAAGGCCGCCGAGCAGAAGGCGCGCACGCTGCTCGACCGGGTCGGCGTCGGCTCGCAGGCCGAGAAGTACCCGGCGCAGCTCTCCGGCGGCCAGCAGCAGCGCGTCGCGATCGCGCGAGCGTTGGCGATGGACCCCAAGGTCATGCTCTTCGACGAGCCCACATCGGCGCTCGACCCCGAGATGATCAACGAGGTTCTCGAGGTCATGCAGCAGTTGGCGCGCGACGGGATGACGATGGTTGTAGTCACCCACGAGATGGGCTTTGCCCGCTCCGCCGCGAACCGCGTCGTCTTCATGGCGGACGGCAAGATCGTCGAGGAGGCCACGCCGGACGAGTTCTTCAGCAATCCGCGCAGCGATCGTGCTAAGGACTTCCTTTCGAAGATCCTGCACCACTGACGACCGGCGATCCCCACCACTGAC
Source organism: Streptomyces sp. NPDC002868 (assembly GCF_055563295.1). Classification (NCBI taxonomy): domain Bacteria; kingdom Bacillati; phylum Actinomycetota; class Actinomycetes; order Kitasatosporales; family Streptomycetaceae; genus Streptomyces; species Streptomyces sp. NPDC002868. The sequence continues at coordinate 38,301 of NZ_JBVHDR010000001.1, read as the reverse complement.
GACCGGCGAGTTACGACACAAGGGATGTTCATCATGAAGCTGCACAAGGCAAGCGCCGCGGCCGCCGCGGCCCTCGTCCTCTCCCTGACCGCGACCGCTTGTGGTGGCGACAGCGACTCGGGCGGCGACGGCGGCAAGAAGATCACCGTCGGCATCAAGTACGACCAGCCCGGCCTCGGCCTGAAGACCCCGGACGGCAAGTTCGCGGGCTTCGACGTCGACGTCGCCACGTACGTGGCGAAGGAGCTCGGTTACGACGCCAAGGACATCACCTTCAAGCAGGCGCCCAGCGCCGAGCGCGAGAACCTGATCAAGAACGGTGACGTCAAGTTCGTCGTCGCCAGCTACTCGATCAACGACAAGCGCAAGGCGGAGGTCGACTTCGCCGGACCGTACTTCCTGGCCCACCAGGACCTGCTGGTCCGCGCGGACGACAACTCCATCACCAAGGCCACCGACCTCAACTCCAAGAAGCTGTGCTCGGTGACCGGCTCCACCTCGGCGCAGAACGTCAAGGACAAGCTCGCGCCCAAGGCCGACCTGCTGGAGCAGGGCGGCTACTCGGAGTGCCTGACCGGCCTGGAGAACAAGTCCGTCGACGCGCTCACCACTGATAACTCCATCCTGGCCGGCTACGCGGCGCAGAAGGAGCACCAGGGCAAGTTCAAGCTGGTGGGCCTCAGCCTGAGCGATGAGAACTACGGCATCGGCCTGAAGAAGGGCGACAAGGATCTTCAGACGAAGATCAACGCGGCGCTCAAGAAGATGGTCGACGACGGGTCCTGGGACAAGTTCGTGAAGGCGAACTTCGGCCCGGCGAACTACAAGAACGAGCCTGCCCCGAAGATCACTGAAGGCAGCTGAGTCAGCGGTGGCGCGCTGTCGGCCGACGCCGGCGGCGCGCCCCACCAGCCAACCTGGGGAGAGCGCGGGGCAACGTGTTCGATTTTCTTGAGTCCGGGCAGTACGACCTGCTCGGCGCCTTCTGGGTGACAGTTCAGCTCACCCTCTACTCGGCCGTGGGTTCCCTGATCTGGGGCACGATCCTGGCCGGTATGCGGGTCAGCCCGGTTCCGCTGATGCGGGCCTTCGGCACCGTCTACATCAACTGCGTCCGTAACACGCCGCTGACCGTGATCATCGTCTCCTGCTCGCTGGTCCTGAACCAGACACTGGGCTTCGCACTCGGCGGCGACAACTTCAAGGACATCGGCTTCCGGCTGGCCGTCCTCGGTTTTATCGCCTACACCGGCACGTTCGTCTGCGAGGCGATCCGGTCCGGGATCAACACCGTGCCCGTCGGCCAGGCGGAGGCGGCCCGCGCACTGGGGCTGAGCTTCTTCCAGGTGCTGACCCTCATCGTGCTCCCGCAGGCGTTCCGCTCGGTCGTCGCACCGCTGGCGAACGTACTGATCGCGCTCACGAAGAACACCACGGTGGCCGCATCGATCGGTGTCGCCGAGGCTGCGCTGCTGATGAAGGAAATGCTCGAGAACGAGGCCGACGCGCTCTTCGCCGTCTTCGCGGTCATCGCCTTCGGATTCATCGTTCTTACCCTCCCGACTGGCCTGATCCTGGGCTGGGTGGCCAAGCGTGTGGCGGTGAAACGATGACCTCCGTTCTCTACGACGCACCCGGCCCCCGCGCCAAGCGGCGCAACGTCCTCTTCACGATCGTGTTCCTGGTCGTTCTCGGGCTCGTCATCTGGTGGGCGCTGTCGGTCATGGCCGACAAGGGCCAGCTGGCGGCGAACAAGTGGGATCCGTTCGTCACGGACTCCGAGGTGTGGTCGACCTATCTGCTGCCCGGTCTCTGGGTGACCGTGAAGGCGGCGGCGTTCGCCATCGTGATCGCGCTGCCACTCGGTGCGATCCTCGGCATCGGCCGGCTTTCGGACCACCGGTGGATCAGTGTTCCGGTGGGTGCCGTGGTCGAGTTCTTCCGCGCCATCCCGGTGCTGATCCTGATGTTCTTCGCCAGCGCGATGTTCGTGCAGTTCACGGACATCGAGTCGGAGATCCGGCCGATGTACGCGGTGGTGACCGGCCTGGTGCTCTACAACGCCTCGGTCATCGCCGAGATCGTACGGGCCGGCATCCTCTCGCTGCCGTCCGGCCAGACGGACGCCGCCAAGGCGATCGGCATGCGCAAGGGCCAGACCATGTCGTACGTGCTGCTGCCGCAGGCGGTCACGGCGATGCTGCCGGCTCTCGTCAGCCAGATTGTGGTGATCGTCAAGGACACCGCGCTCGGTGGCGCCCTGCTCGGCCTCGCCGACCTGATGTCGCAGAGCCGCACGATCCCGGCGAACTACGGCGCGAACACCATCGCCTCGTTCACTGTGATCGCGCTGATCTACATCGCGCTCAACTTCCTGCTCACCAGCGCCGCGGGCTGGCTGGAGGGCCGGGCGCGCCGGACGAAGAAGGGCACCGGAGCCGTGCTGCACCCCGAAGACGTCGAAGCCAAACTCGACGGCGGGGGCGTGTAACACCGGCAGGGCACTTACTGGAGGGGCGGCGGCAGCAATGCGGCCGCCCCTCGCCGCATTCAGCCGTCACTTGACGCCAGCACCCGCAGTGGGTTGCATACGTTCTGTGATCGCGCACCGGGCTCCAACCACACGTTTCCGCATGACCCTTCGGGCCCCAGGAGTCACGCCGTGGACCCGGTGATCATCGTGGGCGCGGGGCCTGTCGGGCTCGCGCTCTCGCTGGCCCTTGCGCAACAAGACGTCCCCTCGGTCGTGCTCGACGAAGGCGCGGGCAACGACGAGCAGCGGCCCGCCCGTACGGTCGTGCTGCGGCCCGACACCGCAGCCATGGTGGAACGGCTCGGCTGCGCAACTGGCCGTGACGAAGGTTCCCGCTGGACCGGCTGGCGCTCGATGCGGCGCCGGCAGGACGTACGGCAGCTCGCCCTCGGCGACGACCGCGCACCCGCGCCGCTGCACATCCCCCAGCACGCCCTCGCGCGCGGACTGCGGGACGCCGTCGCCTCGCAGCAGCTGGTCCGGATCGTCACCGAGAGTCGCGTCGACTCGCTGGAGCAGGACGCGACCGGGATCAGCGTGCACACCCGGGGGCCCGGAGCGACCTGGTGGCGCGGCAGTCATCTGGTCGGCTGCGACGGGGCCAGGTCGACGGTCCGCAAGCTCCTCGGCATCCGCTTCCCGGGGCGTACGGCGGTGGAACGGCATGCCGTCGCCGCCCTGCGCACCGAACTCCCCTGGCCCGACGAGGCGTTGCTGCACCGCCAGCCGCCCTGGCGCACAGGCGGCGACGAGGTCACCGCCCGGCCGCTGCCGGACGGCGTCTGGCGGCTCGACTGGCTGCTGCCCTCCCGCGGCGAACTGGTCACCCCCGACGCCCTGGTGGCGCGCGTACGGGACACCCTGGCCGGCTGGTGCGGCCAGACGCCTCCGTATGAGCTCCTCGACACCGGCGTCTACACGCTGCACCATCGACTCGCGCGCCGCTGGCGCGTGGACCGGGCCTTTCTCGCGGGCGATGCCGCGCATCTGCTCGGGGCGCTCGGCACGCAGGGGCTCGATGAAGGGCTGCGGGACGCCGACAACCTCGCGTGGAAGCTGGCGCACAGCTGGCACCATGGCGTGTCCGAGCCGCTGCTCGACAGCTATCAGGCGGAGCGGCGGGCGGCCGTCGCCTCGCGGCTGCGCGCTGCCGACCAGTCGCTGCCGATACTGCGTGGCGGCAGCGGGCTGCGTACGTATCTTCCGGGTGCCGCGCGCGGGCACGACACTCTGCTGACCGACGGCCATCTGGGGCAGGGCCCACTGGGCGCGCCCCCCGTTTATACGCACTCCCCCCTCGCACCCGAACACGCCCCTTCGCAGACCTTCGTGGGCACAGAGGCGGGCGCTCCGGTCTCGGATGTACGGGTGACCGCGCCGGACGGCACCAGCGCGCGGCTGCGGGACCGGCTTGGGCGGGGGCGGCTGCTGGTGGTGCTGGTCGCTCCGGGTACGGGGGTGTGGGACCGGCGGCACTGGGTGAGCGCGGGCGTGATGCCGCGGCTGGCCGCGGCGGTCACCGCGCTGCCGGTGCGGTCGGAGCTGCTGGTCACGGAGAGCTACCCGGGCGCTTCGGCGCACACAGTGCTGCTGGTGCGGCCGGACGGGCACCTGGTCGCCTCGTTTGCGGGGGTGCGGCCTGCGGAGCTGTACTCGGCGGCGGACGCGGCGCGCGGCGGTGCCCCGTCAGCGGCGCGCAGTGACCGTACTGCGGACATCAATTGACCCTCGAGGACCTGCATGGTGTACTCCGGAGCGTGACCGACACCGATGTGCGCCTGTGGCGGAGGGTCCATATGGACCTCGTCCGCTATGCGGGCTGCGTGTGTCGCCCGTCCTGCTGAATTCGCCTTCTCCTCGCGCTGTGGCCTGATGGGCCCGCGCGCCCTCCAGCGAACTTCCAGGACGGTTTCCGTGTCCCAGCCTGTCTCCACCCCGGTCACTGCTGCCTCTGCGCGTACTGAAGTGCCGGCGCGTACGGAAGCGTCGGCGCCGACCGCCGCCGAGCTGCTCGACTTCGTGCGTCACTCCGCCGCCGACAAGGACCTCATCGCCTCGATCCCGCTCGATCCCGAGGGCCGTACGTGGGTACGGCTCGAAGGGCCCGGCGGCAGTGAGGCCTGGCTGATCGCCTGGCCGCCGGGCACGGGTACCGGCTGGCACGACCACGCCGAGTCGTTCGGCGCGTTCGCCACGGCCGCAGGCGAGTTGAAGGAGTACTCCCTCGCCGTGCGGCTCCCCGCGAGCGGCTGGAAGACCCTGGAGCTGAGCGAAGGGGTCGACCGCGAGCGGGAGTTGGGGGCCGGCCGGGGCAGGGCCTTCGGGAAACACCATGTGCACGAGGTGCTGAACGAGTCGGCCGCCGGGCATGCCGTCTCGGTCCATGCGTACTACCCGCCGCTGCCGCTGATCCGGCGCTTCAGCCGGTCCGGCGCGGTGCTCCGTCTTGAGCAGGTCGAGCGTCCGGAGGACTGGCAGTGAGCGGGGAACAGGTGAGGATCGACGAGCTCCTGGAGCGTGTACGGGAGGACCTGGACCGGGTCGAGCCGAAGGAGGCCTTCGAGGCGGCCGAGGCCGGCGCACTGCTGGTGGACATCCGGTACGCGGCGCTGCGCGAGCGGGACGGTCTGATTCCGGGTGCGCTGGTCGTGGAACGCAACGAGCTGGAGTGGCGACTGGACCCCCAGGGCAGCCACCGCGCACCGGAGGCGGTCAGCCACGATCTGCGGGTCGTGGTGATCTGCGACGAGGGCTACGCGTCGTCGCTGGCGGCGGTGTCCCTACGACAGTTGGGTCTGCACCGCGCGACGGACCTCGTGGGGGGCTTCCAGGCATGGAGGGCGGCGGAACTGCCGGTGCGACGGTAGTCCGCGGCGCGGTCCTTGAGCGCGGGCGCGACCGGATGGCGGCGGGCCGCGGGCGGCCTGGGCCGGGTGGCGGCCTGGGCCGGGTGGCGGCTCGGGTTGCGGTGGCGTACGGCTGGGCTGGCGGCGCGGGCGGGCGCGGGCGCGCCAGGCGGAGCCGTGTCCTTCTGGCGGCGGCCATCTCCCCCCGGCGGCCGCGACGTTGAACGGCGCGCGGGCGCGGAGCAGTGCGCAGCGGAGCGGTCCTGAGCGCCGCGCGGGTGCGGGCGGCCCGGCGCCGGGCGGCAGCTGTGTCCAGCATCCGGGCGACCCCGCACCGCGGGCGCGGGCTAGCCGCGGGTCCTGGCCCGGGCTAGAAGTCACCGCCCTCGTCCAAGTCCTCCGTGTCCTCGCCCTCTTCTTCGAGCGCGCGCTTGACCACCCTGAGGGCCAGGCCCTCGGGGTAGCCCTTCCTGGCGAGCATGCCCGCCAGACGGCGCAGACGGCGGTCGCGGTCCAGGCCGCGGGTCGAGCGGAGTCTGCGTGCGACCAGCTCGCGGGCGGTCTCCTCCTCCTGCTCGGAGTCGAGCTGCCCGACCGCCTCGTCGATCAGCGCGGAGTCCACGCCCTTCGTCCGCAGTTCCCGCGCGAGCGCCCGCCGGGCGAGGCCCCGGCCGTGGTGCCGGGACTCCACCCATGCATCCGCGAAGGCCGCGTCGTTGATCAGCCCCACGTCCTCGAAGCGGGAGAGGACCTCCTCGGCCACCTCCGAGGGGATCTCACGCTTGTGCAGCGCGTCCGCGAGCTGCTTGCGGGTGCGCGGGGTCCCGGTGAGCAGCCGCAGGCAGATCGCCCGCGCCCGCTCGGCCGGATCCTGGGGCGACAGCTCCTTCTCGGCCCTCGACGAGTCGGCGCTGTCGCCCGGCCATTCGGTTCGCCGGGCCATTTGCTAGCCCTTGGCCGCCGCCGTCTTGGCCGCCTTGGCCTTGGACGCGGGCGCTGACTTCGCGGCGTCCTCGGCCGGAGCCGCTGCACCGGCGCCGGCAGCGTCCGCGCCGGGCTCGGCCGCCAGGGCCTCCGGCCTCACGCCGACGCCCAGCTTCTCCAGGATCTTCTTCTCGATCTCATTGGCGAGATCGGGGTTGTCCTTCAGGAAGTTGCGGGCGTTCTCCTTGCCCTGGCCCAGCTGGTCGCCCTCGTACGTGTACCAGGCGCCCGCCTTGCGGACGAAGCCGTGCTCCACGCCCATATCGATCAGACCGCCCTCGCGGCTGATGCCCTGGCCGTAGAGGATGTCGAACTCGGCCTGCTTGAAGGGCGGCGCGACCTTGTTCTTCACGACCTTGACACGGGTGCGGTTGCCGACCGCGTCGGTGCCGTCCTTGAGGGTCTCGATGCGGCGGATGTCGAGCCGCACAGAGGCGTAGAACTTCAGCGCGCGGCCACCGGTCGTGGTCTCCGGCGAGCCGAACATCACGCCGATCTTCTCTCGGAGCTGGTTGATGAAGATCGCGGTGGTCTTCGACTGGTTCAGCGCACTGGTGATCTTCCGGAGCGCCTGGCTCATCAGCCGCGCCTGCAGACCCACGTGCGAGTCGCCCATCTCGCCCTCGATCTCCGCGCGCGGCACGAGGGCCGCGACGGAGTCGATGACGATCAGGTCGAGCGCGCCGGAGCGGACGAGCATGTCGACGATCTCGAGTGCCTGCTCGCCGTTGTCCGGCTGAGAAAGGATCAGGTTGTCGATGTCGACGCCGAGCTTCTTCGCGTACTCGGGGTCAAGGGCGTGCTCGGCGTCGATGAAGGCCACCGAGCCGCCGAGCTTCTGGGCGTTGGCCACGGCGTGCAGCGTGAGGGTCGTCTTACCGGAGGACTCCGGGCCGTACACCTCCACCACACGGCCGCGCGGAAGGCCGCCGACGCCGAGCGCGACGTCGAGCGCGGTCGACCCGGTGGGGATGACCTCGATGGGCTCGTTCGGCCGCTCGCCCAGGCGCATCACCGCGCCCTTGCCGAATTGCCGTTCAATCTGTGCGAGCGCGGCGTCGAGCGCCTTCTCGCGGTCGGTTCCTGCCATGGGTTCCACCCGATTTGCTTGAGTCGATCGCTTCACGTCAAAGACGCTAACCCCTGCCACTGACAATGGGCCCCGACGTCCATCCAGCCTGTGGATAACTCCCGGAAACCGAGGCCGGAATCCCATGAGAATGGATGTTCGATTTTGGTGTCAAGCGCACCGCGCAGCCCGGGTCCGGCCGCCCCCAGGTAACGGTTTGACCCGCACACTTCAAGCCACATAGGTTCTGCTCGGCCAGGTCCATGAGGACTGGCCCAATCGCGATCCTTTGGGGGGACGCAGTGCACTGGTATGTGGACGTACTCAAGAAATATGCGGTATTCAGCGGGCGGGCACGCCGCCAGGAGTACTGGATGTTCGTTCTGTTCAGCGTGATCATCAGCATCGTGCTGTCGATCATCGACAATGTTGCCGGCACGAGCCCGGTCCTCGGGGCGATCTACAGCCTCGCCGTGTTCCTTCCCAGCCTCGGTGTCGCCGTCCGTCGGCTGCACGACACCGACCGGTCGGGCTGGTGGGTGCTCATCGCGCTGGTCCCGCTCGTGGGCGCGATCATCCTGCTGGTGTTCCTGGCCAGTGACGGCAAGCCGCACGAGAACAGCCACGGCCCGAACCCCAAGCTGGTTCCGGCCCACTGACGCTCGTGCGTCGGCCGACGGGAACCGCTCCCTCGACGACCGACGAGCAAGCCGAGTTCTGAGCGCTGTAGTTGGCGAAGCCCGTCAACTACAGCGCTCCGTCACAACCGGGGCCGGAACTCCGCCCCGCCATCTCAGGCGCCGTCCCCCGGGGGCGGCGCCTGGTCCCGCTTCGCACGGAGCACACCGCGCAGCCGCGCGAGGGCCTTGCCCCCGTGGCGCCGCCGGTGGCCGTGGACGCGCGGGTCGTCGGTCACGGCGTACCGCTTCACATACGCGCCGAGGAACGCCTGGAGCGTGGCGATCGCCGGGATCGCGATCAGCGCGCCGACCGGCCCCAGCAGCGCCGTGCCCGCGACGACCGAGCCGAAGGCCACCGCGGGGTGAATGTCGACCGTCTTGGACGTGAGCTTGGGCTGCAGCACATAGTTCTCGAACTGCTGGTAGACCACGACGAATCCGAGCACCCACAGCGCGTACCAGGGATTGACGGTGAAGGCGATCAGCATCGGCAGCGCGCCCGCCAGATACGTGCCGATGGTCGGGATGAACTGCGAGACCAGACCGACCCAGACAGCGAGCGCCGGAGCGTACGGCACGCCCAGGATCTCCAGCAGGATGTAGTGCGCGCCGCCGGAGATCAGCGCCATCAGGCCGCGCGAGTAGAGATAGCCGCCCGTCTTGTCGACGGCGATCTCCCAGGCGCGCAGCACCTCGGTCTGCTTGGCCGGCGGCAGTACGGAGCAGAGCGCGCGGCGCAGCCGGGGCCCGTCGGCGGCGAAGTAGAACGAGAACAGGAAGATCGTCAGCAGTTTGAACAGTCCGCCGAGCACGGTGGCGGAGACGTCCAGAACGCCGCTCGCGCTGTTCTGGACGTACTTCCGCAGCCAGTCCGAGCGCAGCACACTGTCCTGGACCTCGACCCGTGAGAGGTCGGTGTGGAAGGTGCTGTTGATCCAGCGGATCACCGAGTCGAGGTATTTGGGGAAGTCCTCGACCATGTCGACGATCTGGCCGGCCAGCATCGAGCCGAGGAGGACGACGAACCCGACGCCCACGGCGATCACGGCGAAGAAGACGATAAAGGTGGCAAGGCCGCGGCGCATGCCACGGGCCGCCATCCTGCCCACCGCAGGCTCGATCGCCAGCGCCAGGAAGAAGGCGATCAGGATATTGATCAGCAGGCCGATGAGCTGGTGGAAGGCCCAGCTGCCGAGCTGGAAGCAGGCGTACAGGGCCAGCCCGAGCACCATGGCGCGCGGCAGCCAGCGAGGTATGCGGGCCGGACTGTGGGATCCGCCCGCCGGTGCGGGAGGCGGCGCGTTCGGCGGGGGCACGTCCTCAGCGGGCGTGTCCTGCGCGGTCTTGTCGGTCTGGGCCACGAGATTCAGTGTCACCCACCGGTCTCACTGCTTGTCGGCCGGGACGCCCACCGCGGCGCAGACCCCGCGCCATACGTCCTTCGCCTCCCAGCCGGCGGCCAGCGCCTCATGCACCGTACGGCCCCCGAGCTCGGCCATCACATGGTCGCGGGCAAAGGAATCGGCGTAGGCCTGACCGAAGTGGTCCGCCATCCGCTCCCAGAAAATCGTCAACCGCATGACGTCAGTATCCCGCCCCTGGGGGTGCAGCCGTGTCCCTCCGGCTTGCCGAAAGCCCTTTCCGCCCTACGGTCGGAACATGGCTGGAACCGGAGCAACCCCCTCACCCTCGCTCGCGTCACCCCTCGCCCGCGCCGAGCAGTTCATCTGGCTGACTGCCCGGGTTCTGGAGCAGCGGCGGTTCGAGTACCACTTCCTGGGCGGCGGCTCGGAAACCGTCGAGACCGCCCTGGCCGCGTACCTCAATGAGGACGGCGGCTACGGCCACGCCCTCGAACCCGATCTGCGAGGCCCGGTCAGCCAGCCGCTGCACACCGCGCACGCCCTGCGCATCCTCGACTCCATCGGCCGCTGCGGCGGACTGCGGGTGGAGCGGATGTGCCGCTACCTCACCGAGGTGTCGACGCACGACGGGGCGCTGCCCGCGATCCACCCCTCCCAGCGCGGCTATCCGGCCGCGCCGTTCATCCCGATCGTCGACGACCCTCCCAGCGAGCTGCTCGCGACGGGCCCGGTGGTCGGGCTGCTGCACCGCAATCAGGTATGGCACGCCTGGCTGTTCAGGGCCACGGACTTCTGCTGGGCCGCCGTCGCAGGGCTTGAGAAGTCCCATCCGTACGAGATCGAGGCCGCGGTCGCCTTCCTGGACGGGGTTCCGGACCGCTCGCGCGCCGAGGCCGCTGCGGACCGGCTCGGCCGGCTGGTGCGCGAGCAGGGCCTGGCGGTCCTCGACCCGGACCGGCTCGAGGAGTACCCGCTCGCTCCCGGCTATGCGGCGGGCGAGCGCCACTTCCCGTACGACTATGCCCGTACCCCCCAGTCGCTCGCCCGCCGCTGGTTCACCGACGAGGAGATGGCGCGCTCGCTGGAGCATCTCTCGAGCGAGCAGCGCGAGGACGGCGGCTGGCCGGTCAACTGGCGGCAGTGGGCACCCGGCACGGCCCTGGAGGCGCGGCCGATCGTGACCATCGAGGCGCTGCGGACGCTACGGGCACACGGCCGAGCGATCGCCTGACCCGCCCGGTCTGTCCCCCGGCTCAGCCGCCGAGCGCGCGCACGCCCGCCGTGACTGCCACCGCGGCCCCGACGACCACCAGGAAGGGGGCGCGCAGCACCAGCGCGAGCGCCGCGGCCGCAAGTCCTGCCGCCCGTGCGTCGAGGACGAGGGAGCTGTCGGTGCTGAACGTCTGTTGCGCGGTGAGCGCGGCGAGCAGGGCGACGGGAAGGAGCGCGGCGAGCCGCTGGACGAGGGGGCGTTCAAGGGCGCCGGCCGGTACCAGCAGGCCGGCCAGCTTGACGAGGTAGCAGCCGACGGCGGTCGCCGCGATCGCGATCCAGATACTCATCGGTCCTCACCCTTCGTACGGTCTGCATTGCTGCGGGCTATAGAGCGTCCCTTGAACCACAGGACGGCGGGGGCGGCCAGGGCGGCCACCAACACCGGCACCCCGGCGGGCAGCACCGGCAGGAATGCGAGCCCCAGCACCACGGCGAGCCCGGCGACTGCTCGCTCGGTCGTCGTACGGAGCATCGGCGCGAGGAGCGCGAGGAAGACGGCCGGGCCCGCGGCATCCAGACCCCACGCGTCGGTGTCGCCGAGGGCCTCGGCGCCCAGCACCCCGCCGAGCGTGGTCAGGTTCCACAGGACGTAGAGCGTCAGCCCGGTGACGGTGAAGCCGAGGCGCGCGGCGCGCCGCGTGGGCTGGGCGAGGGCGACGGCCGTGGTCTCGTCGATGACCCAGTGCGCGGCGAGGGGGCGTACGAAGCGCGGCAGGGCGAGAAGCTGCGACAGCCGCAGCCCGTAGAAGGCGTTGCGTACGCCGAGGAAGAAGGCGCCGGCCGCCGCGGCGAGCGGGTTGCCGCCGGCCGCGAGCGCGCCGACCAGCGCGAACTGCGAGGCGCCGGTGAAGACCAGCAGGCTGAGCGCGCAGGTCTGCAGGAGACTGAGGCCTGCGCCGGCGGAAGTCACGCCAAAGGCGAATCCGGACAGGCCGACGGCGATGCCGACGCCGAGCGCATCGCGCACGACCGCCGAATCCGGCTTGGGCACCCGCTCAGCGGCGGCTGCGGATATCCCTGCGGACGTCCCTGCGGGAGTCTTCGGGCGAGACTCTGGATGAGCTGTCTGTTCTGCCACGCCTTCGACGCTACGCGGGGCGCTCACCGGCGGTCTTGTACGTTCTTGCGCGCTCCCTGCGGTACGCGCCGGGCGGGACGCCGACGATCCGCGTGAAGTGCCGGTTCAGATGCGGCTGGTCGGTGAATCCGACGGCGACGGCCGCATCGGCGGGCGCGGTCCCGGCGTCCAGAAGGTGGCGCGCGCGCCGCACGCGCGCATCGGTGAGCCAGGTGTGCGGCGGCATACCGTACGCCGCCTTGAAGGCACGCAGCAGCGCGAAGGGGCTCGTGCCGAGCTCCTTCGCAAGCCCCTCCAGGGAGGGCGGCTCACCCATCCGCTCCTCGAGGAACTGCTTGGCGAGGGCGGCCGTGCGGGCGCCTGAGGCCTGGGGCGTACGCGAGGGGAGAGCGCTGCCGTAACGGCCCAGCATCCGGGCGACGGCGATCCGCAGCAGGCTGTCGGCGGCGAGCGCGTTGCCTTCCTCCGCCGCCCGGTGCACGCCGCGTATCAACTGGGCGGTCTGCGGGTCCTCGACGATCGTCTCGGCGAACCCCGGGGTGCCGCGCAGGCTGGTGACCGCTCCGCCGATCTCCGAGACGAGCTCCACGGAGGGGTAGAGCGTCGAGTACGTCCAGCCTTCAGGAACGCCGGCCCGGGCGGAGTGCGGCACCTCCGGGTTGATCATGACAACCGTGCCAGGGCCCGCCCGGACAAGGCCCTTCGGCAGGCTCACGTCCTCGACCCCGCCGGTGACCGCGCCGAAGGTGAATCCCTCGTGGCTGTGGCGGGGGAAGGTGTGCCGGACATAGCGGGCGCGCAGCAGATCGAGGCCCGGCAGCTCCTCGTACTGCCAGTGCCTCGCCCACTCGTGCTCCGTCAGCCGTCCCATCCGGCCATTGTCCCCCGGTGGCCCTTGCCGCTGACCTGCGCGTCCATGACCTGGACAGCTGATTGTCAGTGGTGCGGTGCACGATGGGGGGCATGGCCAGGACTGCGCTCGACTCCTTCTCTCCCGCGACCCGGAGCTGGTTCACGGGAGCCTTCAGCGCGCCCACCGCCGCGCAGGAGGGCGCCTGGCAGGCCATCGGGGAGGGCTCGGACGTGCTGGTCGTGGCCCCGACGGGCTCCGGCAAGACCCTGGCCGCGTTCCTCGCCGCGCTGGACCGGCTGGCGTCCGCCCCACCGCCCGCGGACCCGAAGATGCGCTGCCGCGTGCTGTATGTGTCTCCGCTCAAGGCCCTCGCGGTCGATGTGGAGCGCAACCTCCGCAGTCCGCTCACCGGAATCCGGCAGGAGTCGGTGCGGCTCGGGCTGCCTGAGCCGGAGGTGCGGGTCGGCATCCGCTCGGGCGACACCCCGGCCGCCGAGCGGCGCTCCCTGGCCACCAAGCCTCCGGACATCCTGATCACGACACCCGAGTCGCTGTTCCTGATGCTCACCTCCTCGACCCGCGACGCGCTGGCGGGCATCGAGACGGTGATCCTGGACGAGGTGCACGCCGTCGCGGGGACGAAGCGGGGCGCACATCTCGCCGTATCGCTGGAGCGCCTCGACGAGCTGCTGCCGCGCCCTGCCCGGCGGATCGGCCTGTCGGCGACGGTGCGGCCGGTGGACGAGGTGGCCCGCTATCTCTCGCCACAGCGCAAGGTGGAGATCGTCCAGCCGCCCTCGGGCAAGGAGTTCGACCTGTCCGTGGTCGTACCGGTGGAGGATCTGGGCGAATTGGGCGGCTCTCCCGCCTCCGAGTCGGACGGCGGAGAGAAGCCGTCGATCTGGCCGCATGTCGAGGAGAAGATCGCCGACCTCGTCCAGGCGCACCGCTCGACGATCGTCTTCGCCAACTCCCGCCGCCTCGCCGAGCGGCTGTGCAACCGCCTCAACGAGATCGCGTACGAGCGTGCCACGGGCCAGACGATGCCCGAAGGGGCACCACCGGCCGAGATCATGGCGCAGTCGGGGGCCGCGCAGGGCGCACCCGCCCTCCTCGCCCGCGCGCACCACGGCTCGGTCTCCAAGGAACAGCGCGCCCTGGTCGAAGAGGACCTCAAGGCAGGCCGGCTGCCCGCCGTCGTCGCCACCTCCAGCCTGGAGCTGGGCATCGACATGGGCGCGGTGGATCTGGTCGTCCAGGTCGAGTCACCGCCGTCCGTCGCCTCCGGCCTGCAGCGGGTCGGCCGCGCGGGACACCAGGTGGGCGCGGTCTCCACGGGCGTCGTCTTCCCCAAGTACCGCGGCGATCTGGTGCAGGCGGCAGTGGTCACCGAGCGGATGCGCAGCGGCTCGATCGAAGCGCTGCGCATCCCGTCCAACCCCCTGGACGTGCTGGCCCAGCAGCTGGTCGCCATGGTCGCCCTGGACACCTGGCAGGTCGACGATCTGCTGGCGCTGGCGCGGCGGGCCGCGCCGTTCGCCTCGCTCCCCGAGTCGGCCTTCACCGCCGTTCTCGACATGCTCGCCGGGCGCTATCCCTCCGATGCCTTCGCCGAGTTGCGCCCCCGCGTGGTGTGGGACCGCGTCGCCGGTACGGTCACGGGCCGGCCGGGGGCGCAGCGCCTCGCGGTCACCTCCGGCGGCACCATCCCCGACCGCGGGCTGTTCGGGGTGTTCCTCGCCGGGGCGGATCCCAAGAAGGGCGGCGGCCGCGTCGGCGAGCTGGACGAGGAGATGGTGTACGAGTCCCGGGTGGGCGATGTCTTCACCCTCGGCACCACCTCCTGGCGTATCGAGGACATCACCCGCGACCGGGTGCTGGTCTCGCCCGCCCCCGGGGTGCCGGGCCGGCTCCCGTTCTGGAAGGGCGATCAGCTGGGCCGCCCGCTCGAACTGGGCCGCGCGGTGGGCGCGTTCTTGCGGGAGGTCGGCGGCCTGAGCACCGAGGACGCCCGGCTGCGCCTGCTGGCTGCCGGCCTCGACGCCTGGGCTGCCGACAATGTCCTCGGCTATCTGGACGAGCAGCGCCGTGCGTGCGGCCATGTCCCCGACGACCGGACGATCCTCGTCGAGCGTTTCCGGGACGAGCTGGGCGACTGGCGGGTCGTCATCCACTCCCCGTTCGGCGCCCAGGTGCACGCCCCGTGGGCGCTGGCGCTCGGCGCCCGGCTCGGCGAGCGGTACGGCATGGACGCGCAGGTCATGCACGCCGACGACGGCATCGTGCTGCGGCTGCCCGACGCCGATCTGATGGGCCTGGACCTGCTCGACCAGGACCCAGTCCACCTCGACACGACATTCGACAGCGAGCAGGCCCCGGTCGGCGCGGCGGACACCGTCTTCGACAAGGGCGAAATCAATCAGATCGTCACCGACCAGGTGGGCGGCTCCGCGCTGTTCGCCTCCCGGTTCCGGGAGTGCGCCGCGCGTGCACTGCTGCTGCCCCGGCGCAATCCCGGCAAGCGCACCCCGCTGTGGCAGCAGCGCCAGCGCGCGGCCCAACTGCTCCAGGTGGCGAGCGAGTTCGGGTCCTTCCCGATCGTCCTCGAAGCGGTCCGCGAGTGCCTCCAGGACGTGTTCGACGTCCCGGGGCTCACGGAGCTGATGGGCGACATCGAGTCCCGCCGGGTCAGGCTGGTCGAGGTCACCACGCCCGAGCCCTCGCCGTTCGCCCGCTCGCTGCTCTTCGGCTATGTCGCGCAGTTCCTGTACGAGGGGGACTCGCCCCTTGCCGAGCGGCGCGCCGCGGCCCTCTCCCTCGACTCCCGGCTGCTCGCCGAGCTGCTCGGCCAGGCCGAGCTGCGCGAACTGCTCGATCCCGAGGTGCTGACCGAGCTGGAGCGGGAGCTGCAATGGCTCACCGAGGACCGCCGGATCAAGGACGAGGAGGGCGTTGCCGACCTGCTGCGGATCCTCGGCCCGCTGACCGACGCCGAGTTGGCCGAGCGCGGCGGCGACCCGGAGTGGCCGCGGGACCTGGCCGCATCGCGCCGCGCCATCCGGGTCAGGATCGCGGGCGCCGACCACTGGGCTGCGGTCGAGGACGCGGGCCGGCTGCGCGACGCGCTGGGCACGGCGCTCCCGGTGGGCGTGCCGGAGGCTTTCACCGAGCCGGTCAAGGACCCGCTCGGCGACCTCCTCGCCCGGTTCGCGCGTACGCACGGGCCGTTCACCTCGACCCAGGCGGCGGCTCGCTTCGGCCTCGGCGTGGCCGTCACAGAGGGCGCGCTGCAACGGCTCGCGGCGAACGGACGGGTCGTACAGGGCGAGTTCCACCCCTCCGGCATCGGCCAGGAATGGTGCGACGCGACCGTGCTGCGCCGGCTGCGCCGCCGCTCGCTGGCAGCGCTGCGCCATGAGCTGGAGCCGGTCCCGCCCGCCGCGCTCGCGACGTTCCTCCCGAAGTGGCAGCACATGGGCAGCAACAGCCTGCGCGGCATCGACGGCCTTGCCCGCGCGGTCGAGCAGCTCCAGGGGGCCGCGGTCCCGGCCTCCGCCCTCGAGAAGCTGATCCTCCCGTCCCGCGTCCTTGGGTACGCTCCCGGACTCCTGGACGAACTGACCACGACCGGCGAGGTCGTCTGGGCCGGAGCGGGCTCGCTGCCCGGCAAGGACGGCTGGATCTCCCTCTACCTCGCCGACGCCGCGCCCCTGCTCCTGCCGCAGCCCCATCCGCTGGAACTCACCGCGCTCCACGAGTCCGTGCTCAGCGCCCTGTCCCCCGGCTACGGCCTGTTCTTCCGTCAGATCGCCGACCAGGTCAGGGCCACCACCCACCCCGACACCACCGATCCCCAACTGGCCGACGCCGTCTGGGACCTGGCCTGGTCCGGTCGGCTCACCAACGACACCCTGGCGCCGCTGCGTTCGCTGCTCGGCTCGGGCCGGACCGCAGGGTCGACGGCCCATCGCGCCAAACGGACGGTGCCGCGCGGGCGGTACGGCAGCCTCACGGCGGCCGCCCGTCCCGCTTCCCGTACCGGGCCGCCGACGGTGAGCGGGCGCTGGTCGCTGCTGCCGACCGCCGAGCCCGATCCGACCCACCGGGCGCACGCCCTCGCCCGCACCCTGCTGGACCGCCATGGCGTGGTGACCCGGGGCGCAGTGGCGGCCGAGGGCGTGGAGGGCGGCTTCTCGGCCACGTACCGCATCCTCTCCGCCTTCGAGGACAGCGGTCAGGCGCGGCGCGGCTATGTGGTGGAGGGGCTGGGCGCGGCCCAGTTCGCGATGGACGGCGCGGTCGACCGCCTCCGCGCGGCGGCCACAGCGAGAGACCGGGCCGACGGGCAGACGGCGCCGCACTCCGTGGTGCTGGCCGCCGCCGACCCCGCCAATGCGTACGGCGCGGCGCTGCCCTGGCCCGAGCCGCCGACCGGCGCCGGCCACAAGCCCGGCCGGAAGGCGGGCTCCCTGGTCGTCCTGGTCGACGGCGAGCTCACGCTGTACATGGAGCGCGGCGGCAAGACTCTGCTGGCCTGGGCGACCGACCCGGACTCCGCCGCGCTCCATGCGGCGGCCGAGGCGCTGGCACACGCGGCCCGGGCGGGCGCGCTCGGCACGGTCACCGTCGAGCGCGCCAACGGCATACCGGCGCTCACCTCGCCGCTGGCCCGCGCCCTGGAGACGGTGGGCTTCCACGCCACCCCCAGAGGCCTTCGGCTGCGCCCCTGACGGACGCCTGCGGCGGGCCTTGATCCCTCCCCGCCCCTTCCCGCTGTATCGATTTGCGGCTCCGCCGCGTGGGGGGGCTCCACCTCCAGACCCCCGTATGCGACCTTCGGCCGCATGTCCTCAATCCCCCATTCGTCCGGGGGACCCCCACGGGCTGAGGGCGCGCCCGCCCCCGCCACCCCCATCATGGATGCCATGCCCGAAGGAGACACCGTCTGGCTGACCGCCCAGCGCCTGCACACCGCCCTCGCCGGGCAGGTCCTCACCCGGTCCGACCTCCGAGTCCCGCGCTTCGCGACCGCCGATCTCACCGGGCGAGCCGTCCTGGACGTCACGCCGCGCGGCAAGCATCTGCTGACCCGCATCGAGGGCGGCCTCACCCTCCACTCCCACCTCCGTATGGACGGCTCCTGGCAGGTGTACGGCTCCGGCGAACGCTGGCGCGGCCCCGCGCACCAGATCCGCGCGATCCTCGGCAACGCCGACCACACCGCCGTCGGCTACCGCCTCCCCGTCCTGGAGCTGCTGCGCACCGCC
This sequence comes from Streptomyces sp. NPDC002868, assembly GCF_055563295.1. NCBI lineage: Bacteria > Bacillati > Actinomycetota > Actinomycetes > Kitasatosporales > Streptomycetaceae > Streptomyces > Streptomyces sp. NPDC002868. The sequence continues at coordinate 20,352 of NZ_JBVHDR010000001.1, read as the reverse complement.
GACGAGGCCAGGGCCGTGGGCCATCTCGGCCCGGATCTGCTGGGCCCCGACTGGGACGCGGACACCGCCGTCGCGAATCTCCTCGCCGACCCGGACCGCCCCCTCGGCGAGGCCCTGCTCGACCAGCGCAATCTCGCCGGAATCGGCAATGTCTACAAGTCGGAGCTGGCCTTCCTGGCCCGTGTGACGCCCTGGCTGCCCGTCGGCGAGCTGCCCGCCGACACCGCTCAACGGCTCGTCGTCACCGCCCACCGACTCCTCGAAGCGAACAAGAACCGCTTCGACCGCACCACCACGGCCACGGACCGCCGAGGCGCCACGAGTGGCCGCCGCCCCGGCCCCCGGCTTCATGTCTACGGCCGCGAAGGCCAGCCATGCCTGCGCTGCGGGACCCTGATCCGTAAGGCCGACCAGGGCGACGGCAGCCGCGAACGCCCCACCTACTGGTGCCCGGGCTGCCAATCCGGGCCCACTAGTTGACGACCCGTCAGATTCAGTCGTACCGTCCCCGCATGCCCCTCAAGGCGTACGACCTCACCGGCCGCACCGCGTTCGTCACCGGCGCGGCCGGCGGCATAGGCCGCGCCTCGGCCGCCCTCCTCGCCGAGGCGGGAGCCACTGTCCACTGCGCCGACATCGACGAGAAGGGCCTCCACGAGACACGCACCCAGATCGCCGACGCGGGCGGCACGGCGCACACCCACCCCCTCGACGTCACCGACCGCGCCCAGCTCAAGGCCGCGATCGACTACATAGAGAGCACCGGCCGGCTCGACATCCTGGCCGCCATCGCCGGAATCATGCACAGCAGCCCCGTCCTGGAGACGAGGGACGAGGACCTCGACCGCGTCCTCGCGGTCAACTTCAAAGGGATTCTGTACGCCTGCCAGGAGTCGGCCCGCGCCATGATCGCCGCGGGCACCCCCGGCTCCATCGTCACCATGGCCTCCGGCGCCGTGGACGCCGCGAACGCCGGTCTGCTCTGCTACAGCGCGGCCAAAGCGGCAGTCGTCCAGCTCACCAAGACCCTCGCGACCGAACTCGGCCCGCACTCCATCCGCGTCAACGCCGTCGCCCCCGGCTGGATCCGCACCCCCATGACCGACCGGCACGACGCCACGCTCCAGCACAAGGCCGAGGCGGCGATGGTCCGGATCTCCCCGCTCCGCCGCGTCGGCGAGCCCGAGGACATCGCCCATACGGTCCTTCACCTGGCGTCCGACGCGTCCGCCTTCACGACGGGCCAGATCCTCCGCCCGAACGGCGGCGTCGCGATGCCCTGGTGATCCCACCGCGCGTGCCCCCACGGGACGCCGTGACATGCACCGGCAGCAGGCTGAGCCCCCACCCGCCTGCCGCCACTGCCCCTTCGACGAGCCCCGCCTGCTGCGGCACGAGCACCAGCCGCAGCACGGCCCACCACCACAGCCCGCCGGCCACGAGCCCGAGGGCGACCAGCGGCACGAGGATGACACCGCGTACTGCCATGGCTGCCTCCTCCGGCCCACGCTAGACCGGCGCGATCACCCACCGGGAGGGCGCACCGGATGCACACCCCGGCGCGCGGGGCACCGGCCACCTCACTCCAGACAGCCCGCGACCCCGACCGCGTGCCGGGGCCGCAGCGCCAACACCTACGGGCTCTCGGCCTGGAACATCCACGCGTGCTTCTCGAGGTCCGCCGTGAGCCCTATCAGCACATCCTGAGTCACCGGATCCGGATCCCCGGTCGCCGCGATCCGCTCCCGCATGCGCCCGATCACCGCGCCGAGCGCGTTCACCAGGGTCTGCACGGCGTCCACGTCCTTGATCAAGCCCTCCGGCACCGCGCCGATCGCACTCTGCGCCGCCACCGTCGCGGCCCGAGCATCCGGCGTCACCCCGAGCGCCGACGCACGCTCGGCCACCGTGTCGGAGTGCATCCGCGCCGTGTCCACGACCTCGTCGAGCTGGAGATGTACGGACCGGAAGCGGGGCCCGACGACATTCCAGTGGACCTGCTTCGCCACCAGTGAGAGATCCACCAGGTCGACGAGCGCGCCCCTCAGCGCATCGCCGACCGTCTTGAGGTCCGACTCGTTCAGAGGGCTCTTCACGACAGACATCGATGTCCTCCACTCGGTTCGCAGATACCCGTCCACCATGGCACAAGTACCCCAAACCAGGCATTCGCCGACAAAGCGAAAGCCCCGGCCCTCCGCCCCGCAGGGGCAGTAGACCGGGGCTCAGCTGCAAACGAAGCCGTGCAGAGCCGTACGGATCAGGCGGCGACGACGTCCACCGCCTCCGCAGGCGCCTTGATCGTCACCCGCTCCGTCGGCACACCCGCCACCGACGTCACGGAGACGGAATTGAGCATCGGGCGTACTGGCGCAGGCACTGGCTCACTCGCCGCTGCCGACTCGGCCAGCTCGGCCAACGACAGCTCGTCGCTGACTTCACGCATGAGCTCGGACATCCGTACGTCAAGCGCGTCGCAGATCGCGGAGAGCAGCTCGGAGGAAGCCTCCTTCTGCCCCCGCTCCACCTCGGAGAGATAGCCGAGCGATACCCGGGCGGACGAGGAGACTTCGCGCAGAGTACGGCCCTGGCGCTGGCGCTGCCGACGCAGCACGTCACCAAGCAGGCGACGGAGCAGAATCATCGGTGGCTCCCTCCTCGGTCCGCGTAGCCGCATCCTTCACGCCCCACCGTACCGCCTCGTGCCGCGGCCGTGCGGGGAGCGATGTCGTGTTCACTCAGGGCTGCAAACATCAAGTCCCCCCGTTCTGTTCCGTATCCTGTGTCCGCGCATTTTCGTGCAGTTCGCCCGAGAGCAGCTCGAGCACGCTCCGTACACTCTCTCTACGGATTTCCGCCCGGTCGCCGTTCAACCGCAACTCAGCCACTTTCCCGGCGCCGCCCGGCCCCGCGACGGCCAGATAGACCGTCCCGACGGGCTGCCCGTCCTGTGGTTCCGGCCCGGCCACACCCGTGGTCGCGATGCCCCAGCCGGCGCCCAGCGCCTGCCGTACCCCCGCCGCCATCTGCCGTGCGACCTCGGGATCCACCGCGCCGCGCTCCGCCAGGAGGGTCCCGTCGACGCCGAGAACATCCCTCTTGAGAGTGGTTGCGTACGCCGTGACGGACCCGCGGAAGGACTTCGAGGCACCTGGTACAGAAGTGAGCTCGGCGGCCACCAGGCCGCCGGTCAGCGACTCGGCGACGGCCAGCGTCTCGCCACGCTCCGCAAGCAGCGCCAGCACCCGAGCCGCGGTCTTCACCGCTTTTTCCCTGCGTTCCCGGCGTTGTTCGCCGCCTCGTCGGCTGCCGCCGCCCGCTGGGCGGCCAGTCCCCTGCGCCTCAGCACGATCGCCTGTCGCACATAGTCCAGACCGGTGACCACCGTCAGCACGACAGCCAGCGCCATCACCCAGAAGCGCAGGGTGGCCAGCGGACCGGTCAGCGCCAGGACGTACATCCCGACCGCCGTGCCCTGCGCGAGGGTCTTCATCTTGCCGCCGCGACTGGCCGGAATGACCCCGTGCCGGATCACCCAGAACCGCATCAGCGTGATCCCGAGCTCACGGAAAAGAATGACTCCGGTCACCCACCACGGCAGATCCCCGAGCGCCGACAGACAGATCAGTCCGGCGGCCATGATCGCCTTGTCGGCGATCGGGTCGGCGATCTTCCCGAAGTCGGTGACCAGGTTGTACGTACGCGCCAGATGACCGTCGAAGATGTCGGTGATCATGGCGACGGCGAACGCCGCCCACGCCCAGGCCCGCCAGGCCGGGTCGTATCCGCCGTCCTGCAGCATCAGCATGACGAAGCCGGGCACGAGCACCAGGCGGATCATGGTGAGGATGTTGGCGATGTTCCAGAGGCTGGCCTGATTGACGGCCGCAGCGCCCAGCTTGCCGCCGGGCGCGGGCCTGCCGGTGCCGCCCCCCGCGGATGCCGGCACTCCGGTCATGTGCCAACCTCCTCAAGACATTCGGCCACCAGGTCGACGCCTTCCGTACCCACGGCCTTTGCCACGACGATACGACCGGGCACTAGCCCCTCGCTCGAAGTGAAGACCACCTGCCCGTCCGTCTCCGGCGCCTGGTGCGCCGCACGGCCCACCGCACCGTCCTCGCCGTCCACGGACTCGACCAGCACCTCAAGGGCCTCGCCGAGCCGCTCCTCGGCGCGCTGCGCGGTCAGCTCCTCCGCGAGCCGCGACAGATGCTCAAGACGCTCGGCAATGACGTCGGCGTCCAGCTTGTTGTCGTACGAGACGGCCTCGGTGCCGTCCTCGTCCGAGTAGCCGAAGACGCCGATGGCATCCAGGCGCGCATCGGTGAGGAAGCTTTCCAGCTCGGCGAAGTCCGCCTCGGTCTCGCCGGGGAAGCCGACGATGAAGTTGGACCGCACGCCCGCCTGCGGGGCCTTGCCGCGGATGGTCGCCAGCAGCTCCAGGAACCTCTCGGTGTCGCCGAAGCGCCGCATCGCGCGCAGCACACCCGGCGCCGAGTGCTGGAAGGACAGGTCGAAGTACGGAGCGATCTTCGGCGTCGAGGTGAGGACGTCGATCAGCCCGGGCCGCATCTCGGCGGGCTGCAGATAGCTGACCCGCACCCGCTCGATGCCGTCGACCTCGGCCAGCTCCGGCAGCAGGGTCTCCAGGAGACGGATGTCGCCGAGGTCCTTGCCGTACGAGGTGTTGTTCTCGGAGACCAGCATGACCTCCTTCACGCCCTGCTCGGCCAGCCAGCGCGTCTCGCCGAGGACATCGCTGGGCCGCCGCGAGATGAACGAGCCGCGGAAGGACGGAATGGCGCAGAAAGAGCAACGCCGGTCGCAGCCGGAGGCGAGCTTCACCGAGGCGACGGGGCTGGTGCCGAGACGGCGACGCAGGGGCGCACGCGGCCCGGACACCGGTGCGACCCCCTCCGGCAGATCCTCGGGGGCGGGCGCGATGTCACCATGGCCGGGCAGCGCCACATCGGACGCCTCCTGCCGTTCGACCGGGCTCAGCGGCAGCAGCTTGCGGCGGTCGCGCGGAGTGTGCGAGGCGTGGACGCCGCCGTTCAGGATGGTCTGGAGGCGGTCGGAGATGTCGGCGTAGTCGTCGAAGCCGAGCACGCCGTCCGCCTCGGGCAGCGCTTCGGCCAGCTCCTTGCCGTACCGCTCGGCCATGCAGCCGACCGCGACCACAGCCTGGGTCTTGCCGTGGTCCTTGAGATCGTTGGCTTCGAGCAGGGCGTCGACGGAGTCCTTCTTGGCGGCCTCGACGAACCCGCAGGTGTTGACGACTGCGACATCCGCGTCGGCGGCTTCCTCGACGAGCTCCCAGCCGTCCGCTGCCAAGCGGCCTGCGAGCTCCTCCGAGTCCACCTCGTTACGGGCGCAGCCAAGAGTGACAAGGGCGACGGTACGGCGTTCGGGCATGGGCTCAAGACTACTTTGTCCTGACCCACGCCCCGGCCCCGAGGGTTCCCGGGGCCACACGGCCCATCCGGGCTAGCCGACCTCGGGGTCGCCCTTCGTGTACGACAGCCGCTCGACCTGGCCCGCCTCGAACCGGTCCTCGACCTTCTTGCCGTTCACGAACAGCTCGATCGCCCCGGCGTTTCCGAGGATCAGATCGACCCGCTCGTCGTCCTGGAAGGTCTTGGACTCGCCCTTGAGCAGCAGCCCGTCGAAGAGCAGCTTGCCGTTGTGCGACTTGGCCGAGATCCAGCTCTTGTCGTCCAGAGCGGAGAGCTTCACCGTCACCTTGTCCTTCGGCACCGCCGCGATGGCGCTGTCCGACGGGTCGGGCTTCGGTGGGGCGGGCTTACTCGTGGACGGATCAGCCGGGCTCGGCTTCTGCTCGGACGCCGACCCCTCGGCCACACTGCTGCCCTTGCCGCCGTCCTCGCCGCTGAAGAGCGTGAAGCCGACGAAGCCGATCACGGCGACGATCGCGGCGACCATGGCGGCCGTCCAGTTGGGGCGGCGCGCATCAGGACGGATGCGCTCGGCCTCGAAGAGCGGCGCGGCAGGGGTGGGCGAAGGACGTCCGCCGTGGTCCGCGTCGTACTGCGCGACGAGCGGATCGGGATCGAGGCCGACGGCACGCGCGACCGTGCGGATATGACCGCGCGCGTAGACATCGCCGCCACAGCGGGAGAAGTCGTCCTGCTCGATCGCTTGCACGATCGGGATGCGCACCCGGGTGGAGGAACTGACTTCGTCAACGGTCAGACCTGCGGCGATGCGGGCTTGCTGGAGCGCATGACCGATCGAAGGCCGGTCGTCTTCGTTCGAAGACCGGTCGTCTTCAAGCGAAGGCTGGTCGTCGTCGATTGAAGGCCGGTCGTCTTCGGGGGAGTTGCCGATGGACACGGGGGCGCCTTTCGAGCGTGTAGCCACCTGCTGGAGGTTCAGTCTATGGGTGGAACGAAAGGGTGGGGCAACCGGGCGAGGGACTTTGTACGCCAACAGAATGGCCGGTCATCCTGATGGTGGGACATCTGACTGTCCCTCCCTCCAACTTGACGTACGGCTGAGGGAAACGGTTGCTCTCCAAACCCTTACGAGTGAGACTCCCCGCGGATCACGGCAAGCACTCCATCGAGTTCATCCGGTTTCACCAGGACATCGCGTGCCTTGGAGCCCTCACTCGGCCCGACGATGTTCCGTGACTCCATCAGATCCATCAGCCGACCCGCCTTCGCGAAGCCCACGCGCAGCTTGCGCTGGAGCATCGACGTCGACCCGAACTGGGTGGATACCACCAGCTCAGCGGCCTGACAGAGCAGATCGAGGTCGTCGCCGATGTCCTCGTCGATCTCCTTCTTCTGCTTCGTGCCGACCACGACGTCCTCCCGGAAGACCGGGGCCATCTGATCCTTGCAGTGCTGGACGACTACCGCGACCTCGTCCTCGGTGACGAAGGCGCCCTGCATACGGGTCGGCTTGTTCGCACCCATCGGGAGGAACAAGCCGTCGCCCTTGCCGATCAGCTTCTCCGCGCCCGGCTGGTCGAGGATGACCCGGCTGTCGGCGAGCGAGGAGGTCGCGAAGGCGAGCCGCGAGGGCACATTCGCCTTGATCAGACCGGTGACGACGTCGACCGATGGCCGCTGGGTCGCCAGTACCAGATGGATGCCGGCGGCGCGCGCCAGCTGGGTGATCCGGACGATGGCGTCCTCGACGTCGCGCGGCGCCACCATCATCAGGTCGGCGAGCTCGTCCACGATGACCAGCAGATACGGGTACGGGGTGAGCTCGCGCTCGCTCCCCTCCGGCGGCTTGACCTTGCCGTTCCTGATGGCCTGGTTGAAGTCGTCGATGTGCCGGTAGCCATACGCCGCGAGGTCGTCGTAGCGCAGATCCATCTCCCGCACGACCCACTGCAGCGCCTCGGCGGCCCGCTTGGGGTTGGTGATGATCGGGGTGATCAGGTGCGGAATGCCCTCGTACGCGGTGAGCTCGACCCGCTTGGGGTCGACGAGCACCATCCGTACGTCCTCCGGCGTCGCCCGCACCATCACGGAGGTGATCAGGCAGTTGATACAGGAGGATTTGCCTGAGCCGGTCGCGCCCGCGACCAGGACGTGCGGCATCTTCGCCAGGTTGGCCATCACATAGCCGCCCTCGACGTCCTTGCCGAGCGCGACCAGCATCGGGTGCTCGTCGCCCGCGGCGTCCGCGAGGCGCAGTACATCGCCCAGGTTGACCATCTCGCGGTCGGAGTTCGGGATCTCGATGCCGACCGCGGACTTGCCGGGGATCGGGGAGATGATCCGTACGTCGGGGCTGGCGACGGCGTACGCGATGTTCTTGGTGAGAGCGGTGATCCGCTCGACCTTCACGGCCGGGCCCAGTTCCACCTCGTACCGGGTGACCGTCGGGCCGCGGGTGAAGCCGGTGACAGCCGCGTCGACCTTGAACTCCATGAAGACATTGCTGAGCGAGGCGACGACCGCGTCATTGGCGGCGCTGCGCGTCTTGCCGGGGCCGCCGCGCTCCAGCAGGTCCAGGGAGGGCAGGGCGTAGGTGATGTCGCCGGAGAGCTGGAGCTGCTCGGCGCGCGGCGGCAGAGGCTGGGACTCATCGGGTACCGGCGCGGACTTCGTCAGATCCGGTACGGACGCCTTCGATCCGCTCTCCTTCGGCCCGGGCTCCTCGGGCTCTCGCGCGCTCGGCACAGGGCTGGCGGCCCGCTGCCGGTCGGCGGTGACGTCCCGGGTGAGGTCGGCGACGAGCGGCGACGGCGGCATGCCGTTCAGTACGGCTCCGTCGAGCGCCGCGGCGGCCGCCGCTGCCACATCCACCGCGTCCATCGGACGATCCATGGCGGGCTGCACGGAGGCCCTGCGCGGCCGCCTGCGCTTGGAGAGCGCTGCCTCCTCGGCAGGGTCCGGGTCGAAGTCCGCGGGCGCTTCGCCCCGGCGCGCGGACGAGCGGCGCGCCCGCCCGGGCACGGCCTCGCGCCACTGGTCCTCGTACCGCTCGTCGTCCTCGCTGTCCGCCCCCGGCTCGTACGGCGGCTCAACGATGCCCAGCTTGGAGCCGAGCAGCCGCAGCCGCTGCGGAATGGCGTTGACGGGCGTCGCGGTGACCACGAGCAGGCCGAAGAGCGTGAGCAGCACGAGCAGCGGTACGGCGAGGACCTCACCCATGGTGAAGATCAGCGGCTTGGACGCGGCCCAGCCGATCAGCCCGCCAGCGTCCTGCATCGCCTCGGTGCCCTCCCCGCGGCCGGGAGAACCGCAGGCGATGTGGACCTGCCCGAGCACGCCGACGACGAGCGCGGACAGACCGATCACGATCCGGCCGTTGGCCTCTGGCTTCTCGGGATAAAGGATCAGGCGTACGGCGATCACGCCCAGCAGTAGCGGCGCGAGCAGATCGAGCCGGCCGAACGCGCCGGTCACCAGCATCTCGACGAGATCGCCGACCGGGCCGCGCAGATTGGACCAGGTGCCGGCGGCGACGACCAGCGCCACACCGAGGAGCAGCAGCGCAAGGCCATCCTTGCGGTGCGCCGGGTCGAGCCCCTTCGCTCCCCGTCCTATGCCACGGAACAGAGCGCCCACAGTGTGCGCCAGACCGAGCCAGAGGGCGCGCGCGAGGCGGTACACGCCCCCTGTGGGGGACGGTGCGGGCTTGGGCGCCGCCTTCTTGGCGGGCGCTTTTTTCGCGGGTGCTGTCTTCTTGGCGGCAGCTTTCTTGGCGGGCGCCGCCTTCTTCGCGGCGCCGGTCGTACGGCCGACGCGCGGCTTCGCGGTGCCCGCCGCGCCCTGGGAACCCTTGCCGGACGTGCGTGAGGCCATGGTGGTGAGGTTACCGGTGTCGACGGCAGCGGACACGTGTGCCCACTGCTTCACTCGTTCGTGTCGTGCCGGTGGGGCGGGAAGCTGACGCCCTGGGGGCGGGAAGCTGACGCTCCCTCAAGCCCCGGGCGGCCGTTCAGTTCTGCGAAGGCAGCGACGGCGTACCGCCGCCGGTACCCGGTTCCAGCGCGTCGAGCGCCCGGCGCAAACCGGTGAGTTTGCGCTCGAGATGGGCCGCGGTGGCGACCGCGGCGGCGTCCGCCGCGTCGTCATCGAGCTGTTTGGACAGCGCTTCCGCCTGCTCCTCAACTGCCGCGAGCCGCGCGGAAAGCTCGGCGAGCAGCCCCGCGGGCTCCTTGCTGTCGCCCGCGCTCGCGTGCCCGCCGCCGCCCTCCAGCTGGAGCCGCAGGAGCGCGGCCTGCTCACGCAGTTGGCAGTTCTTCATGTACAGCTCGACGAAGACCGAGACCTTGGCGCGCAGCACCCAGGGGTCGAACGGCTTGGAGATGTAGTCGACCGCGCCCGCGGCGTAACCCCGGAAGGTGTGGTGCGGGCCGTGGTTGATCGCGGTGAGGAAGATGATCGGGATGTCCCGGGTCCGTTCCCGCCGCTTGATATGTGCGGCCGTCTCGAATCCATCCATACCGGGCATCTGGACATCCAGCAGAATGACCGCGAAGTCGTCCGTCAGCAGCGCTTTGAGCGCCTCCTCCCCGGACGATGCCCGCACCAGTGTCTGATCGAGCGCAGAGAGGATGGCCTCCAGCGCCAGCAGATTCTCCGGCCGGTCATCGACCAGGAGGATCTTGGCCTTCTGCACCATGGCCCGCCCTCCTCGCCCCGGATGTGCACCGGGCGCCGCCCCAGGGGACGACTCCCTTACGTCGCCCGCCCTTGTGCCGGTCATGGTAGCCGCACCCCGCCTGTCGCCACACCCTGTCACCGCGATGTCACTGTGCACGTAGCAGAAACGTAGCGGGAGACCAGAAGGTTCCCCGAATACCGCCGTCTCACACGCCTTCGGCCACAGTCAGTCAGCAACTCGCACAGAACCGGGCAGGCGTCGCTCACTCCCCGCGCATCCATTGCTCCATCACCGAGAGCAAATGGTCGGGATCCACCGGCTTGGTGACATAGTCGGAAGCGCCCGACTCAATGGCCTTCTCCCGGTCGCCCTTCATCGCCTTGGCGGTCAGCGCGATGATCGGCAGACCGGCGAACTGCGGCATCCTGCGGATCGCGGTCGTCGTCGCGTACCCGTCCATTTCCGGCATCATGATGTCCATCAGCACGACCGTCACATCGTCGTGCTGCTCCAGGACTTCGATGCCCTCACGGCCGTTCTCCGCGTACAGCACCGAGAGCCCATGCTGCTCCAGCACACTGGTGAGCGCGAAGACATTGCGGATGTCGTCGTCAACGATCAGCACCTTCTCGCCGTCGAAGGCGAAGGTGCGCCGCTCCTCCAGCGGCGCCTCCTGGCCGGCGTTCGCCCCGGCCCACTGCTCCGCGCCCACCGACGCACCGCCCGCCTGGCCGGGCAGCGCGCGCCGCTGGTCCATCGAGCCCAGCGCCTTGCGCCGCCGCCGGAACAGCGCGGCCGGGCCGGCGTGGGCGTCCACGGGCGCGGGCGCATCGTGCCGCGCCTGCGGAAGCCCGTTCTCCGATGCGTCCTCGGCGGTGTCGGCCTGCTGGCCGGAGGCGCCGGGGGTGAGCTGCGGGTAACCCTGCGGCGGCAGTTCGCTGGGGTGAAGGGGCAAGTAGAGGGTGAACGTCGAGCCGCGGCCCGGTTCGCTCGCCGCATGGATCTCGCCGCCCAGCAGCCGGGCGATCTCGCGGCTGATGGACAGTCCGAGGCCCGTACCGCCGTACTTCCGGCTGGTCGTGCCATCGGCCTGCTTGAACGCCTCGAAGATGACGCGCATCTTGCCGGCCGCGATCCCGATCCCGGTGTCCGTGACCGAGAAGGCGATCAGATCTCCGTCCGCGTCCCGCAGCGACCCCGCCTCCAGCAGCTGCTCGCGGATCGACTGGGGCACATCGGCGCTCGCGGGCCGGATCACCAGCTCCACCGCGCCGCTGTCGGTGAACTTCACCGCGTTGGACAGAAGGTTGCGCAGCACCTGCAGCAGCCGCTGCTCGTCGGTGTGCAGCGTCGCGGGCAGCTCCGGCGACACCCGTACGGAGAAGTCGAGCCCCTTCTCCGCGGTCAGCGGCCGGAAGGTCGCCTCCACATAGTCGACGAGCTGAACCAACGCGATACGGGTCGGGCTGACGTCCATCTTGCCCGCCTCGACCTTCGACAGGTCGAGGATGTCGTTGATCAGCTGGAGCAGGTCGGAGCCGGCCCCGTGGATCGTTTCGGCGAACTCCACCTGCTTCGGCGAGAGGTTCCCCTCCGCGTTGTCCGCGAGCAACTTGGCAAGGATCAGCAGGGAGTTGAGCGGCGTACGCAGCTCGTGCGACATGTTCGCCAGGAACTCCGACTTGTAGCGCATCGAGACCGCGAGCTGCTCGGCACGCTCCTCGAGCACCTGCCTCGCCTCTTCGATCTCGGTGTTCTTCACCTCGATGTCGCGGTTCTGCTGCGCCAGCAGCTCGGCCTTCTCCTCCAGTTCGGCGTTGGATGCCTGCAGCGCCTTCTGCCGGTTCTCCAGCTCGGCCGAGCGCTCACGCAGCTGCTCCGTCAGCTCCTGCGACTGCTTGAGCAGTACCTCGGTCTTCGTGTTGACGCTGATGGTGTTGACGCTCGTCGCGATCATTTCGGCGATCTGGTTGAGGAAGTCCCGCTGGATCTGCGTGAACGGCTGGAAAGACGCCAGCTCGATCACACCGAGGACCTTCCCTTCGAAGAGCACCGGCAGCACGATCACATACGCGGGCGATGCCTCGCCGAGACCTGAGGAAATCCGGAGATAGCCCGGCGGCACATTGACCTGGATGGTCCGCTTCTCCTCGGCCGCGGTGCCGATCAGTGTCTCGCCCGGCCGGAAGGATGTCGGCATCAGGCCGGCGGAGTAGCCGTAACTGCCGCGCATGCACAGCTCGTACGACATCTCCCCGCCCGGCGAGACGTCCGAGCCGCCGCCCGTCGGCATCGCCAGGAAGAACGCGCCGTGCTGCGCGGAGACGACCGGAGTGAGCTCGCTCATGATCAGCGAGGCCACGTCATGGAGGTCGCGCCGGCCCTGCATCAGACCGGAGATACGGGCCAGGTTGCCCTTGAGCCAGTCCTGCTCCTCGTTGGCGAGGGTGGTGTCGCGAAGGTTCGCGATCATCGTGTTGATGTTGTCCTGCAGCACCTGGATCTCGCCGGCAGCGTCCACATCGATCTTGAGGTTCAGATCGCCGCGGGTCACCGCGGTCGCGACGGCCGCGATCGCGCGCACCTGACGGGTGAGGTTCCCGGCCATCTCGTTCACCGACTCGGTGAGGTCGCGCCAGGTTCCGTCAACGTCCCGCACCCGGGCCTGACCGCCCAGCTGCCCGTCCGTGCCCACCTCGCGGGCCACCCGGGTGACCTCCTCGGCGAACGACGACAGCTGGTCCACCATCGTGTTGATGGTGGTCTTCAGCTCCAGGATCTCGCCGCGCGCATCGATGTCGATCTTCCTGGTGAGATCGCCCTTGGCGATGGCGGTGGTGACCGTGGCGATCTGCCGCACCTGGCCGGTCAGATTGGACGCCATCGAGTTCACGGACTCGGTGAGGTCCTTCCACGTACCAGATACGCCCGGCACATGCGCCTGGCCGCCCAGCTCGCCCTCCGTGCCCACCTCGCGGGCCACCCGGGTCACCTCGTCGGCGAACGACGACAGCGTCGTCACCATCGTGTTGACGGTCTCGGCCAGCTCCGCGACCTCGCCGCGCGCCTCGACCGTGACCTTCTTCGTCAGATCGCCGTTGGCGACCGCCGCGGAAACCCGCGCGATGTTACGCACCTGATTGGTGAGGTTGTTGGCCATCAGGTTGACGTTGTCGCTGAGGTCCTTCCAGATACCGGTGACGCCACGCACCCGCGCCTGACCGCCCAGTACACCTTCCGTACCCACCTCACGGGCGACCCTGGTCACCTCGTCGGCGAAGTCCAGCAGCTGGTCGACCATCGTGTTGACCGTCGTCACCAGTTCGAGGATCTCGCCCTTGGCGTCAACGGTGATCTTCTTCGACAGGTCGCCCTTGGCGACCGCCGTCGTCACCTCGGCGATATTGCGCACCTGCGACGTCAGGTTGTTGGCCATGAAGTTGACGGACTGTGTGAGGTCCTTCCAGGTGCCGGAGACTCCCTGCACCTCGGCCTGGCCGCCCAGGATGCCCTCGGTGCCCACCTCGCGCGCCACCCTGGTCACCTGCTCGGCGAAGTTCGAGAGCTGATCCACCATCGTGTTGAGGGTGTTCTTCAGCTCCAGGATCTCGCCGCGCGCATCCACGTCGATCTTCTGCGACAGGTCACCACGGGCCACCGCGGTGGCGACCTGCGCGATGTTACGGACCTGGCCGGTGAGGTTCTCCGCCATGCCGTTCACGGAGTCGGTCAGATCGCGCCACACACCGGCGACACCGGGCACCTGCGCCTGCCCGCCAAGCCGGCCGTCCGTACCCACCTCACGCGCGACCCGCGTCACCTGCTCGGCGAAGGCAGAAAGCTGGTCGACCATCGTGTTGATGGTGTTCTTCAGCTCCAGGATCTCGCCGCGCGCATCCACGTCGATCTTCTGCGACAGGTCACCACGGGCCACCGCGGTCGTCACCTGCGCGATCTGCCGCACCTGCGAAGTCAGGTTCCCCGCCATGAAGTTGACGGAGTCGGTCAGTTCCTTCCACGTACCGCTGACGCCGTCGACACGCGCCTGGCCGCCCAGGCGGCCCTCCGTGCCCACGTCCCGCGCCATCCGCGTGACCTGATCGGCGAACGAGGAGAGCTGCGCCACCATCGTGTTGACGGTGTTCTTCAGCTCCAGCATCTCGCCCGCGACATCAACCGTGACCTTCTGCGACAGATCGCCATTGGCGACCGCCGTCGTCACCTGCGCAATGTCCCGCACCTGGCCGGTGAGGTTACGGAACGCGGTGTTCACCGAGTCCGTGAGGTCCTTCCAGGTCCCGGCCGCGCCCGGCACCTCCGCCTGCCCGCCGAGACGGCCCTCGACGCCGACCTCGCGGGCCACCCGCGTCACCTCGGAACCGAACGACTGCAGCTGGTCCACCATCGTGTTGACGGTGTTCTTCAGCTCCAGCATCTCGCCCGCGACATCGACCGTGACCTTCTGCGACAGATCACCGTTCGCTACCGCCGTCGTCACCTGCGCAATGTCCCGCACCTGGGTGGTCAGGTTGCGGAAGACGGTGTTCACCGAGTCGGTGAGGTCCTTCCAGGTCCCGGCGGCTCCCGGCACCTGCGCCTGGCCGCCGAGCAGACCCTCGGCCCCGACCTCGCTCGCCACACGGGTGACCTCGTCCGCGAACGTACGCAGCGTCTCGGTCATCTGGTTGATGGTTTCGGCGAGTTGGGCCACCTCACCGCGTGCGCTCACCGTGACCTTCTGCGACAGATCACCGTTGGCGACCGCCGTCGTCACCTCGGCGATACCGCGCACCTGCGAGGTCAGATTGCCGGCCATGGTGTTCACCGAATCGGTGAGGTCTTTCCACACACCGGCCACACCGGGCACCGCCGCCTGCCCGCCCAGCTCGCCCTCCGTGCCGACCTCCCGGGCGACCCGGGTCACCTCGGAAGAGAAAGAGGACAGCTGGTCCACCATCGTGTTGACGGTGTTCTTCAGCTGAAGCATCTCGCCGGCCACATGGACGGTGACCTTGCGTGACAGATCACCCTTGGCGACCGCCGTGGTGACGAGAGCAATGTCACGCACCTGAGCGGTCAGCCGGTACGCCATGGTGTTGACCGAATCCGTGAGATCCTTCCACGAACCGGACATACCGCGCACCTGTGCCTGGCCGCCGAGTTTGCCCTCGGTGCCGACCTCCAGCGCCACCCGGGTCACTTCGTCGGTGAACGCCGACAGCTGGTCGACCAGGCTGTTGACCGTACGCGCAACCTTCAGGAATTCGCCGCGCAGCGGCCGTACCGCCGCGTCCGCGCCCTCCACGGAGTGAGAGCGCAGCTCCATCCGCTGCTCCAGGTCGCCCTCGGCGACCGCCGAGAGCACCCGTCCCACCTCGGACACCGGCCGCGCCAGATCGTCCACCAGAGCGTTCGAAGCGTCGATGGCGGCCGCCCAGGAGCCCTCGCAGGCCCCTGTCTCCAGCCGCTCGGTCAGCTTCCCCTCGCGCCCGACCATCCTGCGTACGCGTGCGAGCTCACCCGTGAGGTGGAGATTACGGTCCGCAACCTCGTTGAAGACGGCCGCGATCTCCGCCATCACGTCGTCGCCCGACACGGTCAGACGCCGACGGAAATTGCCGTCCCGCATCGACACCAGGGCCGCAAGCAGCCTGTTCAGAGCTGCCGTATCCACTTCGGTTGTCCCATTGCTCCGGGACCGTCCGCCTTTTGCGCGCGTGTTCTTGCCACGCGCCGCCATGCCAGACTCCACCGTGTCCCTCCCGCAGGGGTTGACCGTACTGCCCAGGCTGTCCAAGGACAGCCTGCCCAGTGTTTCACCATGGCCGAACCAGGCCATAACAGTTCGGCAGCTTCGCATAGCGTCCCCGCCCCCGGAGGGCGGAAACAGCGGCGACCGGCATCCGCTCGGACAGCGAAGGTAAGTAACCTGGCATCCGGCTGTCCAACCGCCCCGGTCCGTCCGGCGGGGGCGGCGTGGCGCAAGTACTACCAATGGGCACCGGGAGGGGCAGGCCGCATCATGGCAGAGCCGGGCGTCGAGACGCGTACGAGGAGTTCTGTGATCACCGCGCGGGCGGCTGCCAGCTTCGACCCTGTCGGGCGGTCCGTCGCGACCGCCCGGGCCTTCGTCCGCGACACCCTCCAGGGGTGGGGGTACTCCGACGTAGTGGACGACGCGGTCGTCCTGACCAGCGAGCTCGTCACCAACGCCGTCGTGCACGCGGGCACCGCCGCCGATGTGCTCTGTCTGCGTACGGACGAAGGTGTACGGGTCGAAGTCGCCGACCGCTATCCCGAGCGCGAGATCCCGATACAGGGCACCGGCCGGTCGCTCGGCAGCCTCGACCGCGAGAACGGGCGCGGACTACTCCTGTGCGCCGCCCTCGCCTCCCGCTGGGGCGTCGAGTACTCCCCCACCTTCAAACAGGTGTGGTTCCAACTCGACCTCCCCCAGCGCCCGGTGGGCACCCGCTCCGCCGGCCCGGTTCTGCCGATCCCGCTCCTACCGGTCGCCGACGAACGCGTACGCGTCGCGGTCACCCAGATCGACCGCAGCGGTTCGATCGCCGTCTGGAACGAAGACGCGGAACACCTCTTCGGATACGCCGCCGAACAGGTCATGGGCAAACCCCTGACGGACTTCGCCGCCTGGCCGCAAACTCCCGGCATCGGCACCGGCATCGCAGAGGCGCTCCAACTCTCCCGCTGGGAGGGCAGTTACGGCATCCGGGGCACCGACGGCCGCGTCGTCCCCGTCTACGCATCGCACCTCCGGGTCCGCGACACCCGTGGCGAGCCGTCCACCGTCTGCCTTCTCGTACGCGACGACGAACGCGCCGTGCTGCAGACCCCGCAGCGCGCCCCCGTGACCGATTCGGGCGCAGAGAGCCACGCCACCGACCCCTTCGAGGTCTTCATCGGCTCCCCGGCGCCCGAAGACCTCGACGGCCTTCTCCAGCGCACCGTCGAGCGCGCCCGCGACATGCTCGACGGCGACGCGGCCTTCCTGCTGCTGGCCACCGACGACGAGACGGAACTCGAAGTACGGGCCACCACCGGCCTTCCGTCGGCCCGTCAGCGCTTCGCCCGCGTCCCGGTCGAGGCCGGCACCGGCCGCTACGGCTCCGCCCGAATGCCCGCCGTCCACGAGGACCTCACAGCCGTCCCGGGTGCCGTCCCGCTCCTCAACTCCACCGGCATGCGCTCCGTCGTCACCGTCCCGCTCAAGGTCGAGGGCCGCCTCACCGGCTCCCTCGGAGTCGCAGCCGAATCCTCGGGCCGCTACTCCAACGAGGAGGCCCTGCGCCTTCAGTTCGCCGCCGACCGCATCGCCCTGGCCGTCGAATCGGCCCGCCTGGGCGAACTGGAACGACTGCGCCGCGGCTCACTCTCCTTCCTCGTCGAGGCCTCCGACCTGCTCGCCGGAACCCTCGACCGGGACCAAACCCTGGCGCTGATGGCCCAGATGACGGTCCCTACCCTCGCCACCTGGTGCGCCGTCTACACCATCGCCGACCAGGCATCCGAGCCGTACCTCAGCTACGTACTCCACGAGGACGAGGAGCGGATCGACGGCCTCAAGGCCCTCCTCTCCAAGATCGACCCGCCCGACCCGGTGCCCACCCCCGGCGCCCGCGTCTGGACCGCCCCCGCCGAGGCCGGCCAGGCGGCCGCACTGCGCACCTCCAAGCGCGAACTCGGTCTCGGCTCCACACCACCGGTCTCCTCCGGTATCGGCACCACCCTCGCCACGGCCGCCGCGGTCGGCGGCGAAACGGTCGTCCTGCCCCTCGTCGCCCGCAACCGCGTCATCGGCATGCTGACTCTCGGCAAGCCGTCCGACGACCACTTCCGCCAGGAGATTCTGGAACTCGCCGAGGACCTCTCCCGCCGGGCGGCCCTCGCTCTCGACAACGCCCGTCTGTACTCCGAACGCATGGCCATCAGCCAGTCCCTCCAACGCAGCCTGCTGCCGCCGGAACTCCCTCAGATCCCGGGCGTAGAGGTCGAGGTCATCTACCGCGCGGCCGGCGAAGGCAATGAAGTCGGCGGCGACTTCTACGACCTCTTCCCGATCCGCGACGGCGCGTACGGCTTCGCCATCGGCGACGTCTGCGGTACGGGCCCGGAAGCCGCGGCGGTCACCGGCCTGGCCCGCCACGCCCTGCGCCTGCTCGCCCGCGAGGGCTTCGGCGGCCCCGCCGTCCTGGAGCGCCTGAACGCCGCGATCCTTGACGAAGGGGCCCGCAGCCGCTTTCTGACGCTCCTTTATGGCGAGTTGTGGCCACAGGACGATGGCAGCGCGGTCCTCAAGGTCGTCTGCGCCGGCCACCCCCTCCCACTCCGCCTGCGCCAGGACGGCAGCGTGGAACCCGCGGCCGAACCGCAGCCGCTTCTCGGCGTCATGGACGACCTGGAGCTGTACGAGCAGATGGTGACCCTCGACCCGGGCGACGTTCTGCTCTGCGTCACGGACGGCGTGACCGAACGCCGCGAGGGGACACGCATGCTGGGCGACGACGGACTCGTCGACGTTCTCACCACGTGCACGGGCCTCACGGCCGGCGCGGTCGCCTCCCGCGTCCTGCGCGCGGTCGAACGCTTCGCCGCCGAACCGGCCTCCGACGACATGGCGATCCTCGCGATGCGCGTCCCGGAGCCCCGCAAGCCCTGAACACGAAGAAGGCCCCCGCCAGTTGGCGTGGGCCTTCTTCGCTACTGAGCCCCAATACGGAATCGAACCGTAGACCTTCTCCTTACCATGGAGACGCTCTACCGACTGAGCTATTGGGGCCTGCCGCGCTGCGGCAACGGGACAGATCATACCCCGAACGCACAGCTGCTTCGAACCAGCCATTCCTCTGGACCGCCCGATCCCGTCCTGCCACCATGCGCCAATGCTTACAGGCCCGAGAACGCCCAAGGTTGCCGTCGCCGTCGCCGTGGCCCTCCTGTTGGCCGGCTGCGGCTCGGACGGCGATGACGATGGCACGAAGACGAAGCCCAAAGCGCCCCCTGCGGCCAAGGAGTCCCCGCGCCCCGGCGACCAGCGCGTGACAATCACCTGGAAAGGCAAGAAGCGTGTGTACGCGGTCCACGCCCCGCCTACGTACACCCCGGCCAAAAAGCTGCCCTTGGTCATCGCCATGCATCCGTACCCGAGCGACGGCGCCTATGCCGCCAAGCTGACCGGCCTCAATGCCAAGGCCGACAAGGAAGGCTTCCTCGTCGCCTACCCCGACGGCCTCAATCAGGCCTACAACGCACTGACGCTGCGGCGCCGAGGACGACGTCGGCTTCATCTCCACCATGACGAAGCGCCTCCTCACCACCTGGCAGGCCGATCCGGACCGCGTCTACGCAACAGGCATCAACATCATGGAGATCGGCATCGGCACGTGGCACGAACGCCTTGCCTGCAAGGCCGGCCCAGCAGTGAAGGTCAAGGACACCCGCACGCCCGCGAAGTGCCGGGACCAGTCGGAGTTCCTGACGTACCGCCTCCCGGACATGGGCCACAACTGGCCCGGCAGCAAGGACCCAGGAATGGGCGATCCGGTAACCGGCGTCAATGCCACGGACCTCATATGGGAGTTCTTCAAGGCGCATCCCAGGAAATCTTCCTGAACGCAAAAATGCCTCAGTCCCCGGACAGGGTCCGGGGACTGAGGCTAAAAATTGTTCGGCGGCGTCCTACTCTCCCACAGGGTCCCCCCTGCAGTACCATCGGCGCTGAAAGGCTTAGCTTCCGGGTTCGGAATGTAACCGGGCGTTTCCCTGACGCAATGACCACCGAAACTCTATGAAGATATCGATCCGGAACCCCGGCCATGGGGCTCGACAGTTCGTTACTTCAGAACTGACACAGTGGACGCGAGCAACTGAGGACAAGCCCTCGGCCTATTAGTACCAGTCAGCTCCACCGGTTGCCCGGCTTCCACATCTGGCCTATCAACCCAGTCGTCTACTGGGAGCCTTACCCTCTCAAGGAGGTGGGAGTCCTCATCTCGAAGCAGGCTTCCCGCTTAGATGCTTTCAGCGGTTATCCTTTCCGAACGTAGCCAACCAGCCATGCCCTTGGCAGGACAACTGGCACACCAGAGGTTCGTCCGTCCCGGTCCTCTCGTACTAGGGACAGCCCTTCTCAAGACTCCTACGCGCACAGCGGATAGGGACCGAACTGTCTCACGACGTTCTAAACCCAGCTCGCGTACCGCTTTAATGGGCGAACAGCCCAACCCTTGGGACCGA